>NZ_JAAZQP010000012.1:0-260920 GCF_012275435.1 Rhizobium sp. SG741
GGCCGGCCGGCGATCGCCATAAGCTTGCGACCCGTCGCGGGTCGTCTCGCGGAGGTGGTGGCCGCGACATTTGGACGGCAAGGTCCGCGACTGACTGCTGGCATCGGCCTGGCTGCGCTTGCTTTTGCCTTCGCTGCATCGACCGCAATTTTCAACGCGACCTATGAGGCTCAGGCTCGGGTCGACGCTGAACTCACCAACGGGGCCGACGTCACCGTCACGGGCACATCCACCGCGCCCGCATCCCGGGCGTTCGACCGCCTTTCCAGGCTGCCGGGCGTGGCGGCCGCCCAGTCGATGCAGCACCGATATGCATATGTGGGAACCGACCTTCAGGATCTCTATGGCATCGATCCGGCGCGTATCGGATCGGTCACGGCGATGTCCGACGCCTATTTCGCCAATGGCGACGCCAGGGCGACACTCACCAACCTGGCACAAACGCCCGACGGCGTGCTCGTATCGCAGGAAACGGTCAACGACTATCAGCTGAGCCGCGGCGACAGCATCAATATTCGCCTGCAAAACGCGGCCGATCACCAATACCGCGTCGTGCCCTTCCACATTGTGGGCGTGGTGCGCGAATTCCCGACTGCGCCGAAGGATTCGTTTCTGGTCGCCAATGCCGCTTACATTGCGAAGCAGACAGGTTCCGCGGAAAGCGAGATCGTTCTCATCCGGTCGAGCGGCGATCCGGCGCGTATCGCACGGGCCGCCCAAAGCGCGACTGCGGGCCTTCCCGGGCTCAAGGTCAGTCAGATCGGTGATGTGGTCGCCTTGATCGGGTCGAGCCTCACCGCAGTTGATCTCGCCGGTCTAACACGGCTGGAACTTATCTTCGCGCTTGTCATGCTGGCCGCGTCGGGCGGACTGGTACTTGGTCTCGGCTTTGCCGACCGCGAACGCTCCTTCGCAGTCCTCGTCGCTCTCGGGGCCAGACCACGACAACTCGGCGCGTTCGTTTGGAGCGAAGCCGCACTGGTCATCGGTAGCGGCATGTTCCTGGGTCTCCCGGCTGGCGCCCTGATTGCCTATGTGCTCGTCAAGCTGCTGACCGGCGTGTTCGACCCGCCGCCCGAGGTGCTTTCCGTGCCTTGGTTCTATCTCGCCGCTCTCGTCGTCACGGCGGCCGGCGCCGCTTTGCTGGCCGCGACCGGTGAGACAATGCGCAGCCGGACACACGTCGCGGAGAAGCTCAGAGGCGAATGAGAACCTGCTTTCCTCGCAACTCATGTCGCCATTGCGGGAAACGATAGATATCGGCGGCAGAAACCTTGAAAGGAAAAAGACAATGAAATCGCGAATGATTATTACCGCGATGCTGGTCCTGTCGCCGATCAGTGCCGCATTCGCCGCCCAGGTGTCCGGCACGATCACCGCAATCAGCAAGAATGCCGATACGATCACGCTGTCGGGCGGCAAAACCTACACCCTGCCCGAAGGGATTGAAGACACCAAGCTCCGAGTCGGCGAGAAGGTCCGGCTAACCTATGCGAATAAGGGCGGTAAGGCGGTCGTCTCGCATCTGGTTCCGCAGAAGTGAGGGTTGCGGCGGCCGGTGTCATTACCGGCCGCCGCTTTCGCGCGCGATTGGCAACTGACCGATTGTCCCCCGGCACCACGCCGACCTCCGTCCTAATTCTCAGCTAATTGAACCCGCGTAATCACGGTGGGCGAACCGACCGTCAACGGCAGAGCAGCGAGCGTATCGCGCTACCGCGGGCGGGCCATTCAACCGGCGAACGGAAGTGATGCCTTCCTTGCATCGCCAGAATTCAGGGGAAATCCACCGATGAGACAGATTTTTCTTGCCATCGCGCTCATCGCCGTTCCGGTGGCGGCCTTTACGAGTTTTGAACTTTACGCCAGTACCGCACCCGCCAAAACGGCGAGCCTCGGCGATCTGTCGCCATTCAAGACGATCATAGCTGATGTCCAGACCCTCGCTTCCAAAGGCGACCTCCCCAGCGCTGCAAAGCGCATCACAGACTATGAAACGGCGTGGGACCAGGCCGAGACCGCAATCCGGCCGCTAAACCAGAATGACTGGAACAATATAGACGCCGCCTCTGACGCGGCGCTGAAGGCACTGCGTCAATCCGCTCCGTCGGCTGACAAAGTCAACAAAACGCTCGCCGCTCTTATGGCGGTTCTCAACAATCCTGCTCAGCCTGCTCAATAGGCGGGCGGCGAACAGCATCACCCCCGCGCCGGAACGGCCCTCCGAGACATTCGACACCCATCCGAGGATACTTGTCATGCCTGCACCGACCGCTAAAGCTGTTGTTTACAATCGCGTTCCTCGCGTCACGGCCGACTTCTGGCTCATCAAACTGATGGCCGTCACCATGGGTGAAACGGCGGCCGACTATCTCAATGTGCAGATGGGGTTAGGGCTAACGGTGACGTCGCTGGTTATGTCCGCAATTCTGGCGGTCGCATTGGTCTGGCAGTTTGCGCAGAGGAAATATGTTCCCGCCGCCTATTGGCTTTCCGTGGTACTGATCAGCATTGTTGGCACATTGATTACCGACAATCTGGTCGACAACTTCCATGTGGCACTGATGGCTACGACGATTGCATTCTCGATCGCCCTGGCGCTGACTTTCCTATTGTGGTTCCAGAAGGAGCGGACGCTTTCGATCCACTCGATATTCACCGGCCGGCGTGAGGCCTTCTATTGGCTCGCTATCCTGTTCACCTTCGCGCTCGGCACGGCGGCGGGCGATCTGGTGGCCGAGCAGTTCGCGCTGGGTTATCTGGCGACCGGCGTTCTGTTCGGGATGATGATCATCTCGCTCAGTATCGGCTACTTCTTCCTCGGTCTCGACCCGATACTCGGCTTCTGGCTGGTCTACATCCTGACCAGGCCTCTGGGTGCTTCGTTCGGCGATCTGATGTCTCAACCTGCGCAATATGGCGGCCTCGGTCTTGGCACGGTCATAACAAGTGTAATCTTTCTCGCCGCGATCGTCACGATCGTAGTCTTCATGAGCATGGGGCATGAAGGCGAGGAACTGGTTGGCGTCGAAGAGGATGGGGAACGGGCAAAGGCCAGCCGAAGCGAGACGTTTACTGTTGCCGAAGAAGAACTCTAAAGCGGCCCCGTACCGTTGTCATCGGGGCGGATCCGTACTTCTCGACCTTTGTGAGCATCGCGCATACCCGATTGGTAGCTAAGGGCTTCCCTATACGCCTGTGTCGGCTTGCAGGCTCTGACATGGATATTCCAGCGGAAGCTTAGCTTAGACCAAAGAGGTGGACGCGCTCCATACCGAGTTAAAGTGCCCCCGGATCCTGCGACCAAACGCATCGCGCTTTGACGGCGGCTGAAGGGAATGGGCGCCGTCTATCTCCAGTACGGGGTCTGCTTGCTACCGAAGACCGACGATCATGTCCGACGCCTGAAGATGCTCGAGAACGATGTTTCTAAAATGGGCGGTGAATCCGTTATCCTGGAGACAATCGCCCTCGACCGCGCGCAAGAGGACAAGGTCTCCCGCTTCAAAGCCGATCGCGACGATCGGTATCGGGAGTTTCTGGGACGGTGCGCCGATTTCGAGGCCGAGATCGCAAAGGAGATCGCGATCAACAAGTTTACTTATGCCGAACTGGAAGAGGAAGACACCGATTTAAGGAAGCTCCAGGGCTGGCTGGAAAAGATCAAGAAGCTCGATTTTTACGGGGCCACGCTCGCGGCAGAGGCGAGCGAGCGCTTGCGAGGTATCGTTCGATGGCTACGCGCAAAGGATCTTCGATGCTCATGACGAGAACCGGTAAATGAGCGGTCAACTGGACAGGCCTGACCGAGCCACGGCGAGCACCGGCAGCTGGCTTATCCGCAGTTCCGGTCTCCCGACGGGGATCTGGGTCCTCGGGTTCGTCTCGATGCTCATGGATATATCCTCCGAGATGATCCACGCTCTGTTACCCATCTACATGGTTACAGTGCTCGGGACGTCAGTATTGAGCGTCGGCATCATCGAAGGTATTGCCGAGGCGACCGCCTCAATCACGAAGGTCTTTTCCGGTGCGCTCAGTGACTGGCTCGGCAAGCGCAAGCTGCTGGCGGCGATCGGCTATGGCTTGGCCGCCTTCACCAAGCCCATTTTCCCGCTGGCTGCATCAATCGAATGGCTCATCGCCGCGCGGTTCATCGACCGTGTCGGCAAGGGCATTCGAGGGGCGCCACGCGACGCCCTCGTCGCCGACATCGCCCCACCCGATCTGCGTGGCGCCAGCTTTGGCCTTAGGCAATCCCTCGATACGGTCGGCGCCTTCCTCGGACCGCTGTTCGCCATTGGCTTGATGTGGCTAACAGCCGACCAATTCCGGGCGGTGTTTTGGAGCGCGGTTATCCCGGCGTTCCTCTCCGTTGGTCTGATCGTCATCGCGGTCAAGGAGCCGGATCGGCCCAAGGAGCAGCGTCGTGTCCGGATGCCGCTGCATCGCGATGAACTGCGCGGATTGGGAGCGACTTATTGGTGGGTGGTCGCGGTCGCGGCTGTCTTCACGCTCGCCCGTTTCAGCGAAGCACTTTTGATCTTGCGGGCACAGTCCATCGGCTTCTCGGTAACGGTGATCCCCGTTGTCCTGGTCGTCATGAGCCTCGCCTATTTCCTTTCCGCCTATCCCATTGGCGTGCTGTCGGATCGCGTCAATCGCACGACGCTTCTGGCAACCGGGCTCGTCCTTCTGCTCGGAGCCGACCTCGCGCTCGCCTTCGCATCAGATCTCGTTTGGGTTGGGGTGGGTATCGTGCTCTGGGGCCTTCATATGGGTTTCACCCAAGGTCTGCTGGCAACATTGATTGCCGAGAGCGCTCCCGCCGAGCTGCGGGGAACCGCCTTCGGCGTGTTCAACCTGGTGACAGGGGTCGCACTGCTCGTAGCCAGCATCGTCGCCGGTGCTCTTTGGGACATGACGGGGCCGCGGGGCACATTCCTTGCGGGAGCCGCTTTCACCATGATGACTCTCGTCGGCTTGTTCATCGTCCGCGTCCGGCTGGGAGATCGGACCCATGTTTGAGCACCTGCCGTCCGCGTGTAATCCCGTCAAATAAATCACAAAGGCAGCGCGTCTTGGGCTGCTTGGGTCAAACTGGAGACTGCCAATGTATGAACTCGACGCCGCTTTAACGCATGCGACCAACGGACTGGCAGGACGCAGCGCTGCTCTCGATCTTCTGATGATCTGGATCTCCAGTGTTGGTGTTCCGCTTATGGTTCTGGCGGTCGCCGTTCAGTGGTGGCGGAGGCCCGACAGACCGCACATACGGCATGTCCTCGTCGCGGCCGGGTTCTCGTTTCTACTGGGGCTCGGCATCAACCAGCTCATTCTTCTCTTCATTCACAGGGCCCGCCCCTATGACGGCGGAATAACCAACCTGCTGATAGAACGAAGCGCCGACTTTTCGTTCCCCTCCGACCATGCAACGGCGACCTTCGCCATTGCGGCAGCCTTTCTCATTCATGGCTCGCGACGAGCCGGACTTGCTTTCCTTGCCGTAGCCTGCCTAATCACTTTCTCCCGTATTTATATCGGCACCCACTATGCCAGCGACGTTCTCGGCGGCGCGCTGACCGGGGTTATCGCAGCGCTCATTGTCCGTGCGGTGTATCGGGAAGGCACCAGGGCCGACCGACTGATCACCAGCATCCTATAGGACGACGGCAATGGCGTCCTTGGTCTCATCGGTAATCGACTGGCTAAGCGCGCATTCGCACATTGCCTATTTCGCAGTGTTCCTGCTTGCGCTCTCCGAGTCGATCCCAATGATCGGTGTCATCGTTCCAGGCACGGCGGTGATACTGGCGCTCAGCGCTCTCGTGCCGAGTGGTGTCTTGGTGCTGTGGCCTTTGCTGGCCGCAGCGACAGTAGGCGCGATCGTCGGGGATGGTGTCTCCTTCTGGCTTGGCCATCGATACCACCGCGAGATTCTTGGGCGCTGGCCATTGAACAGGTACCCGGAACTGATCGAGCGCAGCGAGGCCTTCTTCAAGCGGCACGGCGACAAGAGTGTCTTTATCGCCCGCTTTGCGCCGGGGGTTCGCGCCTTCGTCCCACTTCTCGCTGGGATGCTTGGAATGTCGGTGAGACGGTTCTATGCCGTCAACATCGCGTCGGCCCTTGTCTGGGCGCCGTCACACATTTTGCCGGGCGTTCTCGTCGGCGCCACATTCGGCGCTCTCGGCGCAGCGTCAAAACCACTGGCGATCCTTTTGATCATTCTGCTCGCAGCGGGCTGGGTAACGTGGCGTCTTGTGCACTGGACAATGAGGCGCGCTGTTCCGCTTCTGGACGTTGGCATCGCAGAGATGCGGAGCTGGGCTGAGACCCGCGATACATGGCTCAGCCGCAGTATCGCCAGCCTGCTCGACCCGGAACGTTCCGAAGCGCGGGTCCTCGCCTTGATGCTTGCCCTCCTCGGCGGCGTGGCGTGGCTGTTCTTCGGGGTTCTGGAGGACGTGATCAACGGTGATCCGCTGGTTCTCGCCGATAGCGCCATCTACCATGCACTGCAAGAGGTTCGCACGCCAGCCGGCGATGCGGTCATGGTCGGCATCACAGAGCTTGGCGACACCAGAGTCGTAGTGGCGGTCACGGCGATCGTGTTCCTATGGCTCCTGTGGAAACGTGCATGGCGCACGGCTGTTTTTTGGCTGGTTGCTGTCGCAGGGGCGTCGGCCCTCAACACCGTCATCAAAGTTACACTCCACAGAGCCAGACCAGATGAGCTGCTTTATTCCGGATGGAGTGCATTTTCCTTCCCGAGCGGCCATAGCACGACGAACATGGTGCTCTACGGTTTTCTTGCATTTCTTATTGCCCGCGAGCTTCGTCCCGCGCCGCAGTTGTCCGTCGCCCTGGGCGCAGCGGCCCTGATCTTCCTGATCGCGTTCTCCCGTCTGTACCTCGGTGCGCATTGGTTTTCCGACGTGGTCGGCGGGGCGGCATTCGGATCAGCTTGGTTGATCCTGCTTGGCCTCTTTTATCTGCGGCGTCCGGCCGAACGAATAGGATCCCCAGCATTGCTTGTTGCGGCGTCCGTAGCACTTCTCCTTGCCGGCGGAGGCAACGTTTATCGAAGCCATGCGACGGATGTGGAACGGTATGCAGCCAAGAGCGCGACACAGATCACGGCTGTTGCCGACTGGTGGGCGACAGGTTGGCAGACGTTACCTGAGCGGCGGATCGATCTCACCGGCGAAGTGGAGGAACCGCTGACGTTCCAGTGGGCGGGCAGTCTGCAGGATTTGGAGAATATTTTGCAGCAAGATGGTTGGGCGCCATCCATCGGTTGGACGTCGGCGACCGCCCTCAAATGGCTCACTGCATCCACCGACGCTGCTACTGTTCCTGTAGTTCCTCTGTTTGCAAGCGGCCGTCTTCCGTATCTCACGTTCGTGCGATCTGCTGGCACGACAACCGCGGCCAGTTCGCGTCTCGTTCTTAGACTGTGGGCAACCGGGCTGGGGGTCACAAACGGACAGACCGTACCGCTTTGGATCGGCTCGGTCACGGAAGAGCGTATCTATCACCCCCTCTCGCTGATCACTCTGGTTTCGACGCAACCCGACCTCAACGCGCCGCGGCAGGCGCTAGCGCAATCTTTAGAGGGCGGCAGCCTCGTGTCACGCGCTGCCGATCAAGCAAATGCTGAGTGGGACGGGCGTGTTTTGTTGGCGCACCAAAAATAGCAAAAGATCACGCTGTAGATGCCGTGCAGGAAGAAGTTGCCGCATCGCGAGGCGGCGACGCCAATGTGGACGAGGAATCCCGTTCTATCGAGTGAATAGTGCGGGCTCCGGACGGCTAGCCATCAGCATCGGACTGACGATCATCGCCAGCGAGCGACAGCGAGAAACCAACGTTCGCTACCATGAACGGCGGGACAAACGGCGCCGTCGACGAGCAGGCCCGGGCTCAATCGTGCACTCTCGACTGAAAAGAGTGCCGGCTGCGGCTAAGGTACCAAGGAAATCCTAGATCGACGGTTCTGTTCGAGCTGGCCGGGGCCGAGGGTTTTCCATCAAACTCAAGTAGGCTGTCAGCAAACCGGAAAGCTCGGTCGTCGGCTGCGGGCGTTTCGTGGGAAGGTGCCGTAGCCCTTTGCGCTCAAGGGCGTTCGCAAGCAGGCCGATCAAGGAAGCATGTCCATCCGCCGACAGGATGGACCGTCGCCAAAGCGCGACCACAGCATTGTCATCCTCTATCAGCCAGTCATTCGGTCGCATCGCCAGGCGCACGAAACATCGAATGCGCGCTGACGTGGACAGGCTGACGAGAGATGCCGCCGGATATTGGCTGCAAATGTCCGGAATGGCGAGCAGGCGCCGGATAAGGGAATTACTGGGCACCGCACCGGTGATCGCCTCCAGCCTGCAGATATCGTGAATGCATTGGTCCAGCGACCGCACGGATGGACTGACAGAAACCTTCGAAGCCTGTCGCAGATCGTACCCACAGGTGACACAAAAATGCTGTGGAACGAGCTCAACCTGGTTGAAAGCCGCAATGCGACTGCGACAGGACGGGCATCGATCACGCAATCCACATCGGTGATGCGGGCAAGAGATCCTCGTCGACAAGCGCCATTGCCGGCGAAAATACGGCTGGGGGTCCTCCGCCAGACATTGTGGGCAGAGTTGCAGCCAAGCCGAACTGCGGCGGCGTCCATCATCGCGAAGGGGAAGGAGCAGGCGCTTCAGCGGCGATCCCTTCAGGGACATCGTGAAAAGTTTCGGCAGGGAGATACCGGTGTGCGCGCTGAGGATGTTGACGGCGTCGGTCTGGAAATTCATGTCGAGGGAAGGAGACCACATCCCGGCGCTGAAGCCGAGCACACGACCAAATGGCCGAGGGGCAATGCCGTTCGCGAATGCGAGCCGATGCACCCAACTCGAGAGCAACTCGCCGGGCTGAGGTCGGACGACGACCGGCCATCGGTCCGAAACGAGTTCATCGTAGCGCGCGCGGATGGCGATCGTCGGCCCGCCTTCGAAGGTTGTCATAGCAGGCTCTCGCGCAGCGCGGCATTGCGCCGCTGCGAGATCGGGACATAGCGGAGTTCGTCGAGGCCGGCCTTGGTAACACGTTCCGCTCCCGAGCTTATCGCGGCGATCACCGCCTTCGTGACGATGGTGACCGTCTCGCCGATCAATCCTTCCGACAGGTTGAATATGCGTCGCGCCAAGCGCTCACTGGACAAATCCGAAACCTGCATCAGAGGCAAGGCCGCTTCCAGGCTGTCGAGGAGCATGAGATATTCTTCGCCATATTGCCACCGCGGAACGGCGCAAAAGTCAAACCGGCTTGCCATCTCGCTGGTGGCATTGATGAAGTCGTAGACGGCCACCTCGCCGATTAGCACCGGGGATATATCGTACTGGCGCCCGATCCGCCGCAGGAAGGCAAAGACGGCCTCGACGTCGCGCGTGCGTCCGCGCAGCACATTGTGGAACTCGTCGAAAATCAGCATCCTCGGTTTGAGGGTGGCCAGCAGGTGATCGAGTTGCTCGGCCTTGCGCCCGACGTTGTGAAAGTCGCCGCCAGGGGCTCGCAACGCTTGGAGAATGCTGCCGTAAAAGTGTCCGAGCCCAGCGCCCTCGCGAGTCTGGATCATCCATATTCTTTGTTCGGGCGAGCGCCTCAAATGTTCGACAGCGAACCGCTCGGCAATCATCGTCTTGCCATTGGCGTACGGTCCGACCAGCATCAGACCCTGCGTGCGCAACGATGGTGGTCGCGATAGCAAGTCCTCCAGCCGCCGATGAGCGTGTTGCGCCACCTGATGTCCGATCCATCGCGAAGCACGGACATAGCCGACGCGTTCTTCCAGGTCACGATCCAGATAGGAGCGCGCATGCTCGATGAGATGGTCCGCCATGACTGGTCACCAATCCTCGATCGGCAGGATGCGTTTCGGCCGGACAGGATGGCCATCCGACGCCGGTCCTTGCGGCTGCATGGCTGAATGGGGCTTTACCGCCGCAGCGGCATGTGCGCTGCGAACGGCATCGCGAAGTTGGCTCTTCGAAGGTTTTGCGGCCGTCGCAATGCCGGCGATTTCCCGGCGAAACGCCACCTGTTGGACGCTCGAGCGCTGGTTTGCCGCGCGCCGACGGGCGCGCTCCGCCTCAAACTCCCACAGCGTCAGCGACGTCAGTCGACCATCACGCCGCTCGACAGACCGATATTGCCGGGTTTCCGGGTCTCGGACGTAGACATGGCTGATGTCGCGGGGATCGTATCGGATCTCCAGTTTTCCAAGCCGGTCGCGCTGCGGAACGAGAACGCCAAGCCAAGGTGCATAATAGTCCAGGGCGAACATGCTGATGCCCTGCGGGGACAATTGTCTCTCCGTTCCCGGCAGAAACGACAACAACACACGTTGCGGGTCGTCATCGAAGCGCGGCAAGTTCTTGCTGTTCTGCCGCCATTCCATGATCGGCACCTTCAGCGTCTTGGAATTTTCCTGAAGATTGTGATCGATTACGGCCAGAGCGACGCAACGCTCCAGATCCGTAAAACTCAGTCGGGCGTGCTGCCCGGCAGGGTACCCGTCACGATCGGCCACCGATCGGCCGGACGACCCCGGATAGGTGGTGAGAACCGCGTTGAGCTTGCCCAGAAGGCGTTCGACCACGCCGCCCTGATGTACCCGGCCGCGATCACGGTAGCGGATCCGGATGCCATAGTCGTCGCAGCCGCGTTGGAACGCGTGCCCCTTGAATTCTTTTGCCGAGTCCGTGACGAGCAGCCGCGGCCGACCGAACGTCGGCCATGGGTGATCAAAGTTCCGTGCGGCAAGCCAAGCCTCCTTCGGGCACATGGCATGGGCGAGGCAAAGCGCGACAGACAGGACCGACGGCTTTTCCAGCGTTAGGCAGAAGCCGAGGATCGATCGTGTCGCGACGTCCGTGACGATCGTCAGATAGGGACGACCGACAAACACCCCGCTTGTGTCGATGACCTCCACGAAATTGATATCGGCCGGCGTATGGTCGATTTGACAGACGTCCAGCGGGTGCGCTGCGTGGATGTAACCCGGCCGAGGTTTCAGGCGCAGCAGGTGCTTTGGGTTGGCCGATCGCTTCCTGGCGATTTCTTCGGGTCCGAACAATGCCGGAATTCGCCGGGCGACGGAAACGTAAGACGGCAGGACCAGGCCGGCTTCTTCGCAGCGGGCACGGATTTCGGCAACGACGGGCGCAAGAGGCGGCGCCTCCAGTACCAGCCATTGCTCGCGCAACGTTGCGCTGATGATCGCCTCCACTTCGGCCGGAAGCCGCATGCGCCGGGTCTCGGCGGTGCGTGGCAGCAACGCCGTCACTGTACGGGCAACGCGATAGCGTGCGAGCAGATTGTAGACTTGTCGGGTGGTCAGGCGCAGCTCGGCCGCGGCCCGGGCGATAGCTTTTTGCCTTGGACCACCATCATCGAGAACCTTATCCAATTCACGGGCGGCACGTCGCGCTGCCGACCATTGTTCGTCCGTGACCGTCGGGGCCGCCTTGGTTGCTCGATCGCGCAATTGCTTTGGCAAACGGCAACTCTCGCTGAAGTCGTTAGCGGAAAATCGCGTCGTATTTACCGGCTAAACTTAACAGAGGCGTGACATTTTCTAAATTGAAATAGCAAGGTAAAAGCCACAGTCGCTCTCACCCGTCTCGACGAGCGGATTGCCCGCTCGCCGGTCGGTCAGGGATGGGTCGAACGCCAAAACTTCGCCGATGCCTGCGCCTCGCTGTGGATCGACGGCGAGCTCGTCCATCTCGAAGACCTCGTCCTCCATGACGCCACCCGCGATATCCGCACGCCGACCCACGAACTCACCATCGCCCGCGACGTTCTTCGCACCCGCCGGCGCATTTCTGGCCAGACACCAAAGTGGGCCCTATCGCCTGACGGTTTGCGGACGCTCCGGCAGACATCGGAAATCACATCGGTCGTCCCTAACGATGCGCCGAAGGCCGACATCATCCGGCGCGCAGTTCCAGAGCGCACGGAAGGGGAGGGGGATGATGGTGATGACGCCAAAGATCTGCCCGGTGTCGACTATGCCGCCATCGATGCGGTGCTCGCCCGATCGGAGGCCGCGATCGAGGACGCCAAGCGGCCTGGCCGTGGAAGCGTTCAAGACAAAGATCCGATGATTTACGATCTCGATTGGGACGAGGACGCCCGGCTCAACGAATGGCGCGGCGTATTGCGCCAGGCCGAAACCATGCCGGCGATATTGCAGGCCATCGTCGCCCTCGATGCCTGGAACGAACTGTCCGTGCTTCAGCACGCGCCCTGGCTCGGCCGCCTGTTGTCTGCGTCGATCCTTCGGGAAGCCGGCATCACCAGCGGCTCTAATCTCGCCGCCATCAATCTTGGCCTGAAAACCATTCCCGTCGATCGGCGCCGCCATCGCGACCGAGAGACAAGGCTGCTCGCCATCGCCCACGGGCTTTTGGCGGGCGCCGAGATCGGCATGAAGGAACATGACCGACTCGCCTTGGCTCGGCAGCTGATGGAACGGAAATTGTCGGGAAGACGAACGTCGTCAAAATTGCCGGAGCTGGTCGAGCTGGTGATGGCAAAACCACTGGTGTCGGCCGGGATTGTGGCGAAGACGCTGGATGTGACGCCGCAGGCGGCGCGGCGGATCGTGATGGAGCTCGGCCTCAGGGAGATGACGGGGAGGGGGAGGTTTCGGGCATGGGGGATCGTTTGATGGCCCTATCGAGGGGCCAATATGAAATTGGCTTTGTTTGTGACCTAAAATGGCAATGGTTCACGCACTAAAGAAATCTTTATTTCATCCTTTCCATAATTCAATAAATCCAGCTTGTCGGAAAGCTGGAAATCATTATATTGATCTAATCCGATGACTGCGCGAACTCTTTGCATGAGGTTTCAAGATTGGCTCAGGCAGACAAAGATAACGTTCGCGACGTGGCTGACGCGGATAGCAAGTCTCTCAATTTCAAAGTAAGCGACGATTTCAAACGTGAGTTCAAGGGCTTTGCCGTTGCTCATGGAATAACGATGACGGACCTCCTGAAAGAAGGGTTCGAGCTGGTCAAGATGAGGCGCAAAGGTGCTTGATCGTCTTCGCCAAACACCGCGCAGCGACGTACTTTTGGTGCGGTCATGACGCCGGTCGCTGATGCAGCCGCTGCAAAGTCGGCTGAGTGGCTTTTGCCATCGGTGAAAACAACACTCTCCCTCCCGTTGATGGGTTGGTCGCTGTCAGAGACTTTGACGCGACGAGTCACCTGCCAGAGGTCGTCGCAGTAATCGAGCGTGCTCGCAGCTACGGTGCTCGGGCCGTGTTTTTCGAAGCGCAGCGAAACGGCCGTCCTCCTATCGCTCAAGCATTAATATTCGACGCAAAAGATCATCCTGACGAAAAGCAATTCGCCGAGCTCCATAAGCGTCTTTGGAGCTGGGGGGGCGTTCCACTGCTGTATCGGGTTGGACCTGGAGTGATCCAGCTGTTCAGGTGCGCGCATGCGCCGGACTTCTTGGGGCCGAACGATGTCCCCGTTTGCAATCCTATCCGAACGCTCCAGTTGGGTGCCGATATCACCGCGGCGGAAATCTGGTGGGATGCGAAACGGATTCGCAACGGCGCCATCTGGGACGATCCTGACGCTTGCGAGTTAATGCTCTCGGCCACAAAGTCAGCACATCGCAAGCTAGTGGCTGGAGTACGGGTGCTGGCTGGTCAGCTCACAGATAGCCATCTCCTCGATGCACAGCTGCGCCGCCGGCTGCTTATCCTTACCTTGTTGATCGCATATTTGGAGGAACGGTCGGTCTTGCTTCCCGATGATTTCGGGAAAGTGCTTCCTGGCGCGGAGCATTTCTTTCAGGTGCTGGCTGACGCTCCGGCCTTAATAAAGCTCTTGGAGATGCTGGAGGCGCGGTTTAACGGACATGTCTTCCGACTGCAGGACGAGGAGCGCGTTGCGCTGCAGAGAAGCGTGGACTTATCTCGTTATGCGAAGCTTGTGCAAGGATACGAGGATGAGAACGGGCAAGGCAATTTTTGGCGGCTCTATTCGTTTCGAGACCTACCCGTCGAGCTTATAAGCAATATCTATCAGCTCTTCGTCAAAGACGCCGCGAGTTCTATATACACCCCGCCAGCACTCGTTCGGCTTATGCTTGAAGAGGCACTCAGCTGGGATAGGTTGGATGAGCTCATGGCGAGCGACGGCGTGTTGCTCGATCCGGCATGTGGCTCGGGTGTTTTTCTCGTCGAAGCATATAAGAGGCTTGTCCTTCATTGGCGATCGCGCCACGGCTGGAGAAAGCCAGACGTCGGTACACTCCGACAATTGTTGCTTCGTATACACGGTATCGATTTAGAAGATGGCGCGGTCGAGCTCGCTGCGTTCAGCCTATGCCTGAGCTTATGCGACGCGCTTGACCCCGAGGAGATCCGAGCAAGCATCAAGCTTTTTCCGCAATTGAACGGTGTCTCATTGCATGGAAGCTGTTTCTTCGAGGCCCGAGAGAAAGGTCTCCTCACAGACCACGTAGCCGTAATTGTTGGCAACCCTCCGTTTGAGTCTTCTCTAACCACTGACGGTGCGAAGCGCGCGTACAAGCGTTACAGTGAACAATACGGCGCTCTAGCTGACAATCAACTTGCCTACCTTTTCCTGCATGAGGCGATGGTTTCTTTGCGGCCCGGCGGCATCTTGGCGATGATTGAGCCAGCAGGATTTCTTTACAATCAAAACGTTTCTTCGTTCCGAAAACGCTTTTTCGCGAATTGGCGTGTACGAGAAATTCTGGATTTCGTTTCGGTTCGAGGACTGTTCAAAAAAGGCGAGGCGGATCCGAAAATCGTTGTGGTTTTAGCTGAAGCGCAAGAGGCGACCCCTGACGGCAAGCTGCTACATGCTGTGTTTCGCCGTAACGGCAGAGCCACCGCTGAACAGGGCTTTGATATTGATTACTACGATCTTCATTGGCTGAGGAATGCGGACATCGGTGCATCTGGCGATGTCTGGCGCGCAAATCTGCTAGGCGGAAGTCGCGTGAGAGTCTTGATTGAACGGTTGCGGAAGTTCCCCACGCTGCGCGACTATGCAGTTGAACATGGATGGGACTTCGGTGAAGGTTACATTGCTGGTCTGAAAGGGATCTCGAGGCCGGCTGATCACTTGGTGGGAAAACCCCTCCTGCCGACGGAGGCCCTCTCGGAGGACGGTATTGACACTGAGGCAATCGTCAGTGTTCCCGATCGGCCAATCAAGGATACCAAAACCGCGCGAAGATTTACGCCGCCTTATCTCTTGATCAAAGAAAACGAAGACCTTCATCACGGGCTTTGGGAAGGTCATTACCTCGCGTACAAGCATCGTATCGTCGGCATAGCTTCTGGCCGAAACGACTTGTCCCAACTGAAGGCGATCGAGTCGTGGCTACAGAAAGAGCGTGTCGTGTTGAAAGCTTACGTTGCAGGCGTGAGTGCAAGCTTGTTCGTCCAGCGAGCCACGGCGATTTTGAGCGCGGATATACTGTCTCTCCCCTATCCCGCTGATCACGACCTTGATCTAAGCGAAAATGAGCGGATCATTGCCGAGGATATCGTTGAGTTTCAGCGCGATTTCATTCGTCGCGGGACAGACGCCGCCCTGATGCGCAGGGCTCCGGAGCAGGCCCTTGTTTCGTTCGATAAGATTTTGGCAGGGCAAGTAAATGCCGTCTATCGGCGCAATCCACTGCGGTCGTTGCATAGCTATCACTGGGCTGGAGCTATCTGCAAAGCCTATGCTTTCGGCGATGGTGCCGTCGATTGGTCGGGCGCGGAAGAGCTTCATCTGAAGCTGGATAAGTTATTGCATGAGCGCCGGCAGTCCGGGCTTACGATTGCGAGGGTGATGAGGCTCTATGATCGCAACTTCGTCTTCCTTTTGAAGCCGGACCGTCACCGGTTTTGGACACGTTCTGTAGCGTTGCGCGACGCTGACGATATGCTCGCCGATTTAAGGGCTCAAGGTTTCTGATATGCTGGCCGAAAACGGGGAGTATTCAAGCCAAGCCGGCGCTCTTAATGCCGACGTTCAGGTTACCGGCGAGTGGCTTTCGTCCCTTCTTGAGTTCATCGCTGCCGCATTACCCGCCTGGCGAGATGATCCTGCGCGGGAAACCGTTCATGGTGAGACCCGATTGACGGCACAACTGTGCGCAAGACTGAACAGCCTGACCCGTCATTCTCCAGGCTGGGATATTCTTCAGTTCCGCCGTGAAGAGCCAGACGACACTGATGCGAGACGCGCGGTTGATCTGGTCGCCGCGCCGCGAGGCCAGATCATCTGGTTAGCGGGGCGTGAGTACAACGAATATCAGACGCTCCTTCCAATTGAGTGCAAGCGGCTGCCAACTCCACCAGGCGTCGATCGTGATGAGCGCGAGTACCTGATCAGCCAGTACACTTCCACTGGCGGAGTCCAACGCTTCAAGGCGGGTCACCACGGCGCAGCTCACTCACGGGCGGCAATGATAGGCTACATTCAAGAAGGCGATGTCCATCACTGGGTTCGGCAAATAGATGCTTGGATTGATGCCATCGTCGCTGAGCCGACGGTCGGATGGTCCGCAGACGATAAACTCGCGTTGATCCAGAGTTATGACCCTGAACGTGTGTCTGCATTGCAGTCGAAGCACGTTCGTCGATCAGGCCTTCAGCCGATTAGGATTGACCACCTCTGGATAGAAATGTGATCCGACGTCTCGCGCCGCGTTGCAGCCGTTTGCAACCCGTCGCCACCAGATCTCTGGTTCGGACGCGAACGTTTCCAATATCTACCGGCGGGATAGAGTTAGCAACCTTTGGAACCGAATATCCGACTCAAGACGCGGGCTCTTCGAAGCGATATGCTTTAGGGCTTTATCGAGTCCATTCGGGATAATTGCGCCATCCTCAGCACCAACCGTTTTATCCAGTACTGATAGCAAAGCGCTCGCATCTCTCGCGGAATCTACACCCGTGATTGTTCGCTCATCAGCACTGCGGTCAAGTATCCCGTAATCCCAGAGCGACCAACACTGAAATGGTGTAAGATACGGCAGGATGAGTTCGGTGGCCTCAGCGTAGTTGTCGCCGGCTGCCGCCGGGAAATCGGCGAAAGCGTCCGACAATGTCGGAGATGAGAGCGTCAATTCCTTTGGCCAAACTTCCTGAAAGAGCTTCTTGACTATCCCAAACTTTTCACCGGGATCCTTTGGCTCTGCCTTGTCGTCTTTGAGATAATTTTTCATCGCATCGAGCGCACGGGTTCGTACCGGATCTCCCCCGATACGCAGCATCTGCTGCGTCAGGTGAGAGGGAATTGTCAGCTTCTGGCCGTCGCGCATATCAATGATCGTCGAAAACACCACCCGCTGGCTGAGCGAGCCCCGAGCTTCGTCCAGCAATTCGTCTCCTGCCGCCGCGGCGATCATGTGCGGTCCCAACTCTTCCAGGACGCTTTTCGGAGGCAGGAAGCGACTGTGGACGAAACCATGCCAGAGTTCGATACTCGCACCAGCGGCCGAGATCAGAGGCTCAAGGAGGTTCACTCGTGACCAAACTTCGTCGGCCGCCCAGTAGTAATTGAAGCTGCTGAGCAACTGATATTGTGCCTGTAGCTTCGCTTCGCCTTCCGTCTGTTCGATGCCGGCCAACGCGTCGCGCCATGGTGAGTCAGATAGCGGTTTCGTGTCTTTCTTGAAGCTCGGGCACGCTTGCATAAAAGCAGAAACGAGATTGCCGACAGCGCTAGAGTAGCTGCGGTCTCGCAGGGGAACATTCCTTTCGGCGTTTTGGTTCGTCTTTTTAACTGCGATGGGCCAAAGAGCCAACCAAGCCCGGATGAGATCGTCCTCGCCACTCAATAGCCGGGCCCAGATCGACATCCAGGACGAGAGTCCCTGGAGCGCGTTTTCGATCGTCGCCTCGTCTAGACGGGCAATCTCGATACAGGCTTTGAGGGCCACGGGGATCAGCTCTTTATCTTCAGGGCTTGTCGTGTCGATCGTAACATTCAGATCGGAGGGCCTGAAACCATAGCCGAAGGCCTGCCACACCTTTTCACGAGCCAGCGACTTCGGCGCTTCGGCAAGAAGATCAAGAATCAGATCAGGATTCCGTCCAATGAAGTCTGAAGCGGCGCGGCTTTTGCCTTCCCATCCTTCGTCACTCAGATGACGCGCAAGTTCGTCAATAAGTTTTGCAGAAGGAACATCTCCAAAGGTTGGATCGCCGCTTCGATCGTCGATTAGTGTTCTAACGCCAGGATTGAAGCCGTCGGTGACGGAGGCCACGTCACCTTCTCGGGGGTGCTGAAGAAGAGTCTTCGCTAGCCATGCTTCAGTCGGTATCGAAAGATGACCACCCCCAGCCTTAATTCGCTGCAATTCGGTGACGCTCCTGCGCGCAACCGCTCTTTGGGCGTTGTCTTTTCCCATTCTCTTTTTCAGTCTTGCAATCGGTTCGCCATTGACGAGCCGCCGCTCGATTGGCGCAACCACATCATCGGGAAGCGAAGACCATCGGACTGCACGGAGTTCCGCAAACTCGGGAAACGCATCCGTCCACCAGAACTCAATATCGTCCAAGGAAGCCAGGAATCGACCGACCTCGGTGGCGCTGACGAGGGCTTCATCTCGGGCAGCAGCTGCCCAAAGCCGCTTGTACAATTTCCAGCGATCGGCATCCCAGACTGTCATTACCCGCAGTGCAGCTGGACGATCAATCTCGCCCAAGCGTTCGAAAACCGCGTAAAGCAGCTTTGTGGTCGGTGCAAACCCTTTGCCGTAGCGGTCCGGTTCTCCTCCTCCTTCAGCAAACTGACCCGCGGGCACGAAATAGACGCGATGAACGAGCCAGACCGTCGAGTCCGCATCGCTAGCAATCATCCCGATCCGCCGCGCTTGGTTAAGCCCAGTGAGCAGAACAGCGTTTAGCGCGGTCGCCAGCTCGAAGAGAAAGTCGCGGTCGTTGATCTCCGCCAAACCAATCTCTTCGGGGGTAAGCCGCTCCCCGCCATCAATCGAAACCCAGAAGATATCTCCTACGGTTTTGGGATGCTTTGCGCGCTTGCGGCCGAACGCTTCGTATTTTTGGCCGCTCTGGACTTTTATCCGCGGCCGAACAGCTTCGGCAATGAGCTTGATTATTTGAGATGGAGAGGCGCCTGATTTCAGTTCTCGTTTAAGAAGCAGCCGATCATATGCACCGTCAGTCGTTGAATCGTCCCAATACTCGAGTAGGTAAACCCAAGCCTGCCTGTATGGTTCTGCAACATCTGCGACGCGGAACTCGAGAAGGTCCTTGAGGGCAGCGCGTTCCGCCAGCTGATCGTACCGCAACGCGAGCGCCCATTCGAGGAATTCGCGGTCTTCGAGACGTTCCATCGCAAACACGCGCGTGTTCTGCGCGATGATTGCATCGTTATCCGACAATCGCGGTGCTCTCACCTAACGTCTCCTCGGCGCATCGCGAACCACCTGGTTCATCGTCGTGAGCCATTTCGGTGATGCCTTGCAGGAGGCAAGGAGCCGCGCGAGTTCTGCTTGTTCGCTTGGGTTGCACCGGCTGATATAGTATCGAAGGAAGGATTGGGCTGCGACCCCGTCTGGCCCATCAGGATCCAGCTTGGCGACGGTTTTCAGATAGGTTTGCACGCGCGCCGTGTTGCGCTTGTCCGGGATGATCTCCGACCACCGTGACAATACCTCAGTCAACGCCTTATGTTTATTGGCTCGATCGTAGGGTATCGGCGTAATACCGCGCGACTGCCATTCGATCGCCGTGCGGTCATCTCCCGGTGCGCAACCGACGAACGCGTAACGAGGCTTGAGGTCATTGAAGTGCCTCTCGTCGGCGGCAATAGCGTTCAGTAGGTAGCGCACGGGGGAGTCATTGGCGCTGTAGCCGACTAGAACTAGGTGAAAGATGCGGGCTGCGTCGTAGAGAAAGGATGTGACGATATGGCGCCTGAGATATGCGTCGCCAAAGTCCTGGTCCGTGAGTATCAGCGCCGAGCCCCTTTGCGATTTGAGCGGCAGCATTCCGTGGACGTGCAGAATTCCTGCAAATTCAGTGTTTCGGCTGGGATTTGGAATCTCACCGAGGGCAAAGGCGGAATCCGAATATCTTTCGCGTCTAGCGGCTATGCTAAGAAGACGATCGAAGTTGGTCGTCACTAGCAGCGTCTGGCCGAAGCGTTGACCAAGACGCACGAGGGCCGAGTGCAGGGGGTTAGGCTCGACCGTCCGGTCTAGCACCGTCTGCGCTGCCCGCCGAAGCGTACTGGCTTTGCTCGGGTCGCCATCAATGCGACGCTCCAGCATGCCAAGAACAACATCATATTCGTGTTGCGCAAAAAACTTTAGCTCCGTGCGCTGTTGGTGGGTTAGAAGATCCGGCACGGTGTCCCAGCTAGGGCCGCCCTTCTTCTGCACGGCCGCGAGTGGTCCGCTCATCGCGGGATCTACTTCCGCGTAGATGTCTGCGACCAAACCGCCGAAATCCGGAAGTGAGGAGGGGGCCGGGTAAGAGGCTCCGGCGCCGACAATGAACAACACTTCGCCATGATCTCTCGCCGTGAGCAAATCCATGGGCAGGGGCGGAAGGTCTTTGCCGAGAACAATGGAGGTGGTCACGTGCGGCTTTCGTGTGAGAGGGGATGTGGTTGCACCTTAGACGCGAGCAGCGCTGTCCGCAACGCAGTGGATGGTATTCCTCTCGTTGAACCCAAATCGCTTTGATCCGCTCGTGGACAAGCGGGAGCAAGATTTTTCAATAGTTTGGTAGTGCTGAACAGCGGGTCGCTGGTTCTGATTCCTTCAAGAGCATTGCAACCAAGTCCGCTGCCACTTCCCTTATTCAGCTTCTTTAAAGCGCACGTCCCAAGGCGTCGGGTTTGGGAAGATCTCCGCCAGAAAGGCAACGAATGCCTTGACGTTTGGATTGCTGCGCCGGCTTTCGGACCAGTAGGCACTGATATGGCTGCGGTCGACGGAAAACTCTTTCAGGATCGGCACGAGCCTGCCGTTTTCCAAAAACGGTGCCGCAATATATGTAGGAGAAATGCCGATCCCGCCACCGGCGGCAACCACAGATGCAACAGCATCACTGTTGTCCAGGATGGTGACCGCATTCGGAATGATCTCAAGAACCTTGTCACCGATCTTGAAGGGCCAACGCAGGGTTTGGCCGCTGCTTTGATAGCGGAAGTTCACGCAGTCGTGGTCGATGAGGTCCTCTGGCTTTTGCGGTACGCCGCGAGCGGCAAGGTAAGCGGGTGACGCGAACGCGCAGATCCTATTCGGCGCCAGCTTCTTGGCGACTAGCCGGGAGTCTGCCGGCTCTCCGACCCGGATGGCGACATCAATTCCTTCCTCGACCAGATCGGTGAACCGGTCTCCAAGACGAAGATCGACGATCACCTTAGGATATCTTTGCCTGAACGCGGGTAATGCCGGCGCGATCAGATGGACTCCGATCGGGAGCGGCGCCGTCACCTTCATGAAGCCCGACGGTTCCGCGCGTGCGGCAACAGCGGCCTGTTCGATGTCCTCGGCTTCCCGCAACAAGCGCAATGCTCTCTCATGGAGATCCCGTCCCTCCGGGGTTAGCGTGAGGGATCGGGTCGTTCGTGTGAACAGGCTTATGCCGAACTGCTGTTCGAGCCTCTGGACGCTTTTGCTGACTGCCGACGGCGACACGGCCAATGATCGCGCCGCTGCCGCAAAACTGCCAAGCGAAGCTGTCCGCGCAAACGCGATAACACCGGTTAGTCTGTCGAATTGAATTCGTTCCACCATGGAAGGAGTAAAGCGAATTCGAGCCTGATTATCAAGATCGATTACCCGGTCTACCTTCTCTCCATCGCGCCAGAAAAGGCGCCAAATGGAGATCGAGATGTCTGGCAATCGGCGCCGGTCGAGTGGGCGTGCGCCTCTCCCCGAATGGCGAAACACAAGGGGTACGGGATAGCGACCCGCTCCCGCTCTTCACGAAGGCCCTTGAGACACTCTCCGAAATTGGCATCGCCCATGTCGAATTGAGGGAGCCGCCGGTCGATGGGACATTCGGCGTCGGAGAGATCGATCCACTGGCGCGGTATCTGCGGCCGGCATTCAAGGGGCCGTTGATCCTGAACTCGGATTTTGACGCGACCCGTGCCCAAGCAGAGCTTGATGCCGGAATAGGTGACGCGGTGGCCTTTGGCCGACCGTTTATTGCAAACCCGGATTTTCCAAGACGCGTGGCTGAAGGTCTGCCGCTGGCACAGGATGACCCCCAAACATGGTTTACACAAGGAACGGAAGGCTATCTGGACTACACCAATTGAGCCGGTGATGTTTCTGCGGCGGCGACGTGCATTGAGGGGATCGAACGGCTCTTGCGTTGGTATGGCATTTCAGCCTGCGGGGTAAGGGCGGGCTCTTGTAGTGGAATCGTGATGTGACCGAGGACGCGCTGCTGTCGCCGACGGAATCGGGCTCCAGCTACTGAAGCAGACCATCGGCGTCGAACTCTTGCCAACCAGGCAAATCGCTGGCCTCGGCATCAGACAGGCTCTCGGCCGTCTTTGGCTTCTTCACCGCCTTCTTGAGCGAACGGGTAATCTTCGCCCGGTAGGCGGCCTGCCTTCTATTCTCCGCTCTCGCGGCGATATCCTCTTCACGCCATTCATCGACGACGGCCCGGTCAAGCAGATCCTCCACAACACGGGGATCGAACACATGGAAGGTGATCTGCCTTGCGCGGCCGCTCAGTCGAACAGTGCGTGTTCCGGCGCTCGGAAGGCGGCCGTCCTTCAGCCAGCGATGCCGCTCGCTTGCGGAGATACCAAGTATGTCTTGGATTTCGCGCGGAATGACCGGGAGGTTTTCGATCCCCTCCAGCGCCCAGGTGACGGCTGCTGACGTCGAGGCGAACTCGTGCTCGCTGTCTTCCGCCATCCCAAGAACGAGAGACATGCCGCTTACTTCGAGAGATTTCCGAACGGCCACGGGCAGACGAGCCCGGACTTCCAGAAGAATACCTTTGGCGCGGACAAAGGAGCCGAAAGTGGCGGCGGGCGACAGTGTCCAGGTCTCCATGAGCGCGGGAGCGATGATGATCTTCTGTTTCGGCATCCAGCGTAGATGGGTTTGGCGTTGCTCGGGATCAACAAGGAAAACGCGGTAGTTCCGACAGGCGTTTTCGCAGCATCAACACCAGGGAACTTCGAAGAGGGCATATCAAGGTTGTCATCTTGAGATCGCCGCCGGCGTAACTATCTCGAGTCATATCCTCGACCTGGAGCATCGAGATGGAAGAAGACACCCTACGCCTCTTCGAAGACGCCGAGATTGAGATTCTGCCGCCGCCGGAGACCCTTTCGGCTGATCCGGCGATTCCCTCATGCGCCTGTTGCGGAGGGCCCGCATCGACCGAGGAAGACTGTTACGGGATCTGCGAGGAATGTCTATCGCCGTGATTTTCACGCGCCGGGCGTCATCGCCCCAAGTTGGCGATCGTTGATCGCTCTCCTGAAATTAGGGCGGCCACTAAGCTGATTTCATTGCGAAAAGACCTTGCTGCGACCATCTCACGCTATACATTGAGCACTGGGACGAACGTTTGCGACGTCGCAACGATTTAGAGTGGGCGCCGATGCAGAACGAAACGGGGAAAATTTTCTCGGGGCAAGACGAAATTTCTCGAATGCTTGAGCGGGGAGACTGGGACCAGTCCATGCTTGGCCCGCCTTCGGTTTGGCCTCCGTGCCTGAGATCCGCTGTCGACATTATGCTGCCTTCCATGGCGCAGATCGTTTTGTTCTGGGGGCCGGACTTCGTCGCCCTGTACAACGCACCCTATGCACCGTCGATCGGACAACGGCACCCGAAGGCTTTCGGTCGCCCGGCACGAGAAAACTGGAGCGAGCTATGGGACGACCTCGAACCGCTCCTGCGCCAGGTCTTGGATAGAGGCGAGACAGTCGCCGCCAAGGACCGCCCATTTTATATCGAGCGGCACGGTTACCCGGAGACTGTCTATTTTGACATTTCTTATTCGCCTATCCGCGATGAAAACGGGATCGTTCGCGGGGTCTTCTGCATCGTCAACGAGACGACGGACCGGGTTCGCGCCGATCGAGCGCTCCAGGCAAGCGAAGAACGCCTGCGGGCGGTAATATCGCAGTCGGCGGCCGGCATCGGCCAGGCGAGCCTCACTGGCGAGATCCTGCACGTCAACAATCGGTTTTGCGAGATCGTCGGCTACGAGGAGCAGGAGCTGCTCGGCAAAAACATCCGCGACATCACCTACGCTGACGATATGCCCGAGCAGACCCAATTGTACCAGCGGCTTGTACAGACCGGTGAGAGCTTCGACCTCGAAAAGCGATATGTCCGAAAAGATGGCAGTCTCGTCTGGGTGAACAATACCGTCTCGCCGCTTCGAGACGATAGCGGCAGGATTCGCCAGGTTGCGGTCGTCTCGATCGATATAAGCGAACGCAAAAAAGGGCAGGAGGTCGAGCGCCAGCTGGCGTCCATCATCGCATCTTCCAATGATGCCATCCTAGGCATCGATCTCGATATGACTATCACGTCCTGGAACGCCTCGGCGGAGAGGCTCTACGGTTACAAGGCGGACGAGATCATCGGTCAGTCTGTACTGATCCTTGTGCCTGCTGATCGGATCGACGAGGAGCCGACGCTGTTGAGCCGCGTCAGGGCAGGATCGACGGTGGAGCCTTACGAAACCAGACGCCGTCACAAAGATGGCCATCTCGTCGATGTTCTTCTCAGCGTGTCGCCAATCTACGACAGCGTCGGCCGGATCATCGGCGCATCTAAGATCGCTCACGATATTTCTGCGAAAAAGGAAGCGGATCGGCTTCAGGCAGTGCTAATTGGCGAGTTGCACCACCGGGTGAAGAATGTCTTTGCGACGGTCATGGCGATTGCCCGTCAGACCTTGGCAAAAGATGCTGAGGCCAGCGGTGCGGTTACCGCTTTCGAGGCTCGCCTTTCGGCCATGGCACATGCCCACGACCTTCTTGCAGAGGGGCATTGGCAGAGTGCCGATCTCAAGGCTGTGGTAGAGCAGGCTATCGCTCCGTATCCTTCAGAGCGGTTTGATGTTTCTGGTGATCCCGTCTTGCTGCCGCAAAAAGTCGTTGCCTCCCTCTCGCTCGCTCTGCACGAACTCGGCACAAATGCTGCCAAATACGGTGCACTCTCCAGTCCGACAGGCAGAATTGCCATCAGCTGGTGCTACGCTGAAGAGACCGGAGATCTCCGCCTCGTCTGGAGAGAGATGGGCGGACCAAATGTCGTTGCCCCGACACGGAAGGGTTTCGGATCTCGCCTTGTAGAACGCTTGTTGGCCGCAGAGCTGAACGGCAAATCGACAATCACCTATGATCCGTCGGGTGTGATTTGCGAGATCAAGGCGACGCTAAATTCTTTGCAGTGACAAGGACGGGAACCAATTCATTTGTCGCAGCATTTGTCGCCCGACAAACGAGCAGGACCTCCATGCAAGAAAAGGATCAATATCGGACCGATGCCCGCAACGCCGGCGACCGTCTCGTCGCCGGACATGTAAGCGAGGATCCATTTGCGGCCGCGTTCAAGGCAACCCGCATGCCAATGATCGTCACCGATCCGAACCAGTCCGACAATCCGATCATCTTCTGCAACGAGGCTTTCCGAAGGCTGACGGGCTACAGAGATGACGAGATAATCGGGCGCAATTGCCGTTTCCTGCAGGGTCCAGAGACTGACAAAGCAACGATAGCGAGGATCCGAGAGGGCATCGCGGCCGGCCACGATGTTGCTGTCGATATCCTCAATTATCGAAAAGACGGCACTACGTTTTGGAACGCGGTATTCATCAGCCCCGTCCGGGACGAGGCAGGGACAATCATCTATTTCTTTGCGTCCCAGCTCGATTTCACAACGGTCAAGAGCCGGGAAGCTGACCTGGCGGCTGCGCGCCATGAGGCGGAGGCGGAGGTGGCAAAAAACACCGCGACCCTTCAGGCGGCGCTGGAGGCTCGCTCGCTGCTTGTCCATGAGGTCGATCATCGGGTGAAGAACAACCTGCTGACGATGGCTTCCATCGTAAAAATGCAGGCACGCATCACCACCGATTATCGGCAAAGGCAGACACTCATGTCGGTCCTCAACCGAATAGAGGCCCTCAGTACAGTTCAGCGAAAGCTGTTCACGCTCGACGACGTGTCGAAGTTCGATATCTCAGAGTTCACAAAGGAATTGGTGACAGATCTTGTCGATGCCACTGGCCGTAACGACATCCGTCTGTCTTGGGATCTTTCGCCGCTGCTCGTGCCCGCTGTCAAAGCCACGCCTTTGTCGCTGATCGTCAATGAGCTGGTCGGCGATGCAGTTCGACGGGGCCTCATGGACGGCGGCGGCGACATCCACGTGCTGGTCAAACGCCTCAACGGTCATTTTCTGATCCGTGTCGAGGACACATCCGAACCAGTTGAGCCTGATATTGAAAGCACCGAGCTCGGACGCATGTTGATCGAGGCGTCTGCTTTGCAGCTCGGCGCCGAAATCGAACGTAAACAAGATGGACGAAAGACGGTTGTCGATGTGGTGCTGCTTGTCGGCGACCATCAGGAGAATACACATTGAAAGTTATGATCGTCGAAGACGAAATGCTGCTCGCCATGGAGCTTGAAAGCGAGGTGGAGATGGCGGGCCATCAGGTTACAGGCCTCGCCATGAGCAGCATCCAGGCGCGCGAGCAGATCAACGCGTCGAAGCCTGATTTCGCATTCGTCGATATCCATCTCATGGATGGCCCGACCGGGATCGACGTGGGTCGCGAACTAGCAGCTGCGGGCATCCCCTATGTCTTCGTGAGCGGCAATATCAAGAAGATCCCGGAAGGGTTTGCCGGCGCACTCGGTGCAATCGAAAAGCCCTATACCATGAACGGAATGAAAAATGCCCTGACTTACATTTCCGCAATCGTCGGAGGCGACGAGAGTGGGTCGCCGCCCGCAAGTCTGGTTTTGGCAGATGACGCGAATGCAGGGAAGCGGTTTGGCTAAGACCCAAGGAGGAGCGTCGGCCAACACGGAGCAAAAATGGGAGGAATTGATGAGTGACAACCAAAACATTTTGAAAGAGGTCAGACCGAGGCTGCACGCGTTGATCGATGAGCTCGTCGCTAAAGGTGCCGAGAGATCCGCGGTGATCTACATGATCGAGAAGGAATCTGCCCAGCTTCGTGATACGATGGAGATCCCAGATCATCAGATCGACGAGCCCTCAAACGATTGGCCGTCGGCGACCAACTAAGCTTGCCTTGCCTGCCTTCAAGGTAATGATCGCATCGGGCATCATGGTGGCGGTTGCGATTTGCAGAGTTGCTAGCATCGGCATCCTTGGCTTGACGGTCTCGCTCAGCTTAGGACCTCATCGTGTTAGATCATTTCGCGTATCGCGTGAATCACACGTGACGGATCATAGGGCTTACTGAAAAAGCGGCCGACGAACGGAAGGGTATCGTCGCTCATGTGGCGATGACCCGATGTCACGATGATCTTGACAGGTGGCCATCGATCTCGAACCGCGGCCGCAAGTTTCAAGCCATCCATGCTGCCAAGCATATCGATATCGGTGAACATCAGACGAACCTCCGGATGTGCGTCGAGCAGGCTGATGGCGTCGTCAGCGTTCGATGCTTCCAGCACATAAAAACCTTCGTCCTCTAGCAATAGCGCAATGTCCATCCGAACGAGAGCCTCGTCCTCCACGACAAGGACCGTTATACCGTTGCCGCCCATCCCCAACGCTCCATCATGATTTACAGGCAGATAAAATGGTCCAAGAGTATGATAGCGTCTCTCGTACGAATATGATCCGCCAGGTTCGGGAATGTCTTCAGTAAGGTGTTTAACTCTTTCAATGACGGATACTGTATCAAACAGCTTCCGCCGGCTGCCGCACAAGTCTTGCTAGCGGACCCGCGGCTTGGCATCGAAATCCATTACGATCGAACGTGATCGTTGGCGCTGCCCCCAAGAGCGAGGCGAGAGCCGAGCGAACATACTTTGTGCCGTAGCCCTGCCGCGTCGGTTGCACGACTTCGGGGCCGCCGGATTCGGTCCAGTTCATAGAAAAGACCGGCGGATATTCCTCCGAAACGGACCAGGCAATGTTTATGCTGCCATCGCCCTGAGACAGTGCGCCGTACTTGATCGCATTCGTCGTGAGTTCGTGGAGGCAAAGGGCGATGGTCGTCGCAGCGATCCGTCCGACAAGGAGGTCTGGGCCAACAATATCAATCCGCTTCAGGCTATCACCGTTATAGGGTGCGACGGTTGCCGCGATCACGGATAAAAGTGAGATTTCGTCTCCGCCTGCTTCGAACACTGCGGTGTGGACGTCGGACAGAGCACGAAGCCGGCCTGTGAAATCTGCCGCAAGCTCATCAACCGTACACGCGCCGCGTCGCGTCATTTGAAAGATCGAGGTGACGCTGGCAACAATGTTCTTAATCCGATGATTGAGCTCCAGCCGCAGCTCGACCTCGCGCTCAATGGCATCGCGCACCTGTTTCTGGCGCAACCGGACGAGCAGATTGGTCTGGATGCTATTGGCCAGCTCCAGTCGCGCGACTGGGCGTGTATAGAATTGGAGGCGAGCGCTCGGCCAGGCGTTTTGAAGCTGAGTGCGGATCCGTGCAACGGGAGCCGCGCGCTCAAGCAGGACCAGGATTGGGACTTCGGACCAATCAGGCTGGCCGGCGAGATGATCGCCAATGGTTGCGACGACGGGCGGGCTCAGCGCCTCATGGGTGATGAGGATGACGCCCGGCGAAAGCGCTAAATTTTCAGTCAAATCCTCGCCAATCTGGCCATGCCTGACTGCGACGTTCTGCTCCTGCAAGGACGCCGCGATGTAGTCGGCATCCTTGCGAAACGGGGCAAGTATGAGCACCCAATCCAGTTCACTCGGCGTTTCATTCATTTCGGGTCAGGAAGGGGGTTGTAGGAAACGACGCTGACACTGCCGCTTTCTATCAGCAGTTCCTGAATGTTAAGATCATGTGGACCGTGGCGCTTTTTGACAACGGTGATGTTACGGCGCAGCCGACCTTCATGCTCCATGATCCGCAGAAGAAGCACGGTGTCGCCGAGGAAGCTGACATCCACGTCGATGCCGACATTCTGACCGATCAGGCCGTGCTGAGCGACAATTAGCATCGTCAGCACACCCGAACGAGCCAGGAATTTGAGAAGGGATTGGATGTCGCGGACCGCCTTTTCCCGATGAGGTAGCGAGTTCAGATAGCCGGTCAGGCTATCGATGACGACGACGCGGACCTTGTTTTGCGTCACCGCGTCCTGGACGATCTGCCCAAATTCACCCGGTGAGATTTCGTTCGGATTGAAATCCCGCAGGATGAGCTTGCCATCCTTATGGAACTGCCGAAGCTGCATTCCCAGGCCTTCCGACCGGCGGAAGAACGTTTCCATCCTCTCTTCGAACAAGAACAGCGCAACGTTCTCGCCGCGGTCGAGTGCTGCGGTAGCATAGAGTGACGACATGGTCGACTTGCCAGTGCCCGACTGTCCTATGACCAGCGTCGTGGTTCCAGCCTCCTGGCCGCCGCCAAACATGTCGTCGAGCGCTGCGACACCTGACTTGATCAGTTGCGGCTTGGTGGTCTCCGACGCAGTATTGGGCATAATGCGAGGAAAAACGATGACCCCTTCACCTTCCCGGATTGCCATGTCGTGATAACCATCGGCAACGGGGACACCGCGCATCTTGGAAACTTCCACACGACGCCGCACAGCGCCGTACTCCTCCAGTGACTTGTCGAAACGGATGACCCCATGAGCAAGCCCCTCTACTTCCTCGCCACTGCGGTCATAGCCGGTTGTCTAGGTGTCAAGAAGAAGTGCGACGACGTTGCGCTTGGCCAGAAAGGACTTGAAACCGATCAGTTCACGACGAAACCTAGGAGAGTCACCGGTGATCAGGCGGATTTCGAGGAGGGAGTCGTAAACAAGGCGCCGCGGCTTGTGTTCGTCGATCGCTGCCTCGATCGCCTTTCGCGTCTCGTCGAGCCTGAGGTCTGCAGTCAGAAATATGCTCTGGTCATCGGCTTCGCTGACCGAGCCGGATGTCGACAGTTCTTCGACCCGAATGCCATCGAGTGTCCAGCCGTGTGAGACAGCAATGGCTTCGAGCTCTGCCGCCGTCTGCGACAGTGTCACGTAAATACAGCTCTCTCCCGCTTCCACCCCGGCGCGAAGGAACTGTAGCGCTGCTGTCGTCTTTCCGGAGCCCGGAGCGCCTTGCAGCATATAGAGATTGGATGCCGGCAGACCACCACGCAGAATTTCGTTCAATCCGGAGATGCCTGTGCTGACAACCGCTGGCGCTTTTCGTTTCGGCATAACTCATCTTTCAAAACTGTTAGCGTGATCCGGGCCGGAGCGCGCGCATCATCGTCGTTGAAAGATGCCTGCTCGTTATATTTAGGTTTCTCGAAACATCAATGACAGGCTGGTTGTGGTGAAGCCGCAGACCTGCCTAAAGGTAGTGTTACGGCTTTACAGCAGGCTCGCTCTCATCGCGGCGGACGAACCTCGTCCTCGCGCTCATCGTTCTTGTCCAACGTCTCCAGCGCCTCAATGGTGTCGTCATAGGAACATCCGCCACGAGATTGCTTTCTTACCTGCCGCGAATCCTCTCACATTCGCCAAATGGTGTGGAGCTTGTCCAGAGCTGCTACCAAACGTTGTTGGACTGCAACATCCTCTCCGCTGACGACCGTTACGATGTCGCGCATCGCGCCGCGCATGCCGTGAAGCTGGTCGACAAGATCCATGACAATATCAACTCCGGCTTCGTTGACGCCCATGCCGTGCGTCAGATCTAGGATCAGCCGGGCGCGAGCTAGATCGGCATCCCGGAAGCGCCGTTGGTGCTCGGCGATCTGCGGCGCCAGCCAACCTTCCCGGATCCACAGTTCGAGCTCGGTTACTTCGATTTTGAGGCGAAGACAGAATTCATGATCGTCCATGGTCAGCCCTCCATGCCCTTTCTCGGATTTTGTGTCGTTCCAGAAGCCCAGCGTTTGATGAAGCTGGTCAGCTCTTCGTCCGGACGGTCGGGCAACACGACCTTCACAGTCACATAGACGTCACCGGCGCTGCCATTTCCGCGCGGCACACCCTTGCCCTTGATACGCAAGACCTTGCCGCTGCTGGAATTGGGGGGGAGGGCTAGGTCGATTGGGCCGGAGGGAGTGGGCACGCGCACCTTGCCGCCAAGCACGGCCTCGCTGAGCGTGACCGGAAGTTCGAGGCGGATGTCGTCACCGTCGCGCGTGAAAAAGCGGTGAGGCCGCACCCTGATAACGATCAGCGCGTCGCCGGCGGCACCGCCCCCGAACCCGGGTTCGCCTTTGCCCCGCAGCCGCAGCGTTTGGCCATCACGTGTCCCGGGGGGAACCTGCACTTCGATAGCCGGACCCTCGGGTAGCTTAACCTGGGTTTTGGTACCCTTCATCGCATCGAGAAAATCGATCTCCATCGAGAAATGGCGGTCACGTCCGGGAGCGCGGAACGGGGACCCGCCGCCAGGGCCGGCGCGGCGCGAGAAGAAGCTCGCGAAAATATCGTCCGAATCGCCAAAATCGGCAAACCCGCCGCTATTGTGGTAGGGCTCACCGGGACCGCTGGCCGAGGCATAGTCGCGATAGAAGTTGCGGGGCGCCTGTTCGGCCCCCGTCATATCGATCTCGCCACGGTCGAAGCGGGCGCGCTTCTGCTCATCGCTCAAAAGCTCGTAGGCCGCGGAAATCTCCTTGAACCTGGCCTCGGCATTTTTATCGCCGGGGTTCAAGTCGGGATGCAGCTTCTTGGCCAGCTTGCGGAATGCACTCTGGATTTCCTTTTGCGGCGCATCCCGTTTCACGCCCAGAAGCTCATATGGATCTCGGCTCATGCATATCTCCTGTCACAGGTAACATACACTGCGATCAATTCTCCTCTCATATAGGCGGCGGCCCGGTTTCCGGTTGGAGGGCAAGACGAAAGGTCGATTGGGTCCCACTTCGCAAGTGAGCGGGACCGTTTAATCATCGCTCCGCTATCGGACGACGAGAAGGAGAGGATCGCCATCTCGGATCAGTTCAAGCGCGAGGATTGCCGGTTTGTCGGCAAGCGCCTTACGCAAATCCGCGACGGAAGAGACCGGCGAGCGATTGGCCGCCACGATTATGTCACCGGCCTGCAGTCCGCTGCGGGCCGCCATGCTACCTGAGCCGAGACCCTCGATCACAACGCCGGGGGCACCGGCCTGGCGAGCCTCTTCGGCAGATGCTTCCCGCATTTTGGCGCCATCGAGGGGCGTGCCGGAGAGGTCGGCGGACGACCGGTCTTCCGATGTGATCGCGACGGCGATCACCCGCTCGCCATCGCCGCGCTTTACCGTCACATTGATCCTGGTTCCGATCGGGGTGAGGCCGATCCGGTTCCTGAGATCCGTTGCACTGTGGACGGGGCGATTGTCGATCGCGGTAACCACGTCGCCGGTCCTCAATCCGGCCCGCGCGGCCGCTGAGCCAGATTCGACGCTGCCAATCAGTGCGCCGCGCAGCTCACCGAGCTTGAGTGCCTCGGCGACGTCGGGCGTCAGGTCCTGGATGCCGATGCCGAGTCTGCCGCGGCGCACCTCGCCTTGGGTCGCCAGTTGGTTCATCACCGATAGCACCATGTCGCTCGGGACTGCGAAGCCGATGCCGACATTGGCGCCGGCCGGGCTGAGGATCGCAGTGTTGATCCCGATCAGCATGCCGTCGAGCGTCACGAGCGCCCCACCGGAATTGCCGGGGTTTATCGAGGCATCGGTCTGGATGAAGTCCTCATAGCCTTCGATATTGAGCCCGCTGCGACCGAGTGCGCTGACGATGCCAGAGGTAACCGTCTGACCAAGTCCGAAGGGATTGCCGATGGCGACGACATAGTCCCCGACCTTAAGGGCATCGGAATCCCCGATCTGAATGGCTGTGAGGTTTTTGGCATTGATCTGGAGCAGGGCAATGTCGGTCTCCTTGTCGCTGCCAATCAGTTTTGCCGGGAGCTGTCGGCCATCCTTCAGCGTGACCGAGATTTTTGATCCGCCGTCGACGACGTGATGGTTGGTCAGCACATATCCTTTGTTGGCGTCGACGATGACACCGGAGCCGGCGCTCATCCGAGCCTGCTGCTGTTGCTCCGGCAGATTGAAGAACCTTCGGAAGTTGGGATCGCTATAGAGCGGGTTGTCTTGCGCCGGCGCTCGGGAGACGACCGCGATATTGACGACGGCGGGTGTGACCTGTTCCAGCATCGGCGCCAGCGTCGGCAGGCCGGTGGACGAAGAAGCCTGTCCTGTCATTTGCGCAGGCAATGGGCTTGTGGTGAAGAAAATGGCTCCGGCGGCGACGGCTGCGGAAATGGCAATCGTGCGAAGCCTCGGGGTGAGATCGAACATCGGTTGCTCCTTGAATCTGATGATGGGTGTGCCTCCTGGCGTGACCGACGGAGGATTGAAAAAAGAGGCGGGTCCGGATGTCCAGATCCGCCTCTCTTGATCGGCTCACGCAGTCGAGAGCGGGCGGCTATGGCTGAACCAGATGTTGCCGGCGGCGAGCACCGCGACGACAAGACCGGCAACAACATGGACCCACGTTGCGGCCGTCACGGCCGAGAAGCCGAGAACCCATGGAGCAGCTACCGCCCAAATGCCGAGCACTAGGTTGACCCATTCCTCCGCCTCATAGAAGGCATAGAGAGCCACAGCGGCGATCACGGCGATGGCCGCGCCGACGAGCCAGGCATTCCAGGCGGCATAGGTTTCAGCGGCGAAGCCAATTAGCCACGGTGAGACAAGAAGACCAAGACCGGCAACGATATTGACGATATCGAAAGCGGTCCGGTTGTTGGAAGACAGGGACTTCAGCATCGTTCATTTCTCCTCATCGGTTGGTTGCATCATCATTGAACCGTCTCCTGCGGACAGAAGGCGGGTGCGGCGGCGGCGCTTGCCGCGCCGTCGCCGCGAAGCTCGGTTGTGGTTGGATTAGGAGCCGGAGGAAGCGTTGTTGCTGCCAATTCGGGCAAGAACGGCGCGAGCTCGTCGTGGCTGAACGCGCCACGGGCGATCTCATGCAGCGCAAGATCGCTTACACTGGCATGCGGCAGATCAAGCCTCGGCCCCGCACCGCGGTTGAGGGCACGGGCACGGGCAGCTGCGGCCATCGTCAGCGTAAACCTGTTCGGCACAATCTCCTGGCAACCGAAAACGACATGCGGGTCCATGGGTGCACCTCATGCAGCTTTCCGATCGGCAGTGGTACGGTCCTGCCTGCGCTCAACGTCTCCTTCGAGCGCAAGCAGCGCCTGCTCGACCTCATTAAGGCGGGACGGACGATTGTTCACCGGCATGCCTTCGTTGGTCGCCTGGTCGATCAGATATTCGATCCATGCCCAGTTCATCAGGATCGAGCGCTTTGCTTCGAGAGACAGCGTCGGATCACGGATGACATCTATGGGCGATGACCATGTGGCGGGACCGGAAGCATCGTGCCGTTCCGCCGCCTCGACCATTGCCTGACCGTAGCTCTCCTGAAGCGCGGCGAGGCCGAGCCGCTCCAATGTCGCATCGGAGAGGGCGTGAGATGGCCGGTTCAATCGGCGACGAATTCCTTTCTTTGTCAGGGCCGCAGCTTTGCTTGCCGAACCCTGCACGACATAGGTCAGGCCTTGCCGCTCGGCATAGCGGATGGCGGATCGCAGCGTTGGAAACTCCAGCTCCACCTGCGTCAGCGTATCTGTGGTGCCCGTATAGCCCATCAAAGGCTCAATGAACGGCGCGCTGCGGCGCTCGAAGACAAGCAGCCAGCCGTTCATTCGTGCTTTGCCCGATGTCATCACCGAGTGTGATGGTCTGAAGATGCGGGCGCCGACGTCTTCGGGAAACACGGAGCGGCCGAAAGCGAGACGCTTCCGCCGGTTATCATTGGAGGCCTGGCTAACGGAAGCGAGGCTTTTGCTTGGTTTGGTGTGTGTCTCTCTAATAATCTCCATCATTTTATCCCTCCCTATTGGCGAAGGATGCCGGCGGCCCCCCAATAAGGCCGGCCGCCGGGCAGGCTGGTTCGGTTAGCTCTTGATGGCGATGCGCTTGACCTGCGTCTGCGCCTTCTCGGTCTTCGGCAGGGTCACGGTCAAAACGCCGTTCCTGAAGCTGGCATCGACCTTGTCTTCATCGACCTCGACGCCGAGCGGGATGCGGCGCTCGAAACGGCCGTAGTAGCGCTCGGAGAACTGACGATCCTTGTCTTCGTTCTCGGAGCGCTTCTCACCTCTCAGCGTCAGCACGCCGTCGTTGAGCAGGACTTCGATGTCCTTTTCTTCAAGGCCGGGCACCTCGGCGGTCACCTTGATCTCCTTGTCGGTATCGGCGATCTCGACGTTCGGCCAGCCGGCGCCGAAGGCAGAAGCGCTTCCGAAGGCCGGCAGGCCGGAGCCGAAGCCGCGGAAGACGTCGTCGAACAGGCGGTTCACCTCGCGATGCAGCGACAGGAAGGGATCCCGGTCGTCGTCGCGCAGGACAGTTGGGGCCTGGTTGCCATTGTTTCGGCCCCAGGGAATCAGATCACGAACACTCATGGTTTTCTCCTTTCCGTTGGTTCGATTGGCAAAGCTTCTCTGGTGGCGCCGGACGATATACCCGGCGCCGTCTTTCCCGACTATGCTGTTGCTGGAGCTTAAGCCGCGTGCTTCTCTGCTTCGATCTGCTTGATCTCGGCCTGCGGCATAGCCGTGTCGGTCGAAATCGCGATCTGGCGCGGCCTCATCGCTTCAGGGATTTCGCGCTTGAGATCGATGGTCAGCAGACCGTTGACGAGACCGGCGCCGACGACCTTGACGTGGTCGGCAAGTTCGAACCGGCGCTGGAACGAGCGGCCGGCGATGCCGCGATGCAGATACTGCACATCGTCGGCATTCGCCTTCTGACCCGATACGAAGAGCATGTTCTGCTCTTGCGTGATCGTCAGTTCGTCCTGCGTGAAGCCCGCCACTGCCATGGCAATGCGGTACTCATCCTCACCGGTCTTGACGATGTCGTAAGGCGGCCAGTTGTCGATCGTCTCGATGCGGCTTGCAGCCTCGAGCGCGTTCAGCATTCGGTCGAAGCCGATGCTCGACCGGAACAGGGGAGAAAAATCGAGGTTTGTCCTCATAACCATATCCTCCTTGTAAGCAACATGGATACAAGGAGGCGCCAAGAGCACAATGGCGCCTCCTGGACCTGTCGATCCCATTGGGCGATCGAACAATATCAATATAATTCAGTGGCTTGCAGTTTCAAGAGCTGTGGAATTGCCTGGTGTAAAAAATTTGATTTTTTTGTTTGGGCCACCAGATTCGTGTGGTGATACAAAAGGAGGAATCGGCATGACAATGACCTCCGAAGACGTCATCGACATCCTCGGACCTGTCGACGAAACTTTGATAGCTGATGTCGTGGCCACTGGTGCCAGTCAGGCTGAACTGGCGGAAGCTTTCGCATGGGTCAACAATGACGAAGCGTTGATGAATGAACGACGGCCGCCACCCACGGGCAAAATCGCCTTGTTGATTGACCTGCTGGTCTCAGACAACGACGAACTGGACTAGGCAAGACGCCTGTCTGGAAGCGGCTTGCCTAAGCGGTGGTCAGTACGCGAACCTCGCCCCGTCGACCGAGGGTGTCTACCACGGCGCTGCGTCCCGAGCGGCGTAAGGCAATGTCGGCCGAGCCGTTTCCGACCTGCAGGTGTCGGAGGATCACCTCATCCATGAAGGAGGGCAGTTGCGGCTCCGTGAAGCTGATGAGCAGGGCGTTCGGTTCGAAGTCCAGGCCGAGGCAGGATTGCAGAAGAAGCAGCGGTGCTGCGGCCGCCCACGCCTGCGGAGAGCAAGCAACAGGATAGAAGGTCGGTCCCTGAGCCCGCTGGCGTGGCAAGCCGCAGAAGAGTTCCGGAAGGCGGCGCAGGTCGATATATGTCGACGAGGCAAAGAGCCCCTCGAAAATGCGCGCCGCTTCAGCCCGGTAGCCATATCGGGCGAGACCGCTGGCGATCATTGCATTGTCATGCGGCCAAACCGAGCCATTGTGATAGCTCATCGGATTGTAGCGTGCCTCGGTGGAGGCGATGGTTCGGATGCCCCAACCGCAGAAGGACGAGGCGCTCATCAGTGTCCTGGCAACCTGGACGGCTCGCTCGGGATAGGCGATACCGGTGAACAGGGCATGACCGGCATTGGAAGAGCGGACCCTGCAAGGCCGCTTATTCCCATCGAGCGCGAGCACAAAGGTGCCGAGTTCCTCATCGAAGAAACTCGTATCGAAGGCACGACGCAGGCCTTCGGCCCGTGCCAGGAACTTTGCCGCGCGTTCAGGTCTGCCGAGCCGGCGGAAGATCTCGGCTGCGGACTGCCAGGCACCGTAGACGTAGGCCTGAACCTCGGCAATGGCGATCGGGCCTTTGGCGAGCGTACCATCGGCGTGGAATACCGAGTCGTGGCTGTCTTTCCAGGCCTGATTGATTAAGCCTTCTTGCGTTAACCGCCCGTATTCCACGAAACCATCGCCGTCGCGATCGCCGTGCGCGTCGATCCAGGTGAGCGCTGCCTCGATATTCGGCAGAAGATGGTTGATCGTGGCAAGGTCGCCTGTTCGCTTCAGGTACTCCCCTGCCAGCAGGACGAACAATGGCGTGGAATCGATGCTGCCGTAATAGCGGCGGAAGGGCACTTCACCCAGTTCAGCCATTTCGCCATAGCGCACTTCGTGGAGGATCTTTCCAGGTTCGGCGTCTGCAGCCGGATCGACTTCCGTGGCCTGGTTTGCGGCCAAATGGGCAAGGACACCGCGGGCAATGTGCGGATCAAGCCACAGCGTTTCGAGCGCGGTAATCAGCGCATCACGTCCGAAAACAGTGCTAAACCAGGGGATGCCGGCATAGGGGTAGGGACCTTCGGGCTTATCGGTCGTTAGCATATATAGATCGGAGACACTGCGCCGCGCCACCTCGTTGAATATTTCGTTGGACGTGACGATCGATGCCGCGCGGGAGGAAGAGGAGCGCAATGCACGGCGCGCATCCCGTAGGCCCAGAAAGAAAGACTGGTAGCCGAGAGGCCGGTCTTTGTCTTGGTCGCAGCAGATCTGGATGAACAGCGACCGCGTTTCATGTGGCGCCAGATCAAGATCATAAATGACATGATCACTCCCAAGTTCGTCTGGGCGGGGATCGAACGACAACTGCGTGACGCGCTTCAGATCGTCGAGGCCGATATAAGAGAGAAGAACGCGATCCTGTTCCATCACGGACGGAAGATGGCGGCCCCTCCTCGCCCTGACGGTTCCGCGAACTTCGAACAGATCGGCGAAGTCCGCCCCGAACGAAATTTCGATACGCACTTGTTGTCGTCGCTCGTCGTAGTTCCTTACGGCCAAGCGCTCGTAACAACCGGCATTCCACAGAAAGCGTGTCCTGCGCATATGAATGAGATCATGCTCAAGTGTGAGCTTCCCCGTCTCATCAAAGAGGTCGGGGTTGGTGAGATCGCAGGTCAGCGTCGCATTGTCGTCGCGCAGCGTCGACGAGAGAAGCATCGGGCGCTTGCCGTTGATCGTCAGATGGAGATGGGAGAGGTACCGCGTGTCCCGATGGAAAACGCCTTCCGGGCTGCCGGGCCCAGAAAGCGCGTCACCATTGTGGTCGAAGACGGCGAATGTATCGCCGTGCTTCAGGGTGCGCGGCCGTCGCTCTTGCAGTGATGCTGTGGCCGGAATGAAAAATTGCGCCATCGGTGCCTGCCCACCTGCTGGCGCGGAAGCGTCGTGTACAGAAGCGATCGACATGCTACTGGCCTCCGGATTATGCAACGACCTGCAGATCGAGGTCCTGCCCGTTGGCACGGCGCAGTGGGGCCGCCTTGGTGCGCACGCCAGGAAGGTTCCGGTAGATGTCCAGATAATCTCGTGCCATCCGCTCGGCGCTGAAACGCGCCTCGAATGTCGCGCGGACTTTCTTTCGATCCATCTTGAGCGCCCATTCGATGTTCTCGGCCGCGTCGGCCACGCTATCGATGAGGATTCCAGAGATACCGTTGTCGATGACCTCCGGCACGGAGCCGCATCCGAACGCGATGACGGGCGTGCCACAGGCCATCGCTTCGATCATCACCAGTCCGAACGGCTCGGGCCAGTCGATCGGGAAGAGCAAGGCGCCGGCGTTGCCGAGGAAATCGGCCTTCTGATGCTCGTTGATCTCGCCGATGAATTCGACGTTCGGATGGCTCCTGACCATCGGCTCGATCACCGTTTCCCAATAGACCTTGTCAGCATTGTCGATCTTTGCGGCCATCTTTAAGGGCATGCCAACTTTCGCAGCGATTTCGATTGCCCGGTCAGGCCGTTTCTCCGGCGATATTCGTCCGAGGAAAGCGAGATAATTGCCCTTCGGCTTTTCGGTGAACGGCAGAAGATTGGCGGGCAGGCCATGATAGACCGTTCCGGTCCAATTGACCGGCGGCATCGGGCGGCGCTGATCGTTGGAGATCGATACCAGCGGAATGTCGGGGAATGCCTTGTAGAAAGGCTTGAGGTCCGGCAGGTCGAGCCGGCCATGCAGCGTCGTGACCGTGCGGTCTGCAAAGTCCCGGATCAGCGGGAAATGTAGTAGATCGATGTGGAAGTGCAGCACATCGAATTCGTGCGCCCGCCGGCGAATTTCCTCCAACATCACAACCTGATGGGGCAGATGATCTTTAACGGCAGGATTAAGACGGAGCGCCACATCTGAGCACGATACGAGCTTCGCGGCGGTGATCGAATCTCCGCTGGCAAAAAGTGTGACGTCGTGACCTTGGGCGACGAGTGCGTCAGTGAGATAGGATACGATGCGTTCGGTACCGCCATAGAGCTTGGGCGGAACACTTTCGGCAAGTGGTGCGATCTGAGCGATCTTCATCGGCAAAACCTCCTCTATTGAGCAAAGAGTCGTCGGCAAAAACCAGATCCGCGTCCTCAAAGAGGCACGCGGCACGTCAGATTGGATTTCTATATCTCGAATGGTTGTCGGTGGCGTCCTCCTTTCCGATAGCTGCACAGACCAAGGCCGCCAAACCGACGTGATTGAACTCGGCGACGGCGGCATCTTTGATTGTCTTGATTACGGGATGCGTCCTGCTTTCCGGGCAGCATATCAGACCGGTCCAACGTCTTCAGCGCTTCGATGATCTCGTCATAGGAGACGGCCTTATCCGTACCTGGATAAAGGCGAAGGGCCGGAATGGATTCGATGGCGAAGATGTCGGATGCCCAGGACGCAAGAATGGCGCGTTTCTCGTCCCTGCCGATTTCGTCGGCCGCAAGAACGTCGCGCGGATGAGCAAAATGCCTGCCCGGATGCAGCAGATGAGCAGCGCTGATTGCTGCTGCCGCGTTCACTGGTGTTGAATTTTCGAAGCTTTCCTTTCTCATAGCTTGACCCCATGTGATGCCAAATTGACGTTGTTGTTTGGCTCAGCTTTGTAAAATTCCCTGGCGCCCGAACAGACCTCGCGCGGACTCGACCATTGTTCTGAGATGGCGCGGCTCGCGAACACCTTGCCTGTACAATTCTATCGTTATGGCCGCCATGCGCTCCGCTTCCTCGGACTCCTTCGCAATCCCAGCGCCCGACCGGATTTCATCGAAAACCCTCTGGCAGACGGCGAGATCACGGCTGTCGAAGGGAGTTGGCAAAGGTTTTGTTATTGCATGAACCATTCTTTCACCTCCTTATCGGAGCTCGCCCGCGTCGACGGGCGAGCCCCAGCCATTACCTCTTAGAAGTCCATGCCGGCGCCAGCGGGCAGTGCAGGTGAGGCGTCCTTCTTGGGCTTCTCGGCGATCATCGCTTCCGTGGTCACCAGCAGACCGGCGACCGAAGCAGCATCCTGGAGTGCGGTCCGCACGACCTTGGCTGGATCGATGACGCCCTGAGCATAGAGATCACCATATTCGCCGGTCTGCGCATTCCATCCGAAGGAGAAGTCGGTTTTCTCGCGGAGCTTGCCGACAATCACGGAGCCTTCCGCGCCAGCGTTTTCGGCGATCTGGCGCACCGGGGCTTCGATGGCGCGGCGGACAATCTCGATGCCAACCTTCTGATCCTGGTTGGCGGTTGCAAGATTGTCGAGTGCCTTGACGGCCCGCAACAACGCAACACCACCACCCGGCAGGATGCCTTCCTCGACGGCAGCGCGGGTCGCATGAAGGGCGTCGTCGACGCGATCCTTCTTCTCCTTGACCTCGACTTCGGTCGAGCCACCGACACGAATGACGGCGACACCACCAGCGAGCTTTGCGAGACGCTCCTGCAGCTTCTCGCGGTCATAGTCGGAAGTGGTCTCCTCGATCTGCGCCCGGATCTGCGCCACGCGGCCGTCGATCTCTGCCTTGGAACCAACGCCGTCGATGATCGTGGTGTTTTCCTTCTCGATCGCCACCTTCTTGGCGCGGCCGAGCATGTTCAATGTGACGTTCTCCAGCTTGATGCCCAGGTCTTCGGAGATGACGGTGCCGCCGGTCAGGATGGCGATATCTTCGAGCATCGCCTTGCGGCGATCGCCGAACCCCGGCGCCTTGACGGCAGCAATCTTCAGACCACCGCGCAGTTTGTTGACGACGAGCGTAGCAAGAGCTTCGCCCTCGACGTCTTCCGCGATAATCAGCAGCGGTTTGGAGGACTGCACGACGGCTTCGAGGACCGGCAGCAAGGACTGAAGGTTCGACAGCTTTTTCTCGTGGATGAGGATATAGGGGTCCTCGAACTCGACGCGCATCTTGTCCTGATTGGTTACGAAGTACGGCGAGAGGTAACCGCGGTCGAATTGCATGCCTTCGACAACTTCGAGCTCGGTCTCGGCGGTCTTGGCTTCCTCGACGGTGATGACGCCTTCGTTGCCGACCTTTTCCATCGCCTCTGCTAGATATTTACCGATCTCTTCGTCGCCGTTGGCCGAGATGGTGCCGACCTGGGCGATTTCGGAATTGCTGGTGATCTTGCGGGCGTTGGTCTTCAGTTCCTTAACGACAGCGTCGACGGCAATATCGATGCCGCGCTTAAGGTCCATCGGGTTCAGACCGGAGGCGACGGCCTTGGCGCCTTCCTTGACGATCGCCTGGGCGAGGACAGTTGCGGTGGTGGTACCGTCGCCGGCGAGATCGTTGGTCTTCGATGCCACCTCGCGCAGCATCTGGGCGCCCATGTTCTCGAACTTGTCTTCTAGTTCAATTTCCTTGGCGACCGAAACACCGTCCTTGGTAATGCGCGGCGCGCCGTAGGACTTGTCGATGACAACGTTGCGGCCTTTTGGGCCAAGCGTGACCTTCACGGCGTTGGCAAGGACATCGACCCCACGCAGCATGCGTTCGCGTGCATCGGTGTTGAATTTGACTTCTTTCGCAGCCATTTGTTCACTCCTTCAATAGGCAGCTTTTTGACTGATGGGCGGTAATGCGTGATTACGCGGCCCGCTTCTGCTCGGCCTGAGCTTCTATAATGCCCAGGACGTCGCTTTCCTTCATGATCAGCAGATCTTCGCCGTTGATCTTGATTTCGGTGCCGGACCATTTGCCGAACAGAATGCGGTCGCCAGCCTTGACGTCGAGCGCCTGGATCTGGCCAGCCTCGTTGCGTGCACCAGGGCCAGCGGCGACAACTTCGCCTTCCTGTGGCTTTTCCTTGGCAGTGTCAGGGATGATGATCCCGCCCTTGGTCTTTTCTTCGGATTCGACCCGGCGGACAAGAATGCGATCATGAAGCGGTCGGAACGACATGTTTTCCTCCATTGGACAAAAAAGATGACGCAAAATCCCCTACCGGACCGGGTGACCAATCCGGACGGGGGCGAACCTCACTCGAGCGTTCGCGGGGAAAATTTATTTTCGGGATTTTTTGATTTCAAGGGGGCAGGAGAAAAAATTAGCACTCGATGTCGTTGGCTGCTAACATGCTGGAAAGGAACAATAAACGCCTTTGATGGTTTAAGAATACCGTTGATAGATGGATGATTTTACGTCACCTTCGCAGTGTCATGAAACGGAGATGAAGCATGCAATTCTCGTCGGATCTGGAGCGTCAACTCAACGGCTACGGTCTCACCACCGCGCACATCCTCTACCGCATTCCCGATTTTGAATCCGTCCTGCAAACCTACGTTTGGCAAGACTACGATCTCGCTCCTGATTTTCCCGAAATGCGCAAGTTCCTGGACTTCTGGCGCGACAGCCTCGACGGACCGCTGCACTCCGTCCGCTATACACACCAGCGTCTGATCGGACCGAACGAATGGCGACGTGTTGAGGGCGAGTTCAAGCTGAACTAAGCTCTTGAAACGGAAATTTCCGCTTCCTAGCTCACCCGGCGATCGGGGCTTGATCAGTCCGGTCACTTTCCACGTCTATCCGGAGTGAGATCGAGAATGGAAGAGAAGATCAAAATCATCGAAGACCTCAGCATCGAGGAGCGCGAAGTGGTCTTTGCCGATATCGCGCATGTCCTGGAGGCAGCTGCACGCGAGGCATATGTCGAAGGCAACCGCCATTTTGCCGCGCTTTCCGCCAATATGGCACAGGCGATCTTCATCAATGCTGACGAACTGGCGCGTGACGACGAGCGTAAAGCCGAGCGCGTGTTGCAGCAAGCAACCGCCATGATCTCGCAGTTCAAGGCCGTGCATCCTTATCGTATGGTGAGCCACGCAGGCCACTAGAGGTGTGAAACCGCTAGGCTTCTGATGCCGTCTCAATCCCGAATGAAGACCAATGTTGTGACGGCGATATCGGTTTCGGCGCTCCGGGGTGAGGATGGCCGGATCCGACAAGTTGGGTTCATTGCCATCGACATCTCGGCAAGCAAGAATGCGCAGGAGGCTGAACGCCACCTGGCTGCCATCATCGAGTCCTCGAATGACGCGATCCTTGGCATCGATCTCGACTTGACGATTACCAGCTGGAATGCCCCCGCCGAGAAGCTTTACGGTATTGACTGGCGAGCTCAATCATCGCGTGAAGAACGTCTTTGCCACCGTCATCGCAATCTCGAAACAGACCCTGGGGCGGGAGGGGACGGGGCAGGACGAAGTAGACGCCTTCCGGGAACGGCTGACCTCTATGGCGAAGGCGCATGATCTCCTTACACATCGAGACTGGCAGCGCGCCGATCTTTCAGCGCTGGTCAGGCAAGTCCTGGAGCCCTATCCCGCAGAATGTTTCGAGATCGAAGGCATCCCTGTGCTTCTGCCGCAGAAGGCAGTCGTCTCGTTTTCTTTGGCTATCCACGAGCTCGCGACGAATGCTGCAAAGTACGGCATTGTCGGTTGCTCAACGCAAGATCTCGATCTCCTGGCGGCTTGGCGACGGTGATGAGAGCACGAAAGCAAGGCTACATTTCAGGTGGGCAGAACACGGTGGTCCCGCAGTGAAGCCCCCAACGAAAGGGTTTCGGATCGCGTCTGGTTGAGAGGCTTCTTGCCGCCGAGCTGAACGGCCGGTCGACAATCAGTTACAACCCCGCCGGGGTCGTCTGCGACATCGACGCGGTGCTGGATATAGATGCATGATCAGCAGACGATCCGGCTGAGTGGCGACGACCGGTGCCTCGCGCATCGGCCGTCGCCCCAGGTCCACCGCGAGCTCAAGGAGCGCTTCTTGGTACGCTTTGGCTTCAGATCTGTGAATCCCTGAATTCGAGAATTTTTGGCCGGTTGCCACTCCCGGCAGTCGTAAGTTGGTAGTCTACCGGCTGAACCCCTGCAGGACACAGTCAAAACGCGCTGCGGCGGGGGACGATGGAACTTTCATTTCTTGCCTCAGTTAGCTTCGATCATAGGAGGAAGCGAACATGGGTATGAATTCACCAAAGGACGGGGCTCCGGGCACGACGGATCAGTCACCACGCTGGGAAGGTCCCCAGGAAAATACTCCGAGGGGCTACCTTCGCGCGAAGGACGATCCCGACCGGGACCGGGATGCGAATGGCGAAAGCAACAGCGACCCTGAGGTCAAAAAGGTTTCTGACGCTTTCAAGACGAAAGACGACTGATCTTGTCACACTCGGGAGCTGCGCGACCTCGGGCTATGAATTTTGCCCCGGCCACGCTCGGGAAAATGGCTCTCGTCGCCATTTTGTGCGCCGGCACCGTGGTTGCGGCCGGCTGGTATATAAGCGCAGCCCGCCCGCCGTTTTCCCAAGGCGATCCGCAGTTCAAGGGTGCCGGTGACGCGGTGCACGGGCAACTGATCTTCGCGGCTGGCGATTGTGCGTCCTGCCATGCGACCCCTGGCGAACCCGATCGACTGCGACTTGGGGGCGGCATGGCGCTCGGCTCACCGTTCGGCACCTTTCGGCCGCCTAACATTTCTCCGGATCCGGTGGACGGCATCGGCAGATGGACGGCCGTCGATCTGGCGAACGCGCTCGTCGGCGGGGTGTCGCCTGAGCAAGAGCATTATTATCCCGCTTTTCCCTATACGAGCTTCACTGGAATGACGGCTGGCGACATCCGGGACCTCTACGCGTATCTCATGACGCTTCCCAAAGTCTCGGGGCGGGCACCGCCGCATCACCCGTCTATCCTGTTTCGCATTCGCCGGTTCGTCGGATTTTGGAAGCTGCTGTTTTTTCGAGAGGGCCAATCGGAGGCCCGACTGAGTGGCGAGCCGATCCATGATCGCGGCGCTTATCTAGTCGAGAACGTATCCCACTGCGCCGAATGCCACTCCAGTCGGAACGTCTTCGGTGCCATCAAACCCGACACCCGGTTTGCCGGAGGAGTCGATCCGCAAGGGACGGGGTTCGTGCCCAACATCACGCAGCAGAACCTGGGCAAGTGGACCGAGCGAGACATTGCAACAATGCTAAAAACAGGCGACACGCCTGACCATGGCCGTGTCGGATCGTCGATGGCCGACGTCGTGACCAACACGGCCATGTTGCCCGACAGCGATCGTGATGCGATTGCGCGCTACATCAAGGCCCTCCCGGCCTTGCCGACGCCCCATCCCTAACCTCAATGTGCGTAGAGATAGGCGGCCAGGTCCTTAGCTTCCTGCTCTGAGATGCCCGTCTTGGGCATCGCCGTCTGCGGCGAAAAGCTCTGCGGCGAAACGATCCATGCAACAAGGTTGTCGGAGCGGTTTTCCAGCACACCGGCAATATAGACGTGTTTGGATAACCCGGTGAGTGGCGCGCCGGTTTGGCCGTCCGCCCCCGGTATGCCCGGAATGGTATGGCAACCCGAACAACCATAGCGACGAAAGAGTGCGGGAGCGCGCGCCGGATCGCCACCGGTCAGCGCCACAGCTGCGGCCGTCCTTGTCTGACTGTCGCGTATTGTATTGGTAACCACAAAGGCGCTCAGCCCGGCAGCAACAGCGGCGGCAACCCAGACTATGGGGCGAGGGGCCAAGCCGGCAACATCAGGCATTTCGCGCTCCTCTCTCGCTGGAACCGCGGATCCAGAGCGCCAGCATCGTCATCGCCGCAGCTGCATAGATGGTACCGGCCGGCACCCACATGATCATGCCGGCCAGTTGCTGATCCTCCAGGGGTGTCAGCCCCCAGGCAGAATCGGTTTGCGTCTGGGCGATATAGAGAACGCGCGGTGCCAGCGCCATCAAGGCGCCGAGGATGCTCGTGTGTAACATCGTCAGGAACATGTGCCAGGCAGCGGCGCCGTAGTCGCTTTTCCAAACGACCGCCCACCAGAACAGGACCGCCGTTGCAAAAAAACTGAGGTGCTGGAGGCGATGCATAGCGGTATTGGTCACGGCTGCGTCGAACAGGAAGGGCAGGTGCCAGCCCCAGATGGCGACACCATGGATGGCGGTGGCGCTGGTCGCTCCCGTGCTCCAGTCCCATGACCGCCGGATGAGGGGAGTTCGCATGGCAGCGCCTAAGCCAAGACGCGCTCGTTTTGGCAGACCCCATAGAAGGAGGCCGACCGGGCGCGCAAGCACGATCAACGGTGCCGAGACGGCCATGACGATCTCGTGTTCGATCATATGAAAGGTAAAAAGGTGTTCTCCGAGCCAGTGGAGCGGCGAGATCAGCGCGCCCGCGAGAGTCAGCATGCCGCTGTAGAAGAACAAGCTTTGGCGGTGCCTCGCTCCAAGCCGGCGCGCCCGACCTGAAAGCCTCACGATGCCGAACGTGTAGAGTGCGCTGATCACGGTGATTGGTAGCACGATCCACGGATCGAATGTCCATGCCGACGCAGCCGTATGAGGATCGTCTCCATGGGCCAGCGCCGGAGCGGCCATCATCAGTGAGATCAAGGTGCAGATCAGCGCTGACATGGGTCCAGCAGCATCGACGCCGCCCCCTGCAATAGCAGCGCAAAGACAAAGGCGGAGGCGATCACAAATCCCGCATCGATGACAAACCGCTCGGTCCGGCCGACGGGTCTTGGCGCGAGACGAGAGGCAGCAGCCCCTGCAATCGACATCAACAAGAGGGCCGAGCAAAGGGCGGGTGTCCAAACCATCTGTCGCCGGCAATCGAGGTAGGGGGTGATCTGCCCAAGCTGCGTCCCCACGGCCCAGGCCAGCGGCGGCACGACAAGTCCGCCATATCGCATCCAGGTTCTGGTCATAGGCGCGGTACCCAGTAGAGACAGACATACATTGGCAACCAGGTTGCCACCACGAAGTTCCAGTACATGGCGTTGTCGCTGACATCGCCGTAGCGCCGCGGATTGTCGCCATGCCTGGAAAACATCAGGCAGGTCAGCACCAGCGTGTCGAGCAGGTCGGTTATGATATGGGTCGTGTGCAGTCCAAGCATCACCCAAACGATCGAGCCGTAGGCATTCTGGTCCCACGAGACGTGCATGGCCGGAAATTCGAAGATACGAACGATGAGCGGCGCCACCCCCAGCAGCGACATGATGATCAGGCCGACACGGACCTTCGCCAAATTCTGCTGCCGTGCCCAGCGGGCAATCAGGACGTTGGGAAGCAGGCTGGCAATCAGCAACGCCGTCAAGGCCGTTCCGGGCAGCAGATCGGGGGGCGGTGCATTCGACGGCCAGTGCGGTGCCAGGCTCATGAGGTAGAGGTAGACAACGATCGAAAGCGCAAAGCCTGTTCCCTCGATCAGCATGAAGGCAAGCGTTCCCCACCAGGTCAGGCTTGCGGTGCCAAGCCCATGCGGGGGCAGTTTCGTGAGATCGAGTACGACGGATTGTTTCATGAGTCGTCCTCCGGAGTGCCTTTCGGCCAGAACCATCCGATCAGGGCAATCGACACAGGGATCGATCCCCAGACGACTGCCCAGGGCGTGAAGATCGACCAGATCAACAGCACCGTGGTTGCGAGTGCCGACCAGAGCGGCCAGATCGAGTTGTCAGGTGACGACTCGCGCGCCTCTGGAAGCGCTTCGACGACGCTGCTGACGATCAATTCGCGACGGTCGACCGACAGGCCGGAGGCAACGGGAAGCGTTTCTGATTTCTCTGACAAGGGCGCGAGACTACTGACCACCGGCAAGCGCGAGAAATTATAGGATGGCGGCGGCGACGAGGTCGACCATTCGAGCGTCGATGCGTCCCAGGGATTGTCAGGCGCGGCCGCACCGGAGACGGCGCTACGGATGGCATCGATAAAGAACAGCAGGAAACCGGCCGCAAGGATGACGGCACTCAGGCTAACGAACATGTTCAAGGCAGACCACGGCATTTCCGGCTGATAGGTATAGATGCGGCGCGGCATGCCCTGCAGCCCGAGGATATGCATGGGAAAGAAGGTCAGGTTGAAGCCGGTAAAGATCAGGCCGAACGCCCAGCGACCGAGCCTCTCGCTCATCATTCGGCCGGTGATCTTTGGGAACCAGTAATAAATCGCCCCGAGCAGCGGAAAGACCGCGCCACCCACAAGAACGTAATGGAAGTGAGCAACCACGAAATAGGTGTCGTGAACCTGCGTGTCGAAGGGCACGGAGGCCACCATGACGCCTGTCATCCCGCCGATGACGAATATCACCATGAAGCCGATGACGAACAGGAACGGCGTCTTAAACACCGGTCTGCCGGCCCACATCGTCGCCAGCCAGCAGAATATTTGCAGACCAGCAGGAATGGCGATCGCCATGCTCGACGCCGTAAAGAAGCTTTCGCCCAGACGCGGCAGCCCGGCGACGAACATATGATGCACCCAGAGTCCGAAGGCCAGAACCCCTGTCGCGACCAAAGCCATTACCATGGCAAGATAACCAAACACGGGGCGCCGCGTAAAGGTCGCGACGATCGTCGAGACCATGCCGACGGCCGGCAGGAAGATGATGTAGACCTCCGGGTGGCCGAAGAACCAGAACAGGTGCTGCCACAGCAGTACGTCGCCGCCCTCGGCCGGATTGAAGAAGTGCGTGCCGACCAGCCGGTCGAGGATCAGCGCCGAGCTGGCGATCATGATTGCCGGCATCGCCATGATGATCAGAAAGGATGTGACCAGCATCGACCAGACGAACAATGGGATCCGGTCGAGCGACATGCCGGGTGCGCGTTGCTTGAACACGGTGACAACGATCTCGACCGCGACGGCCAGCGCCGAGACTTCGGTAAACGTGATCATCTGCGCCCAAATGTCGGCGCGTTTTCCAGCAGCATATTGCGGTCCAGATAGCGGCACGTAGGCAAACCAGCCGACGTCAGGGCCAGTATCGACCGCAAAGGCGATCCACAGCAGCAGCCCGCCGGCCAGATACATCCAGTAGGAAAACGCGTTGAGGCGCGGGAAGGCGATGTTGCGGGTGCCGACCATCAGGGGCACGAGATAGACCGCCATCGCCTCCATGACTGGCACGGCAAACAGAAACATCATGTTCGTGCCGTGCATGGTAAAAATCTGATTGTAGCGATCGGGACCGATAAACCGCGCTTCGGGCTCGGATAGTTGCAGCCGCATCGCCATCGCCAGGAGCCCACCGAGCGCCAGAAACACGAAGGCCGTCACGATGTATCGGCGGCCGATGATTTTATGGTCGACGGTCGAAAGCGCGCCCCACACCCCCGCAGGTGTCGACCAGGTCTGTGAGAGACGGCGGTCGAGCTCGATCTCGCCCAATCCGGTATCGCGCAGATCCTGGCCGTCCTCCTTGATGGTCATTTAAGGCTCTCCATATAGGCGGAGATATTCCGGAGCTCCACGCTTGTTAGGGGAACCATCGGCATGTTGTTGCCCGGCTTGAGGGTCTGCGGATCGGCAATCCAGGCCGCGAGCGACCCGCGTGTGGTTTCGAGAAGCCCGGCCGCAATCGTCTGACGGCTGCCGACATGGGTCAGGTCGGGGCCGGTGGTGCCGATGGCCGGAGTACCGCGAACCGTATGGCATGCAGCACAAGGTTTTGACAGAAAAGCGAGCTTTCCGGCGGCAGCCTCGGGGTCCGTCGGCATCACGCCGTTTTCGCGTTGGACCGCAATCCACCGCTGATAATCCGCAGGCTCATCGGCAATGACCATCATCGCCATGTGAGTGTGCTGCAGGCCGCAAAATTCGGCGCACTGGCCGCGATAGTTGCCGGGCCGTTCCGCTCGCAGAAGAAGACTGTTGCTGCGGCCCGGCACGAGATCCTGTTTGCCCGCAAGGCTCGGCACCCAGAACGAGTGCACAACATCCGCACTTTCGAGCTGGATCCGAACATCCTGACCGACCGGGATATGGATTTCGTTGGCAGTCTGGAAGCTGAGCGCCGGATTGGCGTCGGCATAGATGACCTGCCACCACCACTGCTGCCCCCTGACGGTGATCGTCAGCGCTGCGTTTTCCGGCAAACCGATGCCGCGTGTGGTGTAAAAGCTTGCGATCGTCAGACCTGCGATAATCATGACCGTCGCGGCAACGGCACTGCCAACGCTCATCGTCAAGGGCCGTTCACGGGCCTCGCCGCCGTCGCCGGACCGTTTCCGCAGCAGTGCCCAGCCGAGCACGATCATGACCAGTAGCCAGACGACCGTGCAGATGACGGTTATGCCGATGATCAGGTGCTCGACATGGATCGCCGGAGCGCCCTGAGGATCCAGAGCCGACTGGTTGCCGCTACAGCCAGCGACAGCAGCAATCATCGACAGCGCAAGGATCCGAGCGGTTCTCAAGGGGAGGGCCCCTGGTCTGGGTGGGCGCCGACCGGTCCTTCGTTGAACAGGATCTTCGCCGGCGCCCGGTTTTCGGCCGGCCGCGTGTGGCGGTCGTCCCTGCGACCCGTCGCCGCCATTTTGGCCGAATAGTCGCCGATGGTCTGGACATAACCGGCCAGTTGCCAGATTTGCTCGATCGTCATCCGGTCACGAAAGGCCGGCATGCCGTGCGGGCGACCGTCGCGGATCGACGCGACAATCGACACCATCTCCGGACCATACAGCCACCAACCGTCGAGGAAGGAAGGACCTACGTTTCCGCGCCCGTCGCCGTGACACTCTTGGCAGCGGAACCAGCTATAGAGTCGCTGGCCCTGGCCGAGATTATACGCGTCGCTTTCGTAAGGTTTCCCCTCAGCGAAATAACTCTCGGGCGGCGCACCGCTGATGCCATTGGACATTAGCCGGAACCGGTCGAGGTCGGCGACGACGGGTGGATCCGTACGGAGTTCCCGCGGCTGCCGAGCCCAGCCGAGAAGCGCGGCCCCGGCGGCGACCAGCAGAAAGGTTGCCAGAAACGACCACTTTGCGTCGTTGATGCTCCCGAACATCATGTGCTCACCCGGTCACCCCCTCAATCATCTGGAACTTCTAAGGATCGACCGAGACGCACCGGAAGGAGCTTGTAGGAGGGCGTTTTCGATTTCGGATCATGGTGAGCCAGCGGAAAGAGCGGGTTCGTCTCAGGATAATACGCGCCGCAACATCCCCTGGGAATATCATAGGCAACGATCCTCAACGCCGTCACAGTCCGAACGTAGTCTGTATCGATAGCAGTGGTCAGATCGACACTGTCGCCATCCTTGAAACCAAACCGAAGGATATCCTCCGGGTTCATGAACACCACCTTGCGAGTGCCTTCCACACCGCGAAATCTGTCGCTGTACCCATAAATCGTGGTGTTGAACTGGTCGTTAGATCGCAGCGTCGCCAGGTGGAGGACGTCGGTGCTCCGCGCCGTCGAAAATTCCGGAAAGAGTTTCTCCGGCGTCAGGAAGTTCGCCTTGCCGCTCTTCGTCACCCACTTGCGTTCGCGCGCCGGCAGCGGCCTGACAAACCCACCCGGCGTAAACAGGCGTTTATTGAAATCCTTGAACGTCTCCGGGTAGGTTCGCTCGATCGCATCGCGGATCTCCGCGTAATTCCCGACCCAGCTTTCCCAGGGTACCTTGGTTTCGCCGAGGGTCGCCTTGGCAATGCCGGCGACGATTGCCGGCTCCGAAAGGAGTTCCGGGCTTGCCGGTCTCGTCTTGCCGCGGGAGCCGTGGAAATGGGCGATGGAACTCTCCATCGATACGGCCTGCGGACCGGTCGCCTGCTCGTCCAGTTCGATGCGACCGAGACACGGCAGCAGATAGGCAATCTCGCCATGGACGACATGGCTGCGATTGAGCTTGGTGGCGATCTGCACGCTAAGCCGCAGCCTACGCCACCCTTTTTCCATGGCAATCGTGTCGGGGACGGCTCTCAGGAAGTTGCCGCCGAGACTGATGAAGGCTCGCGACTGCCCGCTCATGATCGCCTCACAGGTCTCCACCGTCGAGCGGCCCGTCCAGCGCGGCGGTTCGAAGCCGTAGAGTTCAGAGAGCTTGTCCAGCGGCGCTAAGCCCGGCTTCTCGGTGATGCCGACAGTCCGCTGTCCCTGGACGTTGGAGTGACCGCGGACGGCACAGATGTTGGCGCCCGGTTTGCCGATATTGCCGCGCAACAGTGCCAGATTGCAGACCATATGGACGTTCTGGACGCCCATAAGCTGTTGCGTCAAACCCATGCCATAAACCAGCATCACCGCCTCGGATTCGGCGTAGGTGGCCGCTGCCTGCGTCATCTCATCACGGCTGAGACCTGAAACCCGCTCCAGCTCCTCCCACCGATGGCCGCGTGCGGCGTTGGCGAATTCCTCGAAGCCGGTGGTGTGCTCCTTGATGAAGTCATGGTCGAGGACATGCTTCTTGTCGGCGGCCGCAATCGAGGCCGCAAAGGCAACCATTGCAGCGTTATCTGGATCCTTTGGTTTGCCGTCGTCACCGGCGACACGGCTTTGATGGGAGGCTTTCAAGGCATCGTCGGCTTCGATCAGCGCCTTGCAGACGCCAAATAGTGCGGCGATATCGCCACCGTTGTTGACCTGATAATATTCGGAGGAAATCTTCGTTTCGTTGCCGGTGAGCATCTGCGTCGGCGACTGCGGGTTGACGAACCGCTCAAGGCCGCGTTCGCGCAACAGATTGAAAGTGACGATCTTGACGCCGCGATCGACGGCATCCTGGAGATCGTGCAGCAAGCGCGGCGACGACGTACCAACGTTCTGCGCGATGTAGAAGATGCAGTCGGTATTCTGGAAGTCCGAAAGGACGGCTGTTCCAACAGCGGCCCCGATGCTTTCCGGAAGAGCGACCGATGAGCTCTCGTGACACATGTTGGAGCTGTCGGGCATGTTATTGCTGCCGTACATGCGCGCAAACAGCTGGTACATGTAACTCGTTTCGAGCGATGCCCGACCCGACGTGTAGAAATCGACCTGATGCGGGTCGAGAGCGCGTAGCTCCCGACCGATCTCTTCGAACGCCTCGGCCCAGGTGACCGGAAGATATTGATCGGTGGCTGCGTCCCAGCGCATCGGATGCGTCAAACGACCTTGTTCTTCGAGGTCGTGATCGTTCCAAAGCTCCAATTCGCGAAGAGGATGTTTATCGAAGAATGCCCGGTCGGCACGTCGCGATGTCACCTCCCAGGCTGTGGCTTTGGCCCCATTCTCGCAGAACTCAAGAGGGTGAGTCTTGGCAGGTTTTGCCCAGGCGCAACTCACGCACATATAACCTTCCGGCTTGTTCTGCGCCGATAGCAGCTTCGGCCCACGCAGAGCGACATGCTCTTTCAGGGTGATCTCGGCCACGGATTTTGCAGAACCCCATCCGCCCGCAGGTCCGGAATAGGGCTTGATTTTGGGAGAGCGTGTTTTCGACGTCATGGATGCCTCAAGAGATACCACGAGGCGAGCCATCTCGGTTGAGGCTCCTCGGTTATAGTAAACCTTCGATGTCGCACCAAGTTCCGCTGCGCCGGGAAGGCGCAGCTTGCTTCATAGCTCTATCCTCGAAACTCGCCCTCGTTCATGTCGCGCTCGTCATAATTGATGTGCCAGTCCGCGGAGTCTTTGCCCTTGCCGGGCGTTTTCTTGTTGACCGTCGCGTCGTCGGAATGAGTGATCACGCGCGGCTTGGCGCTGCTGACGCCGTTGTTGGATCCACCAGCATGGTTGCTTTCGGACTGCCCTCTGGCGTCCTGTTCAATCTGCGCCTTGGACGGTTTGCCATTTTTTGTCATGATTGAGCTCCTGAGCGTTCGGACCGGCGGTTTCTCACATCCTCCTCGGCCTGCGTCTCGCCCACCGCGCGGCGCAGTCCCTTTTCTGCCTCTCGAGCCAGACGCGTGCGACGCCGGGCGGCGGTCGGATTATCCGCAGCGCGAGAAGCATCCGTTTCGGCTGGAACCGTCTCGAGATCATTATTTTCGAGTGCCCCCCATGACGGATCCCATTCGACGCCTTCTGTCAGCTCCACGAAGATCGGCTCGCCGCAACCTCCATTGTGGGATTGGGCCAGTTCGAAAGCAGCCTCCGGCTCCATCTCCTCACCAGGAAATATCGAATCGTCTTGCCCGGTCTCGGCGATCTTGCGGACATATCCGCGAACTTGATTGCCGGAATGATAGAACTTGATCACCAGTGACCCGGCAGACGCCGCGCCAGCAGAGTAAGGCATGTAGTGAGCGCCTTGACCTGTAGCGCTGGCCTCGCCGTCTGCCGCCTGATACCAGTGCGCAAGATCCCGTCCTTCCGGCCGCCCCTCGCTTTCCCAGATCTGATAGGCGCGCAGTCTTTTTTCCTCTTCGTCGATCATGACTGCCTCCTGACTTTTTCACAGCACTACTTGTTGAGGTCCTTTGCCATCATCAGATGGTGTTCCAGAGCTGGACGTGTACTGGCGGCCCACGCTTTCAAATCGGCATTGTCGCCTTCATCGCCATATCGCTTGAACAGATCGACCGCATCTTCATGCACGGACTCCTGATCAGAGTGGTATTGCTTGTTGAAGTCGGCGCCCTGAAGGCCGTTCAGCTTGTCGAGCATGCTTTGCTGACTGGATGTCATCGCTGCCGGAAGCGGTGCTTTGACCTTGCCGCTGGTCACCAAGCCCTTGAGTTCATCCGTGGTCTTCTGGTGATCGGTAAGCATCTGCTGGGCAAAGGCTTTCGTTGCTTCGTCACCACGCTCCAGGGCAAGCTTGCTCGAGGCGATCTCGAACATATCGCTGGTGGCGGCTTCCTTGACGAAGTCTTCCGTCTTCGGCGCGACGCCCATCAGCGAATTGACGCCTGTTTTTTCGGCGGCAGATTGCGCGAAGGCCGGACCGGCAAGCACGAGGGCAAGCGAAGCGATAGCAAGATGTTTCATAGGGATCTCCTGAATTGTCATCGCCTAAAAACGGATTTGCCAGCCTGACTGTTCCACGGAAAATCGACCGAGCGGAGCGCGGTGCCCGCTGCCAAGATATCGACAAGAGAGACGCGCCCGGATGAAGGGTCTCCAGGTGCGCCTCCAGATCGGTGGATTAATCCACGACTTTCAGAACGACCTTGCCGCGGATATGGTTCTCCTTGAGGGCTGCCTGCGCTTTTGCGGCCTCGCGAAGCTCAAAGGTGCTCGCGATCACCACCTTGACCTTGCTCTCATCGATCAAGTCCGCGATTTGCTGCAATTGAGCGCCGTTCGGCTGCGCGGTGTAACGGGCAGCGCGAATGTTGCAATCAGCAGCGCGCGCCTCGTCCGGCTCCTGCAGCGTGGAAATCAACGCGCCTCCCGGTTTCACGACTTTGAAGCTGCGCTCCTGGGTCTCACCGCCGACCAGGTCGAACACGAGGTCCACAGGCTCAACGAGGTCCTCGAATTTTTCGGACTTGTAATCGATCACCTGATCGGCGCCGAGGTCTCTGGCGAACTCTTTGTCGGACGCCGATACAGTGGTTGCGACCCAGGCGCCCTTTGCCTTGGCGAACTGAATGGCGAAATGTCCGACCCCGCCGGCGCCACCGTGGATAAGAACGCGCTGGCCCTGCCGCAGACCGCCCTGGTCGAAGAGACCCTGCCAGGCGGTGATGCCGGCAAGCGGCACGGCGGCCGCGCCGACCGCATCCAGTGATTTTGGCTTCGCGGCGACTTCGTCAACTCGTGCTAGGACGAATTCCTCGTAGCCGCCATGTTCTGGCGAGAGAAACGCAAAGACCTCGTCGCCGATGAGGAAGCTTGAGACATCGTCGCCGGCGGCCGCGATTTGTCCGCTGACATCGCGCCCGAGCACATAGGGCAAGTCCTTCTCGGTAACCACAGGACATTTCCCTTCGCGCATCTTGGCATCGACCGGATTTGACGCTTGCGGCAAAGACTTTGATGAGGACTTCGTTAGCAGACGGGATCGGACGGTCAATTCCCTCGATTGCCATGACCTCCGGTCCGCCGAAGCGATGAATGCGCACAGCCTGCATGATGAAACTCCTTTGATGTTCGGGATTTTTTGTTGTTCAAAACGGAAACCGCACCGCAATGCGATCGTTCCCTTGCAGTCGGCGCGCAGGGAACAACTCGGCTGATGATCGGTTTCGCTTTGCGAGTTGGAGGTACCAACGCTTCCCGAACATCAGGCTGTTGGAACAGCCGGCCCATTTTCACAGCAGGAGCAACTATGTCTTTGAAAGCACTTGCCTTGAACGGCACTCTGAAATCCTCGGATGCCTCAGAGCCATCCTCCACCGGCAAATTGCTCGAACTCATTGCCGAAGAGTTCAAGACGCACGGCGTCGAAACCGAGAGCATTCGGCTTTCCGATCATAACATCAAGCCGGGCGTGACGTCGGACGAAGGCGAAGGAGACGCGTGGCCAGCCATCCGCAAAAAGGTTCTGGAAGCCGATATTCTGCTGATCGGCACGCCGATTTGGCTCGGGCAGCCGGGAAGCGTTTGCAAGCGGGCTCTCGAGCGGATGGACGCGTTTCTCGAAGAGACCGACGATCAGGGCCGCATGGTGTCCTATGGCAAGGTCGCAGCAGTTGCGGTGGTCGGTAACGAGGATGGCGCCCACCTCGTTTCCGCGGAAGTGTTTCAGGCCCTCAACGATGTCGGCTTCACGATTCCGGCCAATGCGGTTGCCTACTGGGTCGGCGAGGCCATGGGATCGACGAACTTTGTCGATCTCAAAAAGACCCCGGAGGCGGTTCAGACGATGATATCGATGCTGGCGCGCAATACGGTTCATCTCGCCAAGCTTCTGAAGAAATCCCAATATCCGGGCGAGGAGGGCTAGCAGGCAATGCCGACGACCACCCGCAAGGCGCAGGTCCCGCCTGCTCTTGCAGAACCCCATCCACAGGCAACAAGTTTGAGCGCGTTGCGGCACCAAGCTGAGGCCTGTGAACGCTGTGATCTCTACCGGGATGCTACCCAAACCGTGTTCGGCGAAGGCCCGTCCGAGGCAAGGGTTGTGCTGATTGGCGAGCAACCGGGAGATCAGGAGGACATCGCCGGCAAGCCTTTCGTCGGCCCCGCGGGTAGGCTGCTCGACGAATGTCTGCAGGAAGCCGGCGTTGATCGATCACTCTGCTACGTGACCAATGCGGTCAAGCACTTCAAGTTCGAACGACGCGGCAAACGGCGCCTTCATGCCAAGCCGAACGCCGGTGAGATACAACGTTGCGCCTGGTGGCTGAGCGGCGAACTTGAGCTCCTGCGGCCTGACCTTATCGTGGCGCTCGGGGCGACAGCCCTCTACACTCTGATGGGTCGATCGGTCGGACTGACCAAGGAACGAGGCCACGTTCTACCGGCGGCAAGCGGCACGCCTGTCCTGGTCACGATCCATCCGTCCTATCTGCTCCGGATCCGCGATCACGATGATCGTGAGAGCGAGCGCCAGCGCTTTATCAGCGACCTCAAGAGCATTGGCGACCATCTGAATGCGTCACTGATAACGGCACGGCAAAATGCTTAAGGATCGAAACTCCCGACGGCCGGTAGTTCCGGTTGCGGTCCGAGCTGTTCCTCATCGGTCCAAAGGTTATCGGCGAGATCGCCCAGCGATTGCAGCACGAGGCGGCGGGGCCAGCCGGCAGCAACGGCTTCCTCGATGATCGACAGAAACGACGGTTCCAAAGCCTGCTGGCATTCGAGATCGTCGTCGCGCGGATTGTCATTCGGCGCTTTTATGACCGGCATAGCCACTCTCCCTTCAGCATCAAACGAGAGGCTCTTTAGCGCTTCGGCTGCTTGCCAAAGTCCTTGCGCAACTCGTCCTTGGCGCGATTGAGGGTCGCCAGGCGTGATCGAGACAACTGCTTACCGGCACGATTGATATAGAAGGTAAGCATCGACATCGCAGACTGGAAAGGGCTGGCCTTTCGCCGCGGGCTTTCCTCCGCGGAATGCTTGAGCGAATCCGCGATCTTCTTGGCGCTGCGCTGCTTGAACACCCCGCCTTCGAGGTCCATCGCATCGCTGTTGTCGGTCACGTCCTGCGACCATTTCTGCTTGGGTTTCTTTTTCGGCATCGGATCCTCCGCATGTGAAGCGGCGCCCTGGGTCAGGCGCCATATCAGGGTCAATGATGGGCGTGGTGCTCATTGCGTTTGCGAGTGGCAGCGGCCTTTTTGGCCGAAGCGGAACGCTCTTCCTTGGTCCGCGATGCAGCAGCGGCACCACCCCTGCGCCCGCCTTTTTCGGAGGATGCATGGTTTTCGGCATGGCCACGGCCCGATCCGGACTTCTTGCCACCGCCGCTCTCCTTGTTGACGGTGGCCCAGGCGCGGCGCTCGGCTTCCTTTTCGGAAACGCCACTATCTTTATAGCCTTCCTCGATATGCTCGGCCTTGCGCTTCTGCTTGTCGGTATAGGCGGACTTGTCACCTTGGGGCATGGAACATCTCCTTGACTGACATGAGATTTGACGCAGGGAAAACTGCGGTTTTCGACCAAAGTTCCGCTGACTGTGAATTGTGATCGCGTCTCTGCGACTGACGCTCAGGACGTCCGGATCGAACCGCTCCAGATCGGATTTTCGGAGCAGAAGGGATCTGCCGCCATTGCGGAACCAACACCCGGAAACAAGGGTTTGTTGCAGACCTATTTTGATGTGACCCAAGAGGCATCGATATGACACAGACCGTCGGCGATTTCGTCGTTTCCCGTCTTCACGTGTGGGGCGTCCGCCGCATGTTCGGCTATCCCGGCGATGGCATCAACGGCGTGTTCGGCGCGCTGAACCGTGCCGGCGACAAGATCGAGTTCATCCAGGCACGCCATGAGGAGATGGCCGCGTTCATGGCGTCTGCCTATGCGAAATTTTCCGGCGAGCTCGGCGTATGTATCGCGACCTCAGGCCCAGGGGCGGCACATCTCGTGACAGGCATGTACGATGCGCGAGCCGATCATCAGCCGCTTCTTGCCATCGTCGGCCAGCAGGCAAGGGGTGCACTTGGCGGACACTACCAGCAAGAGGTCGATCTCGCGGCTCTTTTCAAGGATGTCGCCGGTGACTTCGCGCACCAGGCATCGACACCTGCGCAAGTTCGCCATCTCATCGATCGCGCCGTACGCATCGCGCTGGCAAATCGAACGGTGACGGCGCTGATCCTGCCCAATGACTTACAGGAAATGGCTTACGAAGAACCGGCGCGCGCCCACGGGACCGTCCATTCTGGGTTTGGCTATCGAGCCCCCAAGATCGTGCCATACCAAGAGGACCTGCAAGCCGCAGCGGATGTCCTCAACGCCGGCGAAAAGGTTGCAATCTTGGTGGGTGCCGGCGCGCTCGGCGCAACCGACGAGGTGATCGCCATCGCCGATCGGCTTGGTGCCGGGGCTGCGAAAGCATTACTTGGCAAGGCCGTACTTCCCGACGACTTGCCCTGGGTCACAGGGTCGATTGGTCTTCTCGGAACTGAGCCCTCCTGGGACCTGATGCGCGACTGCGACACGTTGTTGATGATCGGTTCCGGCTTTCCCTATGCGGAGTTTCTGCCCGAGGAAGGACAGGCGAAGGCGGTCCAGATCGATATCGAGCCGGGCATGCTGTCGCTCCGCTATCCAATGGACGTCAATCTCGTCGGCGACGCGAAGGAAACGTTGAACGCATTGCTGCCCCTGCTTGAGCAGAAAGATGGCAAATGGCGCAACCGCATAGAAAAGAACGTTGCCGCCTGGTGGAAGCTCCTTGAGGAACGGGCCCACGCCGAAGCCAATCCCGTCAACCCGCAATTGGTCGCTTGGGAGCTGTCGTCACGCCTGCCTGACAACGTCATCTTGACCAGCGATTCCGGCTCCTGTGCGAACTGGTATGCGCGCGATATCAAGATTAGGCCCGGGATGATGGCGTCGCTTTCGGGCGGACTGGCATCGATGGGTGCGGCAGTTCCCTATGCTATTGCTGCCAAATACGCCCATCCGGACCGTCCTGTCATCGGTCTCGTCGGCGATGGCGCCATGCAGATGAATAACATGGCGGAGCTGATCACCGTTTCAAAATACTGGCGTGACTGGGCCAACCACCGCTTCATCATCTGCGTTTTCAACAACGAGGATCTGAACCAGGTGACCTGGGAGCAGCGGGTGATGGAGGGCGATCCGAAGTTCGAGGCCTCACAAGGCATTCCGAACGTGCCGTACCACCGGTTCGCCGAACTCATTGGCCTCAAAGGCCTGTTTGTCGATCGCCCGGAGAACCTGGGGCATGCTTGGGACGAAGCACTTGCCTCGGACCGGCCGGTGCTACTCGAAGTCAAGACCGACCCTGAAGTCCCGCCGATGCCGCCACACCTGACGTTCGAGCAGGTCAAGAACCTCACCTCGACGCTGATAAAAGGTGATCCCAATGAAGGAGGCATTATCCGCGGCACGGTGCGGCAGGTATTGAGCTCGGTGCTTCCCGGAAAGAGCGACGGGTAGTGTCTGTGGACCTATTAAATCACCCTTCAGAACAAGGTCGCAAGCAAATCGGTCAGACAAGAGGAAGACGCCCTGGCAAGGGCATCAGACGTCTCGGTCGATGGATCTATGCAGAGGCTATTCCGTTTGGAGCGCTCGGCTAAGGGCCGCACTGACCTGGTCGGGCGACGCCGGTTTTCCGAGCATTTCGCCCTTGCCAAAGACCGCTCGTTTTCGATCAGCGAATCCGGTTCTCCGGAGTAGACGACAAAGGGAACGCCAAGATCTGAAAGGCGTCGAACGACGGTGGTGCAGATCCCGTCCGACAGTCGCGGGTCGATGATCGCGGCGGCTGGTGTGTGGGCGTCCAACCAGGCCGAGGCGTCCTTGCACGTCGAAAGTGTCACATGGTCCTGATGGCCGCTTTCAACCAGCGTCTCCTCAAGGTCCAGCGCGATAAACGGTTCGTCTTCGAGGATGAGGATCGTGGACACATGAATCTCCTGCCACCGCCGTACGCACGTTTGAGGCCGGGGCTGTAAAAAGTGGGCTCCGGAACTTGTGCCGCCGACGGGAATTTTGCCGTAGAACTGTAAAATTAGGAAGTAGCATGAAGCCCAAAGTCCTGGTCGTCGAAGACGAACCCCTCTTGCTCTTGGCCGCCGTGGATCTGGTCGAAGAAGCCGGGTTCGAGGCGCTTGAGGCAATGAACACCGCGGATGCGGTGCGGATCCTGAAGACTGTGCCAGAAGTCTTTATCCGGTTCACCGATATCGACCTGCCGGGCTGGATGGACGGCCTGAAACTCGCCGTCTCCATCCGCGACCGCTGGCCAATGGAGATCATCGTGGTCTCCGGCATGAAAATGCCGCGCCCAGACAAACTGCCGTCGCGAGGCGTATTTTTCGCCAAACCCTGTGACTCCATTGCTGTCACAAAAACGCTTGTGGCGATGGCTGCGTAGGGAGACCAGAATGAGAGGGCCCTGGATCCATCTCTGCATCGACATGCAACGGATCTTTGCAGAGGAAACGCCCTGGCACGTGCCGTGGATGAAGGAAGTTTGTCCGCAAGTCGAGGAACTTGCAGGGCGCTTCCCGGAGCGCACCATCTTCACCCGGTTCATTACCCCCTCGCGCTCCAGTGACATGCCCGGCATGTGGCGGGACTATTATGAAAAGTGGTCGCAAATGACGCGCGAGCGTCTAGACCCCCAGATGCTCGATCTTCTGCCCATCCTGCAACGACTGGTCCCTCCCGCGCGCGTTTTTGACAAGATGACCTATTCGCCGTGGATGGGCGACACGCTTCATGGGATACTTTCGGCCGAGGGCGTCGGCACCGTGGTTTTGACCGGCGGCGAGACTGACGTCTGCGTTCTATCGGCGGCACTAGGAGCAATTGACCTCGGTTATAGCGTTATCGTTCTTCGTGACGCCGTCTGTTCCGGCGCCGACGAGACCCATGATGCGTCGCTCGAACTGCTGGGCGACCGTTTTTCGGTGCAGCTCGAACTCCTCATGACAGAGGAATTTTTGCAATCAGTCTAACCCGAATTCGCGTCGAGTTCATGTGGTTCACGCTGCTCGGCGCCGATCATCGATTGTGTTGGCTATCGCTTCAACGGATCATTTCGTCAGTTTTGGCCTGGAGCGCCCTCAGGTTTCGGTTTTGAGAATGCTCCATCAGGAGCAAGAGGAGCAAAACGACAAGGGTCAGAGCATGTTGTGAGAAGAAACCATTTCTGCCGAAAATCAAGCCCGACACCGACCGCGCACCAACCCGCCGCCGACAGAACAGCTGCCGCGACATCATGACGATGTCGCGCGAGTGCAACGGCAATCTCTGGATCCGAAGAAATCGTGATCGTCCGGCCATGGCGGAGAAATGCGCAGCCTGCCTCCAGGTTCTGCTCTCTTACAACCATGCGAAAGGGAACAACTTCTCGAAGTCGTGGTTTCCGTCGCAGCACGGCATGACGGCCGCGGGAGGAAGATATGAAAGCATTAACCTGGCACGGCAAGCACGACATTCGATGCGAAAGCGTTCCTGACCCGCAGATTGAAGAAGGCCGCGACGCGATCATCAAGGTCACCGCCTGTGCAATCTGTGGCTCCGACCTCCATCTGTATAATGGGATCATGCCCGATATGCATAGTGGCGACATCATGGGACACGAAACCATGGGCGAGGTTGTCGAGGTCGGCAAGGACAACAAGAAGCTCAAGCTCGGCGACCGCGTCGTCGTTCCCTTCACCATCTCCTGCGGCGAATGCTTCTTCTGCAAACGCGGATTTTTTTCTGGCTGCGAACGAAGCAATCCCGATCCATCGAAAGCGAAGAAGCTTTGGGGAAGCTCACCTGCGGGGCTATTCGGCTACACGCATCTGCTCGGCGGCTATAGCGGGGGGCAGGCAGAATATCTGCGCGTGCCCTATGCCGATGTCGGTCCGATCAAAGTGCCCGAGGGACTGACAGACGAGCAGGTCCTTTTCCTGTCCGACATCTTCCCGACCGGCTACATGGCGGCCGATTTCTGCAACATCCAGCCGGGTGATACGATCGCCATCTGGGGCTGCGGTCCCGTCGGTCAGATGGCGATCAAGTCCGCGTTCATTCTCGGCGCCGAGCGGGTCATCGCCATCGATACAGTGCCGGAAAGATTGGCGCTTGCCGAAAGATCCGGAGCCATCACGCTCGACTACATGGACAAGGATATTTATGACCGGATCATGGAGCTGACCAACGGCCGCGGCGCGGATGCCTGCATCGACGCTGTCGGAACGGAGTCAGACCCATCCGCCAGTTGGGACGCGCGTCTCGATCGCATCAAGGTCGCGACCTTTATGGGCACCGATCGTCCGCATGTGCTGCGTCAGGCGATCCATTGCTGCCGCAACTTCGGGACTGTCTCGATCGTCGGCGTTTACGGCGGCTTCCTCGACAAGATTCCCATGGGTTCGGCGATCAACCGCGGCCTTACCTTCAAGATGGCCCAGACGCCGGTGCAGCACTACCTGCCGATCCTGATGGACCGCATCCAGAATGGCGAGATCGATCCATCGTTCATCATCACCCACACGGGAAGCCTGGAAGATGGACCGGATCTTTACAAGACGTTTCTTGAGAAAAAGGACGGCTGCATCAAGGTCGTTCTGAAACCCTGAGGAAGAGGAGCATGATCATGGGAAGCGCACAACAGAAAACCGGCCTCGCCGTCGTCACCGGCGCCTCGAGTGGTATCGGTTTTGAACTCGCAAAGATTGCTGCATCGAAGGGTTACGATCTGATCATTGCTGCCGACGAGGAGGAGATCAATGACGCGGCCGCCGAACTCCGCCGGATGGGAGCAAACGTCGATGCTGTCGTCACGGACCTCTCGACTGTCGAAGGCGTCGATCGGCTTGCCGAAAGCATCGAGGCCGACGGCCGCTCTGTCGATCTGCTGCTGGCAAATGCCGGGCGCGGGCTGGGCAAGGGCTTCCTCGACCAGGACTTCGCAGAGGCTCGCAAGGTCATCGATACGAACGTCGTCGGTACGGTCTATCTGATCCAGCAGATCGGCAACCAGATGCGGGCAAGGGGCGCGGGTAAAATCCTCATCACCGGATCGATCGCCGGGTTCATTCCGGGCAGTTATCAAGCCGTCTATAACGGCAGCAAGGCTTTCCTCAACAGCTTCTCGTTTGCCCTTCGCAACGAGCTTCAGGATACCGGCGTGACCGTCTCGTGCCTGATGCCGGGCCCGACGGACACGCGCTTCTTCGAGCGCGCCAACATGCTGGATACCGACGTCGGCCAGGCCGAGAAGGACGATCCGGCCGACGTTGCCAAGGTCGGATTCGATGCCATGATAGATGGGGAGGGCGATGTGGTCGCCGGTTGGAAGAACAAATTCCAGGCGGCGATGGCCAACGTCACGCCGGCGTCAGTTCTGGCGGCTCAGCATGCGAAGATGGCGGCGCCGGGAACGGCAAAGAACTGAGCAGACACCACTGCTCGGCTTCGGGAGGTCTGGTGCTATTGAGGGCCCCACCTGAGTGAGGCTCTCCTCTGCTTTCGCTAGTACTACATTCCTCGGAAGATTGTAATCGCCATTGCGAATCCCCATATGCGGGACTTGCTGAGCAAACCCTAGGGTTTGACTGCAGAGTTTGCCTGCGGCAGCAAACGCTTACCCTCCATGTTTTGTGACGGGCGAATCCCAATCAAATTGATGCCAGCCGACTGGCCGGCAAAGGAAACCCATTGAAAAAAATAAACATCGCTTCCGCGCCCGCGGCGGCGAAGCCGCGCGAGCGCGATGAGGCCGTTACTCGGCCGACTAAGAATAGGAAAATCTCTCCCTGTCTCCTCACCCGTCGTGAACTGCAGGAGCTGATCGCTGAGCAGCTCGGCTGACGGGAGAAGACTGGATCAAAAAAAGGAGAATTCGATGCAAGTGCTCGTCAGAGACAACAATGTCGACCAAGCCCTCAGGGTGCTGAAGAAGAAAATGCAACGCGAAGGGCTGTTCCGAGAAATGAAGGAACGGCGCGCTTACGAAAAGCCGTCTGAGCGCCGCGTTCGCGAAAAGGCGCAGGCAATCAGCCGCCACCGAAAGGCCGCACGTAAGAAGATGCAGCGTGAAGGCCTCATCGCCACACCAAAGCGGAAAGCATCCGTGCGTTAGTACTTTAGAAATCGCTCCGCCATGGGCGGAGCGGCATTCCGTGAAGGGTAAAAGATGGAAGAGCTCACCAGCATAACAATTTCCGAAGAGCGTCTGGAGGATTGTCGTGACGTCATCGAACCTGAATTGCAGGATTTGATCCGGGATGCGCTGCGGGCGGGTTTCTCGCGCGAAGAAATCCTGATTGCCGTCAGCGAACTGGTCGCCGAGGACTTTGCGACCGTGATGAAAACGCCGAGCGTCCATTGAGACGACAGGCAGCTTGAGAACCAGATATGTGCGAGATGGAACAGCATGACCTCTTCGGCGCGATCGAGCCGGCATTTCCGGACGGTTTTCGCTATGCACCCGATGTCATCCCCGACGATCTGCAGCAGGCCCTTCTCGAAAAGATGCCCGGGCTGCCGTTTAAAGCTTTCGATTTCCACGGTTTCGAGGGCAAACGCAGGACAGTTTCATATGGCTGGAAATACGACTTCGATACGGCGCGTGTCCGAAAAGGCGAAGACATCCCGCCGTTTCTTTTTCCCGTCCGCGCGATGGCAGGCAGTTTCGCTGGAATCGACCCCAACCGGTTGGAACAGGCCTTGGTGACCGAATATGGTCCCGGCGCTCCGATCGGTTGGCACAAAGACAAATTCGTCTTCGGTCGCGTGGTCGGTATTTCGCTTCTCTCACCCTGCACGTTCAGACTAAGGCGGCGCCAGGGCGGCAAGTGGCAGCGCAGCTCGGTCATAGTCGAACCAGGATCGGCCTATGTGATGGCCGGCGAGGCCAGGACCCTTTGGGAGCATTCTATCCCGCCGGTCGATCAGCTTCGTTATTCGATCACCTTCCGCGAACTAAACAGCGCGGCATGAGGTCGGCGTGCAGCGGGCATATTACGGCGTCGACTATTCCCAAGCCGGATCGCCATTCATCTGCACAGTGAAACCTTTACCCGACAAAGATGTTACCTGCTCACCGAGACAATGAGGTAAGCAGTTGGCAGTATCAGAGACCCCGGTCCACGGTGATCAGCCGACCGTCGCATCCCCTACGGGCCAGCGGGATCACAAGGAGCTTAGCGCGGCAGCGTTCGAGCGCACCAGGATGCCGATGGTCGTTGCCGACGCAAGACAACCCGAATATCCGATCGTTCTCGCCAACCAGGCATTCCTCGATCTGACAGGTTATGCAGCGGACGAGATCGTCGGTCGTAACTGCAGGTTCCTGCAAGGGACGGGGACCTCGCCTGCTGCAGTGGCCGAAGTCCGTTACGCGTTGACGGCCGGCAAGGGCGTGGATGTAGAGCTTCTGAATTACAAGAAGGACGGGTCTTCGTTTTGGAACCAGCTCCACGTTAGCCCTATCCTCGACGACGACGGAGAAGTCGCTTATTTCTTCGCGTCTCAGATCTACGTGACGAAGTACCGAAAAGTCCAGGCGCTGGAAGCCTCTGAACATCGGCTGCTGATGGAAGTCGACCATCGAGCCAAAAATGTTCTCGCGATCGTCGACAGTATCGTGCGGCTCAGCAACGCTGATAATCCTGCGGCATACGCCTCCGCCGTACAGGAGCGTGTTCAATCGCTGGCGCGGGCGCACGCGCTCCTGTCCGAGAATTCCTGGAAGGCGATCGACATACGAAATGTCATCGAGGCGCAGATCTCACGCTATCCAGGCAGCCACATCACAATGAGTGGACCAGGGTATCTCGTTGTTCCCGAAGCCGTCCAGCCGCTTTCGCTGGTCATCCACGAGCTCGCGGTCAACGCCGTAACCCATGAAGCTCCTGTCACGGCACGGTCACGGACGTCTCGCGATAGCGTGGGAGCCAAGCCCGGAGGACGGTCGCCTCATCTTGATATGGACCGAAAGTGGGGGTGCTCCCAGGCCGCAGGAGCTAATCAAAGGCTTCGGAACCATTATCGTTGGAGCGCTCATCGAAAAACAACTCCGAGGCTCCATTACCCGCGATTGGCGAGACGACAGCCTGGCGTTCACGCTCGAAATACGGCCCAGCTAGGTATCGACCATGGGTACCGGCTCATCAAGCGCGCTGCCGAGGCGTTTTTCAGCATTAAAACGGTGATCTGAGAGGTGAAAGCGCGTGGAAATTGCTCCCACGCACTGTTTCAATGTTATTTGATCGGGGGCGATGTCTTGCCGAGCTTGACCGACGGCTCCCTGCCCCAGACACGCAATTTGCCAAGTTCGGCAACGAAGGTGGAAAGTCCTTCTTCCCCCGGCAGGGAACGAACGCCCTCATCAAGTGAATCGGCAATCCCGGCCTTCTCCAACAGCGGGACTGCTGAGTGATCGTAGCCGATGAATTTGCAGTGCTGGAAGGCGTCCGCCACGAAGTCGCGCGCCGCCGCCTCGTTTACGAGATCCTCTATGCCAGAGGCCGAAGTCAGGATGGCAACAGCATCGAACAAAACCGAGGGACCGCCATCGATCATATGATGTGCCGCTATCAATGTACCGTCAGACGCCGTCACGCCGCCGACCTTCGGCGCGATCAGTTCGAAGACTGCTTTCTCCTTGGTGATGGCGTCGGTCAACCCCTTCAACAGCTTGGCATCCACACCATCGGTGATCAGAATGCCGAGCTTGCGCCCTTCGAAGCGTTTGGGACCGCGTTCGACGATGCTGAGCGCCGGCGACGGTTCTAGATCCTGGCGGGTCGGCATCGCCGCATCGGCCGCCTTGGGCATGGACTTGAAGCCGAGCTTTTGCGCAACCGTGGTTGCCAAAGTTTCATCGATATTTAGGAGATGCGAGACCATGCGCTCGCGGATAACGAGTGCTTCGACCTTGCTCAGTTCGAAGGTCAAAGCAGATGCGATGTGGCGTTGCTCTGCGCCGGTTTGGCTAATGTAGAACTGCCGTGCCTGGCTGTAATGGTCGGCAAAGCTTTCCGGACGCAGGCGTGCCTTGGTGCCCTGTTCCTGGGCCGGAAAATGGCGATAGCCCTGCATCGGCGACTCGCGCGGTCCCTCGTTGCGCGAATTCGGTTGATAATTGGTTCGGCCGACGGGACTGCGCATCGCCATATGGCCGTCCTGCTGGAAGTTGTGCATGGGACACTTCGGGGCATTGATCGGCAGATGGGTGAAGTTCGGACCACCCAGCCGCTTCAGCTGCGTGTCGAGATAGGAGAAGTTGCGGCCCTGCAGCAGTGGATCGTTGCTGAAATCAATGCCCGGCGGCACGTTCTGGGTCATGAACGCTACCTGCTCGGTTTCCGCGAAGAAATTGTCGGGCATGCGATCGAGCACCAGCCGGCCGATTGCGATCGGCGCCAGGACTTCCTCGGGGATGATCTTGGTCGGATCGAGCACGTCGAAGTCGAAACTGTCGGCGAAAGCCTGGTCGAAGAGCTGGACCTGCAGCTCCCATTCAGGGAAATTGCCTGACTGGATTGCGTTCCAAAGGTCACGGCGATGGAAATCCGGATCGGCGCCGTTGATCTTGACTGCTTCGTTCCAGGCAACCGACTGAAGACCGAGCTTTGGTTTCCAATGGAACTTGACGAAGGTGGATTCGTCCCTGGCGTTGACGAATCGGAAGGTGTGGACACCGAAGCCTTCCATGAAGCGAAGCGAGCGCGGGATGGTGCGGTCCGACATGATCCACATGACCATGTTCATGCTTTCCGGCGTCAGGCTGATGAAATCCCAGAAATTGTCGTGCGCTGTCTGCGCCTGCGGGAAAGCCCGATCCGGTTCCTGCTTGGCGGCATGGATCAGGTCGGGGAACTTGATGGCGTCCTGAATGAAGAAGACCGGGATGTTGTTACCGACGAGATCCCAGTTGCCCTCCTGCGTATAGATCTTGACGGCGAAGCCGCGGACGTCGCGGGCCAGATCGGCCGAGCCCTTGTTGCCGGCGACCGTGGAAAAGCGCACGAAGGCGGGCGTCTTCTCGCCCGGACGCTGGAAAACGTCGGCCCTGGTGTATTTCGCCAGCGATTCATAGGTCTCGAAATACCCATGGGCGCCGTAGCCGCGCGCATGCACGACGCGTTCTGGAATGCGCTCGTGGTCGAAGTGAAAGATTTTCTCGCGGAAATGGAAGTCGTCTACAACAAGCGGACCGCGCGGCCCGACACGCAGCGAATTCTGGTCATCGGCCACCGGCCCGCCCTGGGCGGTCGTCAGGACGGGCGTCTCGCCTTCCGCAAACTGGTGAAGTTCTCCTCCAGCGCCGCGCTGGAGCTTCTGGTCATGGATGGTCGCTGTCGCAAGTTTCGGCGCGGACGAGGCGGTAGCTGGTTTCTTGGCCATGGGATGGGCTCCTCAGTGCGGCGGGGTTCGTTCGGGACGCTCAATGCAAAAAGGCCGCCTCGAAAGGCGGCCTGATCATTTACGCGGACAGTTTAACTGGCCTTTTTCATTGCACCCTTGGCGCTGGTCGAACCTTCGCCCTTGGCGTTGGCTGAACTTTCACCGAGTGCCGTCAGCTTCTGGTCAGTGGCGATTTCTTCCTGCAAGGTGGCATCTAGCAGAGCGACGGCTTCCTTCATGCCCAGCTGCTTCGCCCAGGACTTCAGGGTGCCGTAACGGGCGATCTCGTAATGCTCCACGGCCTGAGCCGATGAGATCAGGCCGGCGTCGAGCGCCGCGGTGCCCTTATATTCCTCCATGATCTCCTCGCCCTCGGCGAGGATGCCCTGGATCGCTTCACAGGTCTTGCCGCGAGCCGGCTTGCCGAGGAGTTCGAAGATCTGTTCGAGACGTTCGATCTGCCCCTGGGTTTCGTCGCGGTGCTGCAGGAAACCTGCTTTGCCTTCTTCTGACTGGGCGGCGCGGGCCATCTTCGGCAGAGCCTTCAGGATCTGCTTTTCGGCGAAGTAGATGTCTTTCAGAGTGTCGAGGAAGAGATCGCTCAGGGTCTTTTCAGTGGCCATGGTGGGCTCCGATCACAATTTCGAGAGTGGGGACCCGAATAACACCCATGGCGCGTCGAAGTTCCTTTGGATCCTTCGAACGTATAAGATCGCAGAAGGATTGGCCTGAGGAAGTGCTCCGGGTTAGATGCAGGCGCGCCATTCCACTTTCCATCCTTCCACATATTGTTTTCGCTTCGTGTTACTCCTGAGACTCACTTATGCGGGGCCGACCGCACGCTGGCGCCTTGTGACCTCGCCGGGAATCGAATGTCCGCTGTTGGTAGGCTAGTACGTGGCGACTTCCGCACTGCTCCGGGTTTACTGCATTTTCTCGCCGCCTAGCAGGCATGCTCGGTCTTCGGCCTCCTTGCTTAACCGCTGCGGTCTTCAGAATTTTTCGCCAATGTGGCGGCGTGTGGGTTCCTGCTTGACTATGCGGACATGACATTCCGCCTTTGTCGAAGCCAGGACGAGCGTAACGGCTCAGAAAATCCATTCGGCAACAGGCTTCGAGGAACAATGGTAGGAAGCGGGCGTTCGCAAACATGCATTTCACGCAACCGCGAAACCATTGGGTGTCACCATGCACGACAAAACATCCTTGAACGATCCTCACAAGCTCTATCCCGCGCCGCCTTTTCCCGACCAACCACAGCCTGCGCCCGGTCTCGCTCGCAAAATGGATCCCGTCCCGGATCACGGTGAGCAAAGCTATCGCGGGTCGGCAAGGCTCACTGGCCGCAAGGCGCTCATCACCGGCGGAGATTCCGGTATCGGCCGCGCCGCCGCCATCGCTTTTGCTCGCGAGGGCGCCGATGTCGCCATCGCCTACCTCCCTGACGAAGAAGCCGACGCCAAAGAAGTGATCGGTCTTATCGAAGCCGAGGGGCGCAAGGCCGTTGCGCTCCCGGGCGACATCAAAGACGAAACTTGGTGCCGCGAACTGGTCGAGAAAGCCGTTTCCGGCCTTGGCGGTCTCGATATTCTCGTCATCAATGCCGGCCGGCAGCAATATCGCGAAACGATCGAAGAGTTGTCGACCGAAGATTTCGACAAGACGATGAAGACCAATCTCTATGCGCTACATTGGATCGCTCAAGCCGCTGTGCCCCATATGCCGGCGGGATCTGCCGTGATAACGACCGCCTCCATCCAGGCGTATCAGCCGTCGCCGATCCTGCTCGATTATGCCACGACCAAGGCTGGTATCGTCGCCTACACCAAGGCGCTCGCCAAGCAACTGATCGAGCGCGGCATTCGCTCCAATGTCGTCGCACCCGGACCGGTCTGGACGGTGCTGCAGCCGAGTGGCGGGCAGCCAAACGAGAAGGTGAAGAACTTCGGCAAGGACAGCGATTTCGGTCGTCCCGGCCAGCCGGTCGAGCTGGCTCCGGTCTTCGTCCTGCTTGCGTCGCAGGAGGCCAGCTTCATAAACGGCGAGGTTTATGGTGTCACCGGCGGCAAGGGCGTCGCCTGATCGGACCGACTTCACGGGTTGACCATGTCGCTAGAACCAACTCTGAAACATGTTTCCGCGGGCGTCCTGAATATTGCCTATTACGAGTCAGGTCCCGCGGACGGTGTCCCAACGATCCTACTGCATGGCTTTCCCTATGATGCTCACGCCTATGACGAGGTCGCAGTCGACCTTGCCGCGACAGCTCACCATTGCATCGTGCCTTTTTTGCGTGGTTATGGTCCGACGCGCTTTCTCGCGGCGGAAACGCCGCGTTCGGGGGAGCAGGCGGCGCTGGGCGCCGATCTGCTGGCGTTGATGGACAGCCTGTCGATCGAAAAGGCGATCCTCGGAGGATACGACTGGGGCGGACGTGCTGCCTGCATCGTTGCCGCCTTACGGCCGGAAAGGGTGTTGGGGCTGGTCAGCGCCGGGGCGATCTATAACATCCAGGATATCGCCGGCGCCGCGAATCCGGGTTCGCCGGATCAGGAGGCGCGGGACTGGTACCAGTACTATTTCCATACCGCTCGAGGGCGGAAGGGCCTTGAGCAAAGGCGAAGCGAGATAGCCCGGCTTCTCTGGCAGACATGGTCGCCATCTTGGCATTTCGAAGTGGACGCATTCGAGCAAAGCGCGGCTTCCTTTAATAATCCTGACTTTGTTGACGTGGTGATCCATTCGTACCGGCACCGTTACGGCGTGGTGCCGGGTGATCCCGCTTACGCGGCCCTCGAAGCGCTATTAGCGACGCAGCCGCCGATCTCGGTTCCGACCATCGTGCTGCTCGGTGCAGACGACGGCGTGGATCCTCCGCCCTCACAAGACGAGGAGGCCAAGCATTTCACGGGGCCATACATGCGTCGTGTGCTGCCGCGTGTCGGTCACAACGTGCCACAGGAAGTCCCGACCGTGTTCGCGGGTGCAATGCGCGAACTGCGCGAGATGGGCTAAGGACAGGAGTGGTGCGTTAACTCACTGCATCTTCGCCTCAATCGCCTGACCGACGATCGTAAGCTGCAACCTCGGTTCGCCACCGAGGAAGCTCTCTTCGACAAGCTGCATCTTCTCCAGACGCTCGACAACCCTTTCGGACAGCCGCTTGTCGCCGACCAACCAGCCCCTGCCGGCTTTGCGCTGCCGGCGGAAAAAGGCGATCGCCTCAAGTGCTTCCCGTTGTGCCCGGGTGAGGGTTTTGAGTGTTTCGCTCGTGTTCGGGTGTTCGGGGTGAAGCAAGCGATCATTCCTTCTGGTCGGGACGCCGATCGGCGGCGGGCCAGTCATTAGAGGGCTCATTAATTGAATCTTCCGCTGGGTCGGGATCACGATCATAAGCAAGCAGGCGCTTTGCCAGCACGTCCTGAAGGGTCTCGATCACCACGGCCGTCCCATGTCCCTCGCTGGCGAAGCGGTCAATGACATCGGCCACGAGATCGTCGAGTTGTTTGAACAGTCGTTCCGAGGTGTCAGGATCGTTGGTCATGGACCGCCCCTTTCAAACCGTGGTTCGCCGTTGTTGCCATTCCTTGTAAGGTGCCAGCAACTGACCGGGAAAGCGATCTTCGATCGCGGTCTCGACGAGCGCGATCTTGGAAAACACATCGCTTGTCTCCCGGACATCGACCGCGACGTCCTCGCTCTCCTGTTCGAGCGTTTGCATGAGAGCAAACAGCTCCTCATCCGTCATCATTGAAAGGTTGTCCGCGAAGTCCGCTGCATCGAAATCCTGTCGCTCGGCCATGGCGTTTTGGTTCCTCATGTGCAAACATGCTCTCGGCGATAACGACTTAGTCGTCATCGAGTTCAATCCAGACTGGCGCATGATCGCTGGTGTGCTCCCAGCCGCGGGCGAACTTGTCGACGCCGCAGATCTGCAACCGTTCACGCAGGGAAGGACTGAGCAGGAAATGGTCGATGCGCAGACCGGCATCACGAGCGAAGGCGTTCCGGAAATATTTCCAGAAAGTATAAATCCGCTCGTCGGGATGCAGTGATCGGATAGCATCGGTCCAGCCCATGGCGATGAGCTCGGCATAGGCAGCGCGTACTTCTGGCCGGAACAGGGCGTCGTCCCGCCAGCGTTCCGGCGCGTAGACATCGAGATCCGTCGGCATGACGTTGAAATCGCCGACAAGGGCGACCGGCACCTCGAGTTCGAACAGCTCGGCAGCATAGGCGTGCAGCCGCTCGAACCAGCGAAGCTTGTAATCGAATTTCGGGCCAGGCGCTGGGTTGCCATTCGGGAGGTACAGGCACCCGATCACCATTCCGTCGATCGCCGCTTCGATGTAGCGACTGTGGCTGTCGTCGGGATCGCCGGGAAGCCCGCGACGTGTCTCGCGCGGCTCTTGATCGCGGGTGAGGATGGCCACGCCGTTCCAGGCTTTCTGGCCGTGCCAGATAGCACCGTACCCGGCGCGCTCGATCTCGCGGCGAGGAAACTTCTCGTCCGGCGCCTTCAACTCCTGCAGGCAGACGACGTCAGGCTTTGCCTCGGCAAGCCAGCGCAGCAGCACCTCGAGGCGGCCATTGATGCCATTGACGTTGTAGGTGGCTAGCTTCACCGCTTTTTACCGGCGCTTGTGATCGCCCTTGTCGCCCTGGCCGAGTTTCGCATCATGCTTGGCGTCATGCCGAGCATCGTCCGATAGTGACCGCGAAACGTCGACGCTTTCCTTGAACTTACCCTCTTCATCGCGGCGGACGTAACGTTTGTCGGTACCGGTATCGATCAGTTCGCGCTTAGTCATGGCAGGGCTCCTTTGTGGTTGCTGCTGGAACAAACGCGCGTCTTCACCAAAAGATGCATGTGAATCAGGACTCTAGGGAAGACTCTCAAAACGGGTGCGACCGAGGAGCTAAGTCATTGAAAAATGATTCGTTTCGACTCGGAACAATTACATGTCGATTCGCTTGAATCGCATTGGTTGTGTCAGGAGCCTGCGTCATGGTTGCCCCGCGTGCGAATTGGAAGGGTTTCATCAAGTTCGGAGAGGTCGCCTGTCCGGTGGCGCTCTACACAGCGGCATCCTCGTCGGAACGCATCGCCTTCAACACGCTCAATCGCAAGACCGGCAATCGGGTGAAACGCGAGTTCGTCGACAGCGAGACGGGCGATCCCGTCGAGCGCGACGACCAAGTCAAAGGCTACGAGATCGAAAACGGCCAGTACATCATTTTCGAGCCGGACGAAGTCGCGGCTGCCGTCCCCGACAGCGACAAGACGCTGAAGATCGATGCCTTCATCCCCTGCCACGAGATCGATGACGTCTATTTCGACAAGCCGTATTACCTGGCGCCGGACAAGATGGGCACCGATGCCTTCGTGCTGCTCCGCGACGGCATGAAGAAGGCCAAGGTCGCTGCGATCGCGCGCACAGTACTCTTTCGCCGCATGCGCACAGTGTTGATCCGGCCGCACGGCAAAGGTCTGATCGCCACGACGCTCAACTTCGATTATGAAGTTCGCTCCTCTCAGGAGGCCTTCGAGGAACTGCCCGACCTCAAGATCGAAGGCGAAATGCTGGAGCTTGCCCAGCATATCATTGGCACCAAGACGGGAAGCTTCGATGCCAGCACCTTCGATGACCGCTATGAGGCCGCCGTCGCGGAATTAGTGAAGGCCAAGATCGAGGGTCGGTCGCTTCCCAAGAAAAAGGCGCCGGCGGTTTCCAAACAGAGCGATCTGCTCCAGGCCCTGCGCGAGAGCGCCGGTATCGGCGGCAAGGTGGGATCGAAGCCCACAGCCGCCAACGTCAACAAGGGTGCTGGCCGGCAGAAGGCGACAAAGCCTGCTGCCGCGGCCAAGGCGAAACAGGCCGTTGCGCCAACCCGCCGCGCCGGCTGATCGGAGGATACCATGGCTGTCCGTCCCTACTGGAAAGGCTATCTCAAGCTATCGCTGGTCACCTGCCCGGTGCAGATGATGCCGGCGACCTCCGAAAACGAGAAGGTTCGCTTCCATACCCTCAATCGGGAAACTCAAAATCGCGTGGTCAGCCATTACGTGGATTCCGTGACCGGCAAAGAGGTCAAGGACGAGGACGAAGTCAAGGGCTACCAGCGCGGCGAGAACGACTATGTCATGCTGGAAGAACAGGAGCTCGAAAACGTCGCTCTCGACAGCACCAAGACCATCGATATTTCCACCTTCACACCGAGAGACAGCATCGAGTGGATTTGGCTGGACATTCCCTATTATTTGTCCCCGAATGATCCGGTTGGTCAGGAGGCGTTCTCGGTCATTCGCGATGCAATGGAGTCCCAGGACATGGTGGGCATCTCCCGGCTGGTCATCACCCGCCGGGAGCGCGCCGTCATGCTGGAGCCACGCGGCAAGGGTATCGTTCTCTGGACGCTACGTTATGGGGATGAAGTCCGTGACGAGGACACCTATTTTGGAGGGATCGGTGATGAGACGGCAGACAGCGAGATGATGCCCTTGGTGCAGCAGTTGATCAAAAAGCAGACCCAGCATTGGAATCCGAAGATGGTGATCGATCCGGTGCAGGATCGGTTGCTCGATATCATTGCCGATAAGAAGAAGGCGCTGAAGAAGCCATCGAAGGCCAAGGCGAAAGCACCGGCCTCGGCGCCCGCCCCGAGTAACGTCATCAACATCATGGATGCCTTGAAGAAGTCGGTCGCCGCTGAAGCCCGGACGGGCAAATGAAAAGACCCTCCAAGCCCCTCCTGCAGGACGACAGTCTTTCCGCCAAATCGCAGCCGCGTCGAAAGCGCGATCCGGCGCAGCCGAACCTTCCCTTCGATCCGATGCCCGATCGGGTTGAGCCATGCCTGGCCTTGCTAAAGGCAGCTCCACCGGTCGGACCGGATTGGGTCTACGAGATAAAGTGGGACGGGTACCGTCTGGCGATCCACATCGAGCCGAAGGGCGTGCGGATCATCACGCGGGGCGGCCATGACTGGACACATCGCTTTCCCGCGATTGCGGCAGCTGCCAAAGAGCTCGGGGTTGGAACCGCGATTCTCGATGGAGAAGCCGTCGTGCTCAATGCGCAAGGCCGCTCCGACTTCGGCGCCCTTCAGCGATCGCTCGGCGGACGTGGCGGTAAACGAACCTCTACCGAGTCCGTTCTCTTTGCTTTCGATCTCCTGTATTTCGACGGACATGATCTGACGAAGACCGAACTCTCTGTCCGCCGGCATCTCCTGACAGATCTGCTCGACGGAGCCGTTGGCGCGATACAGCTTTCCGAGGAGGTGCAGGGTGACGGCGCCGAGCTCCTGGAGAACGCTCGCTCGCTTGGGTTGGAGGGCATCATCGCCAAGCACCGGGATCGTCCCTACCGCTCGGGCAGGACCGGCGACTGGCTGAAGATCAAATGTATTCAGAGTGAAAGCTTCATGATCGTCGGCTACGAACAGTCAGCCGTTGCACGCGGCGGGATCGGCAGCCTCCTGCTGGCTGCCCGGCGCGGCCATGATTGGATCTATGTCGGTGCCGTCGGCACAGGCTTCAAGGAAAAGGACGCCACCTATTTGAAGAAGACGCTCGACATGCTGAAAACGAGGACGCCGGTCGTTCCGCTGAAAGGCAAGAACTATGTCTTCGCGCAGCCGACGCTGATCGCCGAGATCGAATTCCGCGGCTGGACCGACGACGGCAACCTTCGGCATGCGTCCTACAAGGGCTTGCGCGAGGTCCAGGATAATGCCGCAGTCCATGAGCTTGATTGAGCCAGTGTTGGTGACGAAAAAAGTGCCGAATTTTTTCTCTGTCCGCTCTTGAATCGCAAATTCTCCAAAACCAAATCTTTTGCCGCCAGCCGCTGATGACAGGGCTGGCCTTGCTGGGAGCGTCGCTTTCGGCGCTTCTGTACCCATGTTGCTTCAAGGAGGATATGGCTATGGCAACATCTTACGACTATGCACCTCTCTTCCGCTCGAGCGTCGGCTTCGACCGGGTCTTCAACCTTCTGGAAAATGCCCAGCGCGCCCGCTCGTTCAGTGACTGGCCGCCCTATGACATCGTCAAGACGGGCGATGATACCTACCGGATCTCTATCGCTGTGGCAGGCTTTGCCCAAGACGATCTCGACATCACCTTCCAGTCCAACCTTCTGACCGTCACGGGCAAGAAGCAGGAGGCGGCTGCTGACGGCTATCTGCATCGCGGTATTGCCGGCCGTCCATTCGAACACCGGTTCGAACTTGCCGACCATGTCCGGGTAAACGGAGCGGACCTGAGCAACGGTCTACTGTCGATTGATCTGGTTCGCGAGATCCCGGAGGCACTAAAGCCGCGAAAAATTACCATCGAAAGCGCCCCAGCTTTGGCATCTGCACCTCCGGCACAGATCGAAGCGCAGCAGGCGGCTTAATCGACACTTTCCCTCAACAGGGGCGCCGTCGCGACGGCGCCCATCGACATTCCGGGTTGGGAAGGAGAGAACGATGAAACCCGATATGTTCAGACAGCCAGTTTCCATTCTAGTCGGCCTCGGCTTTCCGGCAGAGGTTCGCGGCGTGATGGACGCCTACCGGCATCTTTCAGAGTGGCCGGCCTCAAGCCGGGACACCGCGCATTCGATCGCGCTCAAGGCATGCAGTGCCGCGCTGCGCGGCGAGATCGAAGCGGAAACCGCGCGGGGCTTGTTCGCAGCTTTTGCCGCAAAGCATGATCTGCTTGCGCCTGAAACCAATGTGATCGCCGCAACGCGCTTGCGGCGAGACAAAGATCCTCATGTGCAGTGAGGTTGTGGGATGATGCACGATTTGCTCCAGCAGGCCACCAACAATGCGATGGCGATGGGACCGACGGTCCTGCTTCAGGGCATGCAGCTTCGGCGACCGATCGACGTAGTGAGAGTGCGTGCTCTTTCAGTTGACGATAAGCGTGCGGTCCTCGCCGCTTGGGCTTCGGACTTTTACGCCGTCGATTCCAAGCCTGCCCTTCGTCAGCTACCGGGAACAACTCCAGTCTCGATCGATGAGGTGCAGGCTGCGCTGGAAGAGCTCGATCGGCGCTACGGTTTTTGATGGCTTGCGCGTTCAGGCGGCCTGCTTCATCGACTTGGCGAGCCGCTTGATTGCCTGCTCCAGCGAACGCTGTCCGTCGCAATAATCCTGCCAGGCGCTCGTCTTCTCAAGAAGAGCCGGCACGGTGCGGATGGTGAAACGCTTCGGATCGAGATCTGTCTTCACTTGAGCCCATGTCAGCGGCATCGATACGGTGGCACCGGGACGGGCACGCGGAGATAAAGGCGCAACAGCGGTCGCCATGCGGTCATTGCGCAGGTAGTCGAGGAAGATCCGGCCGTTGCGCTGGTTCTTGGCCATCTTGATCAGATAAAGATCAGGGTTTTCGCGTGCCATCTGTTGGCAGACATCGTGGGCGAACCCTTTCGCCTCCGGCCAGGTGAGCTTTTTGCCCTTCGCCACCGCCAGCGGTGTTACGACGTGCAGACCCTTGCCACCGGTGGTCTTGCAGAAGCTGACAAGGCCCAGTTCCTCCAGCCGGTCGCGCATTTCCCGAGCGGCTTCGACCACGGTGGAGAAGGGGACGTCCGGACCGGGATCAAGGTCGAAGACGAGACGACCGGGCACTTCCGGTTGGCCCGGTTCGCAATTCCAGGGATGGAGCTCGACGCCGCCGATCTGGGCGATGGCCGCAAGACCCTCGACGCGATCAATCTGCAGATAGGGCTTCTTGTCGCCGAAGACCGTTACCAATTCGAGCAGGTTCGACGTTCCCGGCATCGCATGTCGCTGGAAGAACTGCTCGCCGCCGATACCGTCAGGCGTCCGGATGATCGAGCACGGCCGGCCCTTGATATGATCGATCAGCCAAGAGCCGACAGCCTTGTAGTAACGAGCCAGTTCCACTTTCGTGACCGGCTCGCCATCATTGGCGTCCGGCCAAAGCGGCTTGTCCGGGTTGGAGATCAACACGCCCATGACATCTTCCTTGCCGCCTTTGCGCGGCGTCTTTGCGGGCCGTTTGGGTTTGGCCTGTGTCTCCGGATCGGGCGTTTCCACCTCAGCTGGTTCGACCGGCTTCTCGGCGACGACTTCCCCTGCTGGCTTGTCTTCCCGCAGTCCCTTGAAGGCCGCCTGGCGGACGAGCCCGTCGGCGGTCCAGCCGGCGAACTCGATTTCCGCCACCAGTTCCGGCTTCACCCAGACGACGTTAGGATCCTTCTTCGGCGCCCCGATACCGGTAAATGGTGACTTGGCCGTTTCCAGCGCGCGCAGCTTGGGCAGCAGGACGTCGACCTTGCCGGCGCCATAGCCCGTGCCGACACGGCCGACGTAGACGAAATGGCTGCCGCGGTTGACGCCGACCAGCAGCGAGCGGAACTTGCCGTTGGTCGTGGCGTAAGCGCCGATGACGACTTCATGGCCGGCCCGGCATTTGGATTTGGCCCAGGTCTCGGTGCGGCCGGATTGATAGGGAGCATCCGCCTGCTTCGAGACGATGCCTTCGAGCCACAGCTTGCAGGCTGACTTCAGGACGGCATCTCCGCCGGTTTCGAAATGCTCGACGAAGCGCAGGCGCGGATCCTCGCCAGCCTTATCAAGCAGCGTCTGCAATCGTTCCTTGCGCTCGGTTAGCGGCAGTTGCCGAAGATCCTCGTCGCCCTCGAACAGGAGGTCGAACGCGAAATACACCAGAGCGTCGGTCTTGCCCTCCGACAGCGCCGCCTGCAGCGCGGCGAAGTCCGGCGCGCCGTGCTCGTCGAGAGCGCATATCTCGCCGTCGATGATCGCGTCGGGCAAACTTGCGGCCGAGGCTGCGATGGCCGGATATTTGGCCGTCCAATCGAGGCCCTTGCGCGTTTTGAGCGTGACCTCGCTGTTTTCGATGCGCATCTGGATGCGATAGCCGTCGAACTTGATCTCATGGATCCAGCCATCGGCGGAAGGCGGGCGTTCGCGCGTTTCGCAAAGTTGTGGCGCGATGAAGTCGGGCATTGAAGACTTAGCAGCCTTGGTCGATGCCGGCTTCTTTTTGGTTTTGGTTTCGGCTTTGCGTTCGTCAGCGGCTAAGCCGTGGTTGCTGTCCCAGACAGCGTCCGCCTGGACCTCGCCACTTTCAATCATAAACGCTTTCGGCTTCTTGCCCTTGCCGGCGGCGATCACTTCCATCGTCCGGCCGGACGCAACGGAGGTTGCGTTGTCCTCAAGGACTGCAGCGCCATTCTCTTCGACGGAAAAGTCGTCGTGATGCTTGATCAGCAGCCAGTTGGTGCGCTTGCCGCCGTCACGGTCGTTGCGCATTCGGACGAGCACGAAGCTGCCATGCAGCCGCTCGCCCTCCAGGGTAAACTTGAAATCGCCTTTGGCCAGTGCCTGCTCAGGGCTCTTGTTGCCTTCCGGCTCCCAGTAGCCGCGATCCCAGAGCATGACCGTACCGCCACCATACTGGCCTTTCGGGATCGTGCCTTCGAAGTCGCCGTAGTCGAGCGGATGATCCTCAACCTCGACGGCAAGACGCTTGTCGTGCGGATCGAGCGACGGTCCCTTGGTCACCGCCCAAGATTTGAACACCCCGTCAAGCTCAAGCCGGAGATCGTAATGCAAGCGCGTTGCGTCATGCTTCTGGATGACGAAGCGCCTGCGGTTCGATGCCTTCAGCTTCGTTGCGCCGCTCGGTTCTTGCGTCTTCTGAAAATCGCGCTTCTGCTTGTAGGTCGAGAGCTTGTCGCTGGCCATGGCAGTCCCCGGTAAAATCCCCCTCCCGTCTCGGATGAAGACGGGGACGAGGCGCGGGCCGGACAGGTAAGACGCTCGGCTGCCGTTTCGTTGGCCGCGATGAGAAACCGGAAAAATCATCGCGTTCGTCATCCCTGTCACGTCCGGTTGACACAGCACGCGACCTCAACAAGCAAAAGGCAAGAGGTAATCGTTTTGTTCCACGGAGTTGAGCAAGAGGAGTTGGACAGGAGCGCCATCTCTTCTGAACGATCGACCTTGCCCAGCCGGAATTGGTATGCGCTCTCGGCATAACTGCGCTGCAGTAAAGTCTATTTAATAGGCGGGGAGAACCCGTATGATGTGTCTATCGAAGCGATGCACCTCCTCCCGCATCGGTTCGATTGGCAGACGTCCTCTCCTCCTCCCAAGGGCGTTTGCGGGAACAGCAACACTCCTCCTCCCAGTTGCTGTTCGGATATTTTCGGAAAGCCTGCCGCACCTCCTCCCGCGGCAGGCTTTTTCGTTTCGGCCGGTGTCTAGCCCTGCATCTTTCAGGCCCTTGTGCAAAACACGAAAAAAATGAGGCCGCAGAGTCACTTGGCTCCCACAGCCTAGGCTCCTGATTCGTTTCATCATTTCGCCCACACCGCTTTAGCGGAGGCTAAATAAGCTCATTAAGACCGGCTTGACTCCTTCGAGAACACGGAACAAAAGAAGAACATAAACAATTTTCGGGGACATGAGGTCCATGCAACACGAGCCGAGGAGGTCCGTGAACGATGTCGCGCGCCTACAATCCTCGGATGATCGAGGAACTCAGAGACCGGATCGCGCATCTGGAGGGCAGTGCGTCAAGAAAAGCCGTCGTGCTTCCCTTCGGTGTTCGCCAAATGGACGAACGGCTACCGGGCGGCGGACTGGCCTATGGTGCCGTGCATGAAATTGCCGGTGGCGGCTCTGGCACTGTGGATGGCGCGGCGGCAGCGTTGTTCGCCGCCGGCATTGCCGCGCGCTCGAAAGGCAAGGTGCTCTGGTGCCTGACGAGACCTGACCTGTTTTTCCCCGCCATTGCCCAGGCCGGCCTGCATCCCGACCGCGTGATCTTCTGCGAAGGCGACAAGGAGGAAGATGTCCTGGCGTCCATGGAAGAGGGACTTTCCTTTGGTGGGCTGGCAGCAGTGGTCGGGGAGCTGGTTCGATTGCCGATGGTGGCATCCCGGCGGCTGCAGCTGGCTGCCGAGAAAACCGGGACCATGGGGCTCGTTGTCCGCAGGTGGCGGCGGCAGACGGAAGCCTCGGACTTCGGCAATCCGACGGCCTCGACGACACGGTGGAGGGTGAGCGTGCTGCCGTCGGAGGAACTGCCAGTGGCTGGGGTCGGCCGGGCTCGATGGCTGTTGGAATTGATGCGCGTGAAAGCAGGCGAGTGTGCTGAGTTTGAAATAGGAGCCTGTGATGCCAAGGGTCGTATGTGTCTACTTCCCCACTCTGCCAACAGACCGGATACGTCGACATGGAGAGGGAGCCGTGCCAGCTGATCAGCCCCTCGTCGTGATTTCGAAATCGGGCTCGAAGCGCTGGATCTCGGCGGCCGACACCGCCGCGCGCAAGCTCGGCCTCAAGCTCGGCATGCCGGCGAGCAAGGCCCAGGCGATCGTTGCCAATCTGACGATGATCGATGCCGATCCCAGCGCCGACGCCGCTGCCCTCGAGCGCCTCGCGCTGTGGGCGCTCCGCCAGTACAGCCCGGTTGTTGCCGTCGATGGCGTGGACGGGATCGTCATGGACACGGAAGGCGCCGATCATTTGCAGGGCGGTGAAGATCTACTGATTTCAGGCCTGGTCAATGGGCTGAGGGGGCGGGGCCTGACCGCACGTGCCGCCGTTGCCGATACATGGGGAGCAGCGCATGCGATCACCCGCGTGACGTCGGCTGAAACAACGGTTGTCCCGGTCGGCGGCGTTGCGAGAGCGGTGACTGGCCTGCCGATCCACTGTCTACGACTTCCACCAGACACAATCCATGGACTGCGGGTGATGGGCGTCGAGACTGTCGGCGAACTCTCCGCGCTGCCGCGCGCGCCCGTGACGCTCCGATACGGTCCCGAAGTCAGCCGGCGGCTGGACCAACTGTTCGGACGGATGGCTGAACCCATCGAACCGCTGCGCACTCCAGAGCTTGTCGAGGCAGCGAAGAACTTTCAGGAACCGATCGGTGCGGCGGAGACGATCGCGAAATATGTGCGTCGACTAGTCGGCGAAATGACCACCAAGCTGGAGACACGCGGTCTCGGCGTCAGGCGTTCCGATCTTGTCATCCACCGCGTCGACAATACCCGCCAGTGCATCCGAGCCGGATTGGCAAAACCGGTGCGTGACCCCGCCCGGCTGTCAAAGCTGCTCTGCGATCGCATCGAGAAAATCGACCCGGGCTTCGGCATTGAACGTCTGGTGCTTGTCGCCATCATGGCAGAGCCACTCGAGGAGCGGCAGGCCCTTTCCTCTCTGATCGAAGAGCCCGTCGTCGACGTGACGCCGCTTGTGGACATTCTCGGCAACCGCGGTCAGCGTCTATACAGGGTTACGCCCGTTGCCTCCGACGTTCCCGAACGGTCGGTGATGCGCATCGGCCCGACGGCCGACGAAACCGGAGCGACATGGGCTGCCAGATGGCCAAGGCCCTCGCGGCTACTGGTGAACCCGGAGCGCATCGACGTAACCGCTCTGCTCCCCGATCAGCCCCCGGCTGTGTTCACCTGGCGCGGAAAGCGCCGTCGGGTGAAGCGCGCAGACGGGCCGGAGCGGATATTCGGCGAGTGGTGGCTTCGGCCGAGAGAACATGCCGCCGTTCGCGACTATTTCGTCGTCGAGGACGAGGCCGGCGAACGCTACTGGGTCTATCGCGCCGGTGATGGGGTGGATGCTGACACCGGCTCACACCTCTGGTTTCTGCATGGGGTGTTCGGATGAGATATGCCGAGCTCCAGGTCACCACGCATTTCTCGTTCCTGCGAGGAGCGAGTTCAGCCGAGGAATTGTTTGCCACCGCGGCCGCGCTTGGCATTGACGCCCTTGGTGTGGTCGATCGCAATTCGCTTGCCGGGATCGTTCGGGCATGGGAGGCAGCAAAGACCACGGGCGTGAGACTGGTCGTCGGCTGTCGGCTCGACCTTTCTGATGGCTTGTCGATCCTGGTCTACCCGACCGATCGGCCAGCCTATTCGAGACTGACCCGCCTGCTGTCGCTCGGCAAGAGCCGGGGCGGCAAGGGCAAGTGCATCCTCGATCTATCTGATGTCGAAGCCTATAGCGCTGGCCTGATCGCGATCCTTGTCCCGGATGAGGCCGACGAGACCACTGCAGGCCAGCTCAGGAAGATCGCTGCGATTTTCGGCGACAGGGCCTATGTCTCACTCTGCCTGCGCCGTCGCCCGAATGATCGCTTGCGGCTTCACAATCTCTCGAACCTCGCCGTTCGCAACAAGGTCAAAACGGTCGTCAGCAACGACGTGTTGTTTCATGATCCAAGCCGACGACAGCTGCAGGACATCGTCACCTGCATCCGCAACCGCACGACCATCGACAGCGTCGGCTTCGATCGCGAGCGGCATGCCGATCGCTTTCTGAAAGCGCCGGAAGAGATGCACCGGCTGTTTTCGGAGTATCCGGAAGCGCTGGTACGAACCCGCGAAATCGTCGAACGCTGTCGTTTCGACATGAGCGAGCTGCAATACCAGTATCCGGAAGAGGCGCTTGTGCCGGGTCTCGACGCCCAGCAGTCGCTGACCAAGTTCGCCTGGGAGGGCGCTGCTTCCCGATACCCAGAGGGGATCCCCGACAAGGTCCGCAAGGCGATCCTGCATGAACTCGAACTCATCCGGGTGATGAAATACGCACCATACTTCCTCACCGTCTACAGCATCGTCCGGTTTGCCCGATCGCAAGGAATTCTCTGCCAGGGCCGAGGATCGGCGGCGAACTCGGCTGTCTGCTACTGCCTCGGCATCACCGGCATCAACCCGGAAACCGGTGACCTGCTGTTCGAGCGTTTCGTCTCGATGGAACGGGACGAGCCGCCGGATATCGACGTCGATTTCGAGCATGCCCGCCGCGAGGAGGTCATCCAGTGGATATACGAGACCTACGGCCGCTCCCGCTCCGCGCTCTGTTCCACCGTCACCCGCTACCGCGCCAAGGGCGCGCTGCGTGATGTCGGTAAAGCCTTGGGACTGCCGGAAGATCTGATTACTCAGCTTTCATCTGGTGTCTGGGGCTGGTCGGAAGGTGTCGGCGAAAAGCAGCTCAAGGACAACAACATGAACACGGCGGACTACCGCCTGAAGCTGGCGCTTGACCTTTCAGCCCAGCTGATGGGCGCGCCCCGCCATCTCGGCCAGCATCCGGGGGGATTTGTCCTGACCCAGGACCGGCTCGACGATCTGGTGCCGATCGAACCGGCGACCATGAAAGATCGTCAGGTGGTGGAATGGGATAAGGACGATATCGAAGCGCTGAAGTTCATGAAGGTCGACGTGCTGGCGCTCGGCATGCTGACCTGCATGGCGAAATCGTTCGAGCTGCTGAAGGAACACAAGAATATTCCAATGGGCCTGTCCGATGTAGAGCAGGAGGACCCGGCCACGTACGCCATGATCCGCAAGGCCGATACACTCGGCACGTTCCAGATCGAAAGCCGCGCTCAGATGGCGATGTTGCCACGCCTGAAGCCTCGGACGTTTTACGACCTCGTCGTGCAGGTGGCCATCGTTCGGCCCGGACCCATTCAGGGTGACATGGTGCATCCGTATCTGAGGCGGCGCGAGGGCAAGGAGACGGTCGAGTACCCGACGCCCGAGCTCGAAGCCGTTCTGGGAAAAACGCTCGGCGTCCCGCTGTTTCAGGAGAGCGCGATGAAGGTCGCGATGACCTGCGCGGGCTTCACCGCAGGCGAGGCAGACCAGTTGCGGCGCGCGATGGCGACGTTTAAGTTCACAGGCGGCGTCTCGAAGTTCAAGGACAAGCTGGTCGAGGGCATGGTCAGGAGCGGCTATACCCGCGAATTTGCCGAAAAGACATTCACGCAGCTCGAAGGCTTCGGCTCCTATGGCTTCCCGGAAAGCCACGCCGCGAGCTTCGCGCTGATCGCCTACGCCTCCAGCTGGATGAAATGCCATCATCCAGACGTTTTCTGTACGGCGCTCCTCAACAGCCAGCCCATGGGTTTCTACAGCGTCGCCCAGATCGTCCAGGACGCCAGAAATCACGGCGTCGAAGTCCGGCCGGTCTGCGTCAACCGATCCCGCTGGGACTGCACCATGGAACGGATCGGCAATTCCGATCGCTTTGCAGTAAGGCTTGGCATGCGTGTCGTCAGGGGTCTGTCAACCAACGACGCCGCACGCATTATCCTGGCGCGTGCCGAGCATCCATTTGTCTCGGCCGACGACATGTGGCGACGCTCCGGCGTGTCACCGTCCTCGTTGGTCAAACTGGCTGAGGCAGATGCTTTCCTGCCATCGCTGCAACTGGAACGGCGACAGGCACTTTGGGATATCAAGGCGCTGAGGGATGAGCCCTTGGAACTCTGGGCGGCTGCCGCGGAGCGAGAAGCCAAGGTGATCGCCGAGATGCAGGAGCCTGAAGTGGCGCTGAAGTCGATGACGGAGGGCAGGGAGGTTGTCGAGGACTACTCGCACACTGGTCTTACCCTGCGAGCGCACCCGGTCTCGTTTCTTCGAAGAGACCTCGACCGCAAAGGCATCGTCACCTGCGCCGAGGCAATGGGACAACGCGACGGGAGATGGCTTTGGACTGCCGGCCTGGTTCTGGTGCGACAGCGACCGGGATCGGCGAAGGGCGTGATGTTTCTCACGCTGGAAGACGAGTCGGGAATCGTCAACGCCGTGGTCTGGCCATCGCTGTTCGAACGCCAGCGGCGGGTCCTGATGACCGCGAGCATGATGGCTATCAATGGCCGCATCCAACGGGAAGGCGAGGTCGTTCACCTCGTTGCCCAGCGCCTGTTCGATTTCTCCGCCGACCTGTCGAGCGTTGGTAATCGGGACGGCGGCCTGGGCAATTTCCCGCTTCCCCATGGTCGCGGCGACCAGGTCAAGCACGGGGGAGGGCCGGATCCTCGGGACAATCCGAAGCCCGTCGTGCAAGCGCGCGAGATCTATATCCCTGACCTCCATATCGATAATCTAAAAATCAAAACCAGAAACTTCCACTGAGGAGATCCATGTGTCGCGCCTGTTTGCAGTCACCAAAAGCCTGGAGGAGATTGTCGCCCATTTTTCGGTCGACATGGCTCCGGCCCTTGAGGTGCCGAGCGAAACTGTCGAAGGCACCCCCGGACTGATCGTGTTGGAGAAGGATGGACTGCGGCTGCTGAAGTCGATTCCGTGGGGCTTCCCGCGGCAGACACGCGACATGCGACGGGAAGGCGAGCCCCCGAGCCGCATAGGCCTCGTTGCAGATCTGACCAATCCGCTTTGGGATCGCATAGTCGTTCATCCCAGATATCGCTGCCTGATCCCCCTGACACACTTTGCAAACCCCGACGGTGTAAAAGGGGCAAAAACCCGATCGTGGTTTTCGTTGAACCGCCAACCCCTGATGGCCTGGGCGGGGGTCTGCAAGAACACCCCCGACTTCGGCCCCGTGTTTGCCGGCATGACCATGACCGCCAATGAGAAGATCAGGCCGTTCAACGACCGCATGCCTGTTCTGCTCAAGCCGGAGGAATACGACCGCTGGCTTCACGGTTCGATTGAGGACGTCATCGCATTCCAGTTTCGCGATCCACCGTCATCCGATGACTTCGAAATCCTGCATACGCGCGATCGCTGGCAAAGCGGCGTCTCGCCCTCCAAGGCTTCACCGCGTCGGGACAACATGCTTATGTAGCCAAGGTTTCCTGTTGAAAGGCCTGCCATATGTGTTGGTGTGGACGGCTCTGAGACCTCGGCGATCCATGGCATACTCGCCATGGAATTACGAGCGAGAGGAGCGCTTCATGAAACCCGTTGTAAGGATCGGTATGGACACGTCTAAAAACGTGTTTCAGTTGCATGGTGTCGATGAAGCTGAAGAGCCTGTACTGCGACGCCAACTTCGGCGACGGGAGATGATGAAATTCTTCGAAAATATGCCGCCGACTTTGATTGCCATCGAGGCCTGCGGCAGCTCACATCACTGGGGGCGTCTACTTACCACTTTCGGTCACAACGTCCGCTTGATCCCGCCGCAATACGTCAAGCCATATGTGAAACGAGGAAAGAACGATGCAGCGGATGCTGAAGCTCTATGTGAAGCAGTCAGCCGCCCGTCGATGCGGTTCGTTCCGATAAAATCGAAGGAGCAGCAGGCCGCCTGCATGTTGATGAGCGTTCGGGAACGGATGGTTGGCGTGAAGTCGCAGCTCTCGAACGCAATCCGTAGCTATGCGGCTGAGTTCGGCATCATTGGTCCGCCTGGTCGCCAAAACGTCACCGCATTGATCAAACGAACTCTTGAAGATGATACGCTTCCTCAGCTCGCGAAAGAGCTATTCAGTCTTCAGGCGAAAGAATACCAGGCAGTGGAAGCTAGGCTTGAAGAGGTAGAAGCCAAGCTCATGAAATGGCATCGAAACGATGATGTCAGTAGGCGGATTGCGACCATTCCAGGCATAGGGCCTATTGGGTCAACGATGTTGAGCGTTAAAGCACCGCCGGCCGAGAACTTCACCTCTGGCCGCCATTTTGCTGCTTGGCTTGGTTTGACACCCAAAGACCACTCGACCGGTGGTCGGGTTAAATTGGGTGGTATCACAAAGGCAGGCGATCCGTCGATCCGATCAACCCTGATTGTCGGCGCAACTGCGCTACTGAGACATGTCAGAAAGGGACGAACTAAACCCTCGCGTTGGCTGGCTGCAATGCTGGAGCGGAAGCCGCCGAAATTGGTCGCGGTCGCGCTGGCGAACAAGTTCGCCCGTATCGCTTGGCGGCTCATGATCTCCGGGGGTGTCTATGAAAGGCCGAGCGATCTTGAACTGTCTGCTGCGGCATAGACTAAACAGTCCGGCCAGCTTTCCAGAGCGAACAGCCGAGTAACCGAACTTGCAGGAACGAGTAGATGGAACGACCGATTGGTCGGTACCCGCGACAGTCCGTAGATTGCACTGGCACAAAAATTGTCGCGTATGTGTTTGGGGCGTGGGTAGCGAACACCATCTTGGCCAGCAGATTTAATCTGCATCAATAGGCCGGACATCTGATTGCAAGCAATCGCGTTGTCCGTATACTCAAAGCCTGACGAGGGAGGAGCCGTCCACATCTGCAACTTGTACACCGTCCGTCTTTCCGCCGCGGAAGTGGCTGCGCACTTTCGCGTGCCGAACCCGATGCAATCGAACGCTCCCGAGGAAGTCTATCCGGGCACGCCCGGGATGGTGGTGACGGAGAATGAAGGTGTTCGCGAGCTTCGCTCGATGGTGTGGGGCTTTCCCCTGCGCCTTAAAGGCATGAAACCAGAAGCCAAGCCAAAGCCTGTCAACAATATTGCTGACCTGGCGAAAGGCATGTGGATCGGCTTGGCACGTAAACCGCAATGGCGTTGTCTTATCCCCGTGACGGGTTTTGCCGAAGCCGAGGGTGAAAAGGGCAGGATGACCCGTACCTGGTTTTCGCTGAAGGACCAGCCGGTGTTCGCCTGGGCAGGGCTGTGGCGTATCAGCGACGAGTGGGGTCCAGTTTACTCCGGTGTCATGACGGACGCCAACGAGGCGATCCAGCCAGTCCACAATCGCATGCCGGTTCTCCTGCATGCTGACGAATACGAACAATGGCTCCATGGCAGCTTGGATGATGCGCTCGCATTCCAAAAGCGAACATTTCCGCCAGAGTTGGTGACGATGGAGCGGACAAGCGAGCTATGGGCGAAAAAGAAAACGGCACCGGAAGCGCCTCTGCTGCTATGAAGCAGGCTGCTGACTTTACCCAAATCGCTGGGGCACTGTTTCTCGCTGCGCGCCCCTTATAATCCGGAGCTTCTTACCGCCCCGGACCGACACAGATCGGACAAAGTCGGTCTTCACTAAGCTCCTGCTCATGCAGGATGACCGAAGACCTTTAACCCGCCAGCGGTTCAAGTTGGTTCAAGAGCAAAAAGAGCTTCAGCCCCGTTATGTCTTAAACGTAAGCTTCATATGCCGGTTCACATCCTTATAGAGCAGATATCGAAACCGTCCGGGGCCGCCCGCGTAGCACGCTTGTGGGCAAAAAGCGCGGAGCCACATGAAGTCGCCGGCCTCGACTTCCACCCAATCCTGATTGAGCCGGTAGACTGCCTTGCCCTCGAGAACGTAGAGCCCGTGTTCCATCACATGGGTTTCCGCAAAGGGAATGACGGCGCCGGGCTCGAAAGTCACGATCGTGACATGCATATCGTGGCGCAGATCCAATGGATCGACGAAGCGGGTCGTCGCCCATCTGCCGTCCGTCCCCGGCATGGGAGTTGGCGCGATCTCCTGTTCGTTCGTGAAAATTGGCTGCGGGCTGTCGACGCCTGGGACCTTCTCGTAGGCTTTGCGAATCCAATGAAACCGTGCGTCTGCTGATCCACGGTTGTAGAGGCGCCAGCCGCTGGACGGCGGGAGGAATGCATAGCCCCCGGGGTTCAATATATGCGCCTCTGTTCCGAGCTTGATGGTGACAGTGCCTTCCATCACGAAGATGACGCCTTCCGCTTGTGGATCAAGCTCCGGCTGCTCGCTACCGCCGCCGGGCGCAACTTCCATGATGTATTGCGAGAAAGTTTCTGCGAAGCCGGAGAGCGGGCGAGCGATGACCCAGAGGCGCGTGCCAGTCCAAAAGGGCAAATAGCTCGTGACGATGTCCATCATCACGCCCTTGGGCATGACTGCATAGGCATCAGTAAAGACGGCGCGGCTGGTGAGAAGGTCCGTCTGGGCCGGCGAGCCGCCGCGTGGCGCGAAATAGGTTGGCTTGGTCACTTTGCACTCCGATTATTGTGCTTACGTCGTTCCGCGATCTATGGCATTGCGCCGCAGCAAAGGGAACTGAGTGTCGATTTGCGATCGTCCGACCGCTTTTTCCCTTTTTTCAGAGGATTGCCGCTCCAGCGCCGTTCGCGCCAACGCCGCAAATCACCGGATCAAAAAGGGCTCCTCGTAGAAATGCTCTTCCAGATTGACGCCGTCGCCGGCGCGGTCGATGACTGCGAAATCCGAGCGGGTCCCGAGAGGTGTGAGGATGCCATGCCAGACGTTGCGCCCGATATTGACGCCCTGTCCCGTCTTGGTCCGGAACGCCAGTGGCTCGCCGGGGCCGGCTTCCGTAGCCTCCGCGACGATCACCAGAAACTGGTTGTCGCTCAGCGGAATGAAGGCCTGGCTTCCCAGAGGATGCCGCTCTACCATCCGGAGCTCAAGCGGCAGGGTGTAGGGCTCGCCGCGCAGCAGGCTGATCATGGGCCGTGCGTTCTCACCCGTGGTCTCGACCTTAGCAAGGTCGTGATACCGAATGCATTTGCCGGAATTGATCGGAAAATTTCGAGCGGCTTCCATTTCGATCACCTCGCCGAACCCGGCAAAGGCGGTTCGCGTCAAAGGTTGGATATCGATCTCTTTCATTTCCGTTCTCCTTACGCTGTGGTCTGCTTCTTGGACGATGACAACAGCTTCCCACTGGGCAGCATGGCGGAGAGGCGCAGCAGGGCGATCCGTTCCACCTGGCAGCAGGCGGTGGCGAATTCCGTGTCGTGGTCATTGTCGATGCGGGTCTTGAAGGCGGCGAGTATCTCGCCCTTGCCCAAGCCCTTCACCGCGATAATGAACGAGAAGCCGAATCTTACGACATAGCGGCTGTTGAGCTCGGTAAACTGTGCACGTTCCTCATCCGTCAGCGCGTCGAGGCCGGCTGAAGCCTGCTCTTCAGTCGAGCTGGCGGTAAGCCGCTTTGCCTGCGCAAGCTTGCCGGCAAGATCTGGATGGGCGATGAGCACGCGTAGCCGCTCCTCCTTGCCGGCGGCGCGGAACTGGAAGGCAAGCGCCGCATGCAGGCCGATAGCGGTATCATTGGCCGGCGACAGTTCGCCGGCCCAAGCCCGGCGCGCGATCCAATCGGAATGTTCGAAAACGCCGCCGAAACGCGCGACGAAAACCTCTTCCGTGAGCTGCGAAGGCCGTTCCGTGGCGGGCTTCGGCGGATGCGCCTTCGCCCAATGCTCGGCAATATCGATGCGCCTGGCGATCCAGACCTTCTCGTGGCTCTTGATATAGTCGATGAAGCGGGCAAGCGCCATGATGCGGCCCGGCCGGCCGATCAGGCGGCAATGCAGGCCGATGCTCATCATCTTCGGGCTGCCGGCTGCGCCTTCCATGTAAAGCGTGTCAAAGGAATCCTTGAGATAGCTGAAAAACTGGTCGCCGCTGTTGAAGCCCTGGGGTGTGGCAAAGCGCATATCGTTGGCATCGAGCGTATAGGGAATGACCAGCTGCTGGTGGCCCTCATGCTCATGCCAGTAGGGCAGGTCGTCGGCATAGGCGTCCGAGATATAGGCGAAGCCGCCTTCCTCAGTGACGAGGTCGACGGTGTTGGCCGAGCATCGACCGGTATACCAGCCCGTCGGCCGTTCGCCGGTCACGAGCGTATGCAGCCGGATGGCTTCTGCGATCGCCGCGCGCTCGGCGGACGGCGTCATATCCTTGTGCTCGACCCATTTCAGCCCATGCGAGGCGATCTCCCAGCCTGCCTCCTGCATGGCTGCGACCTGGCCTGGCGAGCGCTGCAGGGCGGTGGCAACACCATAGACCGTCACGGGCACGCCCTTCTCGGTAAGCAGCCGGTGCAGGCGCCAGAATCCGGCCCGCGCACCATAGTCGTAGATCGATTCCATGTTCCAGTGCCGTTGGCCCTGCCACGGAGTAGCGCCGACGATTTCGGAGAGAAAGGCTTCGGAGGCGGGATCGCCATGCAGCACGCAGTTCTCGCCGCCCTCCTCGTAGTTGAGCACGAATTGCACCGCGATCCGTGCGCCGTCAGGCCACTCAGCGGCCGGTGGCGATGCGCCATACCCTTCGAGATCTCGGCAATAGCGCATGAAAATTCCTCCCGACTGTGTTGATGGCGGATTTGTAAACTCAAATCACGCGCGCCATTCCCCCTGGAAAATTTGAAAGTCTCGAAGAATCTCGCTGCTTTTCATAGAAATGCACCCGTCGGATAGTGGAGACCGGAAAACTACGTTCGAGAGAAAATATGCAGTCTCACTCGCAAGAAATCGGCCGACTGACGACCCATGTGCTGGATACCGCACAGGGCAAACCCGCCGCCGGGCTGCACATCGACCTCTACCGCATCGAGGACGGCAAGCGCCGCCATCTCAAATCCGTGGAGACCAATGATGACGGCCGCTGCGATGCGCCGCTTCTGGCGGGTGAAGCCATGGAGCCCGGCATTTACGAGCTGCGCTTCCACGCGGGCAGTTATTTCCGCAGTTTGGGCGCGCCCGCCGAATTTCTTGATCTGATCCCGATCCGCTTCGGCATTACCGAAAAGCAAGCGCATTATCACGTGCCGCTCCTGCTCTCCCCCTACAGCTATTCCACCTATCGCGGGAGTTAAAGATCATGACCGCCATTCCGACCCGCTCCAAACTGCGCTTCATCCTCAACGGTCAGGACATCGCTCTTTCCGATATAGCGCCCAATCAAACGCTGCTCGACTGGCTGCGCCTGTCGCGCTCCCTGAAGGGCACCAAGGAAGGCTGCGCCGAAGGCGATTGCGGCGCCTGCACCGTGCTCGTCGGGCGGCTGACGTCGGCGGGCCGGCTTGTCTACGAAAGCGTTAATGCCTGCATCCGCTTCATGGGATCGCTCGATGGCTGTCACGTGGTGACGGTCGAGCATCTGGCCGGGCGCGATGGACGATTGCATCCGGTACAGCAGGCGATGGTCGACCACCATGGCTCGCAATGCGGCTTCTGCACGCCGGGCTTCGTCATGTCGCTCTACGGTCTGTGGATGCAGACGCAGGTGCCATCGGACAGGCAGATTGAAATCGCCCTTCAGGGCAATCTCTGTCGCTGCACCGGCTATGAGCCGATCCTGCGCGCCGCGCGCGCGATCTCGAACTATGGCGGCACCGAGAAGGATCCGTTGCTTGTCGAGCGTGCGGCGATGATCACACGTCTGCAGGCATTGCGGGACGGCGCGCGGGTGGAGATCGAGAGTGGGGACGGCAAGCTGATCGTGCCTGCCGATCTCGATGATTTCGCCGCGCTTCGGGATGCCCTGCCGTCCGCCACTGTTGTCGCCGGCTCTACCGATGTCGGCCTCTGGGTCACCAAGCACATGCGGCGCATTTCTCCAGTGATCTTCATTGCCGGGATCAACGAGCTGAAGACCCTGGCGGTGAAGGACGGCGTCATCTCGATCGGCGCCGGGGTCACCTATTCCGAGGCGATCGAAACGCTGTCGCAATACATTCCGGCGCTCGGCGAGCTAGTCAATCGCATCGGCGGACAACAGGTGCGCAACATGGGCACGATTGGTGGCAACATCGCCAACGGCTCGCCGATCGGCGATACGCCGCCGCCGCTGATTGCGCTGGGTGGAACGCTGACATTGCGCAAGGGCGCGGAGCGGCGGACGATCCCGCTGCAGGATTTTTTCATCGCCTATGGCAAGCAGGACCGCCAGCCCGGCGAATTCGTCGAGGCAGTGCATGTGCCCATACCCGCAGCCGACGAGACATTCGCCGTCTACAAGGTGACGAAGCGGCGTGACGAGGATATCACGGCGACGCTGGCGGCCTTCTGCCTCAAGCTTTCGGCCGACGGCACCGTGGCTGGAATCCGCATCGCCTATGGCGGCATGGCAGCGACGCCGAAACGGGCGTCCGCGGTGGAGGGAGCCCTGCTTGGGCAACCCTGGAACGAAGTCGCGGTCGAACGGGCGATGGAACGCTACGCGGAAGATTATGCGCCGCTGAGCGACATGCGCGCCACTGCCGTATACCGGGCGCTGGTCGCGAAAAACCTTCTTCTCAGATTCTACCTGGAAACGACATCGGGCGCCGAACAGGCGCAGGTGTCCAGATACGAGGCTGCGTGAGCCATGAACAAGCACACTGCCGACATCAAGGCCGAAACGATCACTGGTGGCGTCCATACCAGCCCGCGCCATGATTCCGCCCACAAGCACGTCGCCGGTACGGCGATCTACATCGATGATATCTCCGAACCCGCAGGCACGCTGCATGCCGGGCTCGGCCTGTCGAATGTCGCACACGGCGTCCTGAAGGAGGTCGATCTCTCGGCCGTCGCTGACGCACCCGGTGTCGTCGCGGTGCTGACCCATGAGGATGTGCCGGGGGTCAATGACATCTCGCCGTCCAATATGAACGACGATCCGGTGCTCGCCGTCGGCAAGGTCGAGTTCCACGGCCAGCCGATCTTCTGCGTCATCGCCGAAACCCGCGAGCAGGCGCGCCGCGCAGCCCGCCTTGCAAAGATCACCTATGAGGAGCTGCCGGCCGAGATCGATATCTGGGATCTCGATGTCTCCACGCACCGCCAGGTCGTCACCCCGCTGACGCTGAAGCGCGGCGATGCGGCGGCCGGGCTCGAAAGTGCACCGCGCCGCGTCCAGGGCCGTATGCGCCTTGGCGGCCAGGATCATTTCTATCTCGAGGGACAGGTGTCGCTGGCGCTTCCCGGCGAGGATGACGAAATCATCGTCTATTGCTCGACCCAGGGGCCGAGCGAGACGCAGCACATGGTCGCCCATGCGCTCGGCGTGCCGAGCAATGCGGTGACGATCGAGGTGCGCCGCATGGGTGGCGGCTTCGGCGGCAAGGAAACCCAGGCTAATCAATGTGCCGCGCTCGCCGCGATCGCGGCCAAGAAGCTGAAGCGTGCCGTCAAGATCCGGCTCGACCGCGACGAGGACATGACCGCCACCGGCAAGCGGCACGACTTCGCGATCGACTACGATGTCGGTTTCGACGATGAGGGGCGAATCCTGGCGATCGATTACACTTTTGCACTCAGAGCCGGTTTCTCCGCCGATCTCTCCGGCCCGGTCGGCGACCGCGCATTGTTTCACTGCGACAACGCCTATTTCTTCCCGGCGGTTCATGCGAAGTCGGCGCCGCTCTACACCAACACCGTCTCGAACACTGCCTTCCGCGGCTTTGGCGGGCCGCAGGGCATGGTTGGCGCCGAGCGCGTCATCGACGAGGTCGCCTTTGCCGTCGGCAAGGATCCGCTCGATATCCGCAAGCTGAATTTCTACGACGCCATGGGCGTCGAGGGCGAACGCAACCTGACGCCCTATCACCAGAAGGTCGAAGACTGCATCATCCAGCGGATCGTCGCCGAGCTGGAAGAGAGCGCCGACTATGCCGGGCGCCGCCGGGCAATTCAGGAGTTCAATGCCCGGAACCGTGTCGTCAAGCGCGGCATGGCGCTCACACCCGTCAAGTTCGGTATCTCCTTCACCAAGACGGAATTGAACCAGGCTGGCGCCCTCGTGCATGTCTATACCGACGGCTCTGTGCACATGAACCATGGCGGCACGGAGATGGGGCAGGGGCTTCACCTGAAGGTCGCACAGGTGGTGGCGGAAGAACTTCAGATCGACCTCGATCGGGTGAAAATTACAGCGACCACTACGGCAAAGGTGCCGAACACGTCGCCGACCGCTGCTTCCTCGGGGTCAGACCTGAACGCTATGGCGGCGCAGAATGCCGCTCGCCAGATCAAGGAGCGCCTGATTGCGTTCGCTGCCGAAACCTATCATGTGCCTGCCGAGCAGGTGACCTTCCTGCCCAACCGTGTGCGCGTCGGCGCAAACGAGATCACCTTCAACGATCTGGTCAAAAAGGCCTATATGGCGCGTGTCCAGCTCTCGGCGGCCGGATTCTACAAGACCCCGAAAATCCACTGGGACCGCGCCAAGGGCCGCGGCCACGCGTTTTATTATTATGCCTACGGTGCCGCCTGCTCGGAGGTCTCCATCGACACGCTCACCGGCGAATATATCGTCGAGCGCTCGGATATCCTCCACGATACCGGCCGTTCGCTGAACCCCGTGATCGATATCGGCCAGATCGAGGGCGGGTTCATCCAGGGCATGGGCTGGCTGACGACCGAGGAACTGTGGTGGGATGGCAAGGGGCGGCTTCGCACCCATGCGCCCTCCACCTACAAGATCCCGCTCGCCTCCGATCGGCCGAAGATCTTCAACGTGGCGCTGACCGACTGGTCGCAGGCCTACGAGCCGACGGTTCATCGTTCCAAGGCGGTCGGTGAGCCGCCGTTGCCGCTCGGACTTTCCGTGTTGCATGCCCTTTCGGATGCGGTGGCGAGTGTCGCCGGCCACAAGATTTGCCCGCGCCTCGATGCGCCGGCAACGCCCGAGCGGGTGCTGATGGCTATCGAGCGCCTCAAGTCGGCAAACAAGGCGGCGAAGGGGGAGTGAGGCGATGCGTTGGGCGCGCGAAGATATCCGCGATTTTCTGCGCCGCGAGCCGGTCTCGGTCCTGATCGAGGTCGAGGGCGTGGCAGGATCGACGCCGCGCGATACCGATGCCTGGATGCTGGTGTCGGAGCGAGCGATCTTTGCCACCATCGGCGGCGGCCAGCTCGAACATATGGCCATCGACCAGGCACGTCGGGCATTGCGGCTCGGCGTACCTGCCGCGTCGATGAACGTGCCGCTTGGTCCGGAAATCGGCCAGTGCTGCGGCGGTCGCGTCAATCTTTCCCTCACGGCATTGGTTCCGGACCTCGAAAGCGAACTCATTGCCCGCAGCGACCGGGAAATGGTGGCGCGGCCGCATGTCTATGTGTTCGGGGCCGGCCATGTCGGCGATGCGCTGGCACTGGCGCTGTCGCTGGCGCCGCTGCGCGTGGTGCTCGTCGATACGCGCGAAGATGAATTGGCCGCCTCGACGGTGCCGCATATCGAAACATGCCTGACGGCGATACCGGAGGCCGTCGTCCACGATGCGCCTGCTGGCAGCAGCTTCGTCATCCTCACCCATGATCACGCACTGGATTTCCTGATCGCCACCGAAGCGCTGCGGCGCACCGATGCCGCCTATGTCGGGATGATCGGGTCCGCCACCAAGCGGGCGACATTCCGCAGCTGGCTGCTGCGCGAGGTTGGCCAGCCCGAGCTCTTCGACAATCTGATCTGCCCGATCGGCGGAACCGTCGTGAAGGACAAGCGCCCGGCGGTCATCGCCACGCTGGCGGCCGCCGAGATCATGACGGCGGCGCTGACTTGGTCGGCAAAGCGGACTCAGGCCCCTTCGGTTTCTCTGGGTTCTTCCTCGAGCAGCTTGCCGATCAGCCGCTGACAGCGGTCGGCCATGAAATCGATCATCAGGCGCACCTTCGGGTCCTGGAAGCCCTTGTGCGGATAGATCGCGGCGAGCTGCACGGGGGCGGGCGGGCTGTCCTTCAGAATCTCTACCAGCCTGCCCTCGTTGAGATAGGCCTTCACCTCAAAGAGCGGCTTGTTGATGATGCCGCGACCCTCCAGCGCCCATTGCGTCAGGACATCGCCGTCGTCGCTATCATAGGGACCGGCGACCTCGTATTTGCGCGGACCTTCGGCGGTCACCAGCGTCCAGAAATATTCCTTCGAGCCGGGATAGCGCAGCAGCAAACAGTCATGTTTGTCCGCGATCAGCGCATCCGCACCTGCGGGTGTGCCGTGGCGCGCGAGATAGCTTGGCGAGGCGCAGAGCACGCGCTGGCAATTGAGGATGCCGCGCATGCGCAGGTTGGAATCCTCGAGAACGCCGAGCTTGAAGGCGACGTCGACGCCTTCGGCGAGAATGTCGACATTGTGGTCCGACAGACGGACACGTACCTCGATGTCGGGATACTTGTCGTGAAACTCCGGAATGCCCGAGGCGATCAGCCGGCGGCCGATACCGAGTGGCGCGGTGATTCTGAGTGACCCTTTCGGATTGCGCGACAGGTCGGCGATCGCCGCCTCCGCCTCGTTGACGGCTTCGATGATCTTGGCTGCACCCTCATAAAAGACGCGCCCATGCTCGGTCGGCGACAGCTTGCGAGTCGTGCGGTTGAAGAGCCGGACGCCGAGATGGCGTTCCAGCTCCTTGATGCGGTTGCTGGCGACCGCTGGGGTCACGCGTTGATCGCGCCCTGCGGCGGAAAGCGTACCGAGTTCGATCACGCGAACGAAGACGCGCACATTATCGAGATAGGACATAGCGCTTTCTACCACAGTGTTGGGCGGGGAGCATCGGGGGCGATTTTATAGATTTTTTTGAAAGTGTTCGAGGATTTCACGGGATTTCCGGGGAAGTCCCGCGATGGCAGAACCGTATCTGAGAATCGGGAGATCACGATGTATGAATTTGCCATTGCCTGGGATTGGCTGACCTTTGCCGTCCGCTGGCTGCACGTGATCACGGCGATCGCCTGGATCGGCTCGTCCTTCTATTTCGTGGCGCTCGATCTCGGCCTGAAGAAGCGTCCCGATCTGCCGCCCGGGGCCTTCGGCGAGGAATGGCAGGTCCATGGCGGCGGCTTCTACCATATCCAGAAATATCTGGTGGCGCCGGCCAACATGCCCGACCACCTGGTCTGGTTCAAATGGGAGAGCTATGTCACCTGGCTTTCAGGCTTTGGCATGCTCTGTCTCGTCTACTATGCCGGGGCCGATCTCTACATGATCGATCCTCATGTGCTCGACGTTTCCAAGCCGATGGCGATCGGCATCTCGCTCGCAACGATCGCCGGCGGCTGGATCATCTACGACCTGATCTGCAAGTCGCCCTTCGGCAACGATAATACGCGGCTGATGGTGGCGCTCTATTTCATCCTGGTTTTCGTCGCCTGGGGCTATACTCACCTCTTCACCGGCCGCGCCGCCTTCCTGCATCTTGGCGCCTTCACCGCGACGATCATGTCGGCCAACGTCTTCTTCATCATCATTCCGAACCAGAAGATCGTCGTCGCCGATCTGCTGGCCGGCCGCACGCCCGACCCAAAATACGGCAAGATCGCCAAGCAGCGCTCGACACATAACAATTACCTGACGCTGCCCGTTCTGTTCCTGATGCTGTCGAACCACTATCCGCTGGCCTTCGGCACCCAGTTCAACTGGATTATCGCCTCGCTGGTGTTCCTGATGGGCGTTACCATCCGCCACTACTTCAACACCCGCCATGCCGATGCCGGCAATCCGACCTGGACCTGGCTCGTCACCGTCGTGCTGTTCATCATCATCATGTGGCTTTCGACCGTGCCGAAGGTGCTGACGGGCGAAACCGAAAACGTGCGGATTTCGGTCATCCAGCAGCCGTTCATCTCGGCGCAGGCCTTCCCGAAGGTGCGCGACACCATCATGGGGCGCTGTTCCATGTGCCACGCCAAGGAGCCGGGATGGGAGGGCATCGTCCGGCCGCCCAAGGGCGTCGTCTTCGAAACGGATGCCGATATCGCCGCCCACGCCCGCGAGATCTACCTGCAGGCGGGCCGCTCGCATGCCATGCCGCCGGCCAATGTCTCGCAGATCACCGACGACGAGCGGCGCCTGCTGGTGTCCTGGTATGAAAGTGCAACCAGTGGGGAGAACACCCAATGAGTGAATTGCTGATCCGCGGCCGTGTGCTGACCTTCGTCTCCGAGCCGCAAGGGATCGATGACGCTGCCTCCTATCGCTATATCGAGGATGGCGCCGTCTTCGTGCGCAACGGCAAGGTCGTCGAGATCGGCTCCTATGGCGACATCCGCAAACGCGCCGGCGCTAATGCAGATGTCGCGGATCACCGGCCGAACCTCGTCCTGCCCGGGCTGATCGATACGCATCTGCATTTTCCGCAGACCCAGGCGATCGCCTCCTATGGCGCCCAGCTGCTGGAATGGCTGAACACCTATATTTTCGTCGAGGAACAGAAGTTTGCCGGCGCCGCCCATGCGGCCGAGGTCGCCGACCGCTTCATGGACGAGCTGCTGTCCAATGGCACGACGACGGCGGTCGCCTATTGCTCGGTGCATCCGGAAAGCGTCGATGCCTATTTCGCGGCGGCCGAAGCCCGCGGCATGTGCGTGATCGGCGGCAAGGTGATGATGGATCGCAATGCGCCGGAGGCGCTGCGCGACACGCCTCAGCGCGGCTATGACGAGACCAAGCGACTGATCGAGAAATGGCATGGCCGCGGCCGCAGCCATTATGCGATCAGCCCGCGCTTTGCCATTACCTCGACGCCTGAGCAGATGGAGATGAGCCAGGCGCTCGTGGCCGAGCATCCCTCCTGCTACGTGCAGACTCATCTTTCCGAGAACCGCGACGAAATCGCCTTTGCCACCTCGCTTTATCCCGAGGCAAAGGACTATACCGATATCTACGCGCGCTACGGGTTGCTAAACGATCGCACGCTGCTCGGCCACTGCATCCATATGAGCGAGCGGGAAATCTCGGTGCTGGCAGAAACCGGCGCGGTCGGCGTCTTCTGCCCGACCTCTAACCTCTTCCTCGGCTCCGGGCTCTTCAACGCCGCGGAATTCGACAGGCTCGGCGCCCGCTGGTCGGTTGCGACGGATGTCGGCGCCGGCACCAGCTTTTCCATGCTGGAAACGATGGATGAGGCCTACAAGGTGCTGCACTTGCAAGGACAGCGGCTGACGCCGTTCAACTCCTTCTATCGCATGACACGCGGCAACGCGCTGGCGCTCGGTCTCGAAAAGCAGATCGGCTCGCTGCAGGCGGGTGCGGATGCCGATATCGTCGTGCTTGATTCCAGCGCCAAGTCGGCCATGGAGTTCCGCATGCGCACCGCGACCTCATTGGCCGAAGAGCTATTCATCCTGCAGACCATGGGCGACGATCGCTGCGTTAGGGAAGTCTATGTCGCCGGCAAGGCTATGAAGACAAAGCGTAAGAGTGCGGACACGATCGCACGCGAGCAATTGCAGCTCGCCTAACCCAATTGTGTGGTGGACTGTCGACGCCGTCGTCTCCGGAGAGGGGACGGCGGCGTTGTCGTTCAGGTTCGCTTCAACCGTCCGCCCATCACCTTCGTCAACTCTTCCGCTGCCACCCGCACAACGGGGCCAAGCGCTGCGACCCTTTCGTCCGGCAGCCGCACCGCCGGACCTGAGATCGAGATGCCGGCAATAGCTTCGCCATATTCGTCGAAGATCGGCGCCGCGACGCAGCGCATGCCGAGCGTGTGTTCCTCATCATCGATCGACCAGCCGCGAGACCGGATCTCGGCCATATCCACAAGCAGCATGGGCAACGTGTCGCGGGTTTTATCGGTGAAATGCTGCAACGAGCGTCCTGCGAGCAAGGCCTCGATCTCGCCGTCCGCCCAGGTGGAAAGGATCGCTTTGCCGATACCTGAAGCATGGATCGGCCCACGCCGACCGGGGCGGAAGAAGGCGCGCATCGGCGCATGACTTTCCGCTTGAGAGATGAAGACGACATCGCCATCTTCCTCTATGGCGATATTGGCGGTCTCGCCGGACGCCTCCATCAGTTGTTTGAGGAACGGCCGGCTGATCGTGCCAAGCTTGCGGAAGCGTAAGTAGGCCGTTCCGATCTCGAAGGCTTTCACCCCGATCGTCCAGGCGCCGGTTTCATCGTCGTGGGCGACCATGCCGTGCTGGGCAAGAGAAGTCAGCAGCCGGTGCACCGTTGAAGGCGCCATGCCGGATCTGTCGGCGAGATCGGTCAAAACCGCCCCATCAGCCTCGGCTACCAACTCCAGCAGTTTCAGACTGCGGTCGAGTACCTGCACGGACGAGGTTGCCGCATTCTCCGCGGCTTTCCGGCCCGGTTTCCCCCTCGTCTTTTCCCGATTTTCCGCCATAACGCTCACTTTTGACCAAGGCGCGCCGCGCAGCTTGACGCAACCCGCTGTGGTTTCACGACATATCCGCTTCGCTCCGATTGTTCTAGTTTTCTTGAAAATGTTTATTTCCACAGAATGGGATTGATTTCCATTTTATAATTGCACCCAGAGCCAGATCCGGTACCTTCGTCCCAGAGATACGGAGGATACCCCCATGGCCAAAATGCGTGCTGTCGATGCTGCTGTGCTGGTGCTGGAGCGGGAAGGCGTCGATTGCGCCTTCGGCGTTCCGGGCGCTGCAATCAACCCATTCTATTCGGCGCTGAAGGCGCGCGGCTCAGTTCGCCATATCCTCGCCCGCCATGTCGAAGGCGCAAGCCATATGGCAGAGGGCTATACCCGCGCCCGCGCCGGCAATATCGGCGTCTGCATCGGCACGTCAGGCCCGGCCGGCACCGACATGATCACCGGTCTTTATTCGGCGTCCGCCGATTCGATCCCTATCCTGTGCATCACCGGCCAGGCGCCGCGCGCGCGCCTCGACAAGGAGGATTTCCAGGCGGTCGACATCACCAAGATCGCGGCCCCCGTCACCAAATGGGCGGTCACCGTCATGGAGCCGGCGCTGGTTCCCTTCGTGTTCCAGAAGGCATTCCACACCATGCGCTCCGGCCGTCCCGGCCCGGTTCTCATCGACCTGCCGATCGATGTTCAGCTTGCCGAGATCGAATTCGATATCGAGACCTATGCATCGCTCGGAGCCTATAGACCGGCTGCCACCCGGGCGCAGGCCAAAAAAGCCCTTGCCATGCTGAACGAGGCGGAGCGCCCGCTGATCGTTGCCGGCGGCGGCATCATCAGTGCCGAGGCATCCGACCTTCTCGTCGAATTTGCCGAGATCACCGGCGTTCCCGTCATCCCGACGCTGATGGGCTGGGGCACGATCCCCGACGATCATCCGCTGATGGCCGGCATGTGCGGCCTGCAGACCTCGCATCGCTATGGCAATGCCACACTGCTTGCCTCCGATTTCGTCTTCGGCATCGGCAACCGCTGGGCCAACCGCCATACCGGCAATGTCCCGACCTATACGGAGGGTCGCAAGTTCATCCATGTCGACATCGAGCCGACCCAGATCGGCCGCGTGTTTGCGCCCGATTTCGGCATCGTCTCCGATGCGGGGGCCGCGCTGAAGCTGTTCCTCGATGTGGCGACGGAATGGAAGGTCGGCGGCAAGCTGCGCGACTGGTCCGCCTGGGCCGAGGAGTGCCGCGGCCGCAAGCGCAGCATGCTGCGCAAGACCCATTTCGATCAGGTGCCCCTGAAGCCGCAGCGGGTCTATGAGGAAATGAACAAGGCGCTGGACCGCGACACCTGCTATGTCTCGACCATCGGGCTTAGCCAGATTGCCGGCGCGCAGTTCCTGCATGCCTACAAGCCGCGCAACTGGATCAATTGCGGCCAGGCCGGCCCGCTCGGCTGGACGCTGCCAGCCGCTCTCGGCGTGCGCGCCGCCGATCCGGACCGTACGATCGTCGCGCTCTCCGGCGACTATGATTTCCAGTTTCTCATCGAGGAGCTTGCGGTCGGCGCGCAGCATAAGCTGCCCTACCTGCATGTGGTCGTGAACAATTCCTATCTCGGTCTCATCCGCCAGGCCCAGCGCGGCTTCAATATGGATTTCGAGGTCAGCCTTGCCTTCGAGAATATCAATGCTTCCGACGATGCCGAGCCGGGCTACGGCGTCGACCATGTTGCGGTGGCCGAAGGCCTAGGCTGCAAGGCAATCCGCGTGCGCAGCCCGAACGAGATCCAGCAGGCTTTCGTTACGGCAAGGCAGTTGATGAAGGAGTATCAGGTTCCGGTCGTCATCGAATTCATCCTCGAGCGCGTCACCAACATCGCCATGGGCGCCGACATCAACGCCGTCGTCGAATTCGAAGAGCTTGCCGAACACGGGCAGGATGCTCCGACCGCCACGCTGGCCTTGCTGGACTGAGAACAGGCCGTTTCAGGGAGACAATCATGCCGAAATTCGCGGCCAATCTAACCATGCTCTTCAATGAGGTGCCGTTCCTCGAGCGCTTCGCTCTGGCCGCCAAGGCCGGCTTCGAGGCCGTCGAATATCTCTTCCCCTATGATTTCGACAGGGAGGCGCTGCGCGCCGCCCTTGATCTCAATGGCCTGACGCAAGTGCTGCACAATCTGCCGGCCGGTAACTGGGCCGGCGGCGAGCGCGGCATCGCCATCCTTCCGGATCGTATCGACGAGTTTCGTCGCGGCGTCGCCTCGGCCATCGATTATGCGACGGCGCTCGGCTGCACAACGGTCAATTGCCTGGCAGGCATCGCGCCGGTCGGCCTGTCGGACGAGGTACTGCGCACCACCTTCGTCGCCAACCTGAAGCATGCCGCAAACGAGCTCAGCAAGTTCGGTATCCGGTTGCTCATCGAGCCCGTCAATCGCTTCGATATTCCGGGCTTCTACCTCAACACGCCGGATCAAGCCGCCTCCATCATAGAGGAGGTCGGCAGCGACAATCTCTTCATCCAGTACGACCTCTATCACCAGCAGCGGACTGAGGGCGAGCTGATCGGCACGTTCAAAAAGCATCAGGCGAAAATCGCCCATGTCCAGCTGGCCGATAATCCAGGCCGGGGTGAGCCGGGCACCGGTGAAATCGCCTATCCCTTCGTCTTCGAGGCCCTCGACGCACTCGGTTATGACGGCTGGATTGGCTGTGAATACAAGCCGCGCACCACGACGGAGGCTGGGCTCGGTTGGTTCACTTCGGCCGGCCGGCAGACCAGAAGCGCAGACATTCTCAAGATCAGGAGTTAGATCATGGCAACCATCGGATTCATCGGCCTCGGCATCATGGGCACGCCCATGGCGCGCCATCTGCAGGATGCCGGCCACACCATCGTCACCTCGACATTCTTCATCCCGCCGCGCCAGGAACTCATCGACAATGGCCTGAAATTCGTCGACACGCCGAAAGCGCTTGCCGAGGCCGTCGATACCATCATCCTCATGCTGCCGGATACGCCGGAGGTGAAGGATGTGCTCTTTGGTGAGAACGGCGTCGCCTACGGTCTTTCCAAGGGCAAGCTGGTCATCGACATGAGTTCGATCTCGCCGATCGAGACGAAGGAATTTGCCAAAAAGGTCCGTGAAACCGGCGCCGAATATATCGATGCGCCGGTATCCGGCGGCGAGGTCGGCGCCAGGAATGCGTCGCTCTCGATCATGGCCGGCGGTTCGCAGGAGAGTTTCGACCGGGCGCTGCCGCTGCTCCAGCTGATGGGCAAGAACATCACGCTGGTCGGCGATTGCGGCGATGGCCAGGTCACCAAGGTCGCCAACCAGATCATCGTCGCCTTGACGATCGAGGCGGTGTCCGAAGCGCTGGTCTTCGCCTCCAAGGCTGGAGCCGATCCGGCGCGGGTGCGCGACGCGCTGATGGGCGGCTTTGCTTCCTCGCGTATCCTCGAAGTGCATGGGGAGCGCATGATCAAGCGTAGCTTCGATCCGGGTTTCCGCATCTCGCTGCATCAGAAGGATCTCAATCTCGCTCTCCAGGGCGCCAAGGCATTGGGCGTTTCACTGCCCAATACCGCAGCGACACAGGAACTCTTCAACCAATGCGCCGCGAACGGAGATAGCGGGCTCGATCATTCCGGCCTCGTCAAGGCGCTGGAGCGCATGGCAAATCATACGCTCAGGTCATGCGTTGCTCTAATTTGAAACGCCCCAAGATTTTTTGCGATGTTGGGACCACTTTTCACAGCACTGTCGCGGGAGGCCGTCATCGTCGGCGGCATCTATTTCATCTACGCGTATACTTTGATTGTGGCTGCGACATGCTGTTTTCGGTCGCCAAGCGAAATACCTTCGCCCCGAGGGGTATCAGGAGTCTGATGGGTTGGCTTCTTGGTGTGCGGGAGCCGCATCTCGAAGGACATCACCGAGCGATCGTGAGCCGGTGTGCTCCCGCACTTCCTTTAGAGTATAGCTGCGCAGAATTTCTCCCTGGTGTCTTTCCGCAAGATTCTTCGCCTCATCGATACGTCCACTTTCGATAAGGTCAAGCATTCGGGCATGGTCATGCATCAGCAGACGCCCTGACTTCGCCTGACCATAGATTGCGGCCAGCAGTACTGCCTTTTTGTTTAGGCGATCGTAGAAGTCGCTGACGAACTGGTTTTGCACCATGGCGGCAAGCTTCAAATGAAAGACCGCCGCGCTGACAGGATGATCGTGCTTCAAACACAGTTCATGGTCCGCGTGCACCCGAAGGTCCGTCCACGCTTCAGTGTGAACGTAGTCGGCAGCTTTCTCGATGATCGCCCGCTCAATCATTATCAGTGCGTCGAATAGAGCGACCACTTCCCCGAGTTCGGGGAAAGCCACAGATGCCCCCTTGTTTGTCTGCCATTTTACCAAACCTTCTTCCGAAAGCCTGATCAAAGCCTGCCGGGCGACAACACGACTGACACCCAACGATTCGACGATCTCGCGCTCAATCAATTTGTCGCCCGGCAGCAGCTTGTGGCTGGTGATGGCGTCGCGGATGATGCTGGCCACTTCGTCGGAACGATAACCCATTACGATTTCCTTGCAACTTTTCGATTTCACTTTTTGACACAGCGATGGCGAAATGGAAATCTCTGATTTCTGCTTGCCAAAAAGAAGCATTGTGGCTAACACTAACACAAAATTGACTATCAATATAGTCGAACCAAAAAATACGAATAGATTGGGAACGCGCTGCTCGTTTGAACAGCCTCGAACAGCGCATCATCATGGAGGAGAAGAAGAAATGCTTTCATCAAGATCGATCTGGCTCGCTGCTGGCCTCTCGGCAATTGCGATGAGTGCCGCCCATGCCGCTGCGCCCGTCGTAGTCTACGTCTCACCGAACCCTCTGGGCGTAAATGAATACCTCAAGGGCGGAGCAGCCGGCGCCCAGGCAGTCGCTGCGGAAATTGGTGGCACTGCGAAGGTGTTCGAGAGCGTGGATCCGATCACCCGCAAACGCGACCTCGACGCTGCGGCACGCGAAGGGGCGAAGTATGTCGTCTCCATCGGCTTCGAATTTTCCGACCTGCTCGCACCGATCGCCAAGAGCAATCCGAACACCACCTTCATCGCTATCGACTACTGCCCGAAGGATCGCGGCGACAACATCTATTGCGTGACCTTCAGAGAGTATGAGGTCAGCTTTTTAGCTGGTGCGGAAGCGGGATGGATGAAGCCCGGCGGCGGTTTTGCAGCAATCGGCGGCGTGGATATTCCTTTGATACACCGTTATACCGACGCGTTCCTGGCGGGCGTCATGCATGCCAGCCCAGAGGCGGCGGTTCGCCCGGTTCAGTGGGTTGGCGGCTCCAATCCATTTTCTGACCCAGCCCGCGCGTCGCAGATCGCGCAGTCGCTCTATTTCGACGGCGTGGACACCATTATCGCTGCCGCCGGCGCCTCGGGTGAGGGTGTGGTCGATGCTGCCAAATCGATGCCCGGCAAAACGGTTGTTATGCCCGACATCAATCATTGCCCGTCTGCTCCCGCCGCAATTCTCGATAATGTCGAAAAGCGCGCTGACGTCGCCATCGAGATCAGCGTTCGCGCTGCTGAGAAGAAGGAACTGAAACCTGACACGGTTCTGGGCCTGAAGGAGGGCGGTGTCGCGCTCACGACGACCTCCGAAGCGGTCAAGCCGAGCCAGTGCTTGGCGGCGACCGATAAGGACGTCGTGGCCAAGGTCGAGCAGCTTCGCAAGGATATCGTCGATGGTAAGGTTTCCGTGACCGATCCAGCAGCCGCGAAGTAACTGCTGCGCTTGAGAATCCTTATCGGCTGACCGCTCTCCACACACATCGTTCGCGCGGGGGAAATCCGCGTGCGAACGAAAATATTTTCGCTAGGCCGCAAGATTAATAAACTCTGAGGTACGTACCGCAATCTTGCGCCGAGATCGAAAGGAAAAGGAACTGCAATGAGCACCGGATTTTTCGGCGACATCCAGAAGATCAAGTATGAAGGCCCTGACAGCACCAATCCGCTGGCCTTCCGCCACTACAACAAGGACGAAGTGGTCCTCGGCAAGCGGATGGAAGATCATCTGCGTTTCGCCGTTGCCTACTGGCACACCTTCACCTGGCCGGGCGGCGATCCCTTCGGCGGCCAGACCTTCCTGCGCCCGTGGTTCGAAGACACGATGAAGGCGGCCAAATTGAAGGCGGATGTCGCCTTCGAATTCTTCCAGCTGCTCGGTTCTCCCTACTATTGCTTCCACGACGCCGATGTGCGCCCGGAAGGCAAGAACTTTGCCGAGAACACCAAGAACTTGAACGAGATCGTCGACTACTTCGCCGAAAAGCAGGCCGCGACCGGCGTCAAGCTGCTTTGGGGCACGGCGAACCTGTTCTCCAACCGCCGCTATATGTCAGGCGCGGCCACCAACCCCGATCCTGATGTCTTTGCGTTCTCGGCTGCAACGGTGAAGACTTGCTTGGATGCGACGCACAAGCTCGGCGGTGAAAACTATGTCCTCTGGGGCGGCCGCGAAGGCTACGAAACCCTTCTCAACACCGACCTGAAGCGCGAGCTCGACCAGATGGGCCGCTTCCTCAACCTCGTGGTCGAGTACAAGCACAAGATCGGCTTCAAGGGTACGATCCTGATCGAACCGAAGCCGCAGGAACCGACCAAGCATCAGTACGACTACGACGTCGCGACCGTCTATGGTTTCCTGAAAAAGAACGGCCTCGAAAACGAAGTGAAGGTCAACATCGAGCAGGGCCATGCGATTCTGGCCGGCCATTCCTTCGAGCATGAACTGGCACTTGCCAATGCGCTCGGCATCTTCGGCTCGATCGACATGAACCGCAACGACTATCAGTCCGGCTGGGATACCGACCAGTTCCCGAACAACGTTCCGGAAATGTCGCTCGCATATTACCACGTGCTGGCAGGTGGCGGTTTCAAGACCGGCGGCACCAACTTCGACTCGAAGCTGCGCCGTCAGTCGCTCGATCCGGAAGACCTGCTGATCGGCCATATCGGAGGCATGGATTGCTGCGCCCGCGGGCTGAAGGCTGCGGCGAAGATGATCGAGGACAAGGCGCTGTCGCAGCCGCTCGCTGACCGCTATTCCGGCTGGGATTCGGCGGAAGGCCAGAAGCTGCTGCGCGGCGAATACTCGCTCGAGCAGATCGCCGACTGGGTCGAAAGCAAGGACATCAACCCGCAGCCGAAGTCCGGCAAGCAGGAATTCCTGGAAAACATCGTGAACCGTTACGTCTGATCGTAGGGATCGCACCGACCCAATCCAAAGAGAATGAGGATATTCATGAAAAAGAAAGTCTTGATCGATTCCGACACCGGCCTCGACGATGCAATGGCCTTCGTCCACGGAATGCTCTCCGACGAAGTCGAAATCATTGGTGTCACCAGTGCGTTCGGCAACGCCGAAATGATCGACTGCGCGTATCACGCCCTTGAAATCATCGAACTGATGGGCAAGAAAATTCCGGTCGTGAAGGGAGCTACCGACCCCTTGATTTCGGGCTGCGGCCCGGCGGCCCACGTCCACGGCCAGTATGGCCGCGGTCCCCTTGGCAAGCAGGATCGCGAAAGCGAAATTACGCCCGGCTACGCTGCAATTTGGATGCTTGAGCAAATCCGCATGTATGGTGACGAGCTCGTAATCGTTGCAATGGGCCGTTTGACAAACATCGCGATCGCGACACGCATCGATCCGGAACTGATGCGGACGGTCGGCCAGATCTACTGGCTGGGCGGCGCGATCACTGCCTCCGGCAATACCAGCCCTGTCGCCGAGGCGAACGTTGACGGCGACGCGGAAGCTGCCAAGATCGTCTGCACGTCAAAGCTTCCTCTCACGATCCTGACGCTAGACGTATCGATGAATGCTCGGATTTCGGACGAAGATGTCGAGAAGATGAAGAGCGTCAGGCATCCTGGCGTACAGCATCTGGTCAAGGTGCTCCCATACTACATCGACTACTATGAGACGATCTATGGCATCAGGGCATGCGCGGGCCACGTTGGCCTGCTTCTCGCGCTGGTGATGGATCCGACCCTGATCAAAAAGGTTCATCACCTGCCGGTGGATGTGGAAACGAGGGGCGAACTCACCCGCTCGATGCTCGTCGTCGACCGTCGGAAGCTTCGTGCGCTTTCGGAGCCCGACACGTCGAAGGATGGCGGCGTCCGGATCGTTGTGGACGCTGATACCGATCGCTATCACGAGATGTTCATGAACGCTCTTCTGAGCGCCGACAAGACCGCATCTGCGGTCTGATCGTCTTGACGTCATCGGAGCCGGCAACCAATCTTGGCGGTTCCATTTCCGCATGTTCTTGTCGCACGGTTCCATCCGCGCCGACAACCGATAGCGGCGGACACTCGCACTATTCGAGGAGACACGGGAATGCAGTGCGCTCTCCAGGCGGTTGGAATAAACAAGAAATACGGCGCTCTCGTCGTCAACAAGGATGTGAACCTCGATATCATCGCAGGTGAAGTCCATGCGGTCATGGGCGAGAACGGCGCGGGTAAATCCACGCTGATGGGAATGCTTTTCGGCCTCGTAAAGCCGACGGGTGGGACGATCAAGCTGAAGGGCAAGGACGTGTCCTTCTCATCTCCGCTGGATGCCATTGCAGCGGGCATCGGCATGGTTCACCAGTCATTCAAGCTATTCAAGTCGCTCACCGTTTGGGAGAATATCATTTTCGGTTCGGAGCCGACCAGCATGGGGCTGATCGCAAGGCAACAGGCCCGGCAACGAGTCCTCGAACTTGCAAGGCAACACAATTTGCCGATTGACCCAGATGCCACCGTCGGGAAGCTTCCGATCGGAATGCAGCAGCGTGTCGAGATTCTCAAAGCGCTCTATAGGAACGCTGACATTCTGATACTCGATGAGCCGACGGCGGTTCTCTCGCCCTCAGAGCGAGACGGTCTGCTCGCGACGATGCGTTCGCTCGCCGACAGTGGCAAGGCCCTCGTTTTCGTGACTCACAAACTCAACGAAGTCATGGCGGTGTGCGACCGGGTGACGGTGCTGCGAAAGGGCGTGGTGACCGAACGTTCGCTCGTCAAGGAAACGACCGCCGACGAGATCGTCAACGCAATGACTGGCCGCGAGGTTAGCAAGCATCTAGATCGTCCGTCGCCTAACTTGGGCGATGATGCGCTTGTGGTTGAAGGGCTGACCGTTGGTTCTGGTTACAAGCCATTGGTGGACGGTCTTTCGCTCACGGTGCGTTCCGGCGAAATCGTCGGCGTCGCCGGCGTCGCCGGGAACGGGCAGACGGAACTGGCAAACGCAATAACCGGCATCGGAGAGATGGCGAGCGGGAAGATCCGTATCAAAGGCACGGACATCACTGCGCTGTCCGTGAAGAAGCGCCGCCTGACAGGTCTATCGTTCATTCCAGAAGACCGTCATGATGTCGGTTCGGTCTGGAACATGGGAGCGGATATCAACGTCGGCATGGGCAGCCTTGAAAAGGCGCCTCAAAGCCGACGGGGGATCGTCGACCGTGCGGCACTACGTGAAAAGGCCAAGAGACTGATCTCTGCCTTCAGCGTCGCTATTGCGGGGCCCACGACGAAGGTCGGAAAACTCTCCGGCGGAAATCTTCAAAAGCTGATCGTCGCGCGGGAATTGGACTACGGCTCTCTGGTCTTGGTCGTGGAGCAGCCGACCAGAGGCGTCGATGTCGGCGCGATCGAGTACATACATCGCGTCCTCCTGGACGAGCGGACGAATGGCAAGGCCATCCTGCTTATCTCATCTGAGCTTCCTGAAATCCTGGCACTCAGCGATCGGATCCTTGTCATGTACGAAGGCAAGTTCGTCGCCGAGTTGGATCCTCGCAGGACCGATGAACGGGAAATTGGTTTCTACATGGCTGGTGCCAAGGGAGAAGGGAGAAGCGAGAATGCTCGCTAGTGTTTTCGGAAACCGTTGGATGGCTGCGCTGGGAGCGCTGGTATTTGGGACGGTACTTGCTCTGGCCATCCTTGCTGGATCGGGCACGAACCCGTTCGTCGCGATGGCGTCCTTAATCAACGGCAGTCTGGCGCCGGAGAGCCTCAGCGACACCATCAACTGGGCCGTGCCCCTCGTCGGAATGACCTTGGCGGCCGCCATTCCACTTCGCGCGGGCATCATCAATCTTGGAGGCGACGGACAGGTCGTCGCCGGTGGCTTGGTCGCAGCACTCGTCGCGATCTACGGTCCTCAGATGGGCGCTTTCACGACGGCGCTCGCAGTCCTCGCTGCTATCGTCACCGGAGGGCTAGTGGCGCTGGTCGCGGCGTTGGGGGAGACACGGTTTCGGATTCCGCTGCTGATCTCAAGTCTTCTCCTTAGCTATCCCATAGTCGGCGTCGCCTCTTACCTGGTGACCACGCCGCTGGCCGACGTCGGTTCCGGTCTGGCTCAGACCGTCCAGGTGCCTGAAGGGGTTCGGCTCGGCCTCCTTGGCGGATCGGTCAACGCTGGAGCGATCCTCATCTTATTGATCTGTGTCGCCGTCGTCATCATCGACCGCTTCACCGTCTTCGGAATGCATGTTCAGGTGCAGGGCAGGAACAGCAAGTTCGCTCTCTATTCGGGCGTGAACACCGAAGCGCAGACCCTCCAGCTCATGGCGGCCGGTGGTGCTGTCGCAGGTCTGGTCGGTGGCGTACTTGTGCTGGGAAGTTTCTATCGCTTCATCGACGGCGCGCTTCTGACGCCCGGATACACCTACTCAGGTCTGATGGCCGCGCTAGTCGGTAACGGGCATCCGCTTCTTTCAATCGTCACGGCTCTATTCTTTTCGGCTCTGCAGACCGGCGGTTTCGCCATGCAGCGCGCTACCGGCGTCCCGAGAGTGTTCACGACGATGATGCAGGCCGCAGTGGTGCTCGTCCTCACCTTGAAACCCGGAAAGCACGAATCCCATGACTGACATCATCTCACCATTTCTTGTCTTCTCCGCAATTCAGGCCGCGACGCCTTTGCTTCTCGCGGCTCTTGCCGGGCTCCTTTGTTCGCGTGCCGGCGTCTTCAATATGGCGCTGGAAGGGCAGATGCTGGTCGGCGCCTTCGCCGCGGTCTTCGGATCCTATGTCACCGGAAGCCAGCTGGGTGGCGTCGCCCTTGCGATGGTTGCTACGATGGCCTTCTCCATCATCCTGGGCGGCGGAGCCACCTATCTGCGAGGTAACCCGGTCGTCATCTGCGTGGGAATGAATCTGCTGGCGTCGGGGCTCACCGCTTTTCTACTGCGCAGCATATTTGGCGTAAGTGGGACATTCACCTCGCCTCGGATCGCGCCGCTTTCGAAAATCAGGCTGCCCTTCCTCGAGGCTCTAGGATCATACGGCCGGGCCTTCAGCAACCAGACTTCGTTGACCTACCTGGCGTGGGTGCTGCTCATCGTTTGCACTGTGGTGCTGTTCAAGACCGCCGCAGGACTTCGCATCAGAGGTGTCGGTCAGAATACTGCCGCTGCAACGACCCTTGGAATAAACGTGATGAGATTTCAGCTCCTCGTGGTCGTTCTAACCGGAGCACTTGTAGGCCTGGCGGGAGCGCAGCTCTCTTTAGGCGCGGTCACCTTGTTCTCCGAAGACATGACGGCTGGGCGAGGATGGATTGCTCTCGTGGCGATCATGCTGGCGCGTGACAATCCGCTGGGGGCCGCGGCCGCAGCGCTCCTCTTCGGTCTGACGGACGCACTGGGACTGAGGCTGAGCTCATTTGGCGTGCCCTACCAGTTGACAAACACGATTCCGTACGTGGTCACGCTGGTCGCTCTCGTCTTGCTCTCCCGCGACAGAAGGGCGCCTGCCACCACCTGAACATCTACTGACGCTTCTTTCGGTTTGACGGGGCCATGGAGAGGGCATTGCAGCATATGCGTAGCCATAACTGTATTGCGCGATCAACTACGGTCCGATCAAGAGCGACTTGGAGTGCGCCAATCGGGTGCTCAAGACGCGAGAATTTAGTGGATACAAAGGCAAGACATTAAACCCAACCGTCGTTGCTGTGAATGCGGTTAAATCGAACGGGTTTGGGCATCACCGATATTTTGACGACGACACAGAACTGGAGGTTCAAATGTACATTCCTGCGCCAGATCGCTATCAAGGAACCGAGTATAGGAGGTGCGGAACTTCCGGGCTAAAGCTCTCTCCTATCTCCCTTGGTCTCTGGCAAAATTTCGGCGGGACGGACGTATTCGAGACAGGAAGAGCAGTCATCCGTCGCGCCTTTGACCGTGGCGTCACGCACTTTGACCTGGCGAACAACTATGGTCCCCCCTACGGTTCGGCAGAGGAGAACTTCGGCAAGATCCTGAACTTGGATCTTCGCTCGCATCGCGACGAACTGCTCATTTCGACAAAGGCCGGCTATGATATGTGGGGCGGACCTTACGGATCTGGCGGATCGCGGAAGCATTTGATCGCTTCGCTGGAACAAAGTCTCGATCGCATGGGCGTTGAATACGTCGATATATTTTACTCACACCGCCCGTCAGAAGATGTTCCACTGGAGGAAACAGTGGCAGCTCTAGCTCAGATCGTCAGACAGGGGAAAGCACTCTATGTTGGCGTATCGTCCTATAGCCCCGAGCGCACTCGCGCAGCGTTCGAAAGCCTGAAAAGAGAAGGCATTACGCTGCTCATCCACCAGCCATCTTACTCCATGCTCAACAGATGGATCGAGGAGAAGTTGTTGGCGGTACTTGACGGCCTTGGCGTCGGCTGCATCGCGTTCTCTCCCTTAGCTCAAGGGCTTCTGACTTCAAAGTACCTGAATGGCATACCGGCAGACGCTCGCGTTACGCGCTCCACATCTTTCGGTGAGAGCCTCCTGAATGGAGACGTCATCGAAAAAGTCCGTGGCCTGAACGATATCGCAAAAAAACGCGGTCAAACACTTGCGCAGATGGCTATCGGCTGGATATTACGGTCTTCGTCGGTGACGTCTGCATTGATTGGCGCAAGGAATGTCGAACAACTCGATGACTCGCTTGATGCATTGAAGAATGTTGCTTTTTCCGACGAGGAACTTTCTGCGATCGATCGGCTCGCCACAGAGGGCGGGGTTGATCTTTGGCGAAGCCAGTCTCGCATCATCTAGCTCCAAACGCTTTTCGTCCTCGTCGCTGGTCTCGCCGGCGATCCGACGGAAGCAATCGAGCAAGGAAGTCTGTTCTGTTGCCCAGTAATGTTTATCACAGATCTGAACGCGGGATGATTTGACCCCGTTTGCAACAGCACCTATCGAAAGGCGGCGCCACTCGAGGCTTTGTCCGGGCATGTAACTCATAGTGCGCCACCAACGATTTAGTCTTCATGCAAGCTTCGAGAAAATAGCCAAGTCATTGGACCACCCTCACGGTAATTATCGTCGAGGTATCATTGATCGGAATCAGGCCGGGAGTTTTATCTTTCATCTCCCGGCCCTCTGCCCATCGATAACCGCGTCGTCGCCCCACTTTAACCCGAATTCCGAAATGACGGCCAATTCTGTCGGCGTCGGCTCACCACACTTCGCCAAGTAGCGCGCTGAAGCGGCCGGGACCATATTGGCACCCCGTAAGACCAGCTACCGTGCCATCAGGATCATGGAAGCCGTGGCGGACACCTGTGTGACAGCCGTCTTGTACGATATCGATCGGTCGGTCTTCGTATGGGTAAGTCTTACATCAGGGCAATTTTTCGCTAATTCGGCCAGTGCCCGGGCTACCTCGGTACCTGAATTTTTAGTCATTTGGCTGGACGTCCGCGACACCGGAAAGAGATTCTACCAGAATTTCCGTCGTTGATCGCAAATGGGTTTCCATCAGTGCGACAGCGAGATTTGCATCGCCAGCAATGACGGCGTCGAAGATCGCCTTGTGTTCCGCAGCCACGTCGCGATCATGCGTACGCATAGGTACGGAAAGACGTCGATAGCGCTCCGTTTGAGCGTAGAGCACTGCCCGGATTTTCATCAACGACGGGCTGTTGCATGCCGCAACGATGGCCAGATGAAATTGCTGATGCGCCGAAGCCCAGCGTTCGCTGAGGATGAGCTTGCCGCCGTCGGTCTCAGTCTCCGGGAGGCGTTGCAGGCGGTGGAACGCCGCCACAAGAGCTGTCTCCCATTCAATGTCGCCATTCTTGACTGACGCACGTATGCAGAGTTCTTCGATTTTAATGCGGGTGTCCGTCAGGTCCAGGAGATCGGCGATCGATACATCGGGGACGCTGAACCCCTTTTGTGCGGTCGCGACCGCCATGTCTTCGGCAGCCAGCCGCGACAGTGCTTCACGCACCGCCCCCAGGCTGACTTCAAAATCGCGCGCGACCTCATTGATGCGTATCTTCGCTCCGGGCCGCAGACGGCAACTCAAAATGTCGGCCTTGAGCCGCTCATAAACATTGTCGGCCTGGGTAAGTGCCGGCTGCGTTGCCATGGTCTTCTCGCATTTGATACTAAAATCTATTTCAAAGGCAGATATAGGTTTTTAATGCGAATTACCACCACGGCGTGACCGAACCCACCCTATCCCCTCAGAAGCCGATGGAACCGGGGTGCGGACGAAATTGCCACGGCAAAGAGCACGGCTGACAGAATGACCTGCTGGGCGGTCGGCGAGACGCCGAGCGCATTCAAGCCGGCATTGAGCAGGCAAAGGATGAGGGTGCCGAAGGCTACTCCTAACGGGCTGCCGCGGCCGCCGGCGAGCGAGACCCCGCCGGTGATCGCAGCCGAAATGGCCGGCACCAGGACATCGGTGAGACCTGAGGGCGATGCGACCGACAATCCGTAGCTGAGCAGCACGCCGCTTGCCGCTGCAAGCCCACCGGAGAGGGTGAAGACTGCAGCGACCATCAGCCCTGTCTCCACGCCGGCTGTTCTGGCCGCAGCGCGGTCCGATCCGGTTGCGACAAGATCCACGCCGATGCGGGTCCAGCGGAAAATCAGGCCGGCGGTGGCAACACAAGCGACGGCAAACAGGCTACGCCAGGAAAAGATGACGAGGAGCGGCTCGTTGATCGCGGCCGACAGGTCCGGCCGCCCGAGCGAGACGGTCAGGTTGCCGGTCACGATATAGGCAAGGCCTGCCGTCGTCATCAGCGTCCCGAGGGATACCGAAATGGAACTGAGGCCAAGCCCGGTGATGGCCAGGCCTTGCAGCAATCCGATGACAAGCCCTGCCACTATACCTGCAATAGCCCCGGCCACCGGATCTCCGGCACCGATGGTGACCGCGATACAGCCGGCGAGGCTCATGACGCCGCCGACCGACAGGTCGAATTCGCGGGCGATCATCGTCAATCCGAGCCCGAGCGCCACCGGCGCTATCGTCGCGAAATATTGCAGGATGCTGAAGAGCACGAATTGCGATGAAGCGGTCCCCTGTATGGCGAGCGCCAGGGCAAGGATGCAAGCCACGACGATAAGAATACCGCCGGCGCTTCTTTCTTCGCTAAACCAGTTACGCATCGTTAGGTCCTCCGCCCAAGTCCTTGGAGAATGACGACCGCCAGCACGGCAAGACCGATCGTCAGCCGCTGAAATTCCATGCTGAATCCCTGGAGCAATGCGAGAGCATTGATGACGGCAATCGCGGTCATGCCGAGAAACGTCTGGATCATGGAGCCGCGGCCACCACCAATCGCCGTCCCGCCGATCAGCACCGCGGCGATGGCCGTATATTCGAAGCCGCGCGCCGTCTGCATGTCCGCCGTCCCGAAACGGGAAGCGATCAGAATGCCACCGATGCCCGCCAGAGCGCCCGCCAGAGCATAGGCGATGATTGTCACGCGGGTGACGTGGATTCCTGCGGCCTCGGCTGCGCGCGCATTGCTGCCCACGAGCATGAGTTCATGGCCGAAACGCGTGAACGTCATGATCAACTGCGCCAGGATCGCCAGTGCCGCGAAAACCAGGAAGGAGATCGGTATGCCGGCAAGACGTCCCTTGAGAAACTGATAATCGAGGTTCGGCGCGTCCATCTTGGGACCGACGATGATCTGCGTCAGACCGATCAGCAGAGCGTAGGCAGCCAACGAGACGATGATGGGATTGGCCCGCAGCGCTCCGATGATCCCGCCTTGAAGGGCGGTAATGACGATACCCGCCAGAACCGCGGTCACGGCGGCAAGCGCGAAACCGTGGCCGAGCATTGCCATGAAGACGATGCCGGTCACCGATGCCGTCGCTCCGAGGCTGAAGGACATGATGTAGCCGCCGAGTGTCACGAATGTCATTGCAAGCGCGACACAGCCGACAAGCGATATGGCGTTGGCAAGCGCGATCAGACTGGGCCGGGTGAAAAACCCCGGCGTGGCCAATGCCACACCGATGAGAAGGGCGATCGCAAGCAGCTTTGCAAGATTTGCCAGGGACGGGGTCTTCACCCGCCTGACTCTTCCCGCCTTCGCGGGTGATGGAGAGATTTCGCTGACCATGCTCATGCCGCCGCCTCCTGTGCGTTGGTGATTTCAGAAAGGATGGCCGTCTCGGTGAATGCGCCACGTTGATGCACGCCGACGATCCGGCCACGGAACATCGTGACGACCCGGTCGACGAGGCCGACAACCTCTTCGAGGTCGGTTGACGCCAGGAGAACGGCATTGCCGTCATCGCATAATCGCCTGAGCGTCTGGTAGATTTCGGCACGCGCGCCCATATCGACGCCGCGCGTAGGTTCATTCATCAGGATGACGCCGGGCATCCGGCGATCGGAGCATCGGCCGATGGCGAGCTTCTGCTGGTTGCCACCGCTGAGGCGACCTGCCGCGAGGTGCAGGCGCGAGGGATCGAAACCGACCTGCTGGGCAAGCACGCCGGCGATGCGGCCTAGACGGCCTGCCGGCAAAAGCCCATTGCTCGACACTTCCGCAAGACGTGTCGCGACAAGATTCGTATGCGCCGGTTTGTCGAGAAACACGCCCTCGCTCGCACGGTCCTCTGAAACGAAACGCACGCCTGATCTCAGAACGCTTGCCGGCGCCCCAAGGCGCAGTTTTCGACCGTCGACGGCCACGTCACCACGGGCGTTGTGAACAAGGCCGGCCAGGGCACGGATGCTTTCCGTTGCGCCCGAGCCGATCTGTCCAACGACGCCGACAATTTCGCCGGCGCGCAGCGTGATATCGAATCCGTCGATCGTGCCCGGCACCTGCAAACCCGAGACATCCAGCATCACCTCGCCCGGCTTGCGGGTGGCTTGCGGGTAGACATCGGTCAGCTCCCTGCCGATCATCAGTTCCAAGAGACGATCGCGCGGCATTTCCGTGACCGGCTGCGTGGTGACGACACGCCCGTTGCGCATCACCGTCACGGAATCGCACAGCTCGTAAACCTCGCCCATGCGATGGGTGATGTAGATGACCGAGCAACTCCTTGCCTTGAGTTGGCGGACCGCATCGAAAACCTTGCCGATTTCCCGCTCAGACAAGGTAGCGGTCGGCTCGTCGAGGATCAGGACGGAGGCATTGCGCACCAGTCCGCGTGCGATCTCCAGCAATTGTCGCTCCGCCAGGGCGAGGTCGCGCGCCTTGACATCGAGGCTGGTCGATTCCAAACCGACGGTATCGAGCGCTTCCCTTGCCATGGCGGTACTTTGAGCGGTGCGCCGCACGAACGGGGCGCTCGCGTGGCCGAGCCAGAGATTGTCATGCACCGAAAGGTCGGGCGCCAGGCTGAGTTCCTGGGCGACGAGCGTCAGGCCGGCGCGCTGCGCATCGATGGGGTTGCGGAAATGGCGTGTTTGACCGTCGACATCAAGCGTGCCTTCGCTCGGGATCAGCACGCCCGTCAATATCTTGACGAGCGTACTCTTTCCCGCACCGTTTCCACCACACAATGCCCGAACTTCACCTCGCTGCAGATCGAGCGACACGTCCTCGATCGCCGTGATGCTGCCGAAGCGCTTTGTAAGCCCCCGTACCGAAAGGCATACGGAATCGGCCGAACCGTGTTCGTTCGTCATGGTGTCCTCCTGTCGATGGTACGCGGTTTACGCTGCTTAAAAGCTGCAGGACTTGGCGTAGCTGTCCAGATTGCCGCTGGAAACGACTTCCAGCGGCGTGGTGACGCTGAGTTTCGGGATATCCTTGCCGGAGAAATAGTCGGTGATCAGCTCTGCTGCCTTCGGACCATCATAGGAAGGAAGAGGGCCGCTCAGCGTGGCATATTGCTTGCCCGCCTGCATGTTGCGGATCCCGGATTCCTGGCAGCCGCCGCCAATGACGAGCAGTTGTCCGGAAGCTGTTCCCAAGTCGATGCCGGCACTGTCTGCCGCCTGGATAATGGCATTCGCCATGGCATCATTCATGCCGTAAATGGCATCCAGGCCGCCATCGGCCGCATATTTGGTGAACATCTGGCCGGCAATCTGCTCGGTCGCCGGCGGGATCCATTGCGCATCCTCGACCTGAACAAGCGTGATCCATGGCTCTTTGGCGAGGCGTGCCTTGAAGCCTTCAAGACGCCTTGGAGCAATACCCTCTGCCAGCGATCCGGTGATCGCAGCCACTTTTGCCGTTTGGCGGCCGCCAGCCTTCAGACCGGCGATCATGGCCTCTGCCGCCAGCTCGCCCGATTTCACATCGTCGAGTGCCATCGTGCCCACGGACAGTCCGTCACCCTTTTCGACCTGCGAAATGACGAGAAAGACGGGAATCCCGGCAGCCTTGGCCCGCTGCAGGCCCGGCGTAACAGCACCTGAGCTGAGCGGCTGCAGGACGATCATATCGGGCTTCTGGCCGATGGCGTCGTCGAGCTGCTGGGCTTGCAGGGCCGGGTCGAACGGGCTGGTCAACTGGGTGACCGTCATTCCGGCCGCTTTCGCCTTATCATCGAATTCATGCGAAAAGGCGCTGATCAGACGATCCTCGGTCGGGCCGGTCAACAGGGTGAGCTTCTTGCCCGCCGCTTCGGCATGGGCAAAGGATGCTACGCTCGATGCGAGCATTGCGGTATAGAGTATCGTTCTGACGATCATGGTTTTCTCCTCCACTTGATCCAATGGCCGGCTCCCTCCGGCAATTCCGCTCAGGCGCCCGTTGCCTCCAGCCGTTCGGCATTCATCAGCAATGGCGACCGCAACAGGATTTCGCTTGTTCGCATCAGGTGCGTACGCATGAGCGCGCAGGCACTTTCGGCATCGCGGGCAAGGGCAGCCTCGCATAGCTGGCGGTGCTCGCCCGCCACGTCGCGATCCCCTGTCCGCAGAGGCACCGAAAGGCGGCGGTAGCGCTCCGCCTGCCGGTAGAGCGAGCTGCGAAACTTGTTCATCCACACGCTCCGAGCCCCGGAAACCAGGGCCGTATGGAAGCTGTCGTGGGCCTGCGACCAAGCCATGCTGAGCTGCAGGCAATCACCGTTCTCGAATTCCGGCATCCGCAGCAGGCGATGCAGTGCGGCGGCCAGCGAGGCTTCCCATTCCACGCTTCCCTCGGCGATCGAGGCTCGGAGACAAATCTGCTCCAGTGCAATGCGCGTCTCGGTCAGGTCATTCAGTTCCTCGGCCGAAAGCGATGCGACCCGATAGCCGCGCTGCGCCGTTGCGATGACGATCTCCTCTGCCGCGAGACGGGAGAGCGCCTCCCGTACCGCGCCCAGACTGACCGACTTATCCGAGGCAATGAAGTTCATTCGAATCCGCTCCCCGGGAGCGAGCGCTCCGCTTAATATGGCCGATCGCAATTGGCTGTGAACCTGATCGGCCTGGGTGGTGGATTCGATGACTTCGTTCATTCATATTTTCTACAACATTAAAAACATTATGTCAAAGAAAATATATTTTATGAAAGATAAGATATTTTAGCGTGGTCTTCCGACTCCTGCGGAGTCGGGCAGCGCGACATGAATTTGCCCACTCAGAATAGGTTTTTGCGGGTTGCTGCGGTCTGCCTTGCAGACACAGAGAAACAGCGTCTTGCGATCTTCGCCGCTGCCCATGCAGGCAATGGCATTCATGCCCGGAAAACCGATCGTTTCGATTTCCCGTCCGTCCGGCGCGATCCGCACGAACTCGCCCAAAAACAGGAGCGGCACCCAGAGGCAACCTTCGGCGTCGAGGGAAAGGCCATCAGGTTCGCCGCGCAGCTCGGCATGAATGCGCCTGTTGTTCAGGCTGCCATCGGCGCCAATGTCGAAAACTGAAATCCGCTTGCCGAAAGTTTCGGCAACATAGAGCGTCGCCCCGTCGGGGCTGACAACAAGACCGTTCGGAAAGAAGATATCCGTGGCGACCTGCTTCAACCCCTTCTGCGGGTGATAGGCCCAAAGGCTGCCATTTTCCTGTGGCGTATCCAGGCCGAAACGAAAGCCTGTTTCTCCAAACCAGGCCCATCCATCAGGATGCACGACAAGGTCGTTCAGGTAGGAACTCTCCACTGGCGGAAGCGATGCCTTGAGGTCCATGACCCCTGTTGCGGGATCGACGCTGAAAAGCTGACGGCCGATCCCGGTTGCCAGCAGCAGACTGCCGTCCTCGGTGAAGTCCATGCCCGCAGGGCGTCCCTCGACCTTGCACAAGGTTTCTACCCCACCGTCTGCGGATAGTTTGGCGATGCGAAAATTGTGCACATCAGAGATATAAAGCACATCGTCACGCCAACGCGGCGATTCCGGCCAGGCAAGGCCTTCGGCATGGAGCCGGGTTTCAATAGGCATTGGCACGATCCTCATATGTTGTTCCCGTCTGCAAGGCGCGGGTATCGGTGGTTAGATGCAATTGGTTCAGGAGGTCGTCGACGAGCGCGCTGAGGTCGCTGAGCTTCTCGCTGGCGCCAAAGACGTAGAAATCCGGACGATGAACCACTGCCTCGATATGGTTGTCGCGGAAATAGGCGGTATAAGTGCCATCGACATCCTGCACGTCAGCATCCGGACCAGTGCCGACATGGACTAACCAGATCCCGATCGCCTCAAGCCTGTCGATCTGGCTGCGTGACAGGACGGAAGCCGGATTGGCCACAGTGCTGACGACAACGAAACGGGTGCTGGGGAAAAAGTCGTCGAATAGCGCGACCCTGCCATCCTTTTTCACCGAGGCCTGCAGACCGAGCGTGCCGTTGAGATGGGTTGGCGAGCCGGTTTCCGGTGAGGCCAGAATGCCCTCGACAAGCTTCGGGAAGTCCGGCATCGGCGGCATCCAGCCATCGCGGAACTTCTCATCGCGAAGACGCGCTTCTTCCGGGTCGAGCGTGCAAGGCACTTTGCCGGCTTCGAGCGATATGATGGTCCAGTCCCGCGTGTGGGGCGAGCGCTCCTGCTCGTAGGTGTCGAGAAGAGATGGCTCGGAAATGCCGCGGACGATCAGGTCCAGCTTCCAAGCGAGATTCTTCGCGTCCCGCAGGCCGGAGCACATGCCCTGCCCCATGAAGGGAGGCGTGGTGTGGGCGGCATCGCCGGCAAGGAAAATTCGCCCTTTGCTCCATTGCTGGGCATGGCGCGCCTCGAATGTGTAGACGAGCTGGCGAATGATTTCGACATCGTCCGGAAAGACGTTCTGTTCGGCAAGCAATTTCCACGCTGCCTCGGGCTTTTCGAGATCTGCGGCGGTTTCACCCGGCATCAACGCCCATTCCCAGCGGCGATGGCGTTTGCCGAGCGGCAGCACGGTGACCGGACGCTTGGGGTCGCAGATCTGGCCGCAATCGAAATCCAGCGAAAAGTTGCGCTTTTTGCGGGCATCGACGACGAGCCATTTCTCGTTGAAGCCGAAATCGTCGCGTTCGATCTCCAGCATGCGGCGGACACTGCTGTTGGCGCCGTCGGCGGCAACCACGAAGCGGGCGCGGATCGTCTCGATCTCGTCCGTTGCGACAGGACGCACCTGGCCCGGCACCATTTTCGTACGCGCGAGCTGCATCTCCACGCCATCCGCATCCTCGGTCAGTGACCGGGCCTCCCAGCCGAGCATCTGGTCCACCGTTTCGGCGGAAGAAAGCTTTTCGCCAAGAGCCGTTTCGAAAACCGGCTGGAACTGCATGTAGTCGGAATTGTAGCCGGAGATACCCTTTGCGCCCCAGTCGAATTCGAGCAGCAGTTCGCGCTGCGCGTTGACCCAGACATACTCGGTCGTGGGATAGCTGTCGGCCAACATGGCGTCCGCTACGCCGAGAGACTGGAAAAGCCGAACGATCTCGTGATCGACATGCCCCGCACGCGGCAAGGCATACAGATCCCGATGCTTTTCGATGACGACCGCCTTCAGCTGCAGCTGCGCTGCAAGCGCTGCCAGGGCAAGGCCAACCGGTCCGCGCCCGATAATGGCAAGATCATAGTTTTTCATGATTGCTCCTCCTGATGGCCGCACCTCCGGCGGTCGACATGACATGATCGATAACACAGGCTCATCGAAAAGAAAATATATTTTTATTTGACAAATCTTTTATTGTGATGGATATCTATCGCATCAGATGGAGGACACATCATGAGATTTGTAAGATTTGCACGCGATGGTAACGAAGGATTGGCCATCGAAGAGAATGGCGCGTTGCGCGGGCTTTTCGTCACCGATCCGGAATTTCCCGGAACGTTGGATGCGCTGGTCGCCGCCGGCGGGCAGGACTTGACCGCTGCCGGCGAGGCCCTGCGGAAGGGAAAGGTGATCTCGCGGGAGGAAATCCGCTACCTGCCACTTCTGTCACGGTCGCCGAAGATCCTCTGCGTCGGACTGAACTATCGGGATCATTCGGCAGAATCCGGTTATGCGCAGCCTAAATATCCGACCGTCTTTGCGCGTTTCGGCTCCAGCCTGATCGGACATCGCGACGAGATCATCCGGCCGAAAGTATCCGATACGCTCGATTTCGAGGGCGAACTCGTTGCCGTCATTGGGCAGGGCGGCTCCAAGATTTCCGAAGAGGACGCCCTTCGACACGTCATCGGCTATTCCATTTTCAATGACGGCTCGATCCGCGAATACCAGCATGCAACGCCACAATGGACGATCGGCAAGAATTTCGATTCCACCGGCGCGTTCGGCCCCGTCTTCGTGACGGCCGATGAACTTCCGCCGGGCTGTGCGGGGCTGGTCCTCGAAACCCGTCTGAACGGTCAGTCGGTACAGCGTGCCAATATCGACGATATGGTCTTCAGCGTTGCCTCGCTGGTGTCGATCCTCAGCCAGACGATGACGCTTGAGCCCGGTGACGTGATCGTCACTGGTACACCCGCCGGCGTGGGTGCCGGCCGCAAGCCGCCGCTCTACATGAAGGAAGGCGACATATGCGAAGTGGAGATTGAACGGATTGGCCTGCTGGTCAATTCTATCCGCGATGAAGTTGCCGTCGGCAGGGAGGCCGCCTGAACTTCAGGCAGAGCAGGGAAGAGGAGGAGCTTCAATGACGGCGATCAAAGGCTTTGTTAATGCGAGCCGTAGGCCGGGCGTGCTCGGTATCCATTCGATGGACGGCTTCAACATCCGGGTTCCGGACCTTCGGGTTGCGAGTGATTTTTATTCCGCTTTCGGTCTGGACGTGCGCGAAGAGGGCAATTCGCTTGGCCTCTATACCCATGGCCATACACACCGCTGGGGATGCCTGTCGGAAGGGCCGCACAAGCGGCTCGGCTTCTTGTCCTTCGGTGTATTCGAAGACGATTTCGACGTGTTTCGCAAACATGTGGAATTAAGCGGCGTGGCTTTGATCGATCCACCCGCAGGCTTCCAATCGAACGGTATCTGGTTCCGCGACCATGATGGCAATATCGTCGAAATCCGCGTGGCGGGGAAAACCTCGCCAAGCGAGAAGTCCGACTTCCGAAATGTTTCTGTGCCCGCCAATCAGGCGTCTGCCCCCTTGCGATCGCGCGCTCCGCTCGTCCAGCCGCGCAGGCTTGCCCATATCCTGATCTTCACGCGGGACGTCGACAAGGCGGTGGCGTTCTATTGCAGGGTTCTCGGCCTACGGCTCTCAGACAGGTCCGCCGATGGGATCGCCTTCCTTCATGGTGTCCATGGCAGCGATCACCATCTTGTCGCCTTTGCCAAATCCGACGCGCCAGGCCTGCACCATCTCAGTTGGGATGTCGGCTCGATCAATGATATCGGGCTCGGCGCCATGCAGATGGCCGACAAGGGGTTCTCGCGAGGCTGGGGCCTTGGTCGTCACGTGCTTGGCTCCAACTATTTTCACTACATCCGCGATCCATGGGGCAGCTACGCGGAATATTCGGCCGACATCGATTTCGTCTCGGCGGAATATGACTGGCCGGCGGCGGACCATGCGCCGGAAGATGCCTTCTATGTCTGGGGGCCAACGCCACCTGAAGATTTTACCGTCAACTACGAGAGTGATTGGCAGCGTTAGCGATAGGCCGGGTATTCAACCGGTCATTTTGCAGGTGCTATGACGTGAGCCGGGCCTCCTGACGCTTGGCACAAGGGCCGTCGCGTCTGTCCGTATGCAATCGGACACGGCGAGGCGCCGTTGGAGAAACTCCTATGGAGAATCAGACTGAGGATTGTGGCACCGTGAAAGTATTTGAATGCATATGGAGTTTTGCTCAGCTTAATAAGTGGCGCTCCAAACCTGACGCCGCATGAACTCGCGGACCTGAACTTCAGTCCGCTCTTGCTTTAGTCGATGCACCGGTTGCCTTCGCAAGGATTGCGGAGTGGCTTGTGGTTTCATTCGAATGATGGACATCCGTGTTGATGACGTCGTCACTCGGACGTTGACCTTTCACAGAGGTCCTCTGTCCCGAAGAAACCATTGCAACTCAATTGTTTGGTAGAACCTCCCTGAGACGCGTCGCGTCTCGGCCAGGCGGGAACCCAAACAGACGAGTGTATTCTCTGCTAAATTGTGATGGACTATCGTAGCCGACGGCGAAACCGACCGACGCGACATCACCGGACCCTGCCAGAAGGCGCATTCGTGCTTCCTGCAAGCGGACTTGCTTTTGATACTGGATCGGCGTCATAGCGGTAATTGCGCGAAAATGGCGGTGAAACGTTGATACGCTCATGCCAGCTTGATCGGCCATCTCCTCGATGCGGATGAGGTCAGCATAGCGACTCCGTAGCCAGCGGAGGGCATGACCGATTTCTGACAATCGGCCGCCGACCGATCCGATCTGGCGAATGAGACCGCCATGTTCGTCGCTGAGCAGGCGCCAAAGAATCTCTCGTTCCAACCCAGGCATCAAAATTGGAATGTCGGCCGGCGAATCGAGCAGACAAATCATGCGCAACATAGCGTCGAGAAGCTCAGGCGAGGCAGTGCTGACGCCCAGGCCTGAGAACTCCGTCGGGTTGCGTTGCGGTATAGCCGCATCGACGAGAAGTGATGCGATCGATGTTGAACGCAATGTCAAGGCAATAGCCAAGAATGGCTCTTCCGCGTTGGCGGACGCGATACGACTGACGATCGGTAGCTCGATCGGGACCACGAGGTATTGACCGACCCCATAGTCGAAGATTCGCTCGCCGAGCACTGTCCGCTTTTTCCCTTGAATGACAACCACCACCGCCGGCTCATAGACGTGGCCGATTGGATCGGTCGTGATGCGGCAAATAGAGAGTTTGAGGCCGGCGATAGCAGTCTGGATCGTTGCCAAGTCCGCTGAGCCGGAATGGTAGATGATGCGTTTTCGAAGTTCGACGAGAGTATCCATAGTCAGCATTCGAGCAGCAATCAGATGGCTGGGCAAGGCAAATGCGCCGGTCGCGCGTCTATGACAGGATCGTGCAAGACTTTGCAAGTATCGGTCTACCGCGTCACACTCGTCGACTGGCTTTATGGCGCACTAGGCGGTGCGTAGCGCGCTTCACGTATATCCGCGCCTGTGGACCATTCGACGCTAAACGAATTCAGAGGAAGGAAGATTTCATGAGACAGATCCCACTCGGGACTCAGGGACTGGTTGTAAGCGCCCAGGGATTAGGTTGCATGGGAATGAGCGCGGCTTACGGGTCTGGCGATGAACAGGAAAGCCTGAGGACGCTGGCACAGGCGCTAGATCATGGTGTAACTTTTTTCGATACTGCTGAGGTTTATGGACCTTTCACCAACGAAGAATTGCTGGGGACCGCGTTCGCGGGGAAGCGAGATGCCGTTGTCCTGGCAACCAAAGTTGGCTTTCAATATACCTCCAATGGTGATCTCGCTATGGTGGATGGCAAACCGATTGTTACCGGGAAACCGTCCGAGATTCGCGTGGCTGTTGAAGGATCGCTTCGCCGACTCCGGACGGATTTCGTCGATCTTGTCTACCTACACCGCATCGATCCGCTTACGCCTATCGAGGAGACGATAGGTGAGCTAGCGACCCTTGTCCGGGACGGCAAGGTGCGCACGATTGGTGTCTCAGAAGCAAGCGCCATAACCATCCGTAAGGCCCATGCTATTCATCCCCTCACTGCCGTCCAGAGCGAATTTTCGTTGTTCGAGCGCGAAGTTGAACGCGATGAGGTCCTGAAGACAATTCGCGAATTGAGGATCGGTTTCGTCGCTTACTCGCCGCTCGGCAGGGGCTTGCTCTCCGGCGCCTTGACGGATCTAAACCAACTTGCGCCAGACGACTTCCGGCGGTTTGACCCGCGTTTCCAAGGCGGCAACTTACAGGCAAATCTCCGTTTGGTAGAACGAATCAAGGAGATAGCTGTGGCAAGGAACGTGACACCATCTCAATTGGCCATCGCCTGGACGATGAACGTAGGGGCGGTCCCGATCCCTGGAACAAAACGATCAAAATATCTAGCGGAAAATATTGCCGCCGCCGATTTGATTCTAAGACCGGACGAGTTGGCGGCGCTCAACGAAGCAGCTCCGATCGGCGCCGCGACGGGGGACCGCTACTCTCCCGCTATGATGGAAACACTGGGACACTAATTGGAAAACTGAAATCATAACACCATCGCCACCGCGATCAGTCAATCTGGTCGGCAGTCAAGCGCGCGGTGCTGCGGCGGCAACCACTGTAAGTAATCTTCTGATTATTTAAGCTCCCCTTTATTATACATTCAATGGGGACGCCCGATGTGTTCGGGCGTCGCTACCGGCTGCAAAATTTACGTTCTGACGAACGCGAGGTCGCGGGCGAGTATGAAAGGCGTCAGATATCCGCAAAGATTGCTCATCGGCATCACCTCCTCTTTCAGGTTGATGCCTAGATAATCGACCATGAACTCCCTTCGAGCCCTCATCCTTTCCCAGCAATCGGGATACTTTTCCCGAATTTCGGCCCGCCCGCGTTCATCCAACAGCACAATGCCATCTTCCGCGTTCGCCGTTTGATAGGCCGATCCTGTCGCAGGAATAATGTCCATTTGAAGCGCTGAATGGCTGTGAAGGGTCTCCACGCTGTTCGGATAAATTGGCGAATTTATCCACTCCTCCAGGTGAAGTAGATGTCCTGGGTTGAGGAGGACGTTGAAGAAGGGATCACCGAGCCGTTCACGCACCAGCGCGTCAAGCCGGCCACCCTCTACGCCGATGCCGACAGTCGAGTACCAATCACACACAGTCTCGAAATAGGGAGCTGCGAGACGCTCTACGTAATCTCGAATGTTGTCATCCAAGTCGTCAGGACCGTCCGCAACGAAGCCGGCACGCGCCGTTAGCGCACCAACATATGAGAACGCAATCAGAAACGGGTCACCACGCTGAATCGTCTTGCTGGAGGGGCTTCTCAATCCGTCCGCCACGGACTCCCCCGATGTCAGCAGTGTATGTGCGCTGAGCGGCAAGCCGATCGGTGCGAGTAACTGGCTCGCCTCAAGCTCGGTAATGCCCGGCTTCACGTTCCGCAGAAGTCGACGGACAGCCTCGGAGCCATGGGTTGCCGCGAACTCGAACTGAGCAATCTCGTCGACCTCAATATGAGTTCGAAGGCCAGTACTCGAATCCATGAGGACATCGGCCGCATTACCGACCGGGCCAAAGCCACGGAGAGCATCTGCAAGATAGGAAGGTATGTCTAGACAAGTCGAGGGCTTGGGATGCTCCCTGTGCGTATAATATTTCCAACCGATCGCAGCAATTCTTGACCCGGTCTCCAACCCAGCTTCTGCTAAATAATCCGGCAGGAACTTGGTGTCCGTCCGATCCTGACCAAGCAGACCGAACGGCTTGTAAATGACTACCTCAGCATCGATTGCGGACTTACGGGCCACACCCTGGTTCTCTATGCCCGTCAAGAGCACCGGCTTTTTTCCCTTCGCGACGATAAGCAGCGCTTCCTCGAACCGCGGGTCAAAGCCAGTGAGATAGGCGATATTGGCGCAATGCTCTCTGTCGCCGTAAACGGCTACCGCATCGAAACCGCGCGCCCAAATTGCAGTCAAAAATCGATGAAAGCGGTCTTCATAGACGGCCTTAGCAATCTCCGGTCTTATTGTGGGCGTTCCGAAATCTGGTAATTCGATATGTCTCAATTCGACGGGCATATGCCCCTCCATTTTTTTGAATTTACTGCAGCCGCCCTTCTCGCGAAAACCACAAGGATCGGCACGTTGGTGACGACTTTCGACAGCAATGACCAACCTCTTCCGGTGGGAACCGGAAGAGCGAAAAATCTATTGACGCATGGCTTCTAGAGGAGGCGCTCGACCACCGAATTGAGCGCGATCACGGCCCGGCGAATGTCGTCGTCGTCCGTAAATTCCGCAGGCGAATGGGAGATCCCATCGCGGCTTCTGACAAAAAGCATAGCCGTGGGGATACCTGCCGCGGCCACTTCGGCGGCGTCGTGGAGTGGTCCGCTTGGGATCGTTATGCTCTTGCCTTGCTCGTTCCCAACCACTTCTTCGAAAATCGATACCAGATGCGGATCAAACCTGACGGGTGGCGTCGACCAAAGATCGTCAAGCCGGACATCGACACCTTCTTCGGCCGCGATCTGCCGTATTGCGTTTCTGACTATGCGACCAGTCCTTTGCAGTACTTCTACATCGTCGTGCCCGTGCTCGATGATGATGGAGGAGCCTTCCGCCACTGTCGTTGTGAAATTGGGGGTAACTTCGCACCGCCCGACGCTTCCCACTCCCCCCAAGCGCAGTGCCGTGTCACGGACAAGAGTGATCACTCTGGCCGCTGCGACAAGTGCGTCCTTGCGGCCGATCATCGGGCTTGCCGCAATGTGATCCAACCGCCCACTGAACGTAGCCTGGTATCGGTCAGCACCATAGGTTCCGCTGACTGCGGCAAGGGGCTTGCCGAGACGCTCTAGAACCGGCCCTTGCTCTATATGTAACTCGACATAGGCTCGCGCATTCTTGAGCCACCGTCCCGTGCGCTCAAACTTTTCAATCGAGGCACCGTAGGCATTGATCAGTTCCTCAACGCCCTCACCCTGGAGTGATCGCAGCTTTCGAATGTCCTCAAGCCGAAGCGTTTTTGCAACCGCGCCAGAACCTATCAGACTTCGGCCGAACTGAACTCCCTCTTCATCCGCAAAACTCGCTACCCTGAACGTCTTGCTCGGCCTTTTCCCAGTCTCAGCGAGCGTTCTACCGATCTCAAGTCCGGCGAGCACACCGAGTGCCCCGTCGTATTTTCCGCCGTCCCTCACTGAATCGAGGTGGCTGCCCACAATTATGGTCTCTTCGCCTTCGCCTGTAAGTGTGAGCCACTGATTTCCAGCTTCATCATTCTCGGATTGCATGCCGATTTCGGCCGCTTTGTCGCGCAGCCAAATGCGCGCCTTCTCCCACGTTGGCGTCCAGCACAATCGCTGCGCGCCACCGGAGTTGCCGGTCAGTTGGGCGAGTTCATCGAGATCGCGAAGGACACGTTCGGGATTAATGGTCATGTTTCACCTATTTTCTACGCTGACCCAGTCCCTGCAGCAGAACTGCAATGACGATCAGCACGCCTCTGGCGATGCGTTGAAGGAAGGGGTCAACCCCTGTGAGGTTAAGGATGTTTGCGAGTACGCCAAGGATGGCCGCTCCAACGAACGTGCCGGCGATCGTCCCCTGTCCGCCGAACAGGCTGGTCCCGCCAACGACGGTTGCCGCGATCGCGTCGAGCTCGGAACCGTCACCTGCCGTACCGCTTCCGACGCCAAGCTGGGACGCGTACAAGACGCCTGCAAGCGCTGCGCAAATACCCGATATGACATAGACTGCGAGCTTGGTGACACGCACGTTGATGCCGCTGAGGCGTGCGGCTTCTTCGCTCGATCCGATCGCGTAGACTCCTCGGCCAAAGACGGTGTTGCGTAGAATGAAGTGGGCAACGACAGCCAGGAGGAGAAAGACAACAGTCGGATTGGGGACGCCAAATGTCTTGCGGTTACCGAGCTCGTACAGAAAATCCGCGTCGATCGGAATGGCTTCGCCGCCGCTCAATATCAACGCTAAGCCGCGCCCGGCTGCAAGCGTTCCAAGCGTCATGATGAACGGCTGAATCCGTCCAAACGCGACTCCCACGCCATTGACACCACCAAGCAACGCTCCCGATAGAAGGGCTGCCGCAATGCCGGCGGCGGCACCATAATCCTTGGTGACATGCGCGATGATGACCGCAACCACCGCCATCATGGACCCCACTGACAGATCGATTCCCGATGTGAGGACAACGAATGTCATGCCAACCGCGAGCACGCCGACAATCGCAATTTGGCGTGATACGTTGAGGAGGTTCGGCTCGGTCAGGAACTGCGGCGACGCGAGCGCGGAAAAGAGGAGAAGTGCGATCAGACCGACAACGGACCCTTTTGGTACCTTCACGCGCCAGCGCCTCTTGGCAACGGGCAGTTCTTCAGATTGAGTTTGCATGGGCTTTGTCCTCCACGTCTTCGGAAAGTGCGTATCTGCTGATGCTGTCCTCTGAGATCTGCGGGCGATCCAAGATGGCCCTGCTTCTTCCTTTCCGCATGACCATCACGCGGTCACAAATTAGAATCAGCTCGTTGATCTCGCTCGACACGACCAGGACCGTGACGCCCTCTGAAGCTAGTTGATGGATGATTTTGTAGATGTCCGACCGGGCCCCCACGTCGACACCCCGCGTTGGTTCATCAAGAATAAGGAGCCTCGGCTTCGTAATGAGCCAGCGAGCCAAGAGCACCTTTTGCTGATTGCCGCCCGAAAGCTCCCGCACCGCCTGGTCGACGTCCTGGTATCGCGTCTTGAGTGGCTTGAGGGCTTCAATCGCGAGATCTTTCTCCTTTCGGCGGGTGATCCAGGACAGGGGTGACCGCCCGAACATCCCAGCGAGTGAGACGTTCTCTCGGATGCTGCGGTCGAGGAGGAGTCCGTCGGTCTTGCGGTCCTCCGAAAGGAACGCCATTCCCAGCCTCCGCGCCTGGTTGTGATCGCCAGAGCGCATAAGCTTATTGCAGAATAGCACATCGCCGCTGCTCCATTTCTCAAACCCGGATACCGCTCTCACAAGCTCGCTTCTGCCCGAGCCGACCACGCCGGCGATCCCGAACACTTCGCCTGCCTGCAATTCGAAACTGACATTTTCGAACATCTTGCCGCTCAAGGCCGACACTTTCAGCGCTGTTGCGCCAGCGAGGCTCGCTTCGCGTATCGTCTGAACAACATCTCGACCGGTCATATGTTTAATGAGTTGCTGTTCCGACATCTCCTTGGTCGGCCAAGTTCCAACACAGCGGCCATCTCGCAGGACGGTCACCCGGTCCGCCAATTTGAAGACTTCATCAAGATGGTGCGTGATGTAGACCACCGTGACACCTTTGGCCTTCAGCCGCATCACGGTTTGATGAACGATCTCAATGTCGTGTTTGCCCAACATCGCCGATGGCTCGTCAAGAACGAGGATCTTGGCATTTCTGAACACAGCCCGAGCGATTTCAAGGAGCTGTCTTTGACCGAGGGATAGCTCGGAGACGAGCGCGTCAACGTCGAGGTGGATCTTAAGACGAGCGAGCGCCTCCGTTGCTTGCTTCCTAGCCTCGCGCCAATTCACGACGCCGAACCGGCTGGGCAGCTGCCCAAGCAATACGTTTTCAGTAACCGAAACGCTTGGACACGCTGTCAACTCCTGGTGAACCACGCTTATGCCCTTGCTGAGCGCTTCGCGTGGACCGAAGGATTCGACGCGGCCGTCATAGAGCCAGAGCTCGCCTGATGATGGAGCGACACTTCCTGACAAGATATTGATCAAAGTACTCTTACCTGCGCCATTCTCGCCGGCGATGGCATGGATCTCGCCGGCTTGGAGCGAGAGGTCGATGCCGCTCAAGGCAAAGACCCCTCTGTACTCCTTGGAGATTTTGCGCAGTTCAATGACCGTAGTCATGATTGCGCAACTCCTCAGCAGGGATTCGACGGAGGTGCGAAACGCCCCCAGCCCGTTTTGATTGCTTCGTTTGCGTTCGACTTGGTTACAGGGTCACCGTTCGGAAGGCGCAGTCTCAAACCTGGCTGGTCATATTTCTCGGCGTTCGGAAATTCTTGGCCGCGAAGGGCATAAATTGCCGCGCGAAGGCCGATGTCGCCGATCAGCGCGGAATAGCCGATATTACCTGCAAGCTGGCCGTCAGCGACCGACTGCATGCCGGCCCGGGAGGCGTCGATGGTGTAAACACCGATCTGCTTGCATTTTCCGGCACGAGCGACCGATCGGGCAGCAGCCCAACCCATATCCTCGCCATGCGTGAAGATCGCGTTCAGGTCCGGAAACCGAGAAATAAAGTCGTCCGTCACCGAGGCTGTTTTCTCCCGTTCCCATTCTCCGTCGCCGCGGGCGACAAGCTGTACGTCCGGATGCTCCTTAAGAGCTTCCGCTAGACCTTTGCCCCGGTCAATTGCCACGGAAGTTCCCGACAGCCCCGTAATTTCCGCAATCTTGCCCTTGCCCCCGATGTCAGTGATCATCTGCTCAGCTTCCGCCTTGGCCAGCGAGATGTTGTCTTGGCTGATGAACAGGGTTTTGGGACCATAGATATCTCGGTCGATTGCGATCACGGGCTTTCCCGCGTCCATGACCCGGCGAACGGCATTAGACAATCCGTTTGCCTCGAGGGGACTAACGATCAAAGCATCGACGCCCTTCGCAAATAGGTCGTCAATATCGTTGCTCTGCTTTGATAGATTGCACCCGGCATCTGTGGTGATAATTTCGACATCGGGATGGCGCTTAGCCTCTGCGAGCACGCTTTCAAGCATGGCGACGCGATAAGGAAACGTGAAGCAGGTCTGGGAAAAGCCTACGAGGATCTTCTTCTTGCCTTCGATCTTCACTGGCCCTTCCGGAAGAGGAAGGACGGACGTGTAGGGCAGATCGGCGTATGTCTCCACCGACTTTTCTTTAACGAGGGCCTCTCCATTGCCGGCCTCTTCCCCATGGGCTGAGGCAAATGCAGCGCAGACAAGTAGAGGTGCCGCGAAACCGAGCCAAGCCCGGCGCGTCTGAATACGAATGTTCATTTCAGTGCTCCCAGTTATGATAAGTTTTGCCAGTATACAAATGAGAGGCGCTTATTAATGGGCCTTTCCCACAGTATGAACGGCAAAATCACCTTGCAATTTGGAGCATAAGTTGATTGAATAAACTAAGTCAAGCGGGTTCTGAATTTTTGTTTTGCGAATGGTCTGAAAAGCGGGAGGCGCCAGAGCGTGCGTTTTGTCTGCTGGTGAATGACTGCGGTTTCGGATAACTGAGATGGACTGGCATCTGTGATCCTGCATGAGGAACTGCCGTGGCAGGTAAGCACTTTCATGCAGGCGACAAGGAATTGAATGTGGACGATTTTATCAGAAAGGGAAGACCATCCCACCAGATGACGATGGACAGGGAAGGCATGCGTCGGGCTAACCTTGCCGTAGTTCTCAAGGCGATTGTGCTATCGGGGCCAATTTCGAGAGCACAGCTTACGAAGCTGACGGCTTTGAACAAGGCGACCGTTACAAATCTCACGGACGAACTGCTTGAGACGAACTGGATCCGGATGAGCGGTACGAACCGTGGTCCGGTGGGGCGGCCTCAGGAACTGTTGTCCCCTAATCCCGCCAAAGGGGTTATTATCGGCGCGGAGATCAACGTCGATCACGTGAAGGTTCTCGTCTCCGATCTATCGGGAAGAGAGAGGATTGTTTCCAAAGTGGAACGGGCGCTAGGGGAGATCACGTTTGGGGAGAGCATTCAACTCGTGGGCGAAACAACGCGTTCTGCCCTCAAGGAACTGGACCTCTCGCCGTCGTCGGTGCTCGGCATAGGGTTGGCCGTGCCCGGCGTGGTGGACGAAAGAAAGCAGTTGCTCGTTGCCGCGAACCTGGGATGGCGCCGACAGGACGTGCAACGCCTCCTTCGGGCAGAATTGCAAGATTTGATCCACCCGCACGTGATCATCGCGATAGACAACGAGGCAAACCTCGCGGCCATTGGGGAGCAAGTCTATGGTCCGTTAGGCTCACTGGAGAATTTTATATATCTTTCTGGCGGACCTGGAATCGGAGCAGGGGTTATGGTCAATGGTCACATCCTACGTGGCGCACACGGTGCCGCGGGCGAAGTGGGCCACATCACCATCCAGCCGGATGGGCCACAATGCGAGTGCGGAAAGAAAGGCTGTTGGCAGGTCTACGTCGGTCGAGACACGCTGGCGCGCCGATACGCGGAAAAAATGCGGGCTGCGGGAAGGGAAGCTGTCGGCCCTTTGACCCACCTTGATATTCGGTCACTTTCCAACGCAGGCGATAAGAACGCCGTCGAGGCGATGCGCATTCTTGGACATTATCTCTCGGTGGGACTTGGAAATCTGGTTGAGATGTATGATCCGTCCGCAATCGTCCTTGGTGGGTTTTTCGCAGAAATGTACGATGATGATTTTGGGGAATTAAAGGGCGAGTTTGTTGACTGGTTGATGGATAGCTTTGGGCGAAATGTCGATTTGCGGGCCGCCGTGAAGGGGCAGAATGCTGCGGTCTGGGGGGCGGCTGGCGTAATCACCGGATTGCTTCTACAGGACCCACGATCATGACATCTCGTGTCTGTGACCGGATTGCTCAAAATCAGGTCCGCGCGCTCAGCCGCCGGGGAGAACCCGACATAAGTAACGCGAAAACGCGATCAAGTCGGCCCCCCTTGAAAATGCTCTGATCAAACGTGGACGTGTCACATAGGCACATAATGCTCCCTAGAACGAAGGAGCGAGCCCTGCCATGATCAGGACGTGGCGCGCATGCCCGGTTATGAATGATTGGCGGCAGACTACCCAGATCACTCTGCTATTTTGGGCGTCTCTGTCGTGCATGCGCAAGGTATTGCTCGAAGTCGGCCATTGCACCCAATTCACCGCCTTCTATCCAACGGATTTTATCGTAAAGATAATCCGTCATCGCCGATAGCTCGATGGCCTTCTTCTCCAAAAGATTCACTTGTCCACGCAGAATGTCGGCGCTGCGGCTTTGCGTCATACGGCCTTCGCGCCGTTCTTTAGCAATAGCGGAGATTTCTTTGAGCGACAGGCCGAGTGATTGAGCCGTGCGGATCATCTTGGCCGCTGTGACGTCCCGGGCGGAGAAAATCTGGTAGGGGTGACGAGCGCCACCGCTTCGCTTCTGCGGCTCAATTAGGCCCAATCGAATGTAAAAGCGGATTGTATCCCGGCTAAGGCCGGTCGCGGCTGCGAAAGCAGAAATCAGCATAATTTTCCTATTGACCGTGGAGTATGCTCCACCCTTACAAGGGATGCCATCTCATAGCTCCAAGATACGGGGAAAGATATGATGGTAGAAAGTTCAGTGGTGCGGATTGGCGGTGACCTGCCGGTTTGTCGTATGGGTTTCGGCGCAATGAAGCTGACCGGACCAGGCGTGTGGGGGCCGCCGGATGATGAAGACAATGCGCGTTCTGTGCTGCGTCGGGCAATAGATCTCGGCGTTAATTTCATTGATACGGCAGATGTCTATGGTCCAGGTGACAACGAACGAATCATCGCCGACGCCTTATCGCCCTATCGTGAAGGGACTGTCATCGGGACGAAGGCCGGGCTGGTGCGGAGTGCTGGGCCTGCGACCCGTGAAAACCCGGGCATTTCTATGAACGGTTCTGCGCAGCACATCCGAACTTCGATCGAGGGTAGCCTCAGAAGGCTTAGGCTCGAATGTATCGACCTCTATCAACTCCATCGGGTGGATCCAAACGTTTCTATTGAGGAAACGATCGACGTATTCCGCGCTCTTCGTGGTGAGGGTAAGATTCGTCACATCGGTCTATCTGAGGTCGACGTCGACCAAATTAAGCGCGCGCAATCAGTGGTGGAAATTGCGACTGTTCAAAATATATACAATCTTGCCACGCGCAAGCATGAGGACGTCCTTGCCTATTGCGAAGCAAACGCGATCGCGTTCATTCCATTCTGGCCGCTGCATTCTGGGGACCTAGCGAAATCAGAGGTGGTCCAAGATGTCGCGAGACGGCTCGATGCGACCGCTGCACAAGTTGCGCTGGCTTGGCTGCTTCAAAAATCACGATCGGTGATTGTCATTCCCGGCACATCGTCTATCGACCATCTGGAACAAAACGTTAAGGCCCTGGAAGTTCAGCTGTCCCCAACAGACCTGGAGGCGCTTGAACAGATGGTTGCCTGACCGCCGTCGAGCTCTACATCGGAACGAGCGCGCCTGTCCGAGGTGCGATGCAAGAGGCCATCCATGTGCCAGTGTCCTAGCTCGCTTCCCGCCGACAGCTTGGCCGGCGGGAGGTGGCATATTCGCCGTTTGTCATCCGGACTTCAACGCGACGCGTTTTGCAGTCTGGCCTGGATTTCCTCTAAGAAGCCGGGCAGTGGGTACCAGCTGGAGTGCACGAGATGAAGCGATCCGTTGATCGTTGAGACGCCGATGGTTTGCTCCGCGTCGTGGCCTCGAAGAACCACAGGCGCCCACAAGGCCTCAATGGTCAGTTCGCCGATCGAAGACGAGAACGGGACTTGCCCCAAGTTAGACACGAGCATGGTGTCCGAGAAGGCGTCTGCATTGAAACGGGCGCCATCGGTTTCATCCATGTCGGTCGACAACGCTTCATAGATCGCACTGAAGACCGTGGCTCCACCCTCGAGTGTCTTCACTGGAAGTAAGGAGGCAGTGACGGACCTAGCCATCTCCCATATGTCGCTAGGCGCTTTGGGTTCTATCACGGTTGATGTCTTGCTTACTGCGACAACACATTCGTCGTTTAGCTGGAGCAGCTTTCGAAGATCAACCGGAGAGAAGATGCTAACGGCTCGATCGCGCCATGCCGCGTCAACGGCGCGCCCTGCCAACGTCGCTGCGGCACAGACAATTCCGTGCATGGTCGTGCCTTCCCGTCGTGCGCGCTCCCTTAACAAGTTAGTCGTTTCGGACGCGACGGCTAAGCCTTTTACGTGCACAGGCTTCTTCAAGCGTTCAACCGCCAGCGCGTGCGACAGCCGCTTGCCGGGCGCTGAAGTCGGTCTGGTAGGGGCCCCCAATATCTGGTCGATTGACGGCGGAAAGTCATAAGGGGCCAGCTGCTGCCCTGACAGTGCCTCCAGCAAATCTCGAAGCATGTAGATCGACGACAACCCATCGGAAATGGCGTGATGAGTGACAAGGAGGACGAAGGCTCTTTCGCTTTCATGGATCAACACTACACGAGCGAGCGGCCCCTCGGTCGGATCGAACAATGTCGCGATTTCATGTTCTGCTTCCCGCTCCCAAGTCGTTCCTAGCGGAGCGATCCGCAAGGGAATCCTGCCACCGTTCTTGTAAAAGTGGGGAACCCGCTGCTGCGAGGAGTCGATAGAGACGGACAGCATCGGGTGCCGCGCCTGGAGCGCATCCACTGCAGCCCGCCAATCGGCCACGCGCGTCCGCCCCTTCACCTCCGCAGCGATGCAGAAATGCATCGGGGAACTATGATCGAAGAGCCAGAAGAACTCTTCAATGACCCCGAGCGGGCGTACAATAGGAAAACAGGTGTCCATCGCAGTATCCTCATCATCCTGATGATTGTTTGGTGTTGTCGGTTGTCGAGTGCTTATCTGAGGGCAAAGTGCGAACTTCTGGGACGTCTCCGTCGGTACTGACGTGCCCAATAGGCCGACGTCGCTTAGAACAAGTGCTGTCCTTCAGAACGACCGTGATCTCAGGTTCATTGTCCTGAAGATTGCTGTCGTGCACTCGACCAATCCTATAGCCCCGCCGTCGGCGGGTTCCGAACGCCCTTATGTCATTACAGGAGTGACCAACAATCATTGCCACGCATCAGGAACGGGCTAGGCCCACGGGCATCGAGTTACCAGCACTCGGTTATTATGGTCGTTCAAGGCTAGGTGGTTTTTGTTGTGATGGTGTAATGGCCGTGATCAGGTGCGGCATCAGCGTTTTGCCTAGCAGCTGATCTGATTGGTAATTCTTGGGAGGATGCTGATACTTTCTTCGTCACATTACAGACGAGCCGCTCCCATCTTCGAAAACGGCACGTCTATTCCGTCAAAGCTTCAGCCCTCGCTGACCGCAGCGCGACGGGAGTCGGCGGAGATCCCCCGAGCGATCGCGAGCCGTGGTGGCCGGGACATTGCGAGAGCACCATCAGAGCCCAGGTTAGCGGATCGAGATCCTAAATCGAACCGTGAGACAATCCGTCGAAGTGTTGTGACCTCCGCCTCCAGAGAAGCGCTCGCGGCATTACTTTCCTCAACCATGGCCGCGTTTTTCTGAGTAACCTGATCCATGTGATTGACAGCCGTGTTAACCTCTGAGAGTCCGAGGGCCTGCTCTTTGGCGGATGTCGCGATCGCATCCATGTGCCGATTAATATCAACGATGCCGGCGCCAATACTCTCCAGTGCCATCCCCGTCTGGCTGACAAGCTTCACTCCGCCGTCCACTTCCTCGGTAGAATTTCGTATCAAGTTCGAGATTTCCAGGGCCGCCTGTCCCGATCGCTGCGCCAACTCGCGCACTTCTTGAGCGACCACCGCGAACCCTTTGCCAGTCTCGCCAGCGCGCGCGGCTTCGACTCCGGCGTTGAGCGCGAGAAGGTTTGTCTGAAAAGCGATTTCGTCGATGACGCCAATGATAGTAGCGATCTGCCGGGACGAATTTTCGATCTTACGCATGGCTTGGACCGCGTCTGAGACGATTGCACTAGATCGGGTGGCACTGTCACTCGTCTGCTGTGCAAGTTTTCTTGCATCATCCACTCTGTTGGTGGCATTGACGACATTTGTCGTGATTTGATCAAGAGCGGCCGCCGTCTGCTCAAGCGATGCGGCCTGATGCTCAGTGCGCTTTGACAGGTCATCGGCACTCGCACTGATCTCCCTCGTTCCGATCTCAATGGAGCTTGCCGCATCCTGTACAGTCGCGAGCGTTTCTTTTAGCTGAGCTGCGGCAGCATTGTAGTCGCGCCTGAGACTTTCGAAGTCATCGGCGAGTGGTTCGATAAGCTGGAATGTCAGGTCCCCCGCGGCCAGCCGCTGTAGGCCCTGAGCCAGGCTGCTTGTGGCGGCTTGCAGTTCTGCCAATCGCGTTCCCTCAATCGCCGCCCTTTCGGCGCGTTCTCTCTCGTTGCGATCCCGCAGTGACTGTGCTTCGCCCTCGATCAGACGCGCGCGAACACCATTTTCCTTGAAGATCTGCACAGCTCTCGCCATGCTCCCAACCTCGTCACTGCGCTCTGCGCCAACTACAGATACCTCAAGATCGCTATCTGCAAGTCGGTTCATAGCGTCAGCTAGTTGCTTGATCGGTCTCACCAAGGATGATCTTGCCGCAACGACCGCGATGATCATCAAGCACGCGAGACCCGAAACAATGGTCAGCAAGGTTTTGGTGATTACCGCCTTTGAAACAGACGACAGCTCAAGGTTCCCAGCTCTGACTTCCTCCGCGAGATGCTTTGCTTCTGTACCGATTTCGACACTCAGGGGCGGGAAAAGCGGTTGGCAGTCGCGCAGAAATGTCGCCTGGGATGCTGCGACATCAGACGAAGCGGTGGCGCTCATGGCTGCATTCATTGTGGGGCGGCAGCGGTTATCAAGGACATCAAGGCCTTTGGCTTTTAACCTTGGTAGCGCGGTTTCAGCCGGTGCTACTGCGATCGCATTGTCCATCTCCGCCAGAAACGCGCGGTGCGCCTCGTTCAATTCGGCGATCGATTGCGTGTTGAGGTCATCGTCGGTCAACATAAGCAAATCGCCGATGGCGGCTCGGCTATTCTCGAATGCCTTGTCAGCTTTTCCAAGAGCGAGTGCCGCGGCCGATTCTTGATTCAGGAGGCTCGTATAGCTCACATTGATTTTCGAGATTTGGTTGCCAGAGTAAGTTGCGACAAGAACCGTAAACGCACCGAATGCCCCGAGCAGAACGGTCAGCTTGCCGACAATGGGGAGATCTTTCATAGGTAATCCTTCCGCTTCCACCCGTTGGGGCAGCTAGCTGATCATGGTCGAGAGGTTGGATCGGGCCACTAGCGGATTCATTCAGCCGTGGTTGCCGGGCGAGGCTAGGAAGGACATGCCTCGTCGATTGGTGGAGCTTCCCTGGCAGTTGCTACCCAGCCAGCCACGAGACAACGAGGGGCCTCGCCGATATAGGTAGCGACAGACCAAATCATTGCAGCATCGCAATCTCGGCGATGGGACGCGGCCGATCGAAAAGATATCCCTGCATGTTGTGGCAACCGAGCCGAGAAACCCATTCTCTTTGCACTTCTGTTTCTACACCTTCGGCGGTGATCGGCACCTCGAGGGAGGTGAGGAGTTCAATCATGGTCCGAAGTATTTTTTCGGATTGTGCTGATTCTCCAATTCGCTTCACGAACGAGCGGTCAATTTTCACGATATCGAAAGGGAAGCTTTGAAGGTAGCTGAGCGAAGAAAAGCCAGTTCCGAAGTCATCGAGCGCGATAGCAACACCTTTGGCACGTATTTCGCGCAAGGCATCCAAGTTCGCGTCGCTCTCGCGAAGAAGCACTGTTTCTGTGATTTCAAGCACAAGCCGGTTTGCTTCGAGACCTGTTGTGGCCAATGCGGCTTCGACTACCGAAGGAAAGCCACCATCGAGGAACTGTCGCGGTGAAACGTTGACCGATACCTTGATCGTTTCGGGCCAAGCCGCCGCATCTCGGCAGGCCTGGTGAAGCACCCATTCACCGATCGACGAAATCAGGCCGGATTCCTCGGCGAGGGGTATAAAAACCGTTGGTGAAATTATCCCCTGCAATGGGTGGACCCACCTCAGCAGTGCCTCATATGCACAAATCTGGCCCGACTTGCAGTGAATTAGCGGCTGATAATAAACGCGAAATTGTTCAAGCCGCAGTGCCTGACGCAGATCCTGGAGAAGCGTTGTGCTACGCGAAAAATCTTCCTCCATGCTTGCCGAATAGAATAGGAAGCAGCTTCCGCGCTCGGATTTCGCGCGGTAAAGAGCGAGATCGGCCATGCGTAGGATTTCACTCACCGTCTCAGTTCCGGAAATCTCAACGATACCAATCGAGAGCTCTGGCGTGAGGACCTTATCATCGATCTCAATCGGTTCACCAATCACGGAGATGATGCGACGCGCAGTAGCTGCGAAATCGCTCCCCCTCGCGCTTTCATTGAGGATGACCGCAAATTCATCGCCGCCAAGACGGCCGACAGTTCCGTTCGTCGGAACGGCGTGAAGCATTCGGGTCGAAACGATCCGCAGAAACTCATCTCCCGTCGCATGGCCGTAGACGTCATTGATTTTCTTGAAATGGTCGAAGTCCAGCATCAGGACGGCACTACGCCTATCATTTGCTGGCGCAGATGCGAGGGTACGGCCCAGTCCCTCCTCAAGCGACCGTCGGTTCTGCAACCCGGTCAAGCTGTCGTGATACGCAAGATGTCTAGCGCGTTGTTCGGCGATGATACGGCATTCTATCTCACGTCGCTGAGCGATGTATTGCCAGGCTCCAAAGAGCAGTAAGGCTGTGGTGATCATCAGGCCAAGATAAAGCGATTCATTGAGCTGTATCGTAACGTGACCAGGGCTCGCTTGATTGTGCTCGTCCAGAACATTGATGCCCCACGCAAGGTAGGTGATTGTCGTTGCGCCAAGGAAGAGGAGCGTGCGCAGCCAGGGTGTCGTTTTCCTGGCTGCAAAGGTGTGAACTGTCAGCATTTGACTGCCCGCATAGAAGGGTACGATTTACATTGCGTCTTGGCGCGGCCACAAGTGTGACTGCAACCTCAGACGCTGGCAGTCCAGTCACACGCGAACGGCGGGTTTACGTAGCGCTGATCCTTCGGGAATGCCGCGATCAATGCGAGGTCTTCTTCATCAAGGTTGACCGCGGTCGCCGACAGATTTGACGTTTGACTTTCAATTTTTGCGGCCTTTGGGATCGCGATCACACCTTCCTGGCAAAGAAGCCAAGCGATAGCGACTTGCGACGCGCTGACATTGTGTTTCCGGCCGATCGACTGGAGGACTGGGTCACTCGCCGCGCGGCCCTGCGCCAGAGGAGCGTAGGCTGTGAGCGCAATTCCTCTAGCGCGCAGATATTGAAGCATAGGCGCTTGCGACAGATACGGATGGTACTCGATCTGATGCACCGCAATCGGAACCTGGATTTCCTCAACAACGCGCCTGATCATCGGCATGTTGAAATTGCAGACACCGATTGCTCGCGCGTACCCGTGTTCACGAAGCCGCTCCATGGCGGTCAGGGTCGCGGCTATGTCCATGTCAGCCGATGGCCAATGCACAAGAAAAAGATCGACATAGTCCATCTTCAGCTTTTCGAGGCTTGCAGCAAAGGATCGCTGAAGAGCCTCCGGAGCCAGCTGATCGTGCCAAACCTTGGTTGTAACGAAGAGTTCGCGGCGATGAATTCCCGAGCTTGCGATCGCCGTACCGACCGCCGCCTCATTCTCATACATCGCCGCAGTGTCAATATGCCGATATCCGAGCGAAAGCGCGCTTTCCACCACCGGCTGCGCACTAAGGCCGGGCATCCGGAACGTCCCGAGGCCAAGGCGAGGTATCGACACGCCTTTCGTTTCGATTGCGTCCATTGGAAATTCTCCTTCCACCACATTAAAGCTGGAAATGCAGGCGGAAGAGCCGCCTGCATCGTGGTCGTTCTCTCAGGCGCGATCGTCGGTGTTATCACCGGACACCAGCGCGTCCACGACCTGCTGCAGCGAGGTATTTCCCTTTCGTGCGAGGCGACCGCCGTCTTTGAAGTCGATCCAACTTTCATTGAAGCCGTCCAGCATGCGAATCCGTGGCGTCGGGTTCTTCATCCCTTGCGAGCGGAACAGTTCCTCCCAGGTTTCGCGGTTGACAATCTCGACCTTCACCGGCCTGTTGAGCGCAACTTCGAACGCTTTTGCGAGGTCATTTGGCGACACACGTTGAGCAGCCTCCAACTCGACCACGCGTTTTCCGCTCCAATCCTGCTGGATTAGCTCCGCCGCCAGGATGCCGATGTCCTTCGTCGCGATCATCGGGAATTTTTTGTCCGAGGGCTGCAGGAAGCTGTAGAGAATGCCCGTGTCGCGCGCCGTGCCAACGTCCCAAAGCGCATTTTCCATGAACCATGCGGGCCGGAGGAAGGTGACAGGTAGGTCAAGATCGTTGAGCGCATTTTCAAGCATCGTACGCTGGGAGAGCAGATTGTCCTCCTTCGCGTCTGCGCCGATCGTCGACAAGCAAAGGACCTTTTTCGGGCGCGCGGTTTTGAGAGCGGCGACGACACTGTCGATCACCTTCTGCGCCTCGGGATAGCCGGGTTCGGGGTCGAACTCGGACGGCGGAAGAATGAACACTGCTTCGGCGCCGGCGAAGGCCGCCGATAGCGCCTTTGTGTCTTCCATCTCGGCTAGCGCGACCTCGCAGCCGAGAGCAGCCCATGAAGCGCCCTTGGCCTGATCGCGAACAATCGCACGGACGGCCTTGCCGTTTGCAAGCAGGGTCCGCGCAAGCGCGCCGCCGACTTTGCCAGTAATTCCAGTGATAGCGTACATGTCTGATTTTCCATTAAAAAGAGGAGAGGTTAAGCGAGGCCGTCATAGAGCCCGCGTTCGAAATCGCCGTAGAGAGCAACGACACGGTCGTCATAGAAGGGAAGAAGCTGGGTAAAGAGCGATCCGGTGACCTTGCGAACGGGATCAATCCAAAAGTAGCAATTGAGCAGCCCGGCCCAGGATGCGCTTCCTGCTGAGCGGCCGTACGGGCCTGCCTCGGTGTTGATGTCGAAGGAATAGCCCCATTTGTGCTTCTGCTCGGGGAACTGGTCAAAGCTGTTGGAGTAGGCTGGCGCCGACGAAATCATCTTGCGAACATTCAGCTCGCCGATCTGGTTCTGCATCATCATCGCGACCGTCTCAGGCTTCAGGATCTGAGCGCCGTTGAACTTGCCGCCATGCAGAAGGGCCTGAAGCAACATCATGTAGTCACGGGGTGTGCTGTATGCGCCGCCACCGCCCATGAAGAATTCGGGACGCTGAGGCATTTCGAATGGCATTGCTTTCAAGCCCCCATCGCTCTCACGGCTGAAGCATGTCGCGACGCGACGCTTCTGTTCGCTGCTGATCAGGAATCCTGAGTCCTTCATTCCCAGCGGCTGGAAAATATTCTCCCGGAAATAGACCTCCAGAGACTGATCGCTGACCGCCTCAACCAGCTTGCCAGTCCAGTCCATGCTGATGCCGTACTGCCAGCGCTCGCCGGGTTCGAACTCGAGCGGTACATTGAAGGCCGCGTTCTCACAGGTTGCGATATCAGGCAAACCGGTGGCCGTCTCGTAGCGCGGTATCACGTCACTCCAGTTCGCATAGGTGTAACCGGAGGTGTGGGTCAGCAGGTGATGAACCTTGATCGTATTCTTGGCCGGGCGCAGTTGCGGCTGACCGTTGGCGTCAAACCCCACCAGCACCTTGGGTGCGGCCAGCTGCGGCAGATATTTCGATGCGTCGTCATCCAACTTGAGCCGGCCCTGCTCGATCAGCTGCATGCATGCCGTTGCGGTGATCGCCTTCGTCATCGACAGCAGCCAGAACACCGTGTCGGGCTGCATTGGCGCGCCGGCTTCCGGGTTTGCCTTGCCGAAGAGACCTTCATAGATCATGCCCTTCTGCGTTGCCGCCATCGCGACAGCGCCAGCAACTGTGCGGTCGCTCACGGCCTTCGACATTGCAGCATCGATGGATTTGAATTTTCCATTCGAGCGGCGCGGGGCTTCGCCGGCTGCCGCCTGCACGGCTGTCGCCCCGAGATAGGCCGCCGCAGCCGCCATGCTGCCGCGCGTCAGCACGGCTCTTCTCGTCATCTCATTCATGATTTTCACCTTCAACCCAGACGTATGGCGGGTCTGGTAAACCGCTCGCCTTCTCGAGGCGGACGGAAATTTGCTAACACAGCGATGTGCGTTGCTAAAAGATCATAATAGTCATAATCAAAGTGATAAAAAATCACTACCATTCGTGTTCACGGGATGCGAGACCATTTGCATGAGCTTTGATGGACGTCTTCTAACTGGAGTGAGTGTCTTCCTGGCGGTTGCCGACGCCGGCAATTTCGCCAAGGCCGCTGACGTATTGGGGGTGACGCCTTCCGGTATCAGCCGGGCGATCGGACGACTTGAAACCAGAATGGGCGTGCGTCTTTTTGACCGCACTCCTCGTTCCGTCGCCTTGACCGAAGAGGGTCGTCTGTTTCGTCTGCAAGCCTTGCCGCTCGTTGCGGGTCTCGAAGAAGCGGCCGCGACCGCCGCGGGATCGGCAGCTGCGGTTGCTGGGAGGCTGCGTGTTTCGATCGACCCATGGTTTGCAAGGACAGTGTTGGCGCCTCAGCTACCTCGCCTTAGCGAGCAATATCCCAATCTGAAGATCGATTTGATGACAGCCAATGGTCGCGACGACATGATGAGCGGGTTTGATGTTGCCGTCCGCTTTGGCTCGACTAACGCCGGCTCGCTGATCGCGAGAAAGCTTCTGGACGTCCGCGTCGTCACCTGCGCGGCGCCTTCCTATCTTGAAAAGTTTGGCGTTCCGGCGCGACCCGAAGAGATAGCCAATCATGAAGCGATCCTGTTTCGAGACCCCGAGACTGGCCGAGCTTTCCCATGGGAATTTCACCGCGGCGACGAAATCGTCAGGGCGAAAGTCGAGGGTCGGATTGTTTTTGACGACCCGTCTGCCGCTGTCGCTGCCTGTGTCGCCGGTCAAGGGATCTTTCAAAGCCTCGAAATCGGCCTTGAATCATGGTTGCAAACCGGTCATCTCAGACAGATTCTAAAAGACTGGCCGGATGAACGTTACCCACTTTATGCTTACCATCCGGCGCGCCATCTGCCTCCGGCAAAGGTTCGCGCGTTCCTCGATTTTGTCCAGCAGATTACAAGGGAGAAGGCGCGTCGGAGCTGACGACAGAAGACGGAGGGCGGCCTCGTGGTTTCGATCCGTCTGTACCGCGCCGAACGACGCAACTTTGAGAATCGAGTCAACTGCTGTTTCTGAGGGTCAGGGATCCCGTGAGCATTCGGGTGATGCCGTCATCGGTCGGCTTGATGTTTGGATCATCAATTAGGCTTAGAGCCTCCTGTACCATGAGTTCCACCGGCTGCCTCACCGTCGTCAGCCTGTATGCGTTCCATGAGGCCATGGGAATGTCATCGAAGCCGACCACAGCAAGATCGTCTGGAACCCGAATGCCTCGTTCGCGAGCAACGTCGATCAAGGCAAGCGCCATGATGTCGTTGCAGCAGAAAATTGCGCCCGGAGGGTCATTCATGGAGAGCAAGGCCTGTCCGGCTCGGTAGCCGCCAGGATATTCGAAGTCGCCCAGGGCCTGGGCGTGGATTCTCACCCCTGCTTCAGCAAGGACCTCACGAAATCCCCGTGCCCGCTCCGCATGCGTTGATGTATTGGCAACCCCGCCGATAAATCCAATCTTGCGATGACCGCGCTCTAGCAAAAGTCGGCCAACATCTCGTCCCCCTTGATAGTTGTCGCAAGCAACCGCGTTAATTCGAATGTCTCTTTGCACCCGGTTGAGGAGGACCACTTTGATCTGATGTTGGCGGCAAGCTCGTGCCATCGTTGAGGTGAGCTGTGCCGAGGTCACGATGACCGCCGATGGTCGCGACGCCAAAATTTGATCTGTAGCTGCGTCAACATCGGAGTTGGCGGGAAGGGCATAGACCACGAGCTGCCGCCCGCTCTCTTGAACCCGCCGTGCCAGAAGATCCAATACGGTGGGGTAGAAGGGATTCAACAGGTCGCCAGCGACAAGGGTTATTGTCCCCTCTGCGATGATCTCAGCAGTTCTTCGGGCAGGGCTGACGTACCCGATAGCTTCTGCCGCAGCCAATATCCGCTTCCGCTTTTGATGATCGATCGGCGCATTTGGGCTGAAGGCGCGTGAGACAGCTGAAATAGAGACGCCGGCAGCATGGGCCACTTGCTTGGCGGTAGGCTTGTTGGTCAGCGGCATTGAAAATTTTTCACTTTCTCGATGAAAACTTGCAATGAACTTTTAGCACCGTAATCTCTGTGCCGGAAGGGAGAACATTATGGCTATTACCTACCTTAAGCACGGCAAACCTCAATCTGAGCGCTCCGAGGATGACACCAAGGTCAGCAACGTTGTCGCTGACATCCTGAAGAACATTGAAACCCGTGGCGATGCGGCGGTTCGGGAACTGTCTGAGAAATTCGACAATTACGCACCACCATCGTTTCGGCTCTCCGCCGGCGAGATCGAAGCCCTCGTAAGCAAGGTTTCGGCGCGTGATATGGCAGACATCGAGTTCGCCCAAGCGCAGGTGCGCAATTTTGCGCAGGCACAACGAAATTCGATGGTCGACATCGAAGTCGAAACGCTTCCTGGCGTCATCCTCGGTCATCGGAATATCCCTGTCCAATCGGTCGGCTGCTATATTCCTGGTGGCAAATTCCCTATGGTGGCCTCTGCACACATGTCGGTCGTCACCGCCGCCGTTGCTGGCGTACCACGCATCGCAGCGGCTACACCTGCTTTCAAAGGGGCGCCAAACCCTGCCGTTATTGCAGCGATGCATCTCGGCGGCGCCCATGAAATCTATGTTTTCGGCGGCGTTCAAGCGATCGGTGCGTTGGCCCTTGGCACTGAAACGATCAAGCCTGTCGACATGCTGGTCGGCCCAGGCAACGCCTTTGTCGCGGAAGCCAAACGCCAGCTCTACGGTCGCGTCGGAATTGATCTCTTTGCGGGCCCAACTGAAACGATGGTGATTGCTGACGAAACAGTGGACGCCGAGCTTTGCGCGACCGACCTGCTCGGTCAGGCTGAGCATGGCTACAATTCGCCCGCTGTTCTGCTCACCAACTCGCGCAAGCTTGCTCAGGCTACGCTTGAGGAAATTAAAAGGCTTCTTGCAATCCTGCCGACAGCTGACACCGCCTCGCGAAGCTGGAATGATTATGGCGAAGTTATTCTGTGTGACAGCTATGACGAGATGCTCGAAGTTGCCAACGACATCGCCTCCGAACATGTGCAGGTCATGACTGACCGCGACGATTGGTTCCTCGCCAACATGCATTCCTACGGCGCGTTGTTCCTCGGCCCGCGGACAAATGTCGCGAACGGCGACAAGGTGATCGGCACAAACCATACGCTCCCCACCAAGAAGGCTGGTCGCTATACTGGCGGACTATGGGTTGGAAAGTATCTTAAGACGCACTCCTATCAGAAAGTGCTCACCGACGAGGCCGCGGCCAAAATCGGGGAATACTGCTCGCGCCTCTGCATCCTGGAGGGTTTCGTGGGGCATGCCGAACAGGCCAACGTGCGGGTCCGGCGATACGGCGGTAAGAATGTGGCCTATGGCGCGGCGGCTGAGTAGTCGCCGCCAAGAGAGGGTTTAGGTGATCTGATGACCTTAAAGTTGCCCCGCACCCCGTCCTTCAGGCTGGACGGCAAAACCGCGCTCGCCGTTGGAGCATCCTCGGGGATCGGCCAGGCGGCCGCTGTGGCGCTCGCCGAGGCTGGTGCCAATGTGACCCTTGCGGCGCGCTCGATCGACAAGCTCGATGAAGCCGTTGACGCTCTGCAAGCCCTAGGGCTCTCCGGCACCGCTCTCGCGTTGGATGTTGGAAGCGTCGAGGCTTTGGAGGAGACGATTGCGTCTCTTCCTGCCTTCGACATTCTTGTCAACAGCGCGGGACTTGCGCGTCATGGTCCTGCGTTGACAACAACTCCCGCGGATTTCGACGCGGTCGCTTCGATCAATCTGCGAGGAGCCTACTTCCTGACACGGGCGGTCGCCAAACGTCTTATCCAAGCTGGACGGCCCGGGTCGCTCATCAACGTATCCTCCCAGATGGCCCATGTCGGCGGGATAGATCGTGCTGTCTATAGCGCCACCAAGCATGCCATTGAGGGTTTCACGAAGTCTATGGCGATTGAGTGGGGCAGCCACGGAGTTCGGGTCAACACCATCTGTCCGACTTTCATCAGGACGCCGCTCGCTGAACAGACGCTTTCCAATCCTGACCGCCTCCGCTGGATCCAGGAGAAGATCAAGCTCGGCCGCATGGGCGAGCTTGAGGACATCATGGGACCGGTTACCTTTCTCGCCTCCGATGCATCCTCGATGATTACGGGAACAGCGCTGATGGTCGATGGCGGCTGGACGGCGGGTTAGCAAAGAACGGGACTACAAAATGAAAATCGGTGTTCCGCGAGAGCGAGCCGAGGGTGAGGCGCGTGTCGCGTTGACGCCCGAAAGCGCATTGCAACTGCAAAAACTTGGTCATGAGTGCTTCATTGAGGCTGGAGCTGGTCTGGGGGCCGGCATTTCGGACGACGCCTATCGTCTGGCAGGTGTCCAGGTCCTGAATACGATGACAGCGCTGGCGGCGACAAGCGATGTGATTGCCAAAGTTCGTCCCCCGACCGCCGATGAGATCGGACACTACCGAAATCGACAGACGCTGATCTCATTCTTCTATCCAGGGCAGAACGGTGACCTGCTGCAAGTCGCTTGCGCGAACGGCGTGAACGTGATTGCCATGGACATGGTGCCGCGCATTTCCCGCGCCCAGAAGATGGATGCCCTGTCGTCGATGGCAAATATCGCCGGCTACCGGGCGGTGATCGAAGCGGGCAACAGTTTCGGGCGGTTCTTCACCGGCCAGATAACGGCCGCGGGCAAGGTGCCGCCAGCTAAAGTTCTGGTTATTGGCGCCGGTGTCGCCGGCCTTGCGGCGATCGGCACTGCGACCTCGCTCGGGGCCATCACCTACGCCTTTGACGTTCGTCCGGAAGTGGCCGAACAAATCGAAAGCATGGGCGCCGAGTTTGTCTTTCTCGATTTTGCCGACCAGGCGACAGACGGTGCTGCGACCGGCGGTTATGCGGCTCCCTCATCGCCAGAATTCCGCGAGAAACAGCTTCAAAAGTTCCGTGAGCTGGCGCCCGAGATCGACATCGTCATCACCACCGCGCTGATCCCCGGCCGCGATGCGCCAAAACTCTGGCTCGCCGACATGGTGGCGAAAATGAAGCCGGGTTCCGTGATTGTCGACCTTGCCGCTGAGCGTGGCGGCAATTGCGACCTGACTGTCCCGGACCAGAAGGTCGTGTCCGACAACGGTGTCGTGGTAATCGGGTACACGGATTTCCCGAGCCGCATGGCTTCCCAGGCCTCGACGCTTTATGCCACCAATATCCGCCACATGATGGCGGACCTGACACCGGGCAAGGACGGCAGGCTCTTCCACAACATGGAAGACGACGTCGTCCGCGGTGCAACGGTGGCCTTCGAAGGGGCGATCACCTTTCCGCCGCCGCCACCCAGGGTGCAGGCGATCGCCGCCCAGAAGCCACGGGAAAAGGCGAAGATACTGACGCCCGAGGAAAAGCGGTCTGCAGAGGAGGCCGCCTTCAAGGCACAAACGCGCAACCAGGGGGGGCTGGTTCTCGCGGGCACCGCCCTGCTGCTGCTGGTCGGTGCCTATGCGCCGGAAAGCTTCATGAGCCATTTCGTGGTCTTCATGCTCGCCTGCTTCATCGGCTTCCAGGTGATCTGGAACGTCTCGCATTCGCTGCACACGCCGTTGATGGCGGTGACCAATGCCGTGTCCGGCATCGTCATCCTCGGCGCGCTGCTGCAGCTCGGCTCTGGCAACTGGCTGGTCGTGGCTCTTTCCGCTCTCTCCGTGCTGATCGCCACAGTCAATATCGTCGGCGGTTTTCTGGTCACGCGGCGAATGCTCGCCATGTTCCAGAGGTCCTGACGGCGGCATAAGGGAATATATCATGACCATCGGAATCGTTTCGGCTGCGTATATTTCCGCGGCTGTCCTCTTCATTCTGTCGCTCGGCGGCTTGTCCGGCCAGGAGAGCGCCAAACGTGCCGTCTGGTACGGCATGGGCGGCATGTCGCTCGCCGTCATTGCCACAGTCTTTGGGCCCCAGTTTCTCGGATCTTGGACTTCTGGGTCCCCGGCTCTTGACCCAGATATCGGCAAGAGCGTTGGCGCCTGGCTCATAGCCCCGCTGATGATCGCCGGCGCTCTGCTCGGAACTACTGTCGCAAAGCGGGTGCAGATGACCGAGATGCCGCAGCTCGTAGCAGCGCTGCACTCCTTTGTCGGCCTGGCGGCTGTCTTCATCGGCTTTAACGCGCACATTGAGGCGGCACACATCTCCGGTATGGATGGAATGGCGCGCGCGACCATCGAAGGGTTTGCAGGCATTCTCGCCCACAAGACACCGGTCGAGCTTGCGATCATGAAAGTTGAGGTGTTTCTCGGCGTCTTCATCGGCGCCGTCACCTTCACCGGATCAGTCGTCGCGTTTGGCAAACTCGCCGGCAAGGTGGACGGAAAGGCGAAAAAACTGCCCGGCGGCCATGCGCTGAATGCCGCCGCCGTCCTTCTCGCTTTCGTCCTTCTTATCATTTATGCGAATGACGGCACCGTCGGAGCGCTGATTGCAATGACGCTCCTTGCTTTCTTCATCGGTTATCACCTGATCATGGGCATCGGCGGCGCCGACATGCCTGTGGTAGTATCGATGCTGAACTCCTATTCCGGTTGGGCTGCCGCTGCGATCGGCTTCACGCTAGGCAACGATCTTCTGATCGTCACGGGTGCGTTGGTCGGTTCGTCGGGTGCCATCCTCTCCTACATTATGTGCAAGGCGATGAATCGCTCTTTCGTCTCGGTCATTCTTGGCGGTTTCGGAGCAACCAGTGGCCCGGCGATGGATATTATCGGTGAACAGATCGCCATTGACGCCGACGGGGTTGCAGCGGCGCTGAACGAAGCGGACACCGTTGTGATCGTCCCGGGCTACGGAATGGCGGTGGCGCAGGCCCAGCAAGCTGTGTCCGAGCTGACCCGTAAGCTGCGGGCAGCCGGCAAAACGGTCCGTTTCGCGATCCATCCTGTAGCCGGCCGGCTACCCGGCCATATGAACGTGCTACTTGCCGAGGCCAAGGTGCCCTATGATATCGTGCTCGAAATGGACGAGATCAACGACGATTTCCCCGCCACTGACGTCGCGATCGTCATCGGCTCGAACGACATTGTTAATCCGGCCGCCCAGGAGGATCCAAACTCGCCGATCGCAGGCATGCCGGTTCTCGAAGTCTGGAAGGCTAAGCAGGTCTTTGTGTCAAAGCGCGGGCAGGGCACCGGTTACTCCGGCATCGAGAACCCGCTGTTCTATAAAGATAATACCCGCATGTTCTATGGTGATGCGAAGATGTCGATTACAGCGCTCATTAGCCAGATCTGACACATCCAGTGCTTAGGGTTTTCTTGGTCTTCGCCGACACTCGGCGTGGCCATCTCTGATGAGCCTGGTTCCCTTGCCCCCGACGCGCCTCTGGCGTCACGTCCGGCAGAACACGGCCGGCGTGCCCGCTTGTGAGAAGTCCTGATAACCAGCGGCAGCGTGGGTCCAGCTGGGTGATCGGCCGAAGACCAAAACCGGCCATCCACACTCCTAAGTGTCTAATTACCGGACTCCGGAGGAACGCTATAAGCGCTGAGCATGCGTAGCTTTCAGGTCTTGCCAAAATCAAAAAGTCGAGCTAAGTTATCAATCGATAACGAAAGAGGAGCGCCAAGATGGCGTTTCGTTACCACTGACAACCAATGGGAGGAAGTTATGAAAATTTCTCACACTATGGCGCGTTGCCTCCGGGGGGTAGCATCTGTTGCTTTGATGGCAGCGTCATTCTCCGCTGGCACAGCCTACTCTGCGGATCAGAGCTTGATTGATGCAGCGGTGAAGGAAGGGCGCCTTACTTACGCGACGAACATGACCGCCCCTGAAACGCAGAAAGTCCTCGAAAAGGCATTCCGCGAGACATACAAGCTTCCCGATTCCTTCCAGATAGAAGGTTATACGGCGGACTCCTCGGGAGTGGTTGCACGCGTGGGACAGGAGATGGCGGCCGACAAGGTTTCCATCGACTGGGTTGCGGTGAATTCGGAGTCGTTCTGGCGGGGACTGGCGAAGAAGGGTGCCTTGCTCGAATATTGCTCCGAGAGTTACAAGACCCTTGTTTACCTGAAGCAATCCAAGGTCTTGGATGGCGGGTGCTATTTCCAGGCCGCATCAGTTATCGTCTTTGGGGTGATGTGGAACCCTGCTTTCGTAAGTGAGGACATCACCAGCTGGGCTCAGCTCGCTGACCCCAAATACAAGGGACAGATCATCATTGGTGACGCCCGAAAATCTGCTGGCTACCTCGACCAGTACGCCGGTCTTCGTCAGGCAAACGTCTGGACCGACGAATGGCTGCAAAAGATGAAGGCGCAGGATCCCTTCTTCGTTGTCCGATCGACGGATATCAGGGACCGCGTCATGTCGGGCGAGTTTCCAATCGCGATCTTCGGCTTTGGCCCCCGCGCTTATCAGGTGCGTGATCAGGTCCCCTTGAAGATGGGCTGGCCGAGCGAAGGGATCGTGGCAACCGGCAGCTATGGAGGAGTGCTGGCCAAAGCGCCTCACCCAAACGCAGGGAAACTCTGGACCGACTTTATATTCAGCGAAAAGGGACAGGAGATCCTTGTCGAACAGGAAGGAATTTCGTCCATTGCAAAGGTCAAGGTTCCCGACGACGCTGTACCGTTCATCGCTGCCGTCGATAAAATTAAAACGGTGTCGGTTGACTGGGACGCGATGACCCAGGAAGCGCTTGATAAATGGCGCGCTGATTTTCGTCGAGTGTTCGGGGAGTGATGGCCATGCTTAGCGAGGTGATGATCGAGGGGAAACGGTCAAGGTGGCCGAATATACCGAGCGATCGCATCGTTCAGGTTCTGGCCAGCGTCTTTGTATGCGCCATTATCCTGCTGCCGATGGGCGTCATTCTTCAGCAAGCTCTGTCAGTCGAGGGCCTCGACGGCACGAAAGAGCTTGGTTTGGGCAACTTTGCACGGGCGTTCCAGACGCCCGTGTTCTTGAACGCTGTCACGAATACGATCCTGATCAGCACTGGAACGACATTGCTCGCCTCATTGGTGGGCGTGTCGCTCGCGTGGTTCGTTACCCGGACGGATCTTCCGGGAAGGCGACTGCTCCATGTCTGCAATACGATCCCATTCTACCTTTCGCCCTTCATAGGCGCGATCGCATGGACATACCTGACGGCACCTCGCGTTGGTTTGCTTAACGTCGCGGTCAACAGCCTCCTCGGGGTGTCTGCGAACCCGTTCAACATCTACAGCCTGTTCGGGATCATGTGGGTTCAAGGTATCTTCTTTGCGCCAGTGGTCTACATCATGACCTGCGCAGCATTGCAGCAGATGGACCCGTCGCTGGAGGAGAGCTCGCGTTCCTGTGGACGCGGAATCATGTATACGATGTTGCGGGTCACACTTCCTTTGGCAATGCCATCGATCCTATCCTCGGTCATTCTGACGTTTGTCGCCTCGGCAGGGGAGTTTGGCGTTCCGTTGACGATCGGCATTCCGCGAAACATTGAAACGGTCAGCACGCAGATTTTCGAGGTGTTGCAAAGGGCGCAACCCGACTACGGGATGGCGGCCACCCTTGGAAGCCTGCTAGGGGCGGCAACGATCGTTTGCGTACTCTTCTATAGACACATGATCCTTCGCCGTAACTACATCACACTGACCGGCAAAGGTTTCAGGCCGTCGACCCTTCGGCTTGGGGCATGGCGGTGGCTCGGGTTCGCTTTGAATGCTGTCTTTTGCCTCGTCGCAGTCCTCCTTCCTCTCGTGGCATTGGCCCTTCAGTCATTCCAAAACATCTGGCTTGGATCATTCAAGTGGTCACAGTTCACTCTAGGCAACTATAAGTACGTAATTTTCGAGAACGAGGTGACGATACGCGGTTTTGAGAACTCGCTGGTTCTTGCTCTTGTCGGGGCAACGGTCGGTGTTCTGCTGAGCGTGATCATCGCGCAGACCATCTATCGAAGCCGGCTTCCCGGTCAGCGCTTTATCGACATCGTGACGTCGTTGCCGGTCGGTATTCCAGGTATCGTTCTTTCGATGGGATTTCTGCTGATATCCCTGCGTAGCCCTCTATACGGCACGCTGGTCGTCATGCTGATCGCCTACCTTTCTCGTGACTTGCCGCTGGGACTGCGAAGCGTATCTGGCGTCATGCTATCGGTTTCTCCCGAACTTGAAGAGGCCTCGCGTTCGTGTGGCGCGGCTTACAGCCGTACCTTCCGTCGGGTCACACTGCCACTACTGAGGCCCGGACTCCTGGCTGGCTGGGTTCTGCTTTTTGTCCTCTTTCTTCGAGAGTTGCCGATGTCCATCCTTCTCTGGAAGCCAGGTACGGAAGTGACCTCGGTAGCGCTTTGGCAGCTACTTGAGCACGCAACAAGCGGAAAGGCGGCGGCCTACGCCATGCTGCAATCGTTCGTCATCCTTGGCGTTGTTGTAATTTTCCAATTCGCCACCAAAACAAGCAGGGAGAAGTGAGATGAGAGGAGCGGAAACAAAGGGATTTTTGGAAGTCGACCGCATCGAGAAGAACTACGGCGCGATGAAAGCCGTTGACCGCGTCAGCTTTTCGCTTGCCAAAGGAGAGTTTCTGACGTTGCTCGGACCGAGTGGCTGCGGGAAAACAACCTCCCTGAGAGCAATCGCCGGCTTCGAGACCATCAGTGGCGGAAAGATATCCATTGACGGCGAGCCTGTCTCCGACCCTGCGAATAACATCCATCTGCCACCGGAACGGCGACAGTTCGGAATGGTTTTTCAGTCTTACGCGGTCTGGCCTCATATGTCGGTCGCGGAAAATGTGGCCTACGGTCTTCACAATCTTAAGCTAAGCCGCGCTGAAAGGGATCAACGCATTCGGCGCGTTTTGGCGAAGGTTGGTCTGGAGGCGCAGTTGGATCGGCCAGCGACGATGTTAAGCGGTGGACAGCAGCAACGCGTCGCGCTTGCGCGGGCAATTGTTTATGAGCCAAAGGTGCTTCTTTTCGACGAGCCGCTGAGCAATCTCGATGCAAAGCTGCGTGAGGCTATGCGCCTTGAATTGCGGCGGCTGCAGGCGGAGCTCGGTATAACATCTCTATACGTAACCCACGATCAGGAAGAGGCCATGGTCGTATCGGACCGCGTCATCGTCATGAGAGGGGGCCACATTCAGCAGATCGGTTCTCCTTCAGATATCTACGACCGTCCGGCCAACCGGTTTGTTGCCGATTTCATCGGATCGAGCAATTTGCTCGAAGCAAAAGTGTTGCGATGCCAAGGGAACGCGGCGTTTGTCGAAACTGCCGTCTTGCCTGGCGCTGAAATCGCTTGCGCAACTGTCGGTGCGATTGAGCCGGGTTCCAACGTCACACTGAGCTTCCGCCCAGAGCACGCTACACTCAGTGTAGAGCCGTCGAGCGGGGATCAGAACGTCTTGTCTGGCCATGTGAGCGGAAGAATCAACATGGGAAGTCACCTCGACTATCGCGTCGCGATCGGCAAAGCTGAAGTGCGCGTCAGTGCTCCCAGGAGTGTCGAGATCCCGTTGTCGCAAAATGTTGCCGTCGTGCTCGACCGCAACAGGAGTTTGGCGCTGGCTTCATAAGGGACGGCGCGCATCAGCCTAACCGAGGTTCAACAATGGGAAGGTGATCGACGCTCATCTTCCCATTTCGGGTACCGGTCACCATGGGAATAGCCGAGGCCCCTGACCTAGGACCCGCGTTAGTCGCATTATCTATGGCGCGGTTCAGCCGCAGCAATTTCCCATTGTTGCTTGGAAAGTTTTACTGCGAAGCACGAATGAACCATTTGGCCGCGCCGTCGACAGATCTGAAATCCGCGAACGACCGCGATTTGGTATCTGGCTGCCGCTCGCGGGCTATCGCCGCCAGGTCCGTGCCCGGGAGCAATTCAAGCAGCACCTTGCATCCGCGCTCCTCTAGGGTTGAGAGACATGTCATCCAGTCAATACGGGTGTTCAATTGCCCCGCTAGCTTCTCTATCGCTTCGGCCCTGGTGCGGACCCGTGAGCCGTCAATCCCGGAAAGGATCGGAAAGGCGGGGGCATGAAATGTCGTCTGTTCCAGCACCCGACGAAACGGGTCAACGGCATTCGTCATAAAAGGGGTGTGGGAGGCAATCGAGATCGGCAGCGAAATCGTCCGAGCCCCCATTTTCTGAACGGCTCGGTCCATGTCACCCAAGGCGTCGGTCCCACCGCCTACCACGAACCGATCCATCCCGTTGCAGATGGCGATGTAAGTGTCGTGTTGCCTGCATATTCTCTCAAGGGCTTGTTCAGACATTCCCCTGACAGCCATCATTCCGCTTGGCGCAGACCAAGCCTTGTCCATCAATTCGGCTCGGAGAACTGCAAGCCTGATAACATCAGCCGTATTTATCGCACCAGCGCATCCATAGGCAGCCAGTTCGCCGATACTGTACCCCGCGATACAGCTTACTATAATACCCGGTCGGGAAATCGCGAAGAACGAGGCCATTTCGATCGCGCAAATGACCGGTTGGGCGACTGCGTTTCGATGGAGGTCCTCGCTGCTCACGACGGCTCCAATAGACCGTCCCATCACGCTGTGAAACGCCTCAAAAATCGGCTGAGCTTCTGGTTGCGCGAACAACAGGTCGACAACTGACGCCGATTGAGCGTTCTGCCCGGGGCACAGAACGCCGATGCTCATTGGCTAGCCTCAACGTCAAAGAGAAAGGTGGTGCAGGCCAACATATCCGCGGCGCCTCCCGGGGAGAGCCGCCGCCGAGAAAATTCCTTGTGAAGCTCGATCGCGTACTCGTATGCCCCTCTCGCATAGATGCCGCCGTGAGATAGGAATTCGCGAGCTGCGTCTTGAACGAACGAAAGTCCCGCCGGGCCACCGCGATGTAGAATGTTGGTGTCTTGCAGAACTGCCATCACCGAAAACAACGCATGAAGTGAAGCATCTTCGCGTGTCGATCCGTTCGCCAGCATCGACCTGAACACCGGTAATGCTACCTCCAAGACGACAGGGAAGCCGGTAGCCGCGGCCTCTCGGGCTCCGGTGCCGCCGTAAAGAGCGCGCACTCGCAATCCATTAGACACGGGGGCGCCAACAGAAGATGCCAGAATGGCGGAACCCCACAAATTTGCAACCGTACCGCAGACAGCTTCAGCAGTCGCCGCCAACCCGTTCGATCGACAATAGCCAGCCGCAGCAGAGAGTAGGCCGAGGTTGAATATAGCGCCGCGATGGGTGTTAACTGATCTGGTCGCACGCATCATCCGGTTCTCCGCTATGATCGCCAGAGACCGGAGTGAATGGAATTCTTCACCTCGAGCGCCGGCCTCGGCGATTCGGGGAAAATAGGATCGTAGCGAAAACAGACTGCGCATGAAGGTTGTGATGTCCATGTCAGCGTGAGCGCCCGCGTCGATTGGACTAACCAGGCCGGGCTTGGGATAAAGGGAGAGCTCACCATATAGCGCTCGTATTGCGAGGCGCCCGATCGACTTACTCAAAGACGAAAGCTCGTAGACGCTCGGTTCGTCGTTTGCAGTGAGGATCTGGCTCATTGATTTGCGAGCGCCCGAATAACCGCCGATGCAGCAATCATCATCGGTCCACCATGACGCTTCAGCAGTATATGTTCGGGCATCATTGCGAGCTCGTTGAGATTTACGCCCCCGCGACCGCTGAGGCAGAGCTCAGGGTCAAGTCGAGGCGACCCCTCGATTGACAGAAGCGCATTCGCAGCTGCCACGATATTCGTTGCGGAGTGGCACAGAACGGCCAAGTCCAGGTCGGAGCTTTCCCGGAGATAGGGTTCGCCGGTCAGATGGGCCCAGGCGACTGAACCGAATACCGTCAAAGTCAACCGTTGCTGTGCGGCTACTTCCAATGTTTGAGTGATTTTGTTCCGCCAAGAGAGCGGCGTCGAGGCAACGACCGCCTCAAGTCCAAGCTCAGGTAAGAGTCGATCGACTGCGGCCGGACTGATAACGATTCCAAAGCGTCTTTTGTCGGGCGTTGCAATTCCGAGGCGAATACTGCCGATGGGATCACATTTCGCTGACGCGGCCACAACCAGAGGCCGTCCTGCGTCAATCCAATCCTCAATCAACCCGGCCGCAGGCTCTTGCGCCAAAATCGTCGGTTCCACAACGTGATCCCGCCAAGCTGGGCCTAAAAGGATAAAGCGGTGACGATCAGGCCGGATCATAGCGGACTCGGTCCGAGACTATTTTCGCCAGGGATCGGCCATGCCGCTCCTCTCCATATTGCCGACGCCGGTCGGTTGAACCGAAATCGACATCCAGTGCGTCAGCGAGCGATTTGGAAAGGTCGCCGTCCCAGATTTCGGCGATTGCCCCCATTGCATAGTAGTTTGAAATTCCCGGCGCAAAGACGGGGCTGCGCTCAGAAAGGATTTGCAGGCGCTCAACGGGGATTTTCGTGACGCGGGACATGGCCTTAAGGTTCATGACCCGCACTTCTGCGCTGGGCAGTGCGTAGCAAGCATCGGCAAGCATACTGGTTGACAAGAATCCCGCGCTGACAGCTTCGCCTGATACCAATCCGAGGATTTTGTGTCCCCGCCGGCGCGCGACCTCGAGGCATTTGGCGACATGCGCAATATAGCCATTCAAGCCCAGAAGCTCATCACGACGGCTCATCTTCTGTCCTGCGGTGTCGATCAACAGCAGAATTGTCGATCCGGGATGGTCTCTCATTACTGTGACAATCTGACTTGCGATCCGCAAAGCTAGATCAACACCTATAAGCGCGCGCTCTCGAGTGCCTATCACACTGATTTGCTTTTCTTGCACCGACCCAACGCCGTGGAAGAACTCATCTTCAAAAGTGATGGAGTGACCATCGGGGAATAAACGATCAGCAAGATCTTGAACGATCACGACACAATCCTCAACTTATCCGCGGCCTCATGAAACTCTTCAACATCAAGACTTGGTATGGCGTCCGGGTTTGGAACGCCGAGTGCCGCCCATATGTCCAATGCGTCGTTCGACGCTCCGAAACGTGCGAGTCGGTCCTTCAAGCGCTCATGTTCCGCGTCGACTTCAGCAAGGTCGAGGACGGAGTCTCTGCTCAATCCACAAATAGCTTGCTGACGAAAGGCTGCGATCTCGTCTGACACGAGCGCCGATGCCTCACCTATGAGGTAGCGGTGTTTGCCGCCTACTGTTCGCCAAACGAGCGGCCGATCTGAGGCGTCGAATTCCTCAACACCGGCTGTTGCCTCGATGACTTCCGGCCCGGACAACCCAAGCCGGCCTTGCTCTGACATGACGATGCAAGAAGCAAGACGTGCAGCAATGCCCATTCCGCCGAAAACGCCGTAGCGGCCACCATCTAAGACGACAACAGGCAGGGCAGCGGCCCGCAAATTGAGCATAGCCCGCATGATCTCTGAGACGGCGACTAATCCGGCATTCGCTTCATGAAGTCGCACCCCGCCAGATTCCAGCAGTAGAAGGACACCGTCCGGCCGCTCGTCCAATGCACGCTCAAGCAAGCCAGTGATTTTTGCTCCGTGTACCTCCCCAACTGCTCCACCCATGAAGCCGCCTTCTTGTGCCGCCAGTAGAACCGATCGGCCGTCAAGCACACCCCTGCCAACGATCACACCATCATCGAAGGCGGCAGGCGAGCCGAGAGGTTCCAGATGCGGACTACGCAATCGGCTTTCGGGCGGGAGAATTTCAATGAAACTCCCTGGATCCAATAGGCCTGCGATTCTGTCGCGGGCCGTTGCCTCATACCAGCTCGTTTTCATCTTCTTGCCCCCACTCGATCCCGACTGTATGCAGTCAGCGCCTGGTCGAGCCGCAGCGCGACCACAGCCGGCGTCGCACCAGCATCATTGATCGAAACGACAACGTCGCCGATCTTCCACCGGTCGAACACGTCGGTGAGGACCGCCTGCCAAATGTCGGCGAATCCAGACGCCGAGGTTTCAATCTCGACACGGCAGACCCCTCCCAAATCCGCGGCTTCCACCATGACTTCAAGGTTTCCGGAACTTACGACGCCGCATAAGACAGACTTCGTGCTTGCGGCGAATTGCTCTGTGGCAGTGAAGTCAAATAATAGTTTTTCCATCTCAACCTCACCAGTTTCTAAAACGCGTAGGCGGTCGGTAAAGCCCGTGGGACTCTCGGACGATGTCTTTCATTGATCGCGCTGCCAGCAAATCACGCGTTGCGAGAGACACATCAATGCCCAGATCGGCAGGCCGGCGGACGACGCCTCGATCCCGTAAATTCTCCACCATCTGCTTGTCCCGCGACAACCCAACCGGCGTATAGCCTGCGACGCCCCGGATCGCCTGTTCACGTTCTTCCGGCGTTCGGCAAAGCAGCAGGTTGGCAATGCCTTCTTCGGTGAGAATGTGTGTAACATCGTCGCCGTAGATCATCACCGGAGGCAGATCCAAACCGGCACTTTCGGCCAACTCCCAGGCGTCAAGTGTCTCGACAAATGCAGGAACCATATGCTCCCTGAATGACTCGACAATCTGGACAACCAGTTTGCGCCCGCGTGGCATGGGACCGGTGGCAGCCTCGCGGCCCGCCTTTAACCACGCAGGAGAAGCATGCCGCCTGCCGCGGGCGTCCGATCCCATGTTCGGCGCGCCCCCGAAACCTGAAATCCGATCCAGGGTGGCTGTGGAGCTATTGCCCGCTAGATCAATCTGGAGTGTCGATCCGATAAACAGATCGCAGCCATATAGGCCGGCAGTCTGGCTGAGGGCGCGGTTAGACCGCATCGAACCGTCCGGACCAGTGAAGAAGACGTCAGAGCGAGCGCGGATATAGTCCTCCATCCCGAGCTCAGACCCAAATGAATGGACACTCTGGATGAAACCGGCTTCAATGGCAGGTATGAGTGTCGGATGGGGGTTAAGTGCCCAATGCGTTGCGATCTTCCCCTTGAGCCCTAAACTATCAGCGTAGGTTGGTAACAGAAGCTCGATTGCTGCTGTGTCGAAACCGATGCCATGATTGAGGCTTTTTACCTCGTACTCTTGGTAAATTCCCCTTATCGCCATCATCGCCATGAGAACCTGGATCTCAGAGATGAGCGCCGGGTCGCGCGTGAACAGGGGTTCGATGTAATGAGGCTTGGGGCTGGGGACAACGTAGTCAATCCAATCAGCGGGAATATCTACCCGGGGAAGAACGTCGACCACCTCATTCACTTGAGCGATAACCACCCCTTGCCGAAACGCCGTCGCTTCGACAATGACGGGTGTGTCTTCCGTGTTTCCACCGGTATAGAGGTTGCCATTCTTATCAGCAGCCTGAGCGCATATGAGTGCCACCCTCGGCGTCAGATCTACGAAATAGCGGCCAAAGAGTTCAAGATAGGTGTGAATCGCGCCGACTTGAAGACTTCCGCTTCTTATCAATCGCGCCAATCGGGTCGCCTGCGGGCCTGCGAAAGAGAAATCCAGCCGAGAGGCGATGCCAGTTTCAAAAATGTCCAGGTGCTCCGGCAAAGCGAGCACGGACTGCACTATGTGTAACCCGTGCACTACAGCGGGGTCGACCTTGCTGAGTGCCGCGGCGAGAAAGTCCGCCTGTTTTTGATTGTTTCCTTCCAGGCAAAGACGATCGCCGGGCTCTATTACAGCCTGCAGGAGCGCTGTCGCGTCCGAGGAAGCGACCAGCTTGCCTGAAGCCAATCTCGCTCCCCGCTGCAATCGATCATGCTTGTTTCTGCTGAGCTCGTTCCACATGTGCTATCCCCGATACGACCCATAAAGTATACATTAACGCCTAATGTCGGCAATAGAGAATTTTTAAACAGGCATATGTTGCCTGAAAATATACACATGTGCTACTGGACCGCTTGTCATAGGGGAGGTGAGATTGCAAAAATATCCGAACGGCGAGGGAATGCGGGTGCGGAGAGCAGCTCTGATCGACAAGGCAACATACGAGAGCTGGTATCGGGAAAGCGTGGAGGATCCAGACGAATTCTGGGGCAAGCACGGCAAGCGCATCGATTGGTTCGAACCATACACCAAGGTCAAGAACACGACCTTTGTCGGTGACGTCACCATCAAATGGTTCGAGGACGGGGAAACCAACGTTTCCTACAATTGCATAGACCGCCATCTACCCGAGCACGGCGAGCAGGTCGCGATCATTTGGGAAGGTGACGATCCGTCGCTTGACAAGAAGATTACCTATAACGAGCTTTACGAGCATGTCTGCCGTTTGGCGAATGTGCTGAAGAAGCATGGCGTCAAAAAGGGAGACCGGGTGACCATCTATATGCCGATGATCCCCGAGGCCGCCTATGCAATGCTCGCCTGCGCGCGCATCGGCGCGGTGCATTCGGTGGTCTTTGGCGGCTTTTCGCCGGAAGCGCTGGCCGGCCGCATCGTCGATTGCCAGTCGACCTTCGTCATCACCTGCGATGAAGGCCTGCGCGGCGGCAAGCCGGTTCCTCTGAAGGAAAACACCGATACTGCGATCCATATCGCCGCAAAACAGCATCTTATCGTCGACAAGGTGCTTGTGGTTCGCCGCACCGGCGGCAAGATCGGCTGGGCTGAGGGCCGCGACCTCTGGTACCATCAGGAAATCGCCACGGTGAAGCCGGATTGCCCGCCGGTGAAGATGAAGGCGGAAGATCCGCTCTTCATTCTCTATACGTCTGGCTCGACCGGTAAGCCGAAAGGCGTCCTGCACACGACGGGCGGCTATCTTGTCTATGCGGCGATGACGCACGAATATGTCTTCGACTATCATCCCGGCGATATCTACTGGTGCACGGCCGATGTCGGCTGGGTCACCGGTCATTCCTATATCGTTTACGGCCCGCTCGCGAACTGTGCCACCACGCTGATGTTCGAAGGCGTGCCGAATTTCCCTGATCAGGGTCGCTTCTGGGAAATTATCGACAAGCATAAGGTCAACATCTTCTACACGGCGCCGACGGCGATCCGTTCGCTGATGGGCGCCGGCGACGAGTTCGTCACGCGCTCTTCGCGCTCCTCGCTGCGGCTGCTCGGTACGGTCGGCGAGCCGATCAATCCCGAAGCCTGGGAATGGTACTATAATGTGGTTGGCGACAAGCGCTGCCCTGTGATCGACACTTGGTGGCAGACGGAAACCGGCGGCCACATGATCACGCCGCTGCCGGGTGCGATCGACCTGAAGCCGGGCTCGGCAACGGTGCCGTTCTTCGGCGTCAAGCCGCAGCTGGTCGACAATGAAGGCAGGGTTCTCGAAGGTGCAGCCGACGGCAATCTCTGCATCACCGACAGCTGGCCGGGCCAGATGCGCACCGTCTATGGCGACCACGAGCGCTTCATCCAGACCTATTTTTCGACCTACAAGGGCAAGTATTTCACCGGTGACGGCTGCCGCCGTGATGAGGACGGATACTACTGGATCACCGGCCGCGTCGACGACGTGCTGAACGTTTCCGGACACCGCCTCGGCACCGCCGAAGTGGAATCGGCCCTCGTCTCGCACAATCTCGTCTCGGAAGCAGCCGTTGTCGGCTATCCGCATCCGATCAAGGGCCAGGGCATCTATTGCTACGTGACGCTGATGGCAGGCCACGAAGGCAACGACGAGCTGCGCCAGCAGCTGGTCAAGCACGTCCGCAGTGAAATCGGCCCGATCGCTTCGCCTGACAAGATCCAGTTCGCTCCCGGTCTGCCAAAGACCAGGTCCGGCAAGATCATGCGCCGCATCCTGCGCAAAATCGCCGAGGACGATTTCGGATCGTTGGGTGATATATCGACACTCGCCGATCCTGCCGTCGTCGATGATCTTATCGCCAATCGCCAGAACAAGGCGACATACTACACAAATGGGAGGTAGCGCGATGAGACTGATCCTCTTAGGTCCTCCCGGCGCAGGGAAGGGCACACAGGCCAAACGGCTTGCGGAACGGCACCAGGTCCCTCACTTGTCGACGGGCGATATCTTGCGTTCGGAAGTGAAGGCCGCAAGTGAACTTGGGCGACAGGTTGACAGCAAAATGCGCGCCGGTGAGCTGGTTGATGACGATACAATCTCGTCTGTCGTCGACAGGAGGCTTGCTCAGCCGGACGCGGCGAACGGCTTTATATTAGACGGCTATCCGCGCACCATCCGACAGGCGAACGCTCTTGAAGGGGTCTTGGGCTCGCAGAGCCTCACAGCAGTCGTCGAGCTCATGATTGACGAGGAGGAGTTGTTTGCTCGTATTGAGGCAAGAGCAAGGGAAGCTGGGAGTGCCGGTGTACGGGCTGACGATAATTCGGGAACGCTTCGCAAGAGGCTTGCGGCGTTCATCAAGGAAACTCAACCTTTGTCAGCGTTCTATAAGCACCGCGGTCTGTTGTTCAAAATCGACGGGAGCGCATCGGTTGAGGAGATAGCGACGACTATCGATGACCATCTCACCGACATACGAGCGAGCCAACCATCCGCGGCGCGCAAGGGTGAGTGAATATAAACTAGTACGGTCCCGATACTGATGTGAAGAAATTCAGAACGGCTCGAAGGCCTATCGTGCCACATTGGCTCCGGTCTTGGAACGGGCGAGCTCGTGGGCTCGTTCCCGCATCAATTTTGGATGGCGCACGACATCAAGCTGATCGATCGTCGCAATGCAACGTCGCCAGTCTACCGAATGGCGCCTAGGCTTCCTGAGACGCCGCCTGTATGAAATGGGAGACTAGCAGGTGCATGTACCAACAAGCAGAGAAAGGGAATTCCATGTCGGGAAACGAGGACGGTCGATCCTTAAGCCAACGAATCCGCGTCTCGCTGATGGATGACATATCAACCGGCAATATCGCGCCTGGAACGGTTTTGGACGAAATTCAGCTGGCCGCACAATTTTCGGCCTCGCGCACACCCGTTCGAGAAGCTCTAAAACAGTTGGAAAGTAGTGGTCTTATCGAAATTCGGCCGCGGAGAGGAGCTGTTGTGCTTCCGTTGACGCTTCTAAAGCTCATGGAAATGTTCGAGGTGACAGCTGAGATGGAGGCGATGTGCGTAAGGTTGGCAACACATCGCATCACAGGGGACGAGCGGGCTCTTTTGTGGGAGATTCATGATGCGGCTGCACTCGCCGTTTTAAACAAAGATCTTGATCTCTATGATGAGTCGAACCTCCGCTTTCACGATCAGCTCTACAGCTCCGCACACAACGCCTTTCTTTTTGAAGAGCTTCTCCGCTTAAGGTCGCGGCTCATGCCTTTTAGGCGAACCCAACTCAGACATGAAGAGCGGCTGGAAAAGTCGCATTCGGAGCATGCCGAGATCCTGAGAGCGATCATGCGCGGCGACGGAGATGAAGCGGCTCGAGTGATGCGGGAACACATGTTGAACGCAGCAGTGACTTTGGCGCGATTCATGTCCGACGGCTCTCGGGGCAATGAACCACCTGATCCATGACGTCTGTCTCACGAATTCGCATCTTCTTTCGGCCACGAAGCCACGAATATATTCACGACGTCATCAATGACGACGTTTCTCGGAACACTTGGGTCCAATTCGTAGGCATATTTTCTGACGCCGTAGTAGAAAATGCTTCCCTGTAAGCTCCAAGCTATCTCCATATAACGTGCCTCGCTGGACTTTGAAATCTGAATGCCATGGGCCGCGCAGATCTCCATTGCAATCCGTCGGATGACGCGCTCTTCCACCAAGCGGATGTATGAGCTGGTAATTCCCACGTTTTTCAAACCCGCAAACAGATAGATCCGCATCCAGCCGCGATTCATAATCACGTCGGTGTAGCTTCTGTAGAACCGGATAAGCCGCTCCGTTATCGGTTGACTGCGGTCTACCAAAATCTCGTCCCATGCAGTGTCCCAGACGTCCAAGAACACCCGCTTGTAGACTTCTTCGATCAGATCGTCCTTGGTTTTGAAGTACTTGTACATCAAAGGCTGCGTGGTTCCCAGGTGACGAGCCAAATCTCGGGTGGTTGCGTCGAACCCACGTTCAGCAAAAACGTCTACAGCTTTCTTCAAGATCATCTCACGACGCTGCTCGAACGGCAGGCGTTCCGGTGAACGCACCGGTTTAGATCGAGGCTTCTTGACAGCCTCAACCTTCGATACTTGAGACTTCTTGACCGAGCCCAGCGAGAGTTGCGCCTTATTTTTAATGTCCATCACTTCTGCCTTGTTTTGCTGGTGCTCGCTTTGTTGCTCCAGCGTCGAAGATTTCAATAAATTGAAATGTGTCGATAACCAAGAGATTAGAACGTAACATAACACAAAGATTGAGGTTTTTTGGCGAAAATCAGGATCAAAGCATTTATTGATAACCTAAACGCAAACCGCGGGTTGTTTCAAGAAGAAAGAACGGCTTTGGAGAGGCGTATTGACGGACAGGCCACCTTCATTTAAGTTATCAATCGATAACCAACCGAGTGGAGGATACGATGAAGGTTGACCTGGCTGCAATTCAAACGGCATCTCGCGAACTGTCCAACTGGGGCCGCTGGGGGGATGACGATCAAATCGGAACTCTGAACAACATCACTCCGGAAGCCATTGTCGACGCAGCGCGGCTGGTGCGCAAAGGAAAGGTTTTTGCGCTGGGTCTCTCCCTGAAGGAGCCCATTCAGTCCGGCCTATTTGGTGGTCGCTGGAACCCGATTCACACGATGCTCGCTACCGGTACGGACGCGGTGCTTGGCAATCAGGACGAACCTGCACCGTATTTGCGATATGCGGATGATGCGATCAACATGCCGTGCCAGGCGTCGACCCAATGGGATGCATTGTGCCACATCTTTATGGGCGACAAGATGTACAATGGCTTTGATGCAAGTTTGGTCGATGTAAAGGGCGCAAAGAAGAATGGTATCGAACACGTTCGAGACAAAATGGTCGGCCGGGGCGTTTTGTTGGACGTAGCCCGCTACAAGCAGGTTGAGTCCCTCGATGACGGATACGCTATTTCGCGCGAAGACTTGGACGGATGTGCTGCTTCGCAGGGCGTTGAAATCCGAAAAGGTGATTTCGTCATTGTCCGAACCGGTCATCAGGAACGCTGCCTCGCAAAGGGTGACTGGACCGGCTATGCTGGCGGTTCTGCTCCAGGCTTCGGCTTCGAGACTTGCTATTGGCTGAAGGAAAAGGACGTCGCCGCTATCTGCTCCGACACCTGGGGCTGTGAAGTTCGTCCCAACGAAACGAACGAGGCAAACCAGCCCTGGCATTGGGTGGTCATTCCCGCAATTGGGATCTCAATGGGCGAGATTTTCTACCTGAAAGAGCTGGCACAGGACTGCGCCGAAGATAAGGTCTATGAGTTTTTCTTCTCCGCGCCGCCGCTCCACCTCCCAGGCGGCGCCGGCTCCCCAATCAATCCTCAGGCAATCAAGTAAGACCTTGGCGGATAACCAGTCTGGAGGAACAACAGGAATGGCCCAAGAAGTCGAAGAAACCAAAGATGGCATGCACATCGTTTGGGATCAGCCAATCGTAATGGACGATGGAGTAGTGTTGAGGGCGGACGTTTTTCGTCCTGTAAGGGACGGATCATATCCGGTCATCATGACCTACGGTCCCTACGGCAAAGGTCTGCATTTTGAGGATGGTTACAAGACGGCCTGGGATCGCATGTGCGCTGAAGATCCCGACGCAGTCAGCAACACCTCCAACAAATATGCGAATTGGGAAGTCTCCGATCCGGAGAAATGGGTGCCAGATGGGTACGTGGTCGTTCGCGTCGACTCACGTGGTGCGGGACGTTCTCCGGGTTACCTTTGCCACAACAATGACCGCGAGCAGCAGGACTACCACCAGTGCATCGAGTGGGCGGGCACTCAGCGGTGGTCAAACGGCAAGGTTGGTTTGAACGGGATTTCCTACTACGGCGCCAACCAGTGGCGCGCCGCGGGAACGCAGCCGCCGCACCTCGCCGCAATCTGCGTCTGGGAAGGGTGGCACGACAACTACCGCGATGGTAATCGCCACGGAGGTATTCTCTGCACCTTCCGAAAGCATTGGCAGGACATGCAAGTCAAGACTGTGCAGCATGGCGTAGGCGACCGAGGGCGACGGAGTAGGGTCACCGGGGAGCTGGTCTGCGGGCCGGAGACTTTGAGCGACGACGAATTGATCGCAAATCGTGAAAACATGCACGAGGAGATGCTCGCTCGCGAATTGTTGACGGATTACTACGTCGAGCGCTCGGCAAAACCCGATAGAATAAAAGTGCCGGTCCTTTCCGCCGGCAACTGGGGCGGAGCAGGTCTTCATGCCCGGGGCAACTTCGAAGGGTTCCTCGCGGCGGCCTCTGAACAGAAATGGTTGGAGGTTCACGGTGGGTCTCATTGGGCGCCGTTCTATACGGACCGTGGGGTGTCCTTACAGAAGCAGTTTTTCGATCACTTCTTGAAGGGACATGACAATGGTTGGAGCGAACGTCCGAAGGTTCAGCTGTTGGTTCGACATCCCGGCGAGCGCTTCGTCGAGCGTTTCGAAAATGAGTGGCCTTTGGCAAGGACATCGTGGCAGAAGGTTCATCTCTCGGACCTTGGCGAGCTTAAGCCAGCCAAATCAGTTTCCGAAAAGCAGTTGTCATTCGACGCCCTGGGCGATGGTTTGACCTTCCTGACAGAGCCGACAAAAACCGACACCGAAATCACAGGTCCTATCGGTGCTCGATTGGCGATCTCGTCTTCTACTGTGGACGCAGACCTATTTCTAGTCGTGCGTGTATTCACGCCCGATATGAAGGAAGTCACCTTTCAAGGTGCGCTCGACCCGCATACGCCCATCGCACAGGGTTGGCTTCGTGCGTCTCATCGTAAGCTCGATCCAGAAAGGAGTCTTCCTTACAGACCGTGGCATACTCACGACGAAAAGCAGCCACTTGAGCCAGGTCAGATCTATCAACTCGACATCGAGATATGGCCGACCTGTATCGCTATCCCCAAAGGCTATCGGCTCGCTCTCAGCGTAAGAGGTAAAGACTACGTCTATCCGGGTGGCAGCGGAGGGCGTTTGTCAAACATGAAGAACGAGTTCACCGGATGCGGCCCGTTTCTTCATGATGATGAAAGCGATCGGCCACCGGAGGTATTTGGCGGTACAACGACGATCCACTTTGGAGAAGGACACGAAAATTATGTCTTGCTTCCATACATCCCTGCGGCGTCCTAGGTGCCGCAAAAGGTACACTAGAATCCATGGGTTGAGTCGGCGCGACCTGACCCGACGCCTTTCCTTCATCAGTGCGTTGGTATTTGGGGGCGGGTGGTGTCTGTTCCGCGAGTGGACGGCGGACCTCGCACAAGCACATTGCTGCTATGACGGGGAACTCGACAGGCAGGGGCAGGCAAATCATAGGACGCGGGTCCCTGCGATAATTCGCGGCGCATGAGACTTTACTAATCTACCTTATGCAGTCGACTTTCAACGTCGATTGCATAAGGTGATTCATTGTCCCAGCCATGGCACGAAGACCTTCAAAAGCTTTGCCGAAACACGATGAACCCCTCGGTTCCGGCCGTGCAGGAGCGGGTGATCCGCTTTGGGACAAAGCCCCTTCGGCCGCGGCATTCAGATCCGCACCGCGACATGTCCCATTGAATGTATTGCCGTTGATCTGAACGGACAAAAAGACGTGATCCCTGTTGTTTACGGCTCCTAATTGGTCTGCGGCAGTTCGCCCCGGAAACTTCAGCCGGTAGTTGAAACGGCCTCACGTTCGCACCCGTCGTTGGGGTTCATGATGGAGCCCACGTAAACTAAGGTACTTCTGCCACGGTGGACGCACGCTGCATTTTCGTCAGCACCCTGAGCGAATGATTGCGCTGCTCTTCCGCCCAGACTCTCAGTAACTTTGTGATCATAGAAGATGGCAAGGAATGGGAGCAGCGTAGTGCAGGACAACATCCAGGACTTCGAATGTGATCGCGTAGGCTACTCCTACAAAACAAGGGGTCGCACGGTCACCGAGTCTGACATCGTGGTTCACGCCGGCCAGACCGGTGACCTTTTCCCTATCCATCTCGACGCAGAGGCGGCCAAGGCGAGTCCCTACGGACAGCGCATTGCGCACGGAACGCTGACGCTTTCGATCGCAGTCGGCCTCAAGTTCACAACTGATCCAACAATGGGATTGCGGATTTCGTACGGCTACGACCGGGTCCGCTACCGGAAGCCAGTTTTCATAGGCGACACAATCCACTGCGAGGTGGAAGTAACGAAGTCAGATATTGATCCGCAGCGTCCAAACATGCGGCGCATCATTGAGCAGACAACCGTGATGAACCAGCGCGGCGAAGCAGTGTTGTCGATCGACCATATCCTTGTCCGCTGGCTCTGACCGGGCAAAGCCGCCGAAGTCCATCCTCGCATGTGCCGGCCATTTCCTTGGCCGCAAGGGCCGTGGCGGAACCGTGTCCCCCCGTCTCGTGCGCATAAGTCTGAACCTTACCGTGAGCCGACCGAGTAGCAGTTGGAGGAGAAACAATGCTCAAAAACGATATCTATGAAGAACCGACTGGTCCTGTTCCTGTCGTCGCGTCGACCGATGTACTCGTTGTCGGCGGCGGCCCATCGGGGATTGCGGCGGCAGTCGCCGCAGCTCGCAACGGGGCGTCCGTTACGCTGGTGGAGCGCTATGCCCACCTCGGGGGTCTCGCTGCCGGGGGGATGGTCCTTGTCTTAGACGACATGAACAATGGTACCGAGATCAGCGTTCGCGGCATTTGCGCAGAGATGATCAAACGCATGACTGAATACGGGCTGTGCGTTACGCCGCCAGCCGAGGAATGGTCTTCAGATCAAGCGGTGTTCGAGAAATGGGCGCGCTGGGGTTTATACGACTTCCATTCACATTCGAAACCTCAGCCAATCTGTTACGCTTCGGCTTTCGACCCGGATGCCTTTAAGCGTGTCGCGACCGAGATGGTAAACGAAGCAGGTGTCAATCTTCGCCTCCATTCCTGGTTCTCAAAGTCGATCGTCGAAAACAATGTCGTCAGGGGCGTGGTCTGCGAGACGAAGGCAGGTCGGCAGGCACTGCTTGGCAAAGTAGTGATCGACGCGACCGGCGATCTGGACGTTGCGGCTTCTGCGGGTGCCGATTTCGCCCATGGCAAGTTCATCGTGACAACGGTCTTCCGGCTTGGCGGGGTCGACGTCGAGAGGGCCGAAAAGTTCGAGTATGGAAATCCGGAGGAATTCGCTGCTCTCGACCGAGAAGCAAAGCGGATCATGGGCGGTTCCTGGGAACGTTGGTGGCTGAAAACGCCTCTGCCGGGTATTGTGTGGTGCAATTGCCCTCACATGTCCGGCTACGACGGGCTGTCGGTCGAGGATCTGACAAGCGCGGATGCTACGGGCCGTCAGAAGATTGCAGAGCTTGTAGCGTTCATACGGAACAAGATGCCAGGCTTCGAGGAAGCGTTCGTCGTAGATGTGGCTCCGCAACTCGGCGTCCGACAGACCCGTGTGCTCGAAGGAGAATATGTCGTTACGAAGGAAGACGTGATCGGACGACGCCATTACGCAGATACAGTCGCCCGCGGCCGAGACTACTATTATCCCTACCGCGCATTGCTTCCCAGGAAGATCGATCAGTTGCTTGTCGCGGGGCGGCACTATTCCGCAACGCCGTCTGCGCAGCGTATCTCACGCGAGATCCCTCCGTGCATGGCGATGGGCGAGGCAGCGGGGACCGCGGCAGCAGTCGCAATCCTAGCATCCGCGAGAATACGCGATGTGGATGTCGTTGAAGTACAGCGGCGGCTGAGGAGCCAGGGGGCCGATCCTGGCGATCTTCCGGCCGCCAATGCCACCTTCCAAAGCGATGCTGCGGAGTAGGGGGGGCGAGCCATGCATAGCACACTCACCCAGCCACTGGCCGGTGTCACGGTAATCGACTTCACCCAGGTCATGATGGGGCCGTGTTGTACTCAGATCCTGGCGGATCACGGAGCACGCGTCATCAAGATCGAGCGCCCGAGGCACGGTGATCTGTCCAGAGGATCGAGACCAAACGATCCGGAGGGCGCGAACAACCCAGTCTTCAAGAGCCTAAACCGAAACAAGCTCTCGCTTGCAGTCGATCTGCGTAGCGAAAGCGGTCGTAAGATAATCGACGATCTCGTTCGCCAGGCCGACGTTGTAGTAAGCAACTTCCGCCCTGGCGTGATCGAACGGCTAGGCTATGGGTTCGAGCGCATCTCCTCCCTTAATCCGCGAATCATCTCGGCCGAAGGGAGCGGTTTCGGCCCAGGCAAGACGCTATCGCACAAAGGCGGTCAGGATGTGCTCGCACAGGCAATGACGGGAGGGATTTCCCGGCGTTCAGATGACAATCACCCTTTGACTGTCTACCCGCTTGCGATTGCAGACTATTCCGCGGGTATGCACCTCGTCCAAGCAATCCTTATGGCACTGCTGCAAAGGGCTCAGACGGGCCGAGGGCAATCGGTATCCGTATCGCTATTCGAATCTATGCTGAACCTACAGATGCAGGAGGCGGCGGTCCTGTTGCAACGTGGAGAAGATCTGAACTGGGCCGCCTATCCGCTGACCGGGGTATTTCCAACATTGGATGGGGCCGTTGTGATCGTCGGGGCGTTCAAGGCAAACCCGTTGCAAGACATTTGCCAGGCACTCGATATGAGAGATCTTTCGCAGCTGCCCGAGTATTCAGATTTCCATGCGATGAAGACGAACAGGTCCGCGCTGCAGGACGAGATTCGTCGTCGTTTGCGAGAAGTGCCAACGGAAGAGGCTATCGGGCGCCTCGAGGGACAGGATATCCTGTGCGCGCCAGTCCTCAACTTAGCGCAAGCACTCCGCCACCCTCAGACCGTCGAGAACTCGACGGTCGTTGATACGCCCTCGGGCAAACTGATTGGGGCGCCCTTTCGGATGGAGAAAGGATCCTTCGCGATTTCACGTGGGGCTCCTTGCCTAGGCGAGCATTCGGCCTCCGTTCTCGCGGGGATCGGATATTCCGATGACAGAATCCGCCAACTCCTCGACGACGGCATAGTCGAAGGCCCCGAACTCGGCGATCAGCCCTCGCGTGCTGCTGGTTAGGGGTTCGAGATGACCTACGTGATTACGCAACCCTGCATCGATGTGAAAGATGGCGCATGCCAGGTGGCATGCCCCGTGGAATGCATCTACGAGGGCGGCCGGATGATGTACATCCAGCCATCCGAGTGCATCGCCTGCGGGCTCTGCCTGTCGGTCTGTCCGGTAGATGCAATCTTCGAGGACAGAGACATTCCAGTCGATCGTCGCCACTTCATCTCCGCGAATAAGGAGTTTTTCGAAGACGCCGTCACGGGGTGGGGACAACCAGGAGGCGCAGGACCGAAGTATCGCAGCGAGATGGACCATCCACTCGTGACAAGCTTCCAAGGGGGAGAACACTGATGTTGAAGTTGATGAACTACGTGGCTGGAGAATGGCTCGGCGGTGGAAGCGATCACCGCGATGAAAACCCCTCGGATCACAACGACGAGTTTGCAACTTATCAGGTAGCGAATTCGGACAATGTTTTGCAGGCAATCGCCGCCGCTCGCGCAGCATTTCCAGCGTGGTCCAGAAGCAGCCCTATCGCCAGGCATGATTTGTTGAAGCGGGTAGCCACCGAGATTTTCACGAGGAAGGAAGAACTCGGTGCCATGCTCGCACGCGAGGAAGGAAAGACGATTGCCGAAGGCATCGGCGAAGTTACGCGGGCGGCTCAGGTGTTCGAGTTCTTTTCCGGAGAAGTTCTGAGAATCCCCGGGGAGCGCATAGCCTCGGTTCGCCCTGGGATCGATATCGACATCACTCGTGAGGCCGTCGGGGTAGTCGGGTTGATAACGCCCTGGAATTTTCCAATCGCGATCCCTGCTTGGAAGATAGCACCGGCACTCGCATACGGAAACTGCGTTGTCTTCAAGCCTGCAGAGCTTACGCCCGCATCCGCTTGGGCGCTGGCTGACATAATCGTGCGGGCAGGCGTGCCGAGCGGGGTATTCAACCTTGTCATGGGCAGTGGTTCGTCGGTGGGACAGGCGATCATAGATTCTCCCGATATTGACGCGGTGTCCTTCACCGGGTCGGTCGGGACCGGGAGGCTCGTTGCGAGCGAATCGACTAAGCACATGAGACGCTTCCAGCTCGAGATGGGTGGAAAAAATCCGCTTGTCGTCTTGGACGATGCTGATCTGACAACTGCCGTCGAATGCGCGGTCAATGGCGCCTTCTACTCAACTGGGCAGCGATGCACGGCGTCGTCGCGTATCATTGTGACGGACCAGATCCGGGGCAAGTTCATCGATGCGGTCGTCGAACGCTTGGCGTCACTAAAAGTCGGGGATGCTCTCGATGCGACAACGCACATAGGCCCCGTCGTAGACAGCCGCCAACTCGAACAGGATCTTAACTATATTAAACTGGGCAAGCAGGAAGGAGCCACTCTGCGCTTCGGCGGCGAACTGCTGAAGCAGGAGAAGCGAGGACACTACCTTCAGCCAGCGTTATTCACCGATGTGAGCAGCAACATGCGTATTGCCCGGGAAGAGATTTTCGGACCAGTCGCCTCGGTCATCGCAGCCAAGGACTACGATGAAGCGCTTGCTATCGCCAACGACACCGAATTCGGCCTGTCTGCCGGGATCTGCACCACTAGCCTGAAATACGCCACGCATTTCAAGCGCAATGCCGAGGCCGGAATGGTCATGGTCAACCTGCCAACGGCTGGCGTTGACTTCCACGTGCCATTCGGAGGCCGAAAAGGTTCGTCCTTTGGAGCAAGAGAACAGGGGCGCTATGCCGTCGAGTTCTACACGGCGGTAAAAACAGCCTACACGGCAGCCTGATCAACGGGCGAGGGCGGTTACTCATCCGCCCTCATACTCGTCTAGAACCTGGCTGGCGATCTTCACAAACGCCTGCTCAGCCGCATTAATGAAGCGGTTGGAGGGGATGAAGGTTGCGATCCGGTATGAAGACATCGTTTCGTTATCTAGCGGTAGAAAGACCACTCTTCCGGTTTTGATGAGATCCCAGAAGCCATATTTTATGTAAATCCCGAGCGCGGTTCCGTTCTCGACCAACATCTTCGCCACGTACATCGAGTTTGTGAAGACCACCGAGTCCAATCGTATGCGCTCGCGTGTCAGTACTTCGTCGAGGAACATGTTCTGCCCTGTCGGGTGGTAATGCTTCACCGAGGGATGGCTCGCGATGTCGTCCAGCGACACCGAAGGGTTTCCCGCAAGCGGATGACTGCTGTTCAAAAGGACGCCGAACGGCGAACGGATATCCTTCACCGGACGAACCGAATTCCGCGCGAAGCAGGTGAACGTCAGGCCGATGTCGGCGAGGCCCTCCTCGACCGCGTGGACCACTTCGTTGGCAGGATCCTGTCTTATCGTGAGCGAGATGTTTGGATAGTCCGCCCTATAGCGCCTAATAATTTCAGGCACGAGCGACATGTTTAGCGAATCTATTGATGAGATCGCAATATTGCCTGCCTGCAGATCCCGGACGTTGGCAATTTGAGGTCTCAGTTTCTCATATTCCTGCAAGGTCCGGTTAGCGTGATCGACCAGAAGCTTGCCGGCGGCCGTGAGCACGACGCCATCAGGTAGGCGGTCAAACAACCTCACGCCCAACTCCTCCTCAAGCTTGATGATCTGTCGATTCACTGCAGAGGATGCGACGTTCAAAACAGGGCCGGCCTTGCGGATCGATCCCTGCCTGGCGACTTCGATAACGTACCTCAGGACAATTGAATGCATCCCAGTTTGGACCTCCCCCTGTTTGGCTCTATGTCTTAAGTAAGCCCTTTCCGCTCGCGAAGCTTCGATGGGTATAGGGAAGTTGGCAAGGGCTTCCGCTTCGAAATCTACTTTCAGGCGCTCCGAAAGCGAGTGCACCCTGTTCGAATATTGATGGCACCATATCGGCAAGATTTGTGAAAAGCTCTCTGTCTGACGCGGACCAACGTGTCGAACAAGGGAACGGCCAAAACGGCCACAAAACTGTGAGGAGATATGCCATGCATAGACGTCAGTTCTTGCAAACCCTTGCCGCTGCGGCGGCGGTGCAAGCGTGCAGTACGGGCTTTGCGAAGCAGGTATATGCCTCCGAGGCAGGCGACATCGTCATGCAACTCGGCTGGCTCGGCAGCAACGGTGTGCTTGGAGAGGCTGCCGCGCTCAAGCACGGCTTCTTTAAAGATGCAGGACTTAACCTCACAATCACTCCTGGCGGGCCGAATGTCGACGGCATTGCAAGCGTCGCGTCTGGTAGGGCCCAGGTAGGACAGTACAGTTCAAGCCCGCCGATCATGATGGCAAGAGCTGCAGGAATTCCTATCAAGGCAATCGCTGCTGGTTTCCAGCGGCATCCGTTTGCACTCTTCTCGCTGCCGCGCGCCCCGGTGCACAAGGCACAAGACTTGATAGGCAAGCGCATTGCCGTCCAAGCTACAGCAGTGATCCTTGTCAAGGCCGTCCTGGCCCTGAACAACATCGCCGAGAAAGATGTCGAGATCATCGTTTCCGGCGCCGACGTGACCCCGGTCTTGAACGGACAGGCCGACGTGGTCACCGGTTGGGAAACGAATGTCCATGGTATCAGCGTGCTCGGCGCAGACCGTGTGGTGCTTCCGCTTTGGGACACCGGGGTCCAGCTCTATGCAAATCTCTACTACGCAAGCGACGACACGATCGAGAAGAACCAGAAGGTACTCGAGAGCTTCCTATCCGCCACCGCAAAGGGATGGCAGTTTGCGCGCGACAATCCGGAGGCCGCCGTGGATGCACTGGTCGAACTCTATCCAAATCTCAATCGCAAGGACGAACTGGAAGCGGTTGGCGCAGTCGTTGAGGCGAGCTTCAACTCCACCAGCAAACAGGCAGGATGGGGTGCGATGGATCCCGCGAACTGGGACAAACAGATCAAGCTCTTTGATGAACTCAAGCAGTTCAAGTCGGCGCCTCCGACTGTTGCCGACATCATGACAGATGCCGTCCTCGGCGCCACCAAAACCATTCGGATGGGATGAGCCGATGGGACTTGTAGCCACCTTGAACACTTCGGCGATCAAACCCGATATGAATCCTGCTATTTCCATCGATAAGGTCAGCATTTCCTTCGGTGAAGGTGCCGGAAAGGTAATTGCAGTTTCCGCCGTTACTCTGGATATCCCGGAGGGAGCGTTCGTTACGATGATCGGGCCTTCGGGCTGTGGAAAGTCGACCCTCCTGCGGGCGATCTCCGATCTCGTTCCGACAAGCGGCGGAAACGTCAGGATCTTCGGAAAGCCGCCGGCGAACGCGCGCGCGGAACGGTCGTTCTCATTCGTTTTTCAGGATGCGACCCTCCTGCCGTGGAGAACGGCCATCGAGAATGTCATGCTCCCGCTTGAAATCGGGAGCAGGAGAGCCGCTTCAAGCCGCGACAAAGCCGTGGAGCTACTCGATCTCGTCGGTCTGAAAGGACGGGAAAACGCGCTCCCGTCAGAGCTGTCTGGCGGTCAACGCCAGCGTGTTTCCATCGCGCGGGCGCTTGTCACGGCGCCCAAAATACTCCTCATGGATGAACCGTTCGGAGCGCTAGATGAAATCACGCGCGACAAGCTCAACGAGGAACTCCTCCGGATATGGAAGGAGACGGGTACGACGATCGTGTTCGTCACCCATTCCATCGCGGAGGCGGCTTTCCTTGGCCAAAAGGTTGTCGTGATGGCGGCGCGTCCAGGGCGCGTTCTGGAAGTCGTCGACGTGGATCTAAGTCAGGATCGCAAACTTGCTGACCGCGACACCCTCGGTTTCGTTCAAATTGCCGCACATCTGCGCGAGCTTCTGGAGAAATGCTAATGACCGTCATCGGCGACGAAAGCGTCAAACTCAGATCATGGTCTCTTCGCCTTTCAGATCTGATCAGCGGGAATGCTGCCGCCATGGTGGTGGGCCTTATGATCCTTATCATATGGGAAGTCGGTGCTCGGGTATTCGGCTTGCCGTCGTATATCGCACCTAGCCCGCTTCAAGTCGTCGAGGCTTTTCGGGAGAACTGGTATCTACTCCTGACCAACATTGGTCCGACAATGTTCGAGGCGCTGCTTGGCTTTTTCGTCGGCAACGCGGTGGCTATCGTCTTTGCGATCTGTTTCATCCATAGCCGCTTTGCCGAACGTGCCTTCTATCCGCTTTTGGTCTTCTTCCACACTGTTCCCGTGTTGGCGATCGCTCCAATACTCGTGCTGATTTTCGGCAACGGAATAGTGCCCAAGATCCTGATTGCGTCACTCATCTGCTTCTTTCCAATGCTCGTGAACATGGTCCGCGGACTGCGCGATGTATCACATGGAATGCTTGAGCTCATGCGGCTGATGTCTGCGACGAACTCGGAGATCTTCTGGAAGGTTCGTGTCCAAAGTTCTCTTCCGTATTTCTTCGCGGCGTTGAAAATCTCGAGCACCACTTGCGTGATCGGCGCGATTGTCGCCGAGTGGATCGGTTCCAGCTATGGGCTAGGTGCACTGATCATCGATGCGACCTATAATTTCAAGTCGGCACTTCTGTACGCCGTCGTGTTCTGCTCAGCGATGATGGCAATCCTCATCTTCAGTGTCGTGACGATCGCCGAACGCCGTCTGATCTTTTGGAGACAGGCGAATGGGTAACGAGGCCTTCAACGTCGCCTCAGCAGGCTTTGCCTTAAAGAAACTTGAGGTTCCTGGAACGGTTGGGGGTGTCTGCCTTCCCTTGTCAGGTGTACGGGTCATCGACTTCAGCCAGGTGGTTCTGGGTCCTGTGTGCACCCAGATGCTCGGCGATTTCGGGGCCGAGGTCATCAAGATCGAAAAGGAACTGATCGGCGATCTCACACGCTGGTCTCTCGGAAACGATCCGGAGGGTGGGCAGAATCCAATCTTTTCCGCATTGAACCGCAACAAGAAGAGCGTTTGCGCAGATCTAAAGGATCCCATCAGTCGCGAGCAGGTAAAATCGCTCATCGAAACGGCGGATGTCGTTGTGACCAACTTTCGTCCTGGTGTGATGGAGCGCCTTGGGTTGGGTTACGAAGACCTCTCGATCCGCAACTCCCGTTTGATCTTCGCTGAAGCCACGGGCTACGGTCCATTGGGTCCATTCAGGCACAAGGGCGGCCAGGACATTCTCGCCCAAGCACTCTCCGGGCTGATGGCGCGCAAACCCGCTCCGGACGCGGAGATTTCAATCTACCCGACCGCCATCTGCGACTACACGGCCGGAATGCATCTAGTGCAAGGTATTCTGCTTGCTCTGCTCCATCGGGAGAAGACTGGTGTGGGCCAGAAAGTCAGCGTTGACCTGTATAGTTCGATGGTCGCTCTCCAACTCCAGGAGGCAACTTTGCAGATGATGCGCGGACGTGACTTGAACTGGGCTACGTTCCCGCTCACCGGAGTCTTTCAAACCAAAGATACACCAATTGTCGTCGTCGGCGCCTTCAAGGAGTTTCCCCTTCGTGACATCTGCAAGGCGCTGGAGCTCGAAGATCTCTCGTTGGATCCACGTTTCGCCACTTTCGAAACTCAGATGGCGCACCGCGAGGAAATCCAGGGAACCCTGCGCAGAAGGTTCGTCGACATGACCTCCCGAGAATGGCTAGCAAGGCTCGAGGCCGTCGACATTCTCTGCGCTCCTATCCTAACCCTTCCGGAAGCGCTCGAGAGCGAGCAAATGGCGTCTACAGGAATGCGAATGAAGTTACTTCGCTCCGATGGCTCGCTGCTGGAGACAATAGGCACGCCAGTTCGGTTGTCGGATGTCCCGGAAATTGCCACCAAGCTTCCGCCTCGCCTGGGCGAACACACCGACGAACTGCTCCGCTAGGGCACTCGCAACTCAAGACTACCAACTTCTCGAATGCGGCTTCGGACTGGCAGGTCTCGACGCAGCACCGCAATCACTGTGAACATTTTGGGATAGATACATGGATCTTCAACTTAAGGGAAAGACCGCTCTGGTCTTCGGCGCTGCCGGCGGTCTCGGCAGCGCGATTGCAAAGACGCTGGCAAGCGAGGGTACCTCGGTCATTGTTGCCGATATCGACGCCGAAGGTGCGGACGCAATCAGCAAATCCATCAGGGCCGCGGGAGGGCAGGGAATGCCCATGCATTGTGATCTCTCTGACCTCACTTCCATCTCTTCGATGATTGCACGGATTGGCGCCGCCTTCGGTCCTGTCGATATCCTTGTCAACAACACGGGCGGCCCTCCGCCGACCCCGGTATCGGGTCAGTCGTCGGACGAATGGCTTAAGTATTTCAATATGATGGTCAGATCCGTAATCGCGGTAACCGACGCGCTGTTGCCCTCGATGCGCGAGCGGAAATGGGGGCGCATCATCACATCGACGTCCTCCGGAGTCGTCGCACCCATTCCGAATCTCGGCATGTCAAACAGTCTCCGCCTGGCGCTCGTCGGGTGGTCCAAGACGTTGGCGCGTGAAGTCGGTAGAGATGGCATTACCACAAACATTGTGCTTCCCGGACGTATCGGTACCGGGCGCATCAACTTCCTGGACGAACAGAAGGCGAAGCGTGAAAATCGACCGGTGCAGGATGTCATTCAAGAAAGCATCAATACAATCCCAGTGGGTCGTTATGGCGACCCGCAAGAATATGGGGACACAGTCGCGTTCCTTGCTAGCCCACGAGCTTCTTACATCACAGGCTCGGTCATTCGGGTGGACGGTGGTTTGATCAGTAGTATCTGACGAAAACTGGCGGCTCGAAGCTATTTTCGAGCGCTGGATCGGGTTCCAATAAGGACTATGACATGAGCTTCAATGTAGATTCCAAAGGCGTCTATGCCATCGCTACGACACCATTTTCCGACGACGGATCAATTGATTACAACTCGATCGACAGACTGACCGACTTCTACCAGGAAAGCGGGTGCACGGGCATTACGATCCTAGGTATTATGGGCGAAGCTCCGAAATTGGAGCCGGAGGAGAGCAAGGCGATTGTCAAACGTGTTGTGTCCCGGGCAAAGGTCCCCGTGATCGTTGGAGTTTCATCGCCTGGCTTCGCGGCCATGGGGTCGCTGGCGCGCTCGTCAATGGATATGGGCGCGGCTGGAGTGATGATTGCGCCGCCGCCCGCCCTGAGAACAGACGACCAGATCGTGAATTACTTCTCCGGTGCTGTGGAGGCAGTAGGCGAAGACGTGCCGTGGGTGCTGCAAGACTATCCGCTCACACTTACCGTTGTCATGTCGCCAGGTGTCGTCGCGAAGATCATTTCGAACCATCCGTCGTGCCTTATGCTCAAGCATGAGGATTGGCCGGGTCTCGAGAAAATCTCGAGGCTTCGCGCGATGCAGAAGGCAGGGGATCTGCGGCCATTCTCAATCCTTTGTGGCAACGGTGGGATGTTCCTAGACTTCGAACCGGAACGCGGCGCGGATGGAGCCATGACCGGATACGGTTTCCCGGACATGCTGACGGAATTGGTCAGCTTGTCTGCTGCGGGCAAGCGGGACGAAGCACACGATCTCTTTGACGCGCATTTGCCCCTGATCCGGTATGAGCAACAGTTGGGGATCGGCCTGGCCGTGCGAAAACACGTCTTGAAGCGTCGCGGCGTGATCGCCAGCGATATCCAAAGGAAGCCCTCTCAGCTGCTCACGGCCGCTGCGAAGGCGGAAGTGGACTATCTTCTGGCGAGGGTATGCAGACGGGATCCGCGAGCGCGCCTTTAGGGCTCATGCAAAGTACAGTAGTCTTTAAATACATTACGGGCTCATGGGCACGGCACATTGCGTGCCCTGAGCAACTCCTCGGTTCGCGGTGTCCTGTAAATAGGACTTTTTGATAGTGAACGAACGGATTTCCACCTCGCGTTTGTCGAACGCTGAAAGACTAGCATGGACACCAGCTGTTTTCCCTGCGTTGCGATTTTTTGACAGGGGGACCCTCGCGGACGATCGCGCACTCGAAGCATTGCCCTAGACAGCGTTCGCGATCAGAATCTTGTCAAGGCTTGCAAAAATGGCTATCAGTTCCTAGATAATGGCAGCCAAATATACCTGGGCCTGTCTAACAACGAGCAACTGCAGTTCCATAAATTAGATTATGCGATTCAATTCCTGATTGAAATATTGGCCGCTTATTTCTTGGCGGTACGGGCGCTCCGCTTTCTCTTAAGCCGTTATTTAATCACACTTTATTTACTATTTTCGCACCAACCTTCTGCGCATCCTACACACGCAGGAGCTGTTTTTTTCTTTTCGCCCGGACATTCTCGGTATATAAAGCTGTCACCAAGCAGCGCCGACTTCGCTCTGACGGACGAGGAGTCGTCTGTGGCAGTTTCCCCATTGCTTCGATGAGGACGAGAAGGGACTCCACGGCACCGATCGGAAGGGCATCACAAGGCGGAGGGCCCGCTGTGCATATGGGAAAACTGAACACATTTGAGCGTCTGAACCATTGGAAAAGAACGGGAAGATATTTGTCGCTCCGCCCAAGGACGGCAGCGACTTCAAAGAACTGTTTAAGCAGTTAGCTGCTGTGGGTGCGGGCCGTCCGGTCGGCATTGACGGCTTTCCACAGGGGCCATGGACTCCGGAGCTCCTGGCAGAGGCGATTACGCAGATCGACTCCAATCGGGCCGGAGTCGATTTACGCACGGTCCAACTATGGTTTCAAGAGAACGACAAGGGGATCAGTCCTTCCAATATCAACTGGTTGGCTCGGATCTTCGGCTGCGATGATAGGGAAGCGACGAGCGAATGGCTCCTGGAGATTAGCGCGGCTCAAGCTCGTCTCACTGCCAAGAGACGAGGTTTAAAGAAAGCGACTTCTGCTGCAGATCCCGGCCCGGTGACAGGGCAAATTCAGATGCAGCCTGCGGACGCCGAGGGACAAGACGACGAGCGCGTTCCGCAAAAAAAAGGCCTCAGCTTGGCCCAACGAACGGAGGCGCTTTTTGGCAGCGGATCTCCCTTGAACCTCCCCGCGTCCACATTCGCTGGCGCCTCTGCCCTCGGATTTTTGTCGTACATCGTGGGGATACACAGCGTTACATATAGTCGGCCAGATGGGGTCGTAAAGCAGGTCGGCTTCCTGTGGGCTCCGAACTGGACGTTCCTGTTCATGATACTTTTACCGCTATTTTTTTCGTTTGTGACAGAGCTGCTACTCCTTTGGAAACAGGACGCGCGCTACAGGCTGTTGGCGCAAACAAACAGGTTTGAACGCAAGGTCTCCTGGGCGCGCAACGTCCAGGCCTATTCTTACTCGTACGCGGCGGTTTTCGTGATTTGCGTGATATTCGCCGGTGTTTTTCAATGGATTGGCGTGTGCTTGATCCCACTGTTGCAAGGTGGTGGCGACTACGCCACGAGTTGGGGCACGGTGGCAAACGTACAACCTGATCTCATATCAGTGCCGGTGGAGATCGTTTTCACTGGGCTCGCGTACCTGTACATGTGCCTCTGCTTCTATCTGTTCTTCGCGGGTCTTATTTTGCTCCACACGATCATCCACGATTTCTGGAGAATAGAAGAAGGATTGATGCCGCTGCTTGGAGGGGAGCATCATCCAGACTGCGTAGTCCGCATCAGAGTCATGCGGGGAATTTTCCGGTGCACCATCGTTGGTATCCTCGTTGCCATATGTATGAAAGTTCAAAGCTCATACCTGAGCTCGGACGGAGCGGATATTGTAACCTGGATAGTCCACGATTTGTTTTCGGTCGTATATCGTGACCATCACGCCGCCAACACCTTCGGCTACAGAATGCCGACGCACTACAGCAGTCTCCTTGTCGCCATTTCGGCGTGTGTCGTCTTTCTTTACGGCTCCATCCGCCTGAACGTCGGAGCGCGGTTCCGTGAGGCTTTGTGGAAGATGTCGGCGGTCGTTGGCCTGCTCTTCGCCACTTATTTGTTGATCGATGCCTTTGACGGCTTTTCAATCATTCTCATCGCGGGAGTGCTGGTTGCGACATACGGCCTCTTTGATCCAGAGTTCGGGCTGCCGCGATCGCGCAAATCGGAGAGCAATCAGGGTGTATCATAGGTGGCTGGATCGTTGGGACGAACGTCGAGCCCAACGCGGTGAAGAAGTTAAGGAAGCGACGGATTTCATCCTCGACTCCGGCCGCGCCTTCCCCGGTGCGGAGGAGGCAGACTCTCTCGAGGAGTTTTGTGTCCTTGCGGACCACGCTGTGTCCGATCCAAGCTTTTACGATGAGCCGGGACGGAGCGTGCAAGGGTTTGAAAGGCACGACGGGTGGCTCACGTTCCCTTCGGAGATCGCCACCGACGTGGACGAGAACAACACCGTTTGGGCAAAACTCACCGAAAGTGGCTCGCGCGATCAGGTTCTGGTCATTTTCCATCATTGGAATGCCCGCGCCCGACAACGCCAGATCGCCGGATTCTTCTCGAAACGTGGGATCACGGTCGTGGAGATTGCTATGCCCTATCATTTCGAACGCAGCCGACCCGGCGCGCTGTACGCCGATTATATGCTCAGCTCAAATCTCGGCCGCACGATCCAATCTGTAAGGCAGGCTGTATGGGATGGGCGGAAACTCATCCGGTGGCTGAAGAGCGAAGGCTACGGAGAGATCTCGGTTCTTGGCATGAGTCTGGGTTCGTGGGTGGCGGGTCTGATCGCAGCGCATGAACCGGCCGTATCGAAAGCTTCGCTGTTTTTGACGGCTGGAAGTCTTGCAGACATGGTTTGGACTGGACGCGCGACGCGCTCGATCCGCGAGAGCTTAGAACCGGCCATTGGACTCACGGATCTGCGGAGGGCATGGGGTCCGCTGAATTTGGAGAATTTCGCGCACAAATTGGCACGGCCCGAACTCGCGCTTCACGTGGTCTTCGCAACAAGAGACAAAGTAGTGTTGCCCGCGCTAACCAAAAGCTTCATCCGAAAACTGCAACAAGCAGGAGCGAAGCCGAGCGTTCTGAAGCTGAACTGCGGTCACTATTCGCTCGCGACGCCCCCGTACATTTTCTTGGCAGGTTGGAGCCTGAAGCGTTTTTTGTCGCGCGCCGCTACATCATAGATTGAGACGTCCAGACGCCCACGTACATGAGCCGGTTGGTTTTAGCGACCCGTCTTTGCATGTACTTTGGACAATCCCCTTACCCGGAGAATTTCCTGCCAAGCCCGGAAGCCAAGAATTTCATCTGGGGCCAGACTCGAGGCCCAAAAAAAGGAAATCTTCCCCGAGCCGTCTCTGTAAAAATGTAAGCGGTGTTTTCCTCCCACATTGACTAAGCGCGAAAGATCGTACCGATTATCATCGCTGCTTGATTGATGGCATGAATGCACCGACCGGGACGAGCCTTTGCGCGTTGATGAAGGAGCTGTTCCACCCCATCCCGGTCGTAAAGCTGCAAGCAAGCGGGGCCTGCAAGCAACCGATTCATAAGCACAGTAGTGCCGTCGTGGCTAAGCAACAGCGCCAGCGCGTTTTCAGGGCTGCGCCTTCACCGGAAGTCGGAATGGCGCGCCTAGACGGTTGAAGGCGTTCATAGCTGCGATCGTGATTGTAAGGTCTACCAAATCTTTAGGCTCGAAAACTGCCGAGACAGCAGCATAGGCTCGGTCAGAAGCATGTGTCTCGCTGACAAGCGTTACCTCCTCGGCCCAGGCCAGCGCCGCGCGGTACTGTTCGGAGAAAAGATACGGCACCTCTTCCCATACCGGGACCAGAGCGACCTTGTCGGCTGCCATGGTCTTCAGCAGATCGCGGGTGTGCAGGTCGATACAATGTGCGCAGCCGTTGATCTGCGATACGCGCAGGAACACGAGATGGATAAGTTCCTCAGGCAAATTTGTGTTGTGTGTGACGTAGTGATGGACGCCGAAAAGGGCCTTGGCTCCAGCGGGTGCTACCTCGTACCAGTTGAGGCGCGTTGTCTCATTCATGATGGTCTCCTGTGAGTTGCGCCAACAGCCGGCGCTGCTCGAGTGACGACACGGCGATGGGAGGCGTGACATCTCGACCTGATTTTATTTTGGCATGTGCCATGTCACACTTGCACGAACTCGCTCGTCCACGAGTCAAGCGAGCGAGTGCGAGGAAAGTGGCATGTGGCACAACGGCAGGAACGCAACGAATCGGTCTCATGACATCCGCGAGGGGGTGATGGCCAATGAAGCGAGCGCTGATGTGCCGCTTAGCGACCAAAGAACCGTAGAATTCGAACTGGATCGCAAACGCTTGCTGCGTCTGAGCTACCGGATGCTAGGGTCGATCACGGAGGCGGAAGATGTCGTGCAGGATGCGTGGTTGCGTTGGGTACGCGTTGAAGACGAAGTCCGTACTCCGACCGCCTATCTCACTCGCATCGTCACCCGACTATGCCTTGATCGGATGAAGTCGGCGCGAGCGCGCCGCGAGATCTATGTCGGCCCATGGCTACCAGAGCCTTTGGTCGAGCCTCTTGATGGGCAAGAAGCCATTGCTGACGATGTCACTGTGACGCTGATGTTAGCGTTGGAGCGACTTTCGCCGCTAGAACGAGCGGCCTTCCTGCTCCACGAAGTGTTCGACGTGGCGCTGACCGAGGTCGCGGTCGTGCTTCATCGTGAACCTGCCACCGTTCGGCAACTTGCTTCTCGCGCACGCAAGAATGTTCAGAATGCACGACCACGATACAGCGTCGGGGCGGCAGAGGCTGATGGAATTGCGCGCGCTTTTTTTGCGGCTTCGCGTGACGGCGATGTCACCGCGCTTTCGGCGTTGCTTGCGCGCGATGTCGAGATACATAGCGACGGCGGCGGCAAGGTGCTGGCGTTCCGAGAAGTCATCCGCGGCTTGGAACGTGCACTGCGACTCTTCGTTTCCGCTCAGCGAAAGGCCGCGACTCCGCCCACCTTGCTGCGAACCGCAACTATTGACGGCCTGCCCGGGTATGTAAGCCTTGATTCAAATGGTGGGCTGCAAACAACAGCTCTCGGCATTCGCGACGGTAAGATTTTCGCGATCTATATCGTCAAAAACCCGAATAAGCTGACGCATATTGACGTTTAAGATCGCCGCTGCGGCCTTCGAGCGCCCGGCCGCACAGCATTCATCTAAGCGGTATTCTCAGGCCACGGGCTTGGTTTCTGGCTGGTCGGCGAAGGCCCAAGGCAACAGGTCGTCGAGCTGACTATTCGGGTGGCCATTGACGATTTTGCTGATGACGTCGGCCAGATAGGCAAGTGGCTCAACGTCATTGAGCTTGGCCGTTTCGATGAGCGAGGCGATCGTTGCCCAGTGTTCGGCCCCGGCGTCGGAGCCTGCGAACAAGGCATTCTTCCGATTGAGGGCGATCGGCCTGATGGAACGCTCGACAGTGTTGGAGTCGATCTCGATGCGACCGTCATCGATGAAACGGGTCAACCCGTCCCAGCGTGAGAGCGTATAGCGGATGGCTTCGGCGAGCTTGGTCTTCTGGCTGATGAGGGAGAGTTGTTTGGTCAGCCAAGGCGCAAGACTGTCGATGATCGGACGGCTCGTTTCCTGTCGGACGGCGCGGCGTTCCTCATGGGTGATGCCGCGGATATCGTCCTCGATTTTGTAGAGTTCGGCGATACGCCTGAGCGCTTCGCTGGCAATGGGTGCAGGACCGGCGGCCGACAGCTCATAGAAGCGCCTGCGCACATGGCTCCAGCAGAACGCCAGAGACACGCTGTTGCCGGCGGCGAGCGCGCGATAGCCCACGTATCCGTCCACCTGCAGGACACCGACGAATCCATCAAGATGCGCCATCGGGCGTTCGCTCTTGCGATCGGGCGCATAGACATAAATGACGCCGGGCGGATCGGCTCCCTGCCATGGCCTGTCGTCGCGAGCATAGGCCCAAAGCTGCCCAGTCTTCGTCTTTCCCCGACCCGGGTCGAGCACTGGAGCGGTCGTCTCGTCGGCGAAGAGCTTGGACGAGGCCTTCAGATGCTCGAGCAGCCTTTGGTGAACCGGGCGCAGATGCCAGGCGGCTCGACCGACCCAGTCAGCGAGTGTTGAACGGTTGAGATCGATCCCCTGTCGCTTGTAAATTTGCGCCTGCCTGTAGAGCGGTAAGTGGTCGGCATATTTAGAGACAAGCACCTGGGCAACGGTCGCCTCGGTCGGAATGCCACCCTCGATCAGCCGCGTGGGAGCTGGAGCCTGGACGACGACTTCCTCACAGGCGCGGCAAGCGTATTTGGGGCGGCGCGTCACCAGAACGCGGAACTGGGCCGGCACGATGTCGAGCTTCTCGCTGACGTCCTCGCCGATCCGGTGCAGGCCGTTGCCGCAGCAGGGGCAGTCATGGCTCTCGATGTCGATGACCACATCGATGCGCGGCAGATGGGCAGGAAGTGAGCCGCGGTTTATCCGCCGTTTTGCGACCCGCTCCCGGTGCAGATCACTGGATGCATGCTCCTTCTCCTCCAGACCGTCCGTCTCGACCTGTTCGGCTTCTTCGAGCCCAAGGAGAAGCTGATCCTCCGGAAGCGTCTCGGCTCTGCGGCCGAAGCGGTGGCGCTGCAATTCCTTGATGATCTGGCGCAGCCGGGCATTCTCCGCCTCGCGCGAAAGCACCATGGCTCTGAGCGCGTTCAGGTCGTCCGGAAGCTCGTCGGCCGTCATCGTCATGGAGCGACAACAGCATAAACCGGCGACCAAAACGAGGGCGTGGGTGAGCCTGATTCAATTGGTCGCATTGGCTATCCAGCCTTCTCCGGGGCGCGCGTCTCGATGGGCGCATGAACGCGCTTCCAATCCAGCCCCTCGAACAATGCCGAGAACTGAGCGGCCGTCAGGCGCATCGCACCATCCTGCATCTTGGGCCAATGGAACTCGCCATCCTCAAGGCGTTTGGACACAAGGCACACCCCGCTGCCATCCCAGAAAACCAGCTTGATCCGGTCCGCGCGCTTGGCCCGGAACACGTAGATCGTGCCGGAGAACGGGTCAGCACCCATCTCGGCCTTTACCAGCGCAGCCAGGCCCTCCGCGCCTTTGCGGAAATCGACAGGCCGGGTGGCGACCATGACCTTTACCGCTCCCGACGGCCCGATCACGACTGTGCCTTCACGGCTTGAATGACGGCGGCAATCGTGGCCGCGTCCGCTCCGGATGCGATCCTGACGAGCGTCCCGCCGATCTCCAATTCGATTGCGCCGCTGCTCGACTTCTTTCTCGATGCACGCGCCGGTTCAGGCTCTTTCGCCACAGGCTTCGTCGGCACATCCAGGATCGCCGACGCAAACATCGGAACATCCTCGACATCAGGTACAGTGTCCAGCGGCTTCCGGGCGAGCCGACGCCAGGTGAACAATTGCTGCGGGGTCAATCCATGACGCCGCGCCACGGAGCAGACCGTCACTCCCGGCTCATAACTCTCCGCGACGATCTGCGCCTTACGCTCGTCGCCCCACTCGCGCCGCCGGCCGCTGCCTGTGAAAACCTCGAACCGCCGCACCGGCTCTTCATCGCTGGATGTAAGCGTAAGCTGAGAAATCGACATATGTCCAAGCCCTTGTTCGGGGCTCAACATCGTCAATCACGCACTGATCCGGAAGGTGCGGTCAAAACACCGCTTACGTAAAAATTCGAAAATATTAACAAGGACTTGCTGGCGCCATTTCGTTTCGTTTCGGTTGGTTTCGCATCATATCGTGCAATCTGCGGTAATCGTCGTTTTTATCAATTATCAAAAACTGGAAGGCGTCTCGCAACTCAGTCGCGGTTCGGACTAACCCAATGTTACACGGCCACCGACTGCGGATTGCAGCGTTTGAAGGAAGCGAAGCCGGTATGAGAGCAGCTATGGAGACGGTCGTACTCGACGATCGCGGCATTCAAAGACGAGAGGGTTCAGTTGGCTTAGTCATTTTTGAGCGTGATGACTTGCTGCTACGGCACAGGCCGGAGTTTGGAGACCAGACGCTGGGAGATATCGACACAAGATTCCTGGCAATGCTTCAGGAGTTGCGCGACATCAACATCCGCTTCGGGTTCATTTCGTACCATACGGCTTCCCCATTCGATCGTAGCGCACGCATTGATAGTGCAACGCTTACGCGGTTGCTCGACGATCTTCTGAAGGTCTCGGGCGCCGTACCCGACTTCTGGATGGAGGCGATCCATTCACCGAGCCAGGGTCAAACCCGGCACTGGCCCTCGACCTCTGACCTCGATGTGATATTGAAACTGACTGAATGGTATGAAGTCGATCCGACGATGACGGTCGTGGTGCGCAAAGGAAATTTCTCTCGTTTCAGCAAAAAGACGCCTGTTTTCACGGAAATTCTTTATCCAGGATCAAGTGCCGCTGGCTCCTCCGACATCGATACGCAGGCCACAATGGTCTGGCTTAAAACGACGATCAAGCACGCTTTGAAACTGCCGTAAGTCTCATTTCGGCATCAGGGCCAGTTCTACAAAAGCGGCCTTGCTCACGCAGGCCATTCAGCTACCGGCTTCGATCCCGATCCTTATACTGTGGTGGGCGAAGTTTGATCGATTTTGACTGATCGCGGTCACGCCGTTGATTACCTTGGCGTTCCGTGCGATTTTTCTCAGAGCTATCGTGGTCGGCATTTGAGCGTGCTATGCGGGATTGATCGACGGTACGGTTGCTCGAAGTCTTGTTATCGAGTCCCTGCTCCGCTACGTGGTCGCGACCAGTCGCAGACTTCGTTTCCAAGCTATCCGAAGAGCGTTTCGCCTTACCGACCTCTGCGCGATCTCGATTCTTGGTTACACGAGAGTCGAGTTGCAGCCCGACGACCTTGCCGATGACATTGGTCGCTTGCTCGAAGAGCAGCCGATCGGCGGGATTGGCAATCTTTGCCGCAACGCTGAGGGCAGTGGTCGCCAGCATCTCCTTCGCCGCTTTCGACTGAGCAGCACTGATGGGTGTGGATCGCAGCATGTGTTCTTCTCCTTTCATTCTGGTAGGATCATGTCCGTCGCGCACGGCTACTTCCAACCGACGGTATTCGCGCTGCAGGCCGAGCGACAGATCGTGGCTCAGTTCCCGCGCCGTGCTCGGTGCACTTCGGTCCTTAGCAATGCCTTCCAGCATTTGGATGGCGCGCCCAACTGAGTGTCGGGTCTGATCAAACCGCTTCCTCGCGTCTTCCAGCTTCGGCGCGGTGGGCGTGTCGCGAAGCTTGGAGATCACCTTGTCGACAACATTCGTGGGTGCTGTCGCGCCCATGCGGTGAAACATCTCCCATTCCCATCGTTTGATGGGCGGTGGACCAGCACGCTCGACACGCTTTTGACGATCAATCGCTATTCCGCGCTCCCGCGCCTTTTCGGCGAAGCGGGTGCGCCACTCGGTGAAGTCGCGGATATTGGGGTTGAGCATCTTGCCGCTGGCATTGCGTAGCGCGACGATCACATGCAGATGCGGATGCTTCTCAAGGTCGTTGCGATTGTGGACAGCATAGGCATATCGGTGGCCGGAGAACTGCTCTTTTAGAAAGTCACGACCAGCCAGGACAAATCGGTCACGGTCGACATTGGCTGGGCCCGACAACAACAGATGCATGAAATCGCGCGGCTGACGGGTCTGCATCAGCGCGGCGACTATCTTACTCTCGACCGTAAGCTGCTTATGATCGCTTGTCGTCATCTCGCGCCGGTCCGTGGCTTGATAATAGCGGCCGCTCCTGCCCGGGCGCTCCTCGATGTGGGCCTTCGTCGAAAGCGTGACCTCCGCGCCTTGCCGCTGCATCGCATGGAGCGTCGCGGCCAGCCCCTTCGGACCGCTCGAAAACTCCACCGGATAGCGCGAGACTGGCGCCACTCCTTCCATCCGCAATGCTCTGTCCACACGCGCATCGATCGCGTGCACGTCATCCATTTCGGCGGCTATGCGATTCTGGCTGCCCCGATCGGATCGGTCCCTTTTCTCGTGCGCGATCACCAGCGCCAGGTTCAGACGGGTTTGTCCCTTTACGCCCTCGCTAACGCTGAACGCGTAGGTCCGATCGGAATCACCAACATCGCGGAACCCGTCGGACGCAAGCGAACTCAATGCGCGGGCAACGTGTTCCCGGTCGGTACTCTCCAGCTCATAGGTCAACCGTAAAACGTCCTTGCTTCCTTTCCTGTTTCCGAACTCCCGCTCCCAGGATCGGACTTCTTCGCTAAGATCGGTGACCTCACGGCCATCCTGATCATGTGCCTTTTCCTCCTTGCTTTGATAGGCAAGCACGTTGCGAGCCGAGGCCGCACCTGCTCCATACGACAACACCTTGACGACGACGGCGTTATTGCCACTCGCCCGACTTAAGGCTGTCGCCGCGCCGGCGTTCCGCCCAACCGAGGGGACCCCCACCTTTGCCCTCACCGGCGCCTTTTTGGTTCCACCGCCACCGCCGCCGCGGCGTCGAAGCTCATCCTCGATGAGGTCGAAATAGCTCGGTAGTCTGCGGCCTTCAGGCTTAGACCCCGAGCGACTTCTGGAGAGGTCGTTCATCGTGTTTCCTGATCAGGTCGGCGATAAAAGTGGATGGTCTCACAAAGGCTGCATCGCGGATCGAATCCACGGCGGCCATCACCTCGCCCAGCTTGGTCATGATGGCGGCGGCGAGGATGGCTTGGTCGCGCTCTTCCGACAGAAACTCCTCGTTCCGGAAGGCGAGCTCGCGGAGGAACTGGTGCATGTTTGCCAGCTGCCGTTCGTGCTCTTCGAGGATCGCAGGTATATGCATAATCTCCCTGGTGACGATGAGCTTTGCGACAAGATTGACGGAAATATCGAGCCGGCCGGCAAGCAGCTCCACGTTGCTCAGGACATGGGCCGGTAGACGGAACATGACGGCCGGTTCGCGCATCTGCCTACAGCCCCCTCGCCTTCAGCGCTTCGAGGATCAGTCTGTGGGTCGCCGATGAGAGCTGCTCATGCCGTTCCAGCGATACGCGGAAAATCTTCGTCAGCACGTCATCGTCGAGGTAGAGGGAAATACGCTTCCTCTTCACGGATCCCGTAATTTCGTCGGCTTCTATCGCCTGCTCTTCCGGAATTTCTCTTCTGGCTGGAGGACGGCCGAGCTTTGACCTTGGCTCCGTATTGACGCTCGGCTCCTGCGCCTGGGGAGGATCCTCCGGCATCAGCTTGTCGAGATCGAGGCTTGTCGGCATGTAGGAGGTCGCATCCTCCTCCACGTCCCTCGCCTGATCCTCTCTCGATCGGGCAAGGGCGAGAATATTGCCAGCCGGCGTTCTTTCCCTCGACATCGCGCTCAGGCAGCCTCCGCCTGCAGAAGGCCGATGAACTCGTTATTGATCTTTTTTACGAGATCTATCGCGTCAAGCACGCTTTCTGAGGCGCGCCGCTTGGCCGACGGCGTCAGCGTCGGATTGTTCTCGATGCTGGCGAGCTTGGAATAGAGCGACCCGAAGCCGGCGCCGACATCGCTGAAATGATTGCTCTTCCGAATGACCGTGTCGACCATCGGAATTCGGCCGCTTGTCAGGATGGCATGGACTTCCGGAAGGGAGCGATTGTGCTTGAGGGCGATCATGTCCACGTAGTTCCAGATCGCCGCATATGGAATTGGACCCTGCACCCGCTTCCTGGAAATCTCCTTGAGGATCGTCGCCACCTTGATGGCTGAAGTCGCGGCCGTCGGTTCGGGTATGACAGGAATGAGGACTGCATCGCATTCGTGATAGACCTCGATTGCCCGCTGGTGAACGTATCCGCCGACATCGTAGATTCGAATATCCGCCGCAGGTGCCTCCGCGAGGCGATCTGCAAACCGGTCATCCGGCGCGACCCGCAGATGCAGCAGCGTGCCGTCGGTGGGGAGCAATCCCCGTTTCATGGAGACATTGTACCACCGCGTCGACGATTCCTGCTCGTCGCAATCGATGAGCAGTGTCCTGTGGCCCTGCTGGGCGAACTCGGCTGCAAGATTGACGTTCAAGGTTGATTTGCCGGCGCCACCCTTGAAGGTCGAGATCGCGAGCGAAAGTGGTTTTCCTGTCATGGAGCCCTCAGCCTCGAAGATTCGCTTGGCTCTGCGCCTGCTGGCGGGCCGCGACCAGATCATCGTTGAGCCTGTTGGCTTCGCGCTCCCGGGCTGCATCTGCCTTGGGATCGCTCCCCGGCCAGAACTTCAGGATCGGCAGGAAAAGGAGCACGAAGAAGGTGATTGTCGCGCCTTTGAACCAGTGGGACTGCTCGTAAAGGTCCGCCGCCCATTGCCAGAGCGCCCGCGTCCATTCCGTCGGTAGCAAGAGGTAAGATAGCGTCAGCGCAAGGCCGTAGGCCAGGAAGGCGGCGATCACCACACAGGCAGCCGTGACGACCAGAAGGTTGGCGACTAAGACCAGAAACCACATTGCCCTGAAGGGAAAAGTCACGACCCTGATGGCCTTTCGATGTGCTGACATCTACCTTCTCCGTGCGCACATTTGAGTGTCAGACCAAACATATCGCAATCCTCGCGGTATTTCCAGACTTGCACTGCAGTATAATTTTGTGCATGCTTCGCGACAGCCAATTGATGACGGATTCACGCATGAACCCCGGCGCGCGGCGGCTTACTCGCCTCCTTTTTTGCACCATTGCATGCACGCAGGACGCCCTGGCGATTGCCGCGGAGGACGATGCTGCTTCGAGAGTCGTCAACTCCTATCAGAAGGCTTACGCAGAGGGGCGCGATCTGATCCCTCCTCCCGAAACAATCCTCGATACCTCATCGATAGTCGAGCGGCTCGACCTGCAAACGATCATGCCTGAGGGCGCCCTGAGCGGGAGCGCGTTTCTTGCCTCCGATGGGACCATCGTCAAACTGGCGGGTGTCCAAGGCTGTCTCTCGGTCGAAGAGGTGGAATTCGCTGGCCTGCGGACGACATGCGCGATGGTTTCACTCGCCGGTTTGACCGCCACGCTCGGCGAAGCCAAGGCGGTCGCTGGCAACGCATTTCCGTGCCATTTCCTCGGGCAAAACACAGGCACGCCGACTGTGCGCTTTGCCGAGTGCTTTTTCGTGAAGGACGGCGACGCACAATCGCTTTCGGAGGTGCTTATCGCCAAGGGATTGGCGTTTGCTGCCCGTGACCGTGCCGGCCGCGCGATATTCCCGGAATATGCGCAGGCAGAGGAAAACGCGAAGAGAACAAAGACTGGAATCTGGGCGAACGCCCACTTCACGCATCCCTACGGTGAGCGCTATCGCGCCAATCCTTCCATGAACTGATCGCGATGAGGTTCCTGATGTTGATGTCCACGCTCGCAGCTTCCGGCCTCTTTGCAGGCATATCGATCATGCCGATGCTCGCCGGGACGAGCCACCCAGAACCTCCTCGCCTCCAGGCGCCGATCATCCCTATTCAGGCGCTTAAGAGCGAAGGTACTACCGCAGGCAGCCAAGAAAGCGATCGAACCCAATTTGTCCCGTTTCCGGTGCAAGCGCAATTCGAAACCGGCGACACCTGGCTTTCCGCCGGGCGGCGATATCGTCTTTACGGCCTGCAAACGTGTCTCCGCGGAACCTCTGTCACGATTTCTCCCGGCGTCATCAGGGACTGCGGAGAGCTCAATCTGATCATGGCACAGGCATTGATCAAGGACACGAAGCCCGTCTGCGCGACGATCAAGGATCTCGACCAAAACAATGCTGTGGTGGCCTGCCAAACGACATCAGGCCAGCGGCGTTATGATCTGGCGACCTATATGATTGCCGAGGGGTGGGGATTCGCCGCCGTCGACACCAGCGGCCATTTGATCGTTCCCGGCTACAGGGTGGCTGAAGAAAGTGCAAGATCGGCACGCGCAGGCCTTTGGGCCTACTCCGACATGCCTCATCCCGTCGCAGTCCTGGCCGGCCAAGCGGGAGCGCAGCGATGAGAGGTGCATCATTGTCGATGTTGCTGATGATGATGACGGCGACCGCCGCTTCGGCGCAAAACAGACCGGCCGATATCCCCCGGCAGATCTTCGGAAAAGTCCAGGTCGTGGACGCCACAACCTTTGAATTCAGGAAGAGCGGACAAACCGTGCGGCTTGCAGGATACGAAGCCCCTCGCCTCGAACAAACAGCAACAAGCGATGGCGTCGACTGGCCGGCAGGTCAAGTTTCGCGGGCCTGGATGATCCTCCGCACACTTGGGCAGGACGTCAACTGCGCACCCATTGCTCGCGACGCGAACGGTCTGGTCCTCGCGCACTGCTTTGTTGGTGAGACGAACCTCGCCGCCACGGCTATTGCAGAAGGCATTGGCTACGCGTTCAACTACCGCGGCGAACCTCAGGTCCCCGCCTATTTCGATATCGAGAGGAAGGCCCGCGGCCTCGGATACGGCGTCTGGTCGTCGCCGGATCTTCTTCCTCCTTGGCTCTACACCGCGTCGGTGGCGACCGGGGACAAATCGAGGGCCTCTTCACTGGAACCTGACGGCGACTTGCCCCTGCCCTTGCCCGTGGGCCCCGCCAAGTCACTGACACCTAATGAAGCACATGGAGGTTGAATGAACCGCATTATTGGAACCGCTGTAGCGCTCATATTGATGTCCGGCTCCGCTTCGGTAGCGATCGCGCAGGACGGCGCCACACAGAAGCAGATCGAGCAGCGCGATCCCGGCTTTTGCGGAGCCGGAGGGGCGGGTTGCGATCCTGCCGAGGTGCAACGGTGGAAAGCTGTCGGCAACAGGCTTGCCGATCTCTCATCAGCCGATCTCAGCCAGTACGCCTATGCCTGTGCAAAGCATAGTGAGTGGAAGAGAGACTGCGAGACCGATCCGGCCGCCATCCTGAAACGCCTTGGGATCGAGGGATACTGAAGCTGGCGATGAACAAGCTTTCCGGTGGCGCGGTCCTAGCGGCGGTAATCGCCTTCCTGTTAGGCGCATTCGGCGGCTATGCGATCAACGAAGTGAGGAAGAGCGGCCAGGAGATCGATCTCGAACACGAGATCACCCGGCTAAAAGACGAAGCGCTACAGAAGACGAGCGGTGACGCTCCCAACGACGATGAGGCGAGCGCCGCAATTGCGAAGTCGGGGCGGTCAATGCGGATTTCTGAATGCAAACCGCGTCAAGCCGCGCCGGGTGTGACGTGCGCTGGCATCATTACAACGACGACGGGGTCATTTTCCGGGGCCAGGCAACCGGGCGTCCTTTCCTTTGCGAAAATTGACGGCGCCTGGACGCAGATTCAATGAACAATCTGAAGGAGCGAACAATGAGACCGACGCTGATATTGGCCGCAATCATAGTTAGTTCGGCCTCTGCGCCATCGGCGACCCCGGCGAATGCCGAGGATGCATCCTGGGGATGCCAAGTTCTCCTTTGCGCGGCGTCGCAGAACCCGTCTTGGCACGGGGTTCCCTACTGCGTTCCGCCCATGACAAAGCTCATTGCGGCCATGAAGGAGCCGGGGTTTTCGTGGCCAATCTGCCATGAGGCCAATGCCGGCAAGCCGGGTCACGAAACCTACGAAGACTGCCCGGTAGGAACGACGGTGGGCTATAGCTCGCAAGGAAACAACGGCGGGGGAGGCGAGCCCGATCAATGCATCAAGACCGTCGATATTTGCCGGTCTGCCGGTCAGCGCGCTTCTGACGCCGACCTAAGGGGAGCCGTGATACGGCGGACCTTCGGCGATCGAGGCGATAGCTGCACTGAGCAGATCGCGACGCGGCGGCCGCGCCGCGCGGATCCCTATTTCTTCGATATTCCTGACGAACAAGGCGTGAAGCAAAGGTTCTGGTTCAACCTGAATCACTAGCCCGCGTCGAATGCGTGTCACGCGCCAGAACTTACGTCGGCTCGTCAGTGGCTTTCTTTTTCCTGCGACGGGCTCGCCATGCCGCTATCCGAGCAAGGTCACTGTCCGAAACCCTGAACAAATCCTCGATCGTGACATTCCACTCGCGCTGCATCTTGTCGAGGGTCGACAGCTTGACATCCCGCATGCCGCGGGTGACCTGAGACATATAGGCTTCCGACACGCCGAGCTGCTCGGCCAGGTCCTTGTTCGTCAACCGGCGCTGGGCCTTCAATCGCATCAGACCGATGGCGAGCCGCTCCTGAAAGGAGAGCGACTTCAGGTCAACCATGTTCGAAAGCTGATCAGCGCCATCGTCCCTCACCCGCGTCATCGAATGATATCCTCACCCGGAGGGTCCATGAACGCGTCGCCGTACGGTAGGCGCCGATAAGGGGAAGCGAGAGCGCGCCGACAGCTGCTTGAATATTTCAGAGTTCTACCGCTCATTCGATGCATGACGTTATTCTGAGACCAAGAAGGTAAGCGCAAACGGTTGTTGTTCATCTCTAGCATGCGACTGTTCACAAGTCCGTTACGCTCAATACACCGCGGCCGACAGCCGGTGCAAGAGACCGATTGCACGCCGCGAGAAGGATGCTCCAGTCAGGCCCTGCTTCCCGCTGTTATTGATGTTTCCCCGTGTTTGTACACCAATCTCCAATTGCGCCAAACTTTAACTGCGGTTAAATTTTTGTCGGTTCTATCAAAGGGAGAAAACTGATGGTGTGGCTCGAGCGGTTTGGCTATCGGTTTGACACGCGGCGGTTAGGAATAGCGGCCCTGTTCCTGGCACTCGCATTCGTCGCTGCTCGGGTGGCCTTTAGAGATAGTCTGACCCTGGGCTATGCGATGGTCATCCCCTCCTACATCTTCCTGTCCGTTGCGATTGAAGGTGCTCGCACAGGGAAAGGCAGCTTTTGGGACATTCGCGGTTGGGCGGAGACGGCCATCGCCGTCGCTGGTGCCGCGGGTGTCGGATATCTCGGCTTCAGCCTTTGGTCGATCGGATATTGACGGCAAACCATGCGTATCGTGGTCCGCAACAGCTCGACCCATGTGTTGTCTGAACTGAGCGACCGCGAGGCGGTCGCGTTACGGGCATGGTACGGCAACGCTGCCTCCAACGACGACGAGGTGATCGCGCTTGCGATTATCCGGCGCGTCAAGGTTATGAATGGCTGGATCGAATGCGACTGTCTGGGCGGGCGACACCAGCCGCTACTTGCCCCGATCCAGCAGGAACGCACGTTTACCCTGCGACGGCTAACCGCGAAGGATGAGGTCCCCGGCCGACACGACAAGCGACCAAATCACGCGCCATCCTGTCCATTCCATGTCGACAAGGACGCCGACCCCGCCCTCTTCGATCGTAGCTTTCATCTTCGCCCACTGCCGAGATCGGATCGCACCTACATCGATGCACTTCCCGCCATTCCCATCCGCCTTGCCGATGTCTCAGGTCAAGATCCCTCCCGGTCGACAGAACGAAACGACCGGCCATCACGACTCGGAGGCATCCTGTGGCGAATGCTCGAGAAGGCGGGCACCAACGTGGTCCCGCCGCTACAGGACGAGCCCGATCTCAAACTCGGCAATCAGCTCGCCCGGCTGCGCTCGGCCGCGAGGGAACTCAGGGTGCTCAGGACCTGGACACTAAATGCGCTTCTATCGACCTGGGCTGCGGACTATTGGAATCCCGACAGCCGTTGGCAACGGTTGCTTGCGACCTCCCGCCCCGACTGGCTTGAAGGACTTCGCCGCACCGGGTTCATGCTGCTGTTCTCAACCAGCGTATCCACGCAGGCGATCATGCCAGCATCTTCCTCGCGAACAATGGACATCCTTGCGAAGGTTCGACAGCCGCTCCGCGGCGATCCGGCAAGTCGAGGGCCATTTCTGACCCTTCTGAACGTGGATTTTCAGGAAGACGATGAAGGCCCGGCTCGGGCTGTGCAGGCCTACGCCCAGCCGGTCTACAACGGCGATACGCTTTTCCCCGTCGAGTCCGGATTTGAGCGTGACGTTTCCCATCTGCTATTCTGGCTTCAGCAATCGCTCTTCGACGCTGCGCCAGAACTCCGGATCTCCATTATCAAGCCACTCTTCGCGTCGGAAACGCCCATAGGTCTTTGCAGACCAGACTTCGTCTTGGAAATTGCATATAGAGATCACCCACCGCGCAGACTCCTCGTTGAGGCCTTCGGGATGGAGACGGAGGAATATCGGGAGGCCAAGGAAAAAACCATTCCGCGAATGAAGCACCTCGGGCCAATCTTCGGCATTTTTCCGGAGGACCTTACCGGACCGAATTCTGAAAATACTGGGCGGCGGCTGCAGGCGTGGGTCGTCGACAAGTTAGGAGATCGCTGAAACTTGCGGCGGAACGCCGGGTCGATGATCCACGTGGTAGAAATATCTTGGGCGGCTCTCAGGCGCCCCGGGATGGGTGTGCCCACTCGCCATCAAGCTCGGATTCCGCTGCCTCGATCAGAGCCACCTGAGCACGGGATCGTATCTCCGGTGGGCAGCTGCCGAATATGGCGGACACAAGCCCTTCCGCGAGTTCGGCGATCCTCGGCGTCAGGTCCGTCGGAAACAGGTGGTCCTCATCTACACCTACTCCCCGGCGTAAAAGTTGTGCCTTGATAGCGCGCTTCTCCACGACACGCTCCTTGATCATCAGCCAGCGGCCGGCGTTAGCCTTGGCTGCCGCGACAATCCGTTCGAAACCGTCGTCTTTATAGAAATCTCGATTTGCGAGGTATCTGATTTCGGCCATGCATCTTCTCCTTCCGTCAGCCCAAATTAAAACTGGCAAATGTTCCATCCCAATCTCAGGCGCGTATTCCCCATTTCGGCACTTACCGCCTATTCAACCCGGTCGGCGTCGTCATGTCGCGCGCTGTCTTCGCGCAGCGGATCGCGAGCAAGATTGGCAAATTCGCGCAGAAATGCCTTCGAACTGTCCTCAGCCAAGCGTCCGGAGAGGGTTCCGATCAAGAGCTCGACATCGGCGTTCAACTCCATCGGGTCGAGCGAGCCCGCGTCAGCCTGCTCAAAAATTGCGTCGTTCAAGGCCTTGATGTCCGCTCCGAATGCGCCCCGGACCTCCTGTCGCCGCAGGAGGACCGATCCAGGGGAAGTTCCAGCCTCGTCTTGGATATCCGAAGTGCGATCAAGCCGATGTCGAGGTCGTGGAGATCCCTGATAGACATTACGATCCAGCTTCGCCTGATCTATCTCGATACGGACGTTCTCGACCTCCATGGGACCGGAACCGCGCGCAGCTGGGCGCGTTGCTGGGGGATTGGCCGTCGTACCGGGTCGCTTGTTCTGCTCAGCTTTCTGGTTTTCCTCCCGAGGCTCGTCCTCCGAGACGCCGGCTTCGCGCGTTTCGTCGAGATCCAGACGCTGACGAAGTTCATCGAGCGACGAGATATAGACATGACGTACGCCCTCCTTGACGATGAAGCGGACGCTCTGTGCCTCCCGGGGTCGCTCGATGGCACCCAAATCGACGTCCATTCCGGCGCCCGACAATTGGCTCGCCGTTCTTGCGAACGGCGTTGTTTCAGGCGCTGGCGCGCCGGGCCAGACGGCCTCGCTATCAGCGATCGTCCACTCGACCGGCTCCATGCAGGGCCTGATTACTGGCTTGAACTTCTGAACCTTCGAAAACATCCGCTCGCCACCCGAGTCGAGCTTCATGATGCGCATGAGCGGCATGCCGGTGACCTGAAGGATCGCTTCCTCCGGCTTCATCATCATCAACGTGTTGACGGGAAGAAGGTCGACCGACACCGGCACCTTCGAGATCGATCGTTGCCTGCGACCATGCCGATGGGAATAGGAGGACTGCTCTACCCACTCCGTCGTCCTTCCGGCGGCGGCTGAGACGGCGGCCGCGTCCTCCTGGTTCTGGAAGTTCATGAACAGCTTGATCGTCGAAGCTCCCATCAGAATCTTCTGGCCAGAGCGCTGGTAAAGCCGCTCGAGCTGGGCACCGTCCTGCAGGATGAAGACGAAGCGAACGCCGTTCTTGCGGATCAGCGGCGCAAGAGTCAGCACGGTGTCTATGCGGCCGCCATTGCCGAACTCGTCGAGCATCATCAGCACTTCGTGCTCGCCATTGCGTAGCGGTCCCATCTGCACGAGCTTGTCGGCCATCTGCTGGATGAACATCGAGATCAGTCGCTCGTAGATCTGCATCGCGTTCCAGTCAGCCTGGATGAAGATCACCAATTTTCGCGTTCTGATCGTGTCGATCGGGATCGTGGTAATCGAGGTCAGCGCCTCCACGAGAGGGTTCTGTAAGAAATTGAGCTTGGCAACGATCTCCGCCGCGATACCTTCCCCGAGTTTTTCGTGCCGGCCGGCAAACTTCGTGAGCTGCATGCGGGTCTGGTCGGAAAGGACCGCCTCGTAGTTTTCCAGCAGCTGGATGATCGCCTTCCGCTCGTCCGACATCGAATTGAGGATGCGGTAGAGTTCGCTCAGCGACTTGCGGGTATCAGGGCATTCAAGCACGAAGCCGAGCATCGCCGTGAGCAGAATTCTGGCACTCTCCTCCCAGAAGTCGGAGGAATCGGACCGCAGGCGCTCCGGCAGCAACATCTGCGTCAGTTTCTGCAGGTCGGTGATCCGCTGGTTGGGATCGGCACTGATCAGGTCGAGTGGATTGTAACCGTCTGTAAATTTGGATCCTGGTGCCAGCAGGAAAATCTCGTAGCCCCGGTCCTTCAGATAGCCCGACGTCTCCTCGAACAGCTCGCCGCTCATGTCGAGGACCATCTGCGATCCCTTGAAGCTCATCATCGTCGGAATGACGAAGCCGCGCGACTTGCCCTGTCCCGGCGAGCCGATGACCATAACATGCTGGTCGCCATCGTTGCGCAGAAGAAGGCCCTGCTTGAGACCGAGCACAATCCCGTGCTTATCGCGCAGCCGGAAATCGGCGGCATCTTTCAGGGTCGCCAGCCGCGCCTTGCCCATGATCATGCGCTGGCGTTTCTGGATCGCCGCCCCAATCGGAAACCCGACCAGCGCTCCCGCCGCGGCCAGACCGGCGAGCGCCGCAAGCACTATCTGGCGTGACGGCCGCTGAAACGTACCGGCCGCGTCGGTGGCTCCAAAGGGGACCTGATACATCGCCGCGAGATGGGCCCCATAATAATCGGCGATAGCGGCATACCCACCAGCTCTGCTTGCGACGAGATAGAAGACAACGCCGTAGACGATCACGGCGGCATAAGCAGCCGCGAAGATGAGTGCGGTATGCGCGATCAAGGTGAACATCGACCGGATATGCAGGAGGTAGAGGATCTTGCGCGACAGCGCCCTGCCGCCTTTGAGCATCCACAAGCACAAAAGGAAAAACAGAAACGGCGAGGCCAGGACTAGAGCCAAGATCGAGAGTCCGACGGTGTTTCGCGCGCGGATGACCGACCATGTGTAGGCAATACTGTCGAGAACGCGGGCCTGCGCAATGTAGTCGTAATAGGAGGTCGACCCGAAGGATGTGACGTACAGGTCGTAGATCAGCGTGAAGAACAGCAGCCATATCAGCACGGCGCCGAGAACGGCGACCGGGAATGTGAAGGCCGAGACCTCCTGAAACTTCGTCCACTTCGGGCGTTCAGCCTCTGCGCCCGTGGATACGCTTGCCATCTTCGTCCACCTCGTCTGCAAAATAGATCTCGCTGACACCGCGGCCGCCGGCAGCATCGCTCTTCTTCAACTGGACCACGATCGGGATGATCGAGCGGATGTAGCGGATGATGTCGTCGCGCTCCATGCGAACATTGCTGTTGAGCACCAGGGTCGACAGCCGGTTGAAGGCATGATGCGGAGAATTCGCGTGGATGGTCGACATCGATCCCGGATGACCGGTGTTGATCGCGTTCAGGAAGTCGAAAGCCTCGTCGCCGCGTAGTTCGCCCATGAAGATCCGGTCGGGCCTGAGGCGCAGTGCAGAGGCCAGAAGGTCGGTCATCGTGACTCGCGCCTCGCCCTGGCCGCCTTTCGAGACGAGCAGCGAGACGACGTTTTCCTGGCGCGGTTCAAGCTCGGCCGTGTCCTGCATCAGGATAAAACGCTCATGGTCCGGGATCGCCGTCAGCATCGTATTGAGGAATGTCGTTTTGCCGGTGGACGTGCCGCCCGAGATCAACATGCTGCGATGGTTGATCGCCGCGAGCTCCAGAAACGCGCGCGTCCTTCCGGCCCGCAGCAGGCGCGATAACTCGATATCGACATCATCGATATAGTCGTCTCCCGTCACCTTGGTGAAGCGGAAAGCTCCGGCTCTCTCGTAATCGTCGAGGTCGAAGCGTCGGATGAATTGCTTGCGGATGGAAAAGGCGTGACCAGTGGCCGACGTCGGATTGAGCACGAACTGGACGCGCTCGCCGTCGGTGAGCGTCGCCGAGAGCAGCGGACGTTCGGCATTGACGGTCTGCTTGGTGAACGAGGCAGCGCGGGACGCCATATGGCGGATCGCCTCCTGATCAAGCCCATCGATCTCTTGCCTGATCATGCTGAGCTGGCCGATCCGCTCGAGCCAGATTTCGTTGCTGCGCTGGCAAGAAATCTCGACCACCACGGGATCGTCGAGAAAAGGTCGGATGGGTTCGAGCGCCTCGGAGAGAAAATGCTGTTCGGCGGAGATCGACAGGCGCGCGTTCATTTGGCGGCCTTCTTTCTGCGCAAGCGGTCGAACTCTTCGCGCACCGGGTCCGGATAGAGATCCGAGAAATCAAGGTCCCGCGTCACGAACACCGTAATATCGGAGCCCTGAGCAATATGGATCGTCGGCTTGATGTTGCGCGTATCCTGGAAGGCCTCGGTCGCCAATTGCTGGATGCCCGATGCGATGGTCTCGGAGGCGATCTCGCGCGCGCGATCCTGTGACGTGGTGCCGTTATCCTGGGGAATGCTGGTCACGGTTCCGTCCGTATTGACGATCGTGATGTTGCGATCCTGTTTCTGACCGAGCTGGGCAATGTATTGCGTCACCCCGCCGATCATGGTCAGGAGCGCCGGCGGTCCGAACCGCTCCCAATATTTCCGATCGACGACACCTGTCATGCCGGAGCGGCCGAGACGGTCCGTACCGTAGGAGCCGAGCTGGACCGAAACGCCGTCGCCGCGGATCATGCGCGTCCAGACGATGAACAGGCGTTCCTGGCCGCGTTCCACACCAGACTTGTAGTCGCCGATCAGCGAGGAGCCGGCGGGTATCAGGATGCGCCGGCCGTCGAAGGAATAGACATCCTCTCGGACGATCGCCTTCACCATGCCGGCAAGGTCGGAATTGACCGCCGTCTCCAGCGTGCCGCGGATCATCGTGCCCTGCGGGATCCAGGCATCGATACGGCGGTTCTCGGCGGCGACCGAGACCTCCACCCCCTGGCCACCCATCGCTTTCAGAAAGGCGCGATCACCATCGACCGCCCCGCCAGTGTCCCCAATCGCCGTAGATGCTCCGGCCGTGCTGTTCGCCCCGAACAGACCAGCTCCTGAAGTATCGGACGAAGCCCGTGCTGCACCGTTCGTTTGTTCGGACTGATCGAAGACAACGGCTGTAGAGCGCACGCGCTCGAGAAGCTTAGCCTGCCGGGCGAGCTCGATGCATTTTGGATTGTCCGGGTTGTTTCCCCTTGAGCAATCGACATCGACCGGCGGCGCGATCTGGACCGGGGCCGGGATCACAGGGGCCGGCGGAGGGGGTGGTGGCGGAGGTGGCGCCTCGGGCACCTGGACAGTCGGCAAGGGCGGCGGCGCCGGCGGATTGAAACCTTCGTTTCTCGGCGCCTGGACCGGACGGAACTCTTCCCGTGGGGTGTTGTCGACTGTCGGTTCCCGCTCCCCGCCGGAAAACAGGAAATAGAGAACGACGCCGATGCCGGCGATCGCCGCCACCACGGCGACCGGCCGCATCAGCCCGATGCCCGAGCGCCTCACCTGCCCGCCAATCGCTGTGTCGTTTTCGATGGAGTGATAGTTCGGATCAGACATCGTGCCTCCCTATCGTGATTTTGATGCGGCGCTGACGCCCGCCGAGCCCAGCCGCTTGGGCGCCACCGCTCCCTCTATCGGCGCCGGCACATCGGCTGGAGCGGTCCTGAGATTGAACAGGCAGGTCTCGTTCTCGGTGCCGTAGCGCAGCGTCCACTGCCGCGAGACCGTGTCGATGACGATGTAGTCCGCCTCACGGCGATAATTGACGAGGCTCTCCCGCCGTTTGTTATCGACGATAAAGATCGCCGGCACATCGCCGGTGAATTTCATGAAGGTCTTCAGGCCGTCGTCGAACACCCACAGTGGCTTGGCGGCATCGCTGCCCTTGAAGCCATAGTCGTAATTGACCTTGTCACGGCGGATGTTCTTGATGTTGGGATTGCGCTCGGCGTCCTGCGCCTGCTTCCAAAGCTCGGCCGTGCCCTTCAAACCAGCGTCTTCTGGGTACATGAACTGCAGCTTGAAGGTCTGGTTCTGGATGGCCTTGCTCTCGTTCACCTCCAGATCGAACGAATAGGTGCGCTTTGTGGTCACGACCGAGAGGTTGGTCGGCGCGTCTTTTTCCATCGGCTTCAGGGTGAGGGAGCGCCTGTCAGCCGATGTGAGTATCTGCCAGGAGACCGTGTCACCGGCGACGACCTGCGTGATCTCCTCATCGGCACCGAACAGGATGGTCGTCACCATCCCGTAAGTGCCGGTCACGACGAAGACCTGCTCGGCCGAATAGGGCAAGGTCCGCACCCGAGGATCGAGCCTGCCAGGCCGGGCAATGAGCTCGGCCTGCGCCGATGATGTTGCCAGGAGCAGTGACATGATCATTCCAGCCATCCTCCGACTCATTGAACGAGCCCCGAAGGCATGGTTTCAGGAACTTTCACATATTCGGTGACCACGAAGCCGAGCGGGTTATAGAGCCTAACCCGATTGCTGGCAGGCAGATTGATCTGCCGGTAGCGAACCGTCGCGGACCACCGATTGACGACCTCGCCTCCCCGCTCCCGCTCTCTCGTCTCGAAGCGCACTGACATGGTCGAGGCGTTGAGCGGATTGACCGACAGGATTTCCGGCCGGATCTCGCCAGTCGTTCCCATGGTCTTGACCGGGCCTCTCGGATTGGAAGGGTTCATCCACTCCGAATAATCCTTGAAGGCTGCCGCATCGGGATCCGACCAGAGGGCGATCATGTCGAAGTTTTCGGAGAGATAGCGGGGATCGTAGGTCTCGCGGCGGATGACGTAGTTACCCACAAACGAGGCGCGAACGGCCTGGATTTCGGAGACGTTCGAGCGGTCCTTGTCGAGCGTCGTCACTGTCTCCATGTAGCCGGTGTTCTTGTCGACGATCAGCGGCACGACCTCGGTTCGAACGAGCGGAAAGAGCTGCGCAACGGAAAAGGACAGAACGCCCGCGACGATCCAGCCTGCCACTGCAAAGACCAGCAGGATGAGACCGATCAATGTCCGCAGCGAGCGGTTCTTCTCCCCCCATGAGAGGTGTTGATCGTAGATGTCTTGCGGGCCGGGGACACGATCGGCCGGCGCCGGCTTCAATTGCCTTTTGAACAATGCCAAATCTCAAACCTCGAAGTCGCAATGAGTAAATCTCTGATCCTCGTCGCCACAGCCTCATTCGCTGTTGCGACGGCGATTGGTAAGCATACGGCCGAGAGCGCCGGCGCCCGCGACACTGCCGCGACCCGCAAGTGCCGCGGCCGTCACGGCGCCCCTTGGGCCGGCTAGCGTGCTAAGTGCTATTGCCGCAGCCTGGCCGGCGCGGGAATTACTGGAGGAGAGGCGCCTGCGCGCGGTATTGTAGGCCGTGTCCACGCCACCCCCGCCCGGAACGCTGGAGAAGGCCGCGCCGTAGGCGAAGGTCCGGGCGAAATCCGGTACCTGGAAGATGAAATAGGAGATCAGCGCGAGGTAGAGCACCATGGCGAGCACGATCGCCAGTGCGTTCTCCTTGGTGGCCATGTCGCCGTTGATCGTATCCATCATGCCGATCAGGAATCCGAACGACAGCCCGGCCATGATATAGGTAAAGAGCAGCATGAACATGCCGTAGGCAACGCCCCTCACCCAGGCGTCGAAGACAAAGCGGGTAATGCCGAAGAAATAGCAGAGAATGGCGATCGGACCGATTGCAAGCATGACGGCGGTGATCATCTTGGCAAAGAGCGTGACGCCTGTGAGGATCAGCAGCATCGGCAGCAGTCCGAAGACCAGCACGATAAAGACGACGACGGCGCCTGTCACATTCGGCAGCCATCCGGACTCGTAGGAATTGAAGAGCTGCATGGCAAAGTCGTAGACTTTTCGCGACATGCTGGCGACTTGCTGGGCGATGTCCGTTCCGGCCGATTGCCCACCCATCGCTGAAGATATCGCGGATCCCAGATCCTGGGGCGCCGACAGCACGAACTGGCCGATATTGTCGTAGAAGAGCGCCCAGGACATGATGAGGGCATAGGCAAGCGTGATCTTGAATGCTGTGATCGCCATGTCCTGAAGCGAAACGCTAGACAGTCCGAGCGCGCCCCAGAGGAAATAGAGGATCAGGAATATCGCGAGGATGCCGGAAACGAGGTTGCTGTTTTCGGCAAACAGCCCCCAGGCCCTTTCCAGAGAGGCCTCGTTGATCTTGTCGAAATATCGAAGCGCGTCGCCATAGAAATTTATTGCGTAGCTGACGGGATCCATGTGTCATCCTGAAAATTATTGACCGGTCGCATCGGGCCGCAATCGTGCTTGACGGCGCCCGCGACCGCATTCTCAACGGCCGTGGTCGTGGGCTCGGATACGAAACCGAGTGCCGGCACAGGGTTTTCGTCAGCCGAGCATTTCGCGAGCTGCTCGTACTTTCCGGCGCAACCGGCGAGCACTGCACCGGTGAACATCAAGACAAGAAACGCCCTCACTGGTTTTGATCCTCAAGGGCCTTCAGCTGATCGCGAACCGAAGCGCCTTGCGTCTGCGTCGCACCGTCACGCATCACGCTGTCGGGAAGCGGGGCGAAGGTCTTGAGGTTCTGCGACGACGTTGCAAGGGCTGCCTTGTACTGCTGGTTCAGGAGCATGACCTGGTTGTTCAGCGAGCCGACAGCCTCGTTGGCGGTCTGGTTGCCCTGAAGCACCATCTGGGTGTTCTCCTCCAAGGCCCCTTTCAGATCCTTCGCCGTTCCGATCTGCTGTGTGGCCTGCATGAACGAGTTCTGCCGATCTTTCGTGGCGCTGTTCATCGCGTCGGTAAGGGCCGTCAGCGTCGTCAGGGCATTGATCCCCTGCGAATAGGCCTGGTTTGCGCCCGAGAGTTCGCCGCCCTTGACGGTATCGACCACCATCTTCACGAGGTTGAGGCCGTTGATCAGTTTGGCTGCGGTGTTCTGGAACTGGCCGCCGATCCCACCGAACACTGCGGCGTTGCTCGATAGCACCGTGCTAAAGTCTGGCGCCTGTCCCATGCTGAAGCCATTGCCGGTCGCGAGCTTTGCAAACTGGCTGGCATCCTGCGTCCGGTCTCCGGTGATCGCTTGAAGGGTTTTCGTCGTGTTGTCTTTGACGACGGAGGTGTCCTGCTGGATCTCGGAGGACAGGCGCTTAATGTCCTGACTGATGGAGATGTTCTCCGAATCTTTGACGGGGACCTGCGCATGTGCGTGTGAGACGAGTAGGATGGCGAATGCCGGTGCGATCACTGCTGTCTTCATATGCCTAACCTCACTTCGTTGTTCAGTTTGCTGTCGGCCGGGAATCGACGACCGTGACGAGGCCGAGTGCTGGATCCTGCATCGCCGTGAAGGTCGCAACCGTGCCATTGCTGCGCGCCTCATCCTGCAGGTCGGACAGCCAGCGCTGGATTTGTTCGGTGGTGGCAGAGGTCGGCACGGCAAAACAGCGCGTGCCACCGGTGTCGATGATGTTGGTCGGGCACCGAATCTCGGCCATGACAAGCGAGCCGTCGTGATCTCCGGAATTTCCACCACCACTGCCGCGCAGGCTTGCCGACGACGATTGCAGCCCCGCCTGCAGGCGCTGGAGATATTGCTGGTTCGCTGCGATGGATTTTCCAAGCAGATCGTTCCACACCGAACCTCGCTCGACCTGCGCCTGCGTGTTGCGGTCGACGGCCTTCTTCAACTGCTCGCCGCAGCCATTCCCGTAGCTGGCGGTTTCGGTCTCGGTTGGGGCCTCCGTTGGCGTCCGATCGCCATTCTGAGCCTTGTTGCGGGCATAATAAGCAGAGACCTTTTTGACGTAGTCCTGGGTCTCCGGAATGTTGGGAATCTGGCCGTTCTGCAGCGACAGCCGATAGGGGCCGGCATTGTAGCCGGCGGCGATCAGGTCGTAGCGGTCGCCGAACATCCCCTGGAGCTGCTTGATGTATTTGACGCCGCCGCGAATATTGTCGCGCGTGTCATAGGGGTTGACGCCGAGCTGCGCGGCGGTACCCGGCATCAGTTGCATGACACCGGTGGCGCCGACCGCCGACCGTGCCGATTGGCGGAAGCGGGACTCCTGCTCGGCGATCGCCAGTGCGAAATTCGGATCGACACCCTGCCGGATCGCCTCCTCTTCGACCATGCTGGCGACTTCCTGCTGGCTCGGCGTCCGCTGGGCTGGCGCAGCCGGTGCAGCGTTTCCACCCATGCCGTCGGCCGAGCAATCGGCGGGCGCCCCCGAACCCTGACCGGGCGCGAAGCTATCGGTCGTGCCGCCCGAGGCACCTTTGACCTTGCGAGTATCGGCCTGATAGGACTGATACCAGTTCAGGGTCGCCTGCTGGATCTTTTGCCGAGCGTTGTCGATCACCGGTACCTGCGCATGGCCCGCGGTTCCGGCGAAAAGTGCGACGATGGCGAAAGCGCCGGCCGCGGCTCTCTCAAGACGCTTTGCGTTGCTCATCGACCGCCACCCCATCCCAGTCGCAGAATTTCGACAGCCAGTTTTTTGGATCGTCGCCATATTCGTCGAGCAGCATCTCCACCTCGCGGACCGTCTCCTCGCGACCGGACAGCACCTTGATGAAGTCCGGCATGTGAGACATGTCCACGCGGGCGATCACGCTGTTCTTTGCCTGCTTGATCAGCATGAAACGCGAGCTCGGATCGCCGTTCTTCACCCATTCGAACTCTGCCCGCGACAGGCCAAAGTGATCCATGTAGGAGCCTTCATCCGCCTTCGGATTGGCAAAGAAGATGTTCGTCGATGTCTGTTCGATGATCGTCCGGCTGACGCTGGAGCGCACCACATCGTCGGCCGACTGCGTGCCGAAGATGACGAGACCGTTCCGCTTTCGGATGGTTTTGAAGTAGTCCTTCATGGTGCGCTTGAACTCGTCGTCGTCGAGCAGCTTCCAGGCTTCATCCATCAGATTGATGATCGGCGCCCTGCCGTCGTAGATCTCGTCCAGCCGGTGAAACATGTAGAGAAGGGCTGCGGTGCGCACCGTCGGATCGTCGAGGATCGACGTCATGTCGAAGCCGATCATCGGTCGCGAGATATCAAGATTGTCCTCGGCATTGTCGAAGAGCCAGGCGTAAGGCCCCTTGTCGACCCATTTGTCGAGCCGGGCGATCAGGCTGCCCTCGGTCCTCTCGCTGCCGGCGAGCAGTGCGCGCAACGACGAAAGACGGCGGTACGACCTGTCCTTCGTCTTGAGGACGGATTTGATCGCATTGCGGATGATTGATTCTTCTTGCGGCGTCAGGCTTTCGCCTTCCTTAGACGGCTTCAGCATGAAGCTCAGGAGCCCGTAGAGGAAAACGCAGTTCTCCTCAGTATCCTCGAGCAGCAGCGGGTTCCAACCTGACGGCTGGCCGGGCTCCAGCGTCATGTAGGTTCCGCCCGCCGCCCGCACCATGATGTCGAGGCCGCGATCCTTGTCGAAGACGATCGTCTTCAGGTGGGGACTAACGCGGTAGGCCTGCAGGATAAGAAAGGACATGATGACGGTCTTACCCGACCCGGTCGGGCCGAAAACGGTCGTGTGCCCGACGTCACCCTGGTGGAAGTTGAAGAAGAAGGGCGTGCCTGACGTCGTCTCGAAGATCGTGATCGCCGGCCCCCAGTGGTTGCCGTCGGGTTTGCCATAGGGATAGGCGTGAAAGCTGCTTAAGCCGGCGCAGTTCAGCGTTGAGATCAGTGCGCGGCGCGCGATGTAGGCCTGGTTGCCAGGCAGTTGCGCCCAGTAGGCGGGCTCCGCATTCAGGTCCTCGCGGACATAGGAGGCGCCGAGTGCGCCAAGTTCGTTGCCGATCAGGGCGACCGCGTCGTCAAGCTGGGCTGTGGTTTTCGCGATCGGCATCACGGTGAGATGATGCTCGGTGAAGGCGACCCGTTTGCGGGCAAGTTCGTCCCGAGCGATGTCAAGGTTGGCCTGAACACTCGATCCGCCTTCGTCGGCCTTCGTCATCTGGCGGTCCAGCCGTTCGATCCGGCTACGCGCCGTCATATCGTCGACAAAGGACATCGACTGGGTCAGCACCAGCTCGAATGGCAGTTTAAGGACATAGTCGAGCATACCGGCACCGGTCTCTGGCGGATATTCTTTAAGAGAGACCATCGCCGCGTAACGATCGTCGTCCGATCTGTCGCCCTGCAGGTGAATGACGCGGTTGCCGATCGATGTCCTGCGGGCCGGCAACATCTCGTCGATCGGAATGTTTCCAAGCCGGATCGGCCGGACGCGTCCGCCATTGAGGAGCGTATAAAAGAACTCGCATTGTTCGGAGAACCAGACTTTGCGGGCTGCTTCGTCAATCACCATGTCTTCTGAGACGTCGCGGAAGATCGTCCTGTTGTCGCCGACGTCAACCTGTATGCGTTGCACGTCGCGCAGAACCTTCGGGGCATAGACGGAAAGCGATTTCTCCAGTGCCCGCGTCGCCTCGATCAGCTTGTCGCGCATTGCCCGGAATTGTTCCTTGCGCACGATCGTGCCGCCGGCGCCCATGAGGCGGGAAAGCGCCGAGCCCTTCCGGAACATTGGGCGCACGACGAGGGAAACATAAGTGTCGTTCACGAACATCTCGTTCTTCGAGATGCTGGCCTGATAAACGTGATCGAGGCGCTGCATAAAGGGATCGGCGAAGACGGACGGCAACGACGGCGCGACCTTACGTCTGACCACATGCGTATAGAGTGCGAAGCTGCCGATCGAGGAGATCGCACGGAAGCCGGCGTTACGCTGCCGCTGCAGCATGTTGATCGTTTCGATATCGGCGGTCTCGAAAGAAAAGCCGGTGAGCTTCAGGGTCGAGACGAGGCAGTCGTTCTTCAGGCGAATGATGCCGTTTTCGATCGGCACATAGAAAGGGACGTGGGTTGCGACACGGCGATCCGCGAAAATTTCCCAACCCTTCGATAGACTGCCTTTCAGCGATCTCGCCATCGTGTTCATCGCTCACACCCCGTAGGTTCTGACGCCACCACCGAGCTTCCGGCCAAGCGGGTTGACGCCACACATGCTGAGGCGTCCGACAATCTCGAAGAACCAGAGGTCGAGCTTGACGGTGAGCACATAGAGAATGCCGTGCAGGACGACGAACGAGACCGGAAACCAGAGGATGGATCCAAGGATCATGAAGGCCATCAGCGAGACGAAGCACTCAGCGAGGAAATAGGTGTAGGGAATCCCCATGACCGTCGGCGGGCGGGTCAGCGCGAGGATGACGGGATAGGATTCGATATAGTCGTCACCACCGTCAGCGTCGTTTCCTGCCGCCATGGTCATGCTCCCCCGCCGGCGAGGAAGTCGACGAGCTCGGCTGCGGCAAACATGCCGGCAAGGCAACCGGCGACGCGCAGGAGGGCGCCCCAGGACCAGTATCCGAAGGCAGCGGCGAGAAACATGCCGATGAAAGCGATTGCTCCGACAGATCGACCGAACGGGCCGGTGAAGAACTGCACCAGGCGATCTGCCGCCTGTTGCAGACGATCGAGGTTTTGCGCCGCTGCCGGCTCGTATTGACTGATGAGCAGGATCAAGCTCGCGGCAACCACGATAGCGGCGTTGCCGAGCCATTTTCGCCTGGCCATGGAGGACCAGGCAACGCTGCTGTAGAGAATGGCCGTCTGGACTGCCAACGCGATCGGATTCATCTAAACACCTCTTCCTTGACAATTTTGACCGGCCCACCGGTGTTCTTCCGCTCCTCCTCATGTTGAGGACGAACGTCTGGCGGGATCGGCGTTGCGGCTGAGAAAACAAGCATGGGGGATTTTGCCCGCTCGGCAGGCCCACTGTGGCGCGGCGAGCTGGAAACATTCGCCGAAGTTCGGGTTGTGGGCGAGACAATCGGCGTGGCCGCTGTGCCGGTGTAATACCCGACGACACGGGTGACGTAGTCGGCGGTTTCGCGGATCAACGGCAGGGAATGGCGAAGGTCCACGTTGGGCTCGCCTGCATTATAGGCGGCAGCGACCAGCACAGGATTTCTGTACTTGGCGATCAGAACGCGAAGAAACCGCGTGCCCGCGCGGATGTTCTGTTCGGGATCGGTCAGATCAGTCGCACCGAAAGCATCACCGATCCGCGGCATAACCTGCATCAATCCGACGGCGCCGGCGGGGCTGACGAGGCGTGGATCGAAACTGGCATTCTCGGCTCGCATGACCGAAAGCACCCAATTCGGGTCAACGTCCTCCTTTCCGGCGATTGTCAGTGCGAGCCTGGCATAGCCCTCCGGGACTCCGGATAGAAGACTGGGACGGGCCTGTGTCGGCGTCGCGCTGACATCGATCTGAGGGTCAGTTGCCGGGTCGTTGATCGGAGGACCGGACGACTGATCGTGCGCGTAGACGCTGATAAGCGAATGCACGGCGCTGTCGCGCCGTGCATTCGTGCTGCCAGCCGCATCTCCGGATGATCGCCCAGCCCTGTCCGACCCTTCGATCACATCCAAGGGGGCAGCGCTGGATCGGAACAGATCTTCAACGATCGGTCCGTTAAATCGCTCGTCGAAGTTGGTGGAATCGATCGTCGGCACATCCTGCGACGAAGCAACAAAACCAGATGACGCCGGATTTGGTGGCGGTAGGACCGCGACCTTGTCCGCCTTCGGCTCAATGCCGCTCGAACGATGATCGACCTGTGGCGATATTCCCGAACTAATATGACCGCTGCTGTCGTCTGAGCCGGAGGCAAAACCTGTAAGTAATAAGGCCGATGTTCCGGCGATCCACAGTGCGCTTCGCGACCGTGTGTTGTGCGGTCTGTTTTCAGGCGAAAGCGGGACGCGTTCCATGGCTGAACCAGTGCAAATTATACTGCGGTATAAGAATTTGAACTGCATTCCTCCACGGAAATCAACCCAAAAATTTAACTGGAGTGTAATTATGCCGTCGTGGCAAAAGGTAGGAGCGACGGTTTCCCGAGAAGAATCAATCGCGTAGGCGTGACCATTTGTCTGGGTTCCAGCGATACTGGAGCTGTTCGCGGTCACCCAAAATGCGGGCGAGACGTACGGCCGTCCCGCCCTTGACCAGGACCGAACCAGCATCCGCACCTGATCGGGCGACAGAGATTCGGCACACGAAATTGGGCAATTCCGGTTGTATCCTCGTCACCTGATAGCAGGACTCGACTTGGTAGCGTTGGCCATCGTCGGCAATCGACAGGCCCCTCTCCTGGACGGGACCAAGACGCTGGCGTCCGATTCGGTGCCATATTCCAGCACGCATTCGACGATGTTGTCCCGATAGGCTTTGCAAGCTGTGAGGCTGAGATACGCAAACGGCGCCCGCGGCTGTGGTCGCGGCCCCTCAACCTGATGAGCACATCCGGCCAGCACAGTAATCGCCGCCAGAGATCCGAAGAGCTTCGTGAAAGTCCGCATAGTGTTGCTTTCTAGCTTGCCTGCCGATAACCGGCATTTTCGAGGGCTTCGAGAAAAAGATCGCGGGCAAGCCCGCAATAGGGTGAGGATGGCTGAGCTAGGTGAAGCTGGGTGAGCATCAAACCGAGGTCGAAGATGGTTGTCACGACGTCCTTCAGGTCATCGTTGAAGGCGTCGCGCAACATCTCGCGGCCCTCGTGGCCTTTGACCACGATGGTGTAGTCATCACGTGCAACGCTATGCCAGAGTTCGATCGTGCCGGTTTCGCCGATTTCGCTTTCCGTGTCGCAGACTAGCAAGAGTGCATAATCCGGATCGCGCATTGCGCTTTCCTCTATAGAGGTCTCCCCACAAAACTCCGTCAGCACCGCGTCAGAGGCAAAGAGTAGCAAGCGCTCATTCACTAGAAGGCGCTCTTGGCCAAGTCGAACAAAGCCGTTCATGACCGCGGAGCGGATTGCAGCGGGTGGAAGATTTTCTGCGCAGTGTTCGCAAATCGATGTCAATTGGCCGCCCAGAAAAGCGAAGGCGCTATGGAAGCGGTTGACGACGGATCGCTCAACATTTTCGGTCTGGCCGCCCAGCGCCTCGACGAATGCGAATGCATCAAGTGGCCCGTGGGACTTCACCAGTATTTCGCATCCCGGCGCGGACCCTGCGTCACCCAACAAACTCGAAGGGCCAACCACGACAGCGGCGGACCGCGTCTGTGCACCACAGCCCGGGCAGTCCGCTGAAAATGGCACCTTGTACCATTCTTTCGTCAGGAGGGATCGATTGTGTATCAGTGTCAAACCCCATTCTTGAAGAAACTGAATACCGCCTGGTCCCCAGCTTTGACCGAATGAATAACTTATACTCCGGTATAATTTTATCAGTAGCAGATGGCTTGCTCAAGCGGGAAAAAGCCTGAGACTTAGACATGTCGGGGTCCGTGGTAGATATGTAGATGCTCGGTTGATCACGTCGCTCAGTTGGCCCCGCTAACGCTGACGGTTTCAATAGAGGCGTTGCCGAAGTCATGTTGTCGCCGTCTTGGTTGTTGCGAAAACCGCAGCAACCAGGATTGCGATTATAACCTTGCCAATTGAGGGAATGTCCAAAGACGCAGACCGCGGGGACGCGCTTTCACCGTTTCGCGAAATGGGTGAATCCCTCATTCACCGATGCGCCGGATCGCTCAAATGCCTGTTCGCAGAATGAGCTGTTCGCTGAGCCGCCCAATCGCGCGCCCACGCAAACACCCATTGAGCGATCTGCGTATTCACCGATTCGCTGATTAACGGGATCGCCTAAACACGCATTCGCCGGATCGGTGTCTCACCATTTCACGGATTTGCTGCTTCGCCGATCTGCCGTTTCACCCGATGGCCCAATCACTGCTCCACTCATTCGCCGACGTACCGATACGCCCAAACGGTGACGCACCTATTCACATATGCACGGATTCGCCTATTCGCACATTCGCAAGCCGGTCCAATCGGCGAACCACCTATCGACGGGTTCGCCCATTCGCCGATTAGCGCAAGCGCCTGATCTCCTAGATGCTGCTGCATTTCACAGCGGCCGGAGACTCTTGCCCCAAAGAGCCGGCTCCCAGCCTCCCCTCCTACCGGCTCGACGTCTCTCCCTCATGGCCTTGTTTCGTTTGAGAAATGAAAGACCGGGAAACCCTCGCTCGCCTTTGAGGCGATCGCCCCTCGGGCGAAACGGCTAATGGTATACCAATAGCCTATCCTGCCATCTTCTAACCAATCGGCCTGGCCACCGTGCCCGAGGCGCCGATGCTGTTGCGAGTCGTCAGACAAAGCAACAGCGATCACAGGCTATGGCCTGTGATCCGCGCCCGAGGAACAGCACGGTGGCCAGGCCGATTGGTTAGAAGATGCTGAAGCGAGCCGTCGTCGTGAGCAGTCGAGAGAACCGTCACCGGAGGTGACGGGTATCAACGACATGCGAACGATGAGACGGCGAGCGCCCCGCAGGAGAGGACGAGCACCTGGAGCGAATGCCCGAAGCATGAGGGCGTAGCGCAAGGTACTCGTCCTCTCCGTCTTGTTTGGGGAAGTCGCGGCAGCGTCCGCTTAACCGGCCCGAAAGGCCGGGCGGGTCTCGACCCGCACCACAGGGAGAGGGGAGTTTGAGGGGAGAGGCGGCAAGTCTTTCTCCTCAAAACCGTGCGCAGGCTCGATGCCTGCAAGCGGTCAAGCCAACGCAAAAGACGAAAGGCGAGAGGCGGCTCCGCCGCCTCTCGCCCTGCAACCTCAATCGTAGACGACGCGCGCAACGCTGATGGCGATGCCGGTCTCGCGCGCAATATCACGGATGATCGTAGCGAGGGGACCGATCTCCGTATCGCTCACAGAGACGGTCGTCGGATAGCTGATCTCGATGCCGTCGCAGTCTGCCGACAGTGCGTTATACCACTCGCCGCCGTCGACCCGATATTCGTGGGTGTCGAAATCGATCTCCAACTCATCCAGCAGGACAATCCTGCAGCGGGCGAGGATTTCTTCCGCACCTTGAAGCTCGCACGAGATCATGCCGTCTGGATCATCTCCAGAAAGCAGCTCGCGCTGCAGATCCATGATGTGGCGCGTCGAGTCGATCGCTGCATCGAGACCGGCCAGCAGGCGGTCGTGGAGCGTCTTTGAGAATTCATCCTCGCAACCGATACGGTTTGCGCTCACGAGAAGCTTGAAGCCAGCGAGCTTGGCATAGAACATGAGAAAGTTGAAATCAGACATAAGAAGCCTCCTTTTCGTTCTGACGAAAAGGCGCCCGCATTGGCGACCCAAGGGGTCAAGGATCGCGATTAGCGACCGCCAGCGGCGGCGAGCGGAGGAACCGATTTTTTCGTCGTGTCGCGTCAGCGGCGCGGCGGAAAAATTGGAGGGGCCGCGATGTCCTTGAGGCCGCCGGGGCGAATGCGACAATAGGAAGTCAGAGAGAGATAGACCACGGCGCCGGCAGGCGCCGTGACCGCTTGCCGAGCGCAGCCGGCCCTGCAGTCTTTCCGCTTCCCCTGACGCCCGACAATCGCGCTAGGGCGCGGCAACCGCGAGAGGGGCGTGACCCGAATGGGCGGAGACCGCCTGCGGACTCCGTGAGCGAAAGTGAATAGCACCGTCCGCCGCAAGCGGCTCGCCCGGGTCATCCACCAATCATCATCGCCGTGAATCAATCAACACCGGCCGATTCAAATATGTCGTTGGACGCAAAGAGTTCCGTGTCCGATTCTGTGTTCCATGATCGCGCAGCGCTACCAGCTCTATGTCGAACGCACGGACGCCAGGAAGAACATGGCGCGCTACTATGCGATGTCGATCGAGCACAACCTGTTCGGCGAAGCCTGTCTGATCCGCCGATGGGGCCGCATCGGTGCCAGAGGCCAAAGACTGATCCATCATTTCGAGACGGAAGAGGAAGCGGTTGGGCTCTTCCTCCAACTCCTGCGGCAGAAGCGGAGGCGCGGCTACGGCCCGAGATCACGTTTACCGCGAGAGGTGATTGCTTGATCGATGACGGATGGAGGGACGGCCAAGCGATGCTTCGGGCGTGACGCGCCGGTCGACCCGGCGCATCACACCAGGCGACATGGCAAAGGCCTCCCTCAGAAGGGTGGCTCGGCGTCGATTGCGCCTTCCTGCTCTGCGGTGATCACGGCCAGTTCGGCGCGTGCTAGCTCCAGCTCGGATTCGATTTCGCGGCGTTCGGCCGGGTCGATTGCTTCGCGCAGTTCGAGGCAAAGCTCTTCAATGTATTGTTCCAGAAGCATCGTCGTCTCCTTGACGTTTGTGAAAGACGACGCGCGCGGTCATGGGGGCGTGGCGGGGTCAAGGATCGCGCCAGCGACCGGCGGAGCCGGCGAGTGGGGGAGCCGATTTTGTCGGAGCGCAGGGAACCGGAGCGGAGGCAAAATTGGGGGCACCGCTCGTCCTTGATGCCGTCATGCACCCATGACATCCTCGGACGGACTGAGCAGACATTTCCTCTCCGTATCGCACCCGAAACCGAAGGCGGGCTCGATGCCCGTCTTCGGGTCATCTGACCTGTCGCACGTGAATAACTGTGGAGATCCCGGAGTTTCCGGCCATTTGCAGCAGCGTGTCGATGACAGTTCCTGATGGCGATGGCAGGGATTCCGGGTCAAACACGATGCGGAGACATGAAATGACCACCACCAATGAAATCGCCGACAAGATTGCAGGCGAGCACGGCCTTACAAAGGTTCAGGGAAAAGCCATCGTCGAGGCGGTCATCGCCTCGATCACCGCGGCGGCGGTGGCCGGCAACGAGACCTCCCTCCCCGGCTTCGGCAAGTTTAAAGTCAAAGAAACGCCGGAGCGCGAGGCTCGCAATCCCGCGACTGGCGCGACGATCAAGGTTGCCGCCGCGAAAAAACTGGCGTTCACGCCAGCCAAGGCTCTCAAGGATGCGCTGAACAAGTAATCTTGCCAGACAAGCAAAAAAATAGTCCGGCGCCGTGCCGGGCTATTTCCGTTCTGAATTTGCATCAGCGCGCGGACGTCCGCTCAAGGAGATCCTGGATGATCGTGTCGCTGACCGCGTGATGCGCTTCGCGGGCATGGTCGTCCAGCAGCTTGTGAAGAATGCCGGACGCCAAGGGTATGAAGTCGAAACCGCGTGCGATTGCCGCGGTCCTCAGTTGCGACAGTGTTTCGAACTCCCGGAACTCCGTGCCCAGCCAGAGTTCAAGATCCTCGCCATCCGCGTCCGGAAATGCTTGGAGGAAGAACGTCTGAAGCGGGCGGTCGTAGCCGATAGTGGCATCCGGGTCAGCGTGGCGGGATGCGGTTCGGGTGACAGTGATCGTGTAGCGGCTCATGGCGGCCTCCTTTGGAATGAGGACGCCGGCCCCGATTTCGGGGCCGGCGGTCCGGTTCAGGCCGGGCTGTTCCAGAGGATGACCTTCTTGCCGGGCTCGCCACCGGGGGCGGGGGCGACGTTGCCGAAGATCACGCCGATTTCGGGTGCTTCGAGCTTCGTAGAGATGTACTCCTCGCCGGTCTGGCGGGAGATGCGGTTCCAGCCTGCGCCGATCTCGAAGCCGGTCTTGCGGTGGATGATGCGGTAGTCCGGGGCTTCCTCGCTCGCCTTGTTGGCGTTCGGGACGAGGGCGATCGGGGCGTTGACGCGGATGGTGGCGAAGATGCCTTCGAGTGTGCCGTCGGTCTTTTCGGTGAGGGTTGCGATCGTGGTAGCCATGGTGGTGTCTCCTTCGTTGCATCGGGACCATTCCCGATGGCGCCCGAAGAAGGGGCCGCGCCGCAGGCGTCACCGGAGCGCAGCGCAGGGGAACCCCTTGCGGGTTGACGCTGGTCGCGGCCGGTCCCTTAGAAAGGCGACATGAAGAACGGGAATGGTCTCTGAGTGCGACGTCGGCGGGAGTCCTGTCGTGGCGACCGGTTTGCGGCCCGCCGGACGTGCAGCGCTCGTGTCGGGCATTGCCGGCGTTCAGGTCAATGCACTCTCGCTGTCAATGGGCTGAACTAGATGCGTCTGATCCGCCCGACCTAGCCTATCGCCGTCTGCACAGATCGCTTCGGTCAACGCTGCATTCGAATTGCCATCCACCCTGACGGGACTTCAGTTGCACTGAAGCTCTTGTGGGTGACCGGGCATGATTTCGGGGCGTTGCTCCGGCGTCCGGTGATGGAGAGGTGCCAAGATCGGTCGAGAACGGCCGGCAGCCTGCCAGCCGACGCTGCCAGGGTCGGCATTGAGCATCGACGGCGCGCCAGCGATACCCAACGGCGGAAGACACACCCGGGATGCCGGCACGCCTCAATCGAGGCGGTTGACTCGGCCGGATCGGCTCCGCGCCTCAGCGAACATGCCGGCAATCTTCACCATGAAGGACTTGCTGAAGCGGCCGAGGATGTCCTGATCGGGCTCGATGTACCAGGAGCGCTCGACGATATCGTAGTTGTACTCGTCGACCATGATCCAGCTCTGCTTCAAGTCGCCAAGGCCGGCGCGCTTGCGCTCGATATCAGGGATTTCGAGAGCGCTCCGGCCTGCCTGCGGCGGCTGGGTGGTGATGGCCAGAAGCGCCAGATGCGTGTTTCCGTCGCTAGTGCCACGGATCGCGATGACGACGCAGACCGGGCGCTGCTTGCGCCCCTCGGTCTCGCCGCGCTGCTGCTGCCATGCCCAGAGATAGGGATAGGAGATGACCTCACCGGGGCGGAATTCACGGCTCATCGTCGTAGCCTTCGCCGCGCGCCAACCGATCGAGCGCCTCGTCGAACAGTGCGACATGCTCGTTGGGCATTTCAGAGATATGATAGGCACGGCGCGGATCGCCACCGGTGCGCATGCGCTCATAATGCTCGTAGCTCATCAGCACAAAACGCGGCTTGTTGTGACGGGTGAGAACGACCGGCTCGCGGCTTGCCGCATCGGTGACGTCGCCGACTTGTTTGTTGAGATCGCCTGTCGTGAACTGCTTCATCAATATGGTCTCCGCTTCGGTTTCCATATACTCCATGTTTTCCATATTTTCAAGAAATGGCGCTCACGCGCCGTCTCCTGTCTTCTGCCAGACCGGGATACCAAGGCGACGTGCCTTGTCGGCGAGGTTGCCTGATATACCCGAGCCGGGAAACACGATGACGCCAGCCGGCATGACGGAGAGCATGTCGTCGTTTCGCCGGAAGGGCGCGGCCTTGGCGTGTTTCGTCCAGTTCGGCTTGAAGGTGATCTGCGTCACCTTGCGGGCCTCGGCCCAGCAGGCGGCGATGCGCTCGGCGCCCTTCGGAGAGCCGCCGTGCAGCAGCACCATATCAGGGTGCTTGGCATGCGCCTGGTCGAGCTTCGCCCAGATCAGTTCGTGGTCGTTATAGTCCATACCGCCAGAAAACGCGATCTTGGTGCCGGCCGGGATCAGCACCTCGGTCTCGGCGCGGCGACGGGCGGACAGGAAATCTCTGCTATCGATCATCGCCGCCGTCATGTTGGCGTGGTTGACCTTGGAGCCGGTGCGCGGACGCCAGGACGAACCGGTCTGTGCCTCGAACAGGTCGGCCGAATAGTCGCGCATGAACTCGAACGCGTTACGGCGCTCCAAGAGCGTGATGCCTTCGGCAATGAGGCGTTCGAGTTCGACGCTCTTCACCTCCGAGCCGTCCTGCGCGCGCTGGCCGGTACGCTGCGCCTCCTCGTTGCGGTCGAGTTCGCGCTGGATGCGCTCGCCGGCGCGATGGAAGAGGTTGGGGATCGACCAGAACAGGTCTTCGAGATCGGGCTCCAGCCGGGTGTCGCCGAGCATTTCGGTGAAGCCGTCGAAGATCGCGGTGATGGCCGACTGGACTTGCGGCTCCTCCGGCAATGGCCGTGGATCGGGCTCGTCCTGGAAGGGGCGATAGCCGAAGACCTGCATCTCATAGATGAAGCGGTCGGTGGGAGACGAAGCGTGGTGGGGCTCGAAGGTATCGTCGGGGTTAAGGATCAGGTTCATGATGATCTCCGTTCGCTGGGCCGCGCCTCTCGCGGCCTGACGGCGAACCCGGTCACGCGGGCCGAGGCCGGAACCGCAAGCAAAGCGCAGCGGCCCAGCGAAGCGCCGGGCGGCGGAAGAAGGGTTTCTTGCTTCGCGAGGAATGCCGAGTCGCCCTGCGACCGGCAGGGGAAGAAACCCGACTGACCCGCTGAAGGCCCGGAGGCCCGCGTGGTAAGGGTCGCCTCTCGGCAGGCCCGCGGGCGCGCCCACCCAGGAGGCATCCTCGGACCGTGCTTCACCAAAGCCGCCGGCCCCGCCCACCGGCCCCTTCCGGCCTCATGCGGGCAGATAAGCCATCGCGTCTTCCGGGGTGAGTTGAGCCCGCAGGCTGGCGGTCAGCCGGTCGGGACCCAGCCAGCGCAGATCCTCGTTGAAGTCGCCAAGTTCGGGCGACAGCACCAGCGGCAGGACCCCGCACTCCTGAGCCCGTCTGCTCAATCCCTCGATCCCATGCCGGCCCGCCGCATCAGCGTCGGCCGCGATATAGATGCGCAGGCATCCGGGCGGGAAGCGGAAGGCAGCGAGGTGATTGGCCGTGAGCGCCGCCGCCATCGGCATGCCGCGCAGCACATGCGAGAGCGACAGCATGGTTTCGAGGCCTTCGCCCGCCGCCAGGACCGGCACAGGCGCATTTACCGGAAAGCGGAAGCGAACGCCATTGCCGAGCAGCCCGCCCAGCGCGCGGCGGGGATCGTCCAACTTGGCCTTGCCGACCCCATCCGGGTCGAGCCCCGAGGACAAATAGGTGCGGTGGACGCCGGTGATCGCTCCGGCGGCGTCCGTCACGGCTGCGACCAATGCCGGATAACTGGTCGTCCGGCCCGTCACGAGATCGCGATAGTAGCAGGACGGGTGGAAACGGAGCGCGCCATGGGTGGATGCCCGCAGAATACCACGTTCACGCAGATAGGTGTCTGCGAGCGTACCCGCCAACGGCTGCGTCATTCGAAACAGCCGCCGTGCCCGTTCAGCCGTCGGCCGCTCGACCGGAGAGGCATCACCGCCGCGGGTCCTGCGGGCCGACACCGGTTCGGGGTGGGGCAGACTGAGAAAATGACGCGCCTCCTCGGCAACGTCGCGGAAATCGACGAGGCCACAGGTCTCGCGGACAAGATCGAGCAGATCGCCGAACTGGCCGGTCGCCGCGTCCGTCCAGCGGCCGGCGCGCGGGCCGATCAGATGCACGTAAAGAGACCGGCCCTTGTTGTTGGCGACGTCGCCGACGAGCCAGTAATTGCCGGCCCGGCGGCCGGCGGAGAGATAGTGGCGGCAGACCGACTCGGCGTTTTGCGCGAGACGGTCCGCCAGATCGGAGGCGGAAAGCATGGCAGGCCTCCGTTACGACCGGCGCGCAATGTCGATGAGGCGGTGACGCTGCATCAGCTTCGACAGAATGCCCGGCCCCTCGTCAGTGATCGGCACGAAGAAACGCAGCTTCCAACTGATCATCTCGGAGAACAGGCCGACCGACCGCAGCCAGTCACGCATGCCGTCGATGAAGCCGATGAGCTCGACGCGGTACTCGTTCATCACACGCACCCGGCGGAGCGTCATGTCGCCGGCAAGACCGATGAACGAGGATCCGTCGATCAGTGCCGCCCATGCTTGCTCCGGGGCGATCACCATGGTCTGGTCGATCCCGAAGTTGCGGCAAAGGCCGGCCAAACGATCCGGCGCGACGACACGGCCGACGATGCGCTCACCGTCATCCGTCTGCAGGCGCCGCACGCGGCAGAAATCCTGCGGCAGCAGTTTCCAGATCGGCAGGAGCAGTCCGCTGACGATATGCATTACCGATGTCGAGAATTCCGGCACGGCCGCGACTTCGGCCTCCCAGGCAAGGGCGAAGACCTGTTCGTCAGCCCCCTCCCAGGACGTCTCTTCGAGCTGCCGGACTTCGAAGCGCAGCTCGTCCATCGGCCGGATCAGTGAGACGCGCGCCTGAACAGAACCGTCGTCCAGCATGATCGAGCGGGTCGGCACCATCACCGCTGGCCGGCCCGACTTGCCGTTGATCATCAGCTTGGCGCGTGGATCCTGCCTGAAGAGAGTCAGCACATCATGAAGCAGCATCGGCGCATTGCGATCCCTCCGCTCGATCGTCAGCAGGTGCGACTGCGCGCCGGTGACCGGATGTGTATAGATCAGCCGGCGCTCAGTGACCGTCATGCTGTCGGCGGCGATCGTCTCCAGGCCCTTGTCGTAGATCCCGGCGGCGATCGCCCCTTCGATGCGCGCGGCTAGCAACTGCTCGAAGGCCTCGAACAGCACGTTCTGCATCGCGATGGTCAGCGCCAGCATGCGATTGAGGAATGTCTGGATGGGCGGCAACTCATTCTTCAGCCCGCCCTCTTCCGACGTCAGCGACAGGCCGGTGATGCTCTCGAACCTGTCAAGCGAGCAGCCTTCAATCCTGCCGGCCTGCAGCAACCCATAGAACTGCCGCAGCGCGTCGCGGGCATATTGGGATTCGAGATTGTCTTCGCTGCGGAACATCCCCTGCCCGCCGGTTTGGCGCTGGCCCCGGGTGATGGCGCCAAGCGTGTCGAGACGCCGGGCAATGGTCGACAGAAAGCGCCGCTCTGCCTTGACGTTGGTGGCGATCATCCGGAAGCGCGGCGGCTGTTTCTGATTGGTGCGATGGCTGCGCCCGAGACCCTGGATCGCCACGTCGGCGCGCCATCCCGCTTCGAGAAGATTGTGAAGACGCAGGCGCTTGTTCTTGGCGGCAAGATCCGCATGGTAGGATCTACCGGTCCCGCCGGCGTCGCTGAAGACAAGAATGCCTTTCTCGTCATCCATGAAGGCGCGAGCCTCGTCGAGATTGGCGCTGCCCGGCCGGTTCTGCACGGCATAGCGGCCAATAGAGCTGCTGTCCTCGCGGCGGACGATGCGGCGGGAGCGACCGGTGATCTCGGCGACCTGGCTCGTTCCGAAGTGCTGGACGATCTGATCAAGAGCGGTCGGGATCGCCGGCAGGCTGCCCAACGTTTCGACGAGCTCGTCCCGGCGCCGTTCTGCCTCGCGGCAGATCACAGGGTTGCCGTCGGCGTCGTGCACGGGCCGGGAGCTGAGATTGCCGTCAGCGTCGGAAAATTCCTCGAAGAGCTGCACGGGGAAGGAGTGCATCAGGTAGTCGATGACATATTCCCGCGGCGTCACGTCGACCTGCAGATCGCCCCATTCCTCGGTCGGGATCTGTGCCAGCCGGCGCTCGGTCAGCGCTGCCCCGGTTGAAACGAGCTGGACGATGGCCGCATGTCCGTCCTCCAGGTCTGCTGCAGTCGTTCTGAGAAGAGCCGGCGTCTTCATCGAGGTCAGGAGATGATTGAAGAAGCGCTGCTTGGAGCTTTCGAAGGCTGAACGCGCAGCAGCCTTGGCATTTTTGTTCAGCGTGACGGATTTGCCGGCCGCGCTGGTCGCACCAGTGATGCCCGAGGCCTCCATGGCAGCGTCCAGATGGTTGTGGATCACCTGGAACGCCTCAGCATAGGAATCGTAGATGCGCACCTGTTCCTCGGTGAGCTCGTGTTCGAGGATTTCGTATTCGACACCCTCGAAGGAGAGTGAACGCGACGCATAGAGACCCATCGCCTTGAGGTCACGGGCCAGCACCTCCATGGCGGCGACTCCCCCGTCTTCAATCGCGGCGATGAACTCGGAGCGCGTCGGGAAGGGGAAGTCGCTGCTGCCCCAGAGACCGAGCCGTTCGGCATAGGCGAGCGATTCGACTTCCGATGCGCCGGTCGCCGAGACATAGACGACGCGGGCGCTCGGCAGGGCGCGCTGCAGGCGAAGACCCGCCCTGCCCTGTTGCGATGCCGCCTTGTCGCCGCGCTCGGTCTTGCCGCCGGCGGCATTGGCCATGGCATGGCCTTCGTCGAAGACGATAACACCATCGAAGTCGGCGCCGAGCCAGTCGACGATCTGCTGCACGCGCGATCGCTTGCCCTCGCGTTCATCGGTGCGCAACGTCGCAAAAGTCGTGAACAGGATGCCTTCCTCCAGCTTGACCGGCTTGCCCTGCCGGAAGCGGGACAGCGGCGTCACCAAGAGCTTTTCCTGCCCGAGCGCGCTCCAGTCGCGCTGCGCGTCCTCGATCAGCTTGTCTGACTTGGAAATCCAGACGTGGCGACGGCGGCCCTTCAGCCAGTTGTCGAGAATGATGCCCGCGACCTGGCGGCCTTTTCCCGCGCCCGTGCCATCACCGAGAAACCATCCCCGGCGAAAACGAACGGCATGCTCCGTGTCGGGTGCGACGGCCTTCAGATTGTCGAAGGAGGCGTCGACGATCCAATGGCCGGCGAGATAGCCGGAATGAGCTTCGCCGGCATAGATGACGCTCTCGAGCTGGGCATCGGAAAGATCGCCGCTGGAGACGATCCGCTTCGGCAGTTGCGGGCGATAGCTTGGCTTCGGGGGCGCGACCGAGGCCATGGCCACGGATTCGACCAGCCTGTCGGGGTGAGGCTGGGTGCCGCGGATGTGGATCGCCTGCAGCCGATAGGGCTCGTAGATGCCATCGGCTGCGCCCGCCTCGTCCTTCGCCACAGCATCCCGCAATTCGTAGTTGAGCTCGATAATCTCGTCATCGACAGGCAACGAGCGGACCGTCGGAATGTGAGAAACCTGACCGGCGGCGGCTGGGCGATGCAGGGGAGCCGTGACGGCCGGCGAACGCATAGTTCCTGCGCCCTTTCGAACTGCAACCGTTCGAAGGGTGCTAGCGACGTTCGTCTCCATCGACGGCAAGCGCGGTGAAAGCCCTTCAATCCAGGCAAGCAACGTTTCCAGATCGGAGGCGACGCCCTTCGAGGCGACAAGCCTCTTCGGGTCGTCTGCCGGAACTTTGTCGATGACGGTAAGGCGCGTTTCGGTCGTCGTGCCATGGCGGGCATAGATGCTGCCGTCGATCGCCGCGGTGAACAGGACCGTGCCATGCCCCTGCAGCCGGACGAAGTCGTCGCGCCACGCAGGATTGTCGGGGGTGAGGCTTGAACCGGTGATCGCAACAAGCCGGCCACCGGGCGCAAGACGCGCGAAGGCTGAGGTCAGATGCCGCCAGGCGGCGTCAGCGACGCGGCCTTCGACATGAATAACCGCAGAGAATGGCGGATTCATCAACACGACGGTCGGCCGGACAGCATCATCGAGATAGTCGTCGATATGGGCGGCATCGTGCTGCGAGACCGAGACACCGGCGAAGAGCTGTTCGAGCAATGAGCGGCGCACGACCGCATACTCGTTGAGCGCCAGACGCGCGTCTGCGAGCTCGGCGAAGATCGCCAGCAGGCCGGTTCCGGCAGACGGCTCGAGAACGATATCGTCGGCCATGATGCCCGCGGCGCGGGACGCCACATACGCGAGTGGCATCGGCGTCGAGAGTTGCTGCAGCGCCTGGCTCTCCTCGGAGCGTCGGCTATGGGTCGGCACGAGCCTTGCCACCTTCGTCAGCATCGTAAGCGCCGACTGCGGCGCATGGACGCGCGCGATGATCGCCGCGCCGAACTTGCGGAGAAACAGGACCTGAGCGACCTCGGTCGCCTCGTAGGCGTCTTTCCAGAGCCAGAGGCCCTCGGCGTCGCTGCCGCGGAGGGCCTCGATCATGATCTGTCGCAGGTCGCCTGTGGTGACGACTTTACCTTGCTCCAGAAGCGACGTGATTCGACCGGCAGCACCTATAAGTGCGTCAGCGCGGGTTTTGGTCTCAAGACGCGGAGAGGTGGAAACGGTGTGAGGATGCGAGATGATATTCATCGGTCGAGGCTCCGAATGAGAGGGGAATGGGTCTGCCCAAGTGCTCTCTTCCGAATTTCGGGAGGAGGAGAACTTGCGGCGTGAGGGTGTGGGAAATGATCGCAGATTGAAGGATGCCGGCGATCGTCAGCGTCTAGGTGGTCGGACCTACGATGAAGCCAGCGGGATCTTTTGGGTCCGGCGGCAGATAGGCGTCGTAGGGATTGCCGTCGGCGAGATGGCCGAATGGCGTGAAGACGTATTCGCCGTCACTGCGGCCGACGGCGCAGAGCACGTAACGCGGCTCGCGTGTCGCGGCATCAAGGCATTCCATGAGAGCAAGATTGCCATCGGACGCGGCGCGCAGCAGCGTGTCGAAGTTTGTACGGGCATGATTGGGGATAGCCATTGGGGTGCTCCAGACAAAATGAGGCCCGGCACTTGACCGGGCTCTGGGATGACGACGATCGGGTTCGCAGACGCGGCCGGGTCTGAGCCAGGCGCGCATGAACATGTCAGGCGGCGCTTTCGAGCAGCTTCTTTGCTTTGCCTTCGAGCTCCAGGCGCGTGTCCTGATTGGTCTTGGTGCGGGCGAGCGCCGTAATGCCCTGGACGAAATCGAAGATCGATTCCGGCGGCCGCCCCTCCTCCGACAGCACCATGTCGATCACCTTGCCGGTCTCGCCTTTCGAAAATCCACGCCGGCGCAGGAAGGTTTCGCGATCGTCATCCTTTCGCGCGACGATCCGCTCCCGTGCCGCTTTGATGCCGGCAATGAATGGCGCAGGCGACGAATTGGCAAAGCTGGTCAGCGCGGGCGCTGCCTCATGCGCGAACCGCTGGGCGGCAAATTTCGAGTGGCGGATGGTGATCTCCTCGAAATTCTCCGTGCCCCAGAGGTTTCGATTGGCGCAGACCGCTCGCAGATAGAAGGAGGCGATGCCGAGCGTTTTCGAGCCGACCTCGGAATTCCAGGCATAGAAGCCGCGAAAGTAGAGATCTGGCTCGCCATTCGGCAACCGGCCGGCCTCGATCGGATGGGTGTCGTCGACCAGGAACAGGAAAACGTCCCGGTCGCTGGCATAAAGCGTCGTGGTGTCCTTGGTGATATCGACGAAGGGATTGTGGGTCATGGTCGCCCAATCGAGCACCCCCGGCACTTTCCACATCGTGTCGCCGGTCCCATTGCCCGCAATCTTCATCACTGCCGAGACCAGTTCGTGGTCCCAGATGCGGCCATATTCCGGTCCGGTGACGGCCCGCAGTTCAACCCGACCATCGTCCAATTCTAACGTCTTGACCAATTCGGCGCGGTGATTGAGCAGGCCATGCTGCAGGTTGATGGCAGCGAGTGGCGCCGGTAACTGGCGCATATAGGTGGCGGGTGCGCCCACGAGGCTGCAGAGCTGACCGTAACTCCAATGGGTCGGTGCAATCGGCTGGCGCTGACCAGGGACGAGGAGTTCGAGACGTTCGGCATTGTCGCGGGTGGCCCCGACGCGGATCGCGGCGCTTTCGAGGGTTCGTGCATGCGCGCGGTCGGCGCGGGATCGAACGGTATCGTGGAGTTCGGTCAGCGACAGGAACCGCTCGTCGTCGGGGCGCGAGAACCATTCCGACGAGACACGTCCGATGCGTTCACCGCGGGAGATATCGACCTTGAAGCCGGAGGAAGCGGGCTGGTTAGTGGAAGCAAGGGAGTTCATTTGGATTGTCTCCATAAGACGAAACCCAGGCGCGGTGGCCGGGCGAGGTTGAGGGATGTCTGGGGAAGAAGAAGGATTAATCGGAGGTCAGTCGACGATGCGCCGAGCGGATCGCCGAGAGCGCGGCCTGGAATTCGGCGCTTCCCACCACGTCGGAAAAATCCATCGTGGTGGCGATGGACAGGCATGCGGCGTGGACCTCGTCGTCGGTCACGGCCTCCCGCCCTACAGCTTTGAAACTCGGATCGACTTCGAGCACCGCCGTGATTGCGTCGCGCACACCATCCTCTTGAAGCCTGACCAGGACGTGGGACGGCTTTGGCGGGTCGACCGGCTCTTCAGGATCCGGGTCTCCGGCGAGAATGGCTTCTCCTCTGGCAATCGCCCAGGCAGATCGCGCGAGCCAATCGAGCGACGGTGGCCGGGCCGCACGGACGTCATCGAACAGGATCTTCAATAGTCCGAGCAGGATCTCGAAATGACGCGCCCGGCGCTGGACAGGCTCTTCGAATTGCTGCGGGACCTGGATGGGCGGACCCGCATAGGCCGCATGTGCGCCGTTCCAGATGCCGGTGATATGAATTGGTCCCGAGGAATCGAAATCCTTCTCGGCGATATCCCAACTGTCATCCTCGATAGCAGCACGGCACGCCGCGTCCAGTGTGTCAGCCGCGTAAGTGCGATGCCGGAAGACCGGCAGGTGGTAGGTGGTCTCAATCGTGAAGTCGGGCATTGGTGCCTCCTGAAACGGAAAAACCCGGCACGGGGGCCGGGCTGGTTGCAAAGAAGACCCGACCGCAAAGGCGATCGGGTCAGCGGATGCGATGCTTATGAATCTATTCGGCGGCGGCGAGGTGCCCGCCGTCAATCTCATTCTCCGTATCGCCGGCGTTATCGTTCGATGTTCCTGGCTCATCGAGCAGGAAGGCCGGCAGGTCTGAAGCTTCGAATACAGGCTCAACCACCTCGGGCTGGACGGCACTATCTGCGACAGCGTCGCTTTCGATCGTGCCTTCCCCGATCGTCATGCGAAGCGGTTCCGGTAACCAGCCGCAACCTGTCATCAGTCGTTCGGCCTCGCGGGCCATATCGGTCTTCTTGAGATGGCCGATCAGCTCCGCCGCCTGGTCACCCTTGGCTTCTCGGACCGCCTGCAGGATGCGGGCCTTGGTGACGCGACCGAGATAGTTGTCGGCTGTCGGTGTCCAGCCGGCCCCCACCATGTCGAAACCAATCGAGCGGGCCAGCTGGTCAGCATGGGCGATCGCCCGGGTCCGCTTGTTCCAGGGTTCGATGACCGCGTTGACCGACAGCGAAGCGCAATGGCCAAACAGAGCCTGCCGGCTGACCTCGTCGAGCTTGATCAGGAACTCCCAGAGATCATTCGGATCCTTGGGAAGATCCTGGCCCCAGCCTTCATGCCGCTGCTCAATCTCCTTCGCCCATACCGTATTGCCGAGGCCGGGAGTCTGGCTGAAGCGGGCGCTTTGCAGCGTTACCTCCACGCATGAATCCGAGCCGTAGACGTAGAAGATCTTCAGGACGAACGCGTGCAGAACCGCGATGAAGGCGATGACCGGATTGTTCGCCAGCGCATTGCGCAAAGCAACCGTGCGCGCCGCTGTCAGATCGAGAACCAAGCGGTCGGGAAGCGGCTTGAGCGTTTCGTCCTCGTCGTCCGCCTGAACGCCGTCGCCGCTGGGAGACGACGGGTCGCTACCATGATCTGTGATATCGCCGCCGACATCTTCGGTTGAACTTCCCACGGCCTGTGGTTCGTCTACCGGCCGAACGAAACCGCGCTCGATCTTGAGCTCACCACCGGCGCCGAGCGAAACGAAGACACCGCCGCGGGCGACCTCCTGCGGGTCGAACACGTAAGGGCGGTCGTTGAGCCGGTCGAGCTCGGCACCAAGCTCCTCTAGTTTCTGTTCGGTCGCTTCCGAGTACTCGTCCGCCTCCGCATACTCTGCGTCCAGCTTGTCGTATTCCGCACGGGTTGCGTCAAAGCGGGCCAGTTCGTCTTCCGTCATTTCGGCCTGCTCGCCGTAGAAGCGGCGCAGACCGGACGTGTGGCCGTAGGGAAAATCGAAGGCGGCTTCGACCCATTTCCAGCCTTCGTTCACCCGGATCGCCTCGGCGTCAGCCTTGAGCTTATCCATTACGAGCTGCTCCAGGAGCGCCGGATCCTGCAGCCAACCGCCCTGATCTTGGTCGAACAGATCGCGCATGGTCACACCGCCGGCGGCCTCGTAAGATTCAGTGCCGACGTAGACGGCGCGGCGGTCGCTGGCACGGATTGCGGTTTCGGTCAGCAGCCTGCGAATGTAATACGGCTCGCGGCTATGCGAGCGCGAGATCGTGTCCCAGACCTGCTCCTGGCGAACGTGATCGTTCGCAATTGAGAAAGCCATGATTTGCTCCAGCGTCATCTCGTCATCGGCATAGAGATCGAGAAGCCGCGTCGAGACGGAAGCCAGCCGTAGGCGCTGCTTGACGGTGGCTACCGAGACGAAGAAGCGCGACGCAATCTCCTCCTCCCCGAGGCCCTGCTCGCGCAGGGTCTGAAAGGCGCGGAACTGATCGAGCGGATGTAGGCTGACGCGTTGGACGTTTTCGGCGAGCGAGTCCTCTACCTCGAGCGTTTCGCCCTTACTGACGATGCACGGGACACCCGCAGTCTTTGCCAGACGCTTCTGCACGACAAGGCGTTCAAGGGCGCGATAGCGACGACCGCCGGCAGGAATACGATAGATTCCGGTCTCGTTGCCGTCGCCGTCGAGTTCGGGACGGACGTTGAGGCTGGTGAGCAGCCCGCGATGAGCGATGTCTTCCGCCAGATCCTCGATCGAGACGCCCACCTTGATCTTGCGGACGTTCTGCTGGCTGAGCACCAGCTTGTTGAAGGGAATATCCCGAGCTGCACTGAGGGTGATTTTCTCCATAGCCTGAGCCATGTCAATTTCTCCATGACGGACCGGGCGGAGCCTCTCTCCAACCCTCTCAATCCGTCACAGCTTTCACCTCCCTCCTCTCCCTCTACCCCCTTCTCCATGCCCCACCGTCCCTTCCACCGGCGAAGCTTCTCGTTCGGCCAAGATCCGGCAATATTGCGTGGATGGAAGCCTTTCGGGTGAAGGCTGCCGCGGGCGGCAACCACAGAAGTGCCAAACGCCATTTCAATACCAGTCACTCGGTCTCAATGGCCTGCTGGAAATCGATCGTATTCCCGGCTTACCGGACGCCGGAACGCGACGCGTCGATAACGGAGTCCCTCGATTATTTTTCAACAGCGTCTGCAGCCAGCCCTTGGTCGACTAGAGGTAGGCTCTTGCAAAGAAAATGACGGTGGTCAGGAGGGCAACCACGACGGTGATAGCCCGGACAATCGGCGCCGGCAGCCTGCGCCCGAGATGGGCTCCGCTCCAGCCACCCGCAAAGGCACCCGCAATCATCGGCAGGCATTGTTGCCAGGCGATTGCGCCGGCCAGCACAAAGACGATCACAGCCACCGCATTTGCGGCGGTCACCATGACCATGCGGGTCGGATTGAGACTTTTGATATCACCGCCGCCAAGCAGGCTCCACGCGGCGAGCATCATCAGTCCCACCGCTCCGCCGAAATAGCCGCCATAGATGCCAAGCAGTAATTGGATCGGCAAGACAAGCGCGGTCTGCGAGCGTTTTGCCCGTTGCAGCCGAATGCCGAGCTTGGGTCCGAGAATGAGCATGGACGTGGCGATGAGCAAGAGCCATGGCAGCATGACGTCGAATGTCGTCGTGGGCGTTAAAAGCAAAAGGATACTGCCGGTGACACCGCCTGTGATGGTGGCAACTGCAATCGGCTTGACCCCGACACCGCATACATCTCTTACGCCCTCACGATAGACCCAGGAGCTTGCCAAGCCTCCCGGAAAGAGAGCGAAGGTGCTGGTCGCGTTTGCGATCACGGACGGGACGCCAACGGAGATCAGGGCGGGCAACGACACGAACGAACCGCCACCGGCCAGCGCGTTCATACTGCCGGCGAGGAAGCCAGCCACGAAAAGCAGCAAAAGATCGAACATGGTCGGAAAAAACCCCGGGCGATGCGACCATCCGCCTTCGTCTTCGAGGCAAAGGCGACGATCCTATGGATCACCTTCTAACCAGATCGCTGCCGCGCCCGCAAGAACAGTCCATGCACGGATGAATGCGACGCTTCGCAACAGGAGACGTCGGGGAGCTTGCCTGAGATGCGCCGACCAACCTCACTCAAATGGCAAAAAAACCGCTTTCGCCCAGCGCCTTCTTCATTCGGTATCGAACCGGCACAACATCGTCTGAAGTGCCCGATTTTCGTCACGGAGCTTGGCCATCAGGAGACGTTTCAGGCGGCGGTTTTCTGCGTCGAGTGCGTTGAGGTCATCCATGTGGTTGTCTGGTGGTAGGCCCGCCCGGCGATCGTTGACGGGGGTCATCGCCGGGATCGATGCAGGCTCAGTCTGCACCGAGGCAACGACGGTCCGCCTCGACGCAGCGGGAGTGCGCACATGCCGCGGCGTCGGCGGCACGGACTTCTCGGTTGCCGCAGCCTCTGATGAAAGCTCCTGCTTCGCCGCGCCAATTCCCTCGGGTAGGATGCCAGCAGCAGGTCCCTGGGGATTATGTTCGGGTATGGCAAGGAGATCCGGCGACGGGACGGGGGTTTCAGCCGGTTTTGGGTCGTTGACTGTCGGCCTCGCAACCGAATGTCCGGTATCAGGCAAAATCCCGTCGGCCTCGACCTGTCGGGCCACAGCCTGCAGATCAAGGCTGCCCCAAATGGAAGAAGGTCGCGTCTGGGTTTGCCGCCTGTTCGCCTTGTATTCGACCACGAAGGGCCGTTGTGGTATTTTCATAATTCGTCAATTTCATCGACAGCGGCGGCCAGTAAATCCTGTCCCGCGCAGCGTCATCGTCAAAACCAAGTTGATCAGGTGATCCCGAGCCGCTTGCGCAGTTCGGCGTTTTCGGTGCGGAGTTTTTCGCCAAGCAGTTTGCGCAGTCGGCGATTCTCTTCCTCGAGCTGAATGAATTCGGCAAACTCGTCGTCAACAGCAACTGGGCTGGACGACGTCCCAGACGTTGGTGCGGCGACGGCTTTCTTCCATGTATAATAGGTTTGGTCGGAGATCGAGGCCGCACCCACGGCATCTTTCAGGGTTGCCCCGCCGGCGACGGCTACCTCGATCTGCCTGATCTTCTCAAGCTTGTCCGTGTCACTCAAGCCTCGTGCCTTCGGCTTGTCGCTCTTCTGAACGCTGCTGGCAACCTTGCCCGCCGCAGCCTTGTTGGGGCTCGACCGTTTGCCGCGTCCGGTCACTTTCGTCTTCTCGACTTCAGCTTTGGTCTCGGCGCTATCCGGTTGTGTCAGAACGTCGTCTTCGATCATCGTTGATCCTCGCATCGTTGCATGCGTTTTCGGCCAGGCGCGGGAAAGAGTCAACGTCGCCTGGTCCACGGCCTTTTACACCAGCATGAAACACCCGCGGCAGTCACCGTTGACAAAATCGTTGACTACCCCTATCTGTAACATAACAGGAGAAGCTCATCATGCGTAACCCCTTGTGGAATAGCTTCGATATCGTAAGAGATCTAATCGCAAAAGACGATTTCAAAACAGTTGCCGAGAGAGTTGACTTGGCTCTCAATGCCTCAATGGAGACTGTCGCTGACGTCCTGCCCACTGCGGCGGCTCCGGTGTTACGCCAAGGTGTCGAAGCAGCAACAGGAGCGCTCAGCACGTTGCGAAGCAAGATCCGGGCTGATCGTTTGTCCCCGGATTACGCTGCCGGGCGGCTGGCAGCGGCCTTGGATATCATGGGGTATGCAGCGTCAGCCACAGCTGACGAGGACGCGATCAAGAAGGCAAAGCAGCAGCCGTTCGCGCGCATTCTTGATATGCTGGCCGTAAAATCTCTACGCAACACCGAGATCGCCGCAGCACTTGGCCAGGACAAAGGATATATTTCGCGTCTGCTGGACGAACTGCGGGCGATGGAGATGGTCACCAGCCATCGACACGGACGGAACCTTTACAACGCTCTGACGCCTGTCGGCCGGCTGGTTGTCGATGAAGGTGTCGAGGCTGCGCGCCGCGCGCCATTGGCCCAGAGCAAGATTGTCAATCTCGGATTCAGCCTCGACAACCGGCCCACCCCGCCCGATGTGCGCACGGCTGAGGTTCCCAGAATAAGTGCGACAGGTTAGCCATGGCAAAGTCACAGGTTACGACCTTCTACTCTTACAAGGGCGGAAGTGGGCGCAGCATGACGCTGGCAAACGTCGCCTGGGCACTGGCTTCGAACGATGAAAGAGTGCTTGCGATCGATTGGGATCTGGAAGCACCAGGGTTGCACCGCTATTTTCATCCGTTCCTAAGCGACCCGGATCAGGGCGAAAGCAATGGCCTGATCGACCGCGTTTGGGACTATCTCGAGCAACTCAACGCGCAGCCGGATCGCAAGGACAGATTCAAGCTCGGCGACTGCAGCGACATCGTCCAGCCTCTTGATCTGCCATTGAAGGGATCAGGTTGTCTGGACTTTATCGGCGCCGGTCGCCAGGACGAGCATTATAGCCACAAGGTTGGCGGTCTCGACTGGAACGGTTTCTATCAACGTTTCGACGGTGAGCCGTTTATCAATGCCATTCTGAAGTGGGCTCGAAACCGCTACACCCATGTTCTAATCGACAGTCGAACGGGTGTTGCCGATACCGCCGGTATTTGCACCTCACAGCTCCCCGACGCTCTCGTCCTTTGCCTTGTCTACAACCGTCAAAGTATCGAGGGGACGGCTGCGATCGCGCGTTCGATCAAGGAGGCGCGCAAAAGTCAGAAGAAACCGGCGCTTAAAATGGAGTTTGTACCCAGCCGGGTCGAGGAACGTTCGACTGTCGAGGCGGCGCGACGTCACACCGCGCAGCGGTTCATCGACCTTATCGAGGGCGGACCGCGCAAGGTCGAGCAAAGTCTCCGGCGGGCGGAAGTGCGCAATTATCCGTGGTGCGCTTTCGAAGAGAAGCTTGCTGTCTTTGAAGAGTACCCAGATGAAAGAGGGTCTCTCCTAGATGCCATGCACGACCTGGCCCGCCGGATTACCGGCTCTACTAAAATAGGCATTCGGCCAGTCGATGCAGACGTTCTATCATCATACTGGCGCCGCGCCGCATTCGACGATCCCCGGCTGTTTGACCTGCGAGCCATCAGCGACCAACCGACTTTGGACGCCTGGAGCCAGGTCCAGTTCTGGTTGGACAATGCGGTCGCAGACGATGGTGAAAGGCCCGAATGGCTGATGTCGCTTGCCGAAGCCGCATTGAGTTTCGTCCTGCGGCGCGACAACCGGCTTTCGTTCCGAACCGGAGCAACCTTCGCCGAAACAGCGGAACAACTTGCCCGCCGCGCCTACAACGAGGAACCAACCACGTATGCGACGCGATATGCACTGATCCTTGACGATATCGCCGGCTTGCTGCAGCGCAATGGCGAGTTCGAGAAAGCCCTCGGCTTGAGCCGCAATGCTGAGCGCCTGTGGCGGGCAGAAAAATCGCCGATCGCAAAATGGCGTCACGCGCGACTGCTCGACCGTCAGGCCGCAATTCTCGACACTTTGGGCCGCGCCGACGAGGTCATCGAGACGTACAAGGAGATAGCCGAGATCTATCGCGCAATTGGGAGACGCGCTCTACCCGTTGGCAACGAGATCGAACCGGCGAGAACCCAGCGTCTGCTGGCCAGCAAGCTTCTCGAAAGAGGTGACGGAAGTGGCGCCGAGCGCGCGATCGTCGCAGCGGTCAAACTTCTTTCGCAAACCTCCACCGCCCGCGACAGGGATCTCGGCGAGATCATAGAGATCCTTATCACGCGCCTCAAGGTCGCGATGGAGATCGGGGATGAGCGTTTTGAAAAAGTTTCAGGTCAGGTATTACTGCACGCCGACCGACTTCTGCCGGCAGATGGCGGACGGGACCGCGTCCAGGATGAGCTGTTCCTGTGCCAGTCGGAATTGTATCGGCGTCGCGGCCAATTCGACGAAGCGCTTTTCCGTATTAAAAGCACCTCAGCCGATTTCCAGTCGCTCCCGAGAGTGGCGCTCCAAGAAGCAGAGATCCTTCTCGATGCCGGCCGGGAACACGAGGCAATGGAGACACTGCTGTCGAATATCCGCAGCGGCGCACCGCTGACGGAGCAAGCGCTCGGTCTTTTTCAACGGGCGATCGCAAGCTCGGAGCATGGCGATCTGTATTTCAATGAACTGTTGTCAACGCTGACCAGGAGTGATGAACAAGGCGCCTCAACCTTCGTTCCGGCCATGCGAGCGCTGACCGACAAGATGCGACATGACGGAACGGACTTCTCGCAACTTGTCCCCCTGCTGCAAACCTTCATCCGCAAGCCGATCTGACGTCATGAAACCGGGACAACTATTCGCGGAATTGTGGCAAATCGTCGAACCCTATGAGGCTGAGGCGACGCTTGCCCCATGGTCCGGACGGCACGCAGCTGAATTCGGGCGGCTCGTCGAGCTCTTGGAGGGAGCGTCAACTGCAGACGTTCCAGCCATGGTAACCGACTATCTTGGCCGCCGGTTGGTGGCGTTCAGCTGTGAGGTCGACACGCCCCATGAACGTGCCTTTGTGGTGATGTGCGCCCTCGACCAGGTAGCGATGCGCATCCATCCCTCTATCAAGACGCGGCTCCCTGGCCGCTCATCGGCAGGTGGACAGATGTTGGCGGCGATGCGGGCGGAGCGGACGATGACAGGCGCCTATGCCGAGTTGTCTGGCAAAGGCTTCGTCCTTCCCAAAGGCCTGTTGATGCCGGGCAAGGAGCGGACAAAGGGATTAGAACAAAGTGGGGTTGCGCTCGCTCATCAGTTTTCCTTTCTGAGCTTCGTTCCTGACCTGCAGAAAAGTTTCAAATTGCGGCCGATGGCGCCGCCGCCAAGTCAAATCTATGTTTCGCACGACGCGGCTCAAAAAGTGGGCCTTGCGCCAATTGCCGAGGATCGTGACGACTTCGAATTTTCGGTGTCGGACCGACGCCATAAAGCGTTTCTGGACACGGTGCCGCGTTCGTCGATTACGGACGTCAGGATCGAAAACGAAGTCTCGGCTCTGTTGGATAAGGGAGCGGGCCTCGTTGTCTTGCCTGAACTCGTCGCCACCAGCTCAGCGGTTATGGGCCTTGCCGAAACGTTGCGCCGGGCGGCCCGCTTAGGTCACTCGTTGGTACTGACGGGAAGCGGCCCTTCCGAAGAGAGGTCAAAAGGGCTCGACAGGCCGTTCAATGAGGCCGTTGTCATGACGGGTGCCGGCGAAGTCCTGTTTCGTCAACGCAAGCTGAATGCGTTCAACATGGCCGCGCCCCGTATGAAGCAGTGCGCCCTACCCCGCGCAGACGGTCACGACGATGACTCGCACATGGAAGATTGCGCCACCGGAAGCGAATTGGTGCTTTGCGACATCCTCGGACTTGGGCGGGTGATGGTGCTGATTTGCGAAGATCTTGAGCAACAGACGCCGGGCGGAGACGCTGCGCTGCATGCACAACCCGACTGGATCTTGACGCCGGTCCTGGATGTGGGCCTCGTATTCGGTCGGTGGGAATACCGTCGCGCCGTTGAAATTGGTCGCAAGACCGGCTCGCGTGTTGTCGTCAGCTGTTCTGCCACCCTCGAGGTTCGCAGTCTCGGTAAGCAGAACCTCACTGAAACCGGACCGAACGCCGTCCGCACCGGCTTCTGCTTCGATGGATCGGTCGAGATGCGTGCTCTGCACCTTGAAACGGGCGGGCCAGCCTTAGGCCATCATATGCTGGTCGAATGGAACCCGAGAACCTGGAAAAAACACAAGCTGGTCGAGGAAAGCTGAACCCGCGAACGCGACGGCCTCGCTTTGGTAATGTCGTTTTGCATTTAATCGCAAGACTCCGCATCCAATAATTCAACAAGATAGCGCGGCACTTAAATTGAGATCAGGCACTTAATCTGAGATTCGCCGGTTCGATTTGGCACTTAGTGTGAGATTCACCACCTGGAAAAAGATGACCACCGATGGCCAAGCTTCATCGGAAAATGCGAAATATTACAGAACGCTATTTCGGAATCGGAGAGCGTCAAGCGCCGAAAATCCAACCGGCGAATCTCAGATTAAGTGCCATGAGCTGCCGGAACGGGCGCATTCTTACAGTTAAATGCCAAACGACAGCGGCTTGTTCGAAGATCTCAAAAGCCGCTTGAATCCCCGCGTTGGAACGACTGTCCTGAGACGCGCAGTCGCTGCGTATGTCCATTCAAAGCGGTACTATTTCGCGAGCGCCCAGCCAAACGCCATGCGTTATGATTTAGAAGGTGAGTGGTTGAGCCGGTCTCTGCAGCTGACCGAATGCTGGCGCAGGAGCGCTTTATGACCTTGAAGCGGGACAAAGGACCACCCTCGCCTGCTATCGTTGATGACAATGTCGCGGCTATAATACCAAGCAAAAATGGAATACTCCGCGCCGCCCTGCTTTCACGAAAAAGAACTCCCGGTCCGGCACCCCACTAGATTTTTCGCACCGCTGCGCGCGTCGACACGTTTGAAGTTAGGCGCGCCTAACTCGTAGCCACCCATCATGTGTACGCTTCAAGGTCGCCCGTTAGCCTGCCCCAAATCTCGCACCCTGTCTTGGTGCCCTAGCTGGCAATGATCGAGCCATCTTAAAGGATGACCGGCGAGCAGAGGTCGAATCCATGTTGCGCGCGCCACTGACACAGGCAAGTTAGGCGCGCCTAACTTCACACCGCAGAAGTGGGCCTGCCCTCACCTCTTTACGCTGCCCAGGTGCCTCTCCGATCGGTGGCGTCGAACCCCTATTCTGGCGGCGATCGGGAGTTCCAATGATCGTCGCGCATGCACCAATATGTTCAAGGCTCAGATGTCTGCATACGCCTTGTTAGACTCCCACCGAACAACCTCGACACCTCGTGTCTACGCCCATCTTGAAACACCGACCAATTCCGCATTTCTATATCACCGCCCGGATCCGGCTCGACACCGAATGCCCTGCACCCTTGAGGGACAATCACCCCGAGACGAATTTGGCGAGGCCACTCCCGGAACGGCGGGAACACGCATCAAACGGCTTAAAATTGACGCGAGATAAAAGAGGCGCGACTAAAACTCCGGGCAGCAGCTAGGCGCGTCTAACTGCTGCCCCACTGTTCACCTTCAGCTGCGCCATGACCATCGGGCCGAGCGAAAACTCTCCTCGTTCCCAGCGCCCGGTCAAATCGCGCAAGTAGCCACCAGGCGAGGTGATAAAGTTCGCCCTCTCGAGAATACAGGCGATCGCGATTGCCGCATTTTCCGGCCCCATCACATCGCAAGCATCTTGATAAGCCGATGGGCTCACACCCAACATCGATCTGACAACAACGGCAGCCAACATCAGATCACGCCAGCCTCCCACCACACCGCCTTGTCCATAGTCGCAAATCTGCGGGCACGCCTTTAGCACAACGCTCAACGGAAAGGATGTGGTCGCCAGACGCGAGGGCAAATCAACTCCACCAGACCTCGCCCCCTGCTCTTTTTCAGAGCGAGGTTCAAGTTCACGGATGGATTCGGGTTTTGAATTCTGTATGTGGCGCTCATTATGAGCATCATTGGTGCTATTAATTTCGATTTCCTCGTGAATATTCAGACGCCTAAGCACTTCAGCATAAAGCAACTGCATTTCGTTGAGCACGTTACCGACGTCTGCCTGCGACGGTGTGCGGGGGAGGCGAGCTATTAGATTGAGATAAATGTCCTCGATTGCTTGCCAATCGCCCTCCGCGCCTTCCTCGATAGCCGCGCTGATCAGTTTACGAACGTCCCTTCGGCATATTGTTAGTGTCTCCTTTGCCCTTCTGAACGCAACACGGGCAGCCACGACCTCCTGCGCCATCAAAGCAAGTTCATCAGCCCGCGCCAGAAGCGGAGACAGGTCGAAGCCGAAGGCCGTTTCGATATCGCCGTCACGATCCTTCCGCGCAAATCTCTTTCCGTTGGCGCTGTCTTTTCGCACAATCAGACCGGCGTCGACGAGGATTGCGAGATGGCGCCGAAGCGTGGCCCCAGCAATGCCGTGGGCGCGCAGTGTCAGCTGAGCATTCGAAGGAAAGACAATCATCTGTCCGTCCTGGCGCAGTTCATTGGTCGGAAGGAACGTTAGAAGCGCATCCAGGATGGCGACGCTGCGATCCTGAAGGCCAAGCGTTTCCCGGGCCTCAGCAACATCTCGGAACACTTTCCACTTTTCGACAGACTTACCAGGCTTGATCTCGTTCGCAGCCAGTTGCCGCTTCACGAGGGCAAGCGTCATCGACCGCCGCCCAAACGGCGTCGTCACATTTCCCGTATGCATCGTCTTTCACCTTTCAGAAGGCAAAAAAAATGAGCTCACCAAAATGGCGCCGAGACTCTTGACGAAGATTCATGGAAATGCGATTCTCTGTCTTGCTACAGAACAGATAAGGGCTTCCACGACGGCGACGTTGAGGGGGCTCTTTTCTTTTGCGGTTTTGACTCCGTGGCTTGTTGATCCAGCGTGCTATTTCGCTGAGCGGTGCTCGCGATACAGTTTTTCAAGCTTCTCCAGGACGAGCGCGGCAAACTCAGGCGCTTCTTTCCTGTCGATGGCGATTTCCAGTTTCCCGTCCGTGTTCAGCACTCTCGCAAGGCGCTTTCCGTCGTCGGCGGTCCACACGTCAACAGCCGCTCGAGCTGGCCGCGGTTTCAAGTGCGCGACAACAGCCTTGAAGCGTGCCTCAGAGGGGAGGGCCTTAGTTTCCGCCGATTCGAGAAACAGCTTGGCCGAATCGAGCGATCCGTCCTTGGCAAGCAGGTCTGCGAGCTCAACCCAGCTTCGGCGCCCCACACCCGGGGCGGCACCGATTGCATTGATTAGATCCCGGGGGATCCTGACCACGACAGACAGCATGTAAGATAGATCGCTCTTATAGACAGACAGGGCCGACATGATGACGTCCCTGGAAAAGCGCTGCTGCAAATTGTCGGCAAAGAGGGCTTTCTCGATATAAGTGAGATCCTCGCGCTCGTTGTTCTCCTGTCCCTGCGCCACAACGAGTTGCTCATCCGTCAAATCGCGAACGATTGCCTTGACCGGGCGTTTAAGCGCCTGAACGGCGCGAAGCCGACGGTGACCAAACGCCACTTGATAGCGGCCGGCCTGGTCCGGGTGCGGGCGGACAAGAATAGGCACCTGCTGGCCTTGCTCCTTAATCGAACTAATCAGCCCGTCGATATCGCCGGGCATGCGGTCTTGCACAAAGGAAGGCTCGACCTCGCCGGGGTCGATCTCGATCACAGTCTGGCCCTCTGCAAGTCGCCGCTCGATCTCATCTGCACGGGCCTGACGGGCCTTCTCCTCACGGATCGTGGACCCGACCTGCTTGACAAGCTTGTTGTCCGCCGAGGATTCGTCAGACTGCACAGACGTTGAAAGCAGCGGGCGGCCCTGTGTCTTTGCCGGACGCGCAGCATCGACCTGTACGAGGTTTAGAAGGTTCTTCCGGCTCATGCGGCTCTCCCCCAGGATTTCTTGATCAGGGTTTCGATTTCCTCATTGACGTTGTTCATCGCCTCGAGGGCACGGTCGTATGTGCTGCGCGTAAACTGACCTCTCTCGACCTCGTAAAGGGTCTGGTTGGTCAGTCCGGCATCAGAAACGGCCGTCGTCTTGAGCATTGGGAAATTTAAGACGTGAGAACCAAAGATCGACCGCAAATAGCCCACCATCTGGTTCTGCGGCCCATCGGCAGGCTCAAAGCGCGTAATCAGGTAGCGCATCCACGAAAAGTCGACGTTTCCCCCCGCTGTGGCCACCTCCCGAAGGAGCTCAGCCACCATCGCCAGGAACTGGTTCATCGACATAACGTCCAGCATCTGGGGATGAACCGTCACTATCACCGACGTCGCCGCGGTGAGGGCGGACAGCGTGAGATAGCCAAGCTGCGGCGGGCAGTCGATGACAACCACATCGTAGTTGCTTTCAACCTCGTCCAAAACCTGGCGAACCCGGTCGAAGAACATCACATCGCCTACTTGGCGCTTCATCAGCGCGCGCGGGGTATCGTGCTCAAATTCCATAAGCTCCAGATTTCCCGGGATCAGGTGGAGATCGGGAATGTATGTCGAACGGATGATCTCCTGGACGGGCCGGCGCTCGTCATCATATCGGATCGCGCCGTACATGGTTTCGTTGGAACCGACATCCAGTTCGGGCTGGTTGCCGAAGAGCGCCGACAGGCTCGCCTGCGGATCCAGATCGAGAGCAAGAACCCGGTACCCCCGCAATCCCAGATACTGCGCCAGGTGCGCCGCCGTTGTGGTTTTGCCGGAGCCACCCTTGAAGTTCATGACTGATATAACTTGTAGCGCTTCGCCATCGCGTCGGTGCGGAAGATACCGCCTGTCAGCGCGGCCGACACGATCGAGATGCCTGCGGATCTTGTCGATGTCTTCGACCGAATACGAACGGCGGCCGCCCGCCGTCGTGCTCACCTCAAGATCTTCGATATCGTTCGATACCTGACGAAGGTAGACCTCCTTGACACCCACGAGCTTGGCAGCTTCTGATGGCTGGAAATGCCGAATCCCTTTCTCGGCAACCGGTGGGAAAGTGCTCAGGTGATGAGCTTGAAGCTGCGCTGCAAGCGCAGAGGAGTGCCGTTCGATGAGTTCGACCAACGTCTCCTGTGCCGCCAATTTTTTCTCAGCCGTTCGCTTCATTTTTCAGCCCGATATTTCACAACAGCGCTTTGGGGCGGCCAAAACCGATTTACACCGCTGTTGCAATAAGCCCCGATTCTGGCGTGCGGGCAAGCTATTTATGGTAAACGAATTCTTAACGAACCTGCTGGTCTTAAAGGAAAATCGGCTCTCTTCACCCGCAAATTCCAAGCGAAACAAGCGTTTGACGTATTTAGGCGCACATCCGAAAGTCCTCGCAAAAAGCAGTTGAGAATACAGGCGCATGCCTCGTTTTCCTGCGTCGGAGCTTGCTTTCGGGTGGAGAACCGAGCGACTCAGTGCGGTGGCGTGTCCAGCCCACAACCTTATTCGACTTCAAAGGCGCCGCGGATAGCAATACCGACAAAACAAATGACTACGAGAACAATCGGGCCGCGCGCCCGGTCCGTCGGGTAGCGCTGTTGTAATAACTCGACGCCTGCTGCACCGAACGATGACGAGATTGCTCCATCGCCTCCGGAAGAGAAATGCCCCGATTGGCGGCTTCGGTCAAATATCCAGACCGCAATCCGTGTGCGGAAAACTCCCCACGCTCTAATCCAGCCAGTTCCACCCGCTGCTTGATGATCGCATTGACCGACTGCGGATCGATCGCCCGTCGCGAAACAGTACCCCAGCGCCCGATTCCCCTGAAGACGCTGCCCTTGTCGATCTTCGCCGCCGCCAGCCAGGCCTTCAACGCCTCGACAGGCCGACCTGTGAGGTAGACGACTTCATCCTGCTCGCCCGTCGTGTTTTTGGTTCGGCCGAGATGGATGGCGAGTGAGGGGAGGGGAGGGCCCTCGGGCGCCTCGACAGGCGGCTCGACTGTCAACTGCTCGACGCGTAAAGCGGCAACTTCACTGCGTCGGCGGCCGCCGGAGGCAAAGGCGACCATGAGAATTGCTCGGTCGCGGACATCACGCAGGCTGTCCGTTGAGCACGTCGCCAGCAGCTTTGCCAGAACGTCGCCTGTGACGGCCTTGGCGCTCTTCCGCTTTCGGGTCCGCGGGACCGCGCGCACGGCAAGGCGAATGGCGGATTTGAGGGCAGGGGAGGCGAAGGCGCCTTCGAGGCCGCGCCATTTCGTCAGTGTCGACCAGTTGGCCAGGCGACGGCGCACGGTTGCCGGCGCATGCGGGCCGGTCGATTTCAAGAAACCCTGCCGGCGCAGATTGTCGGCGACGTCGGGCGGCATGCCATGATCGAGATCGACTGCCCGCTTTTCCGGATCCCACAAATGTTGCGCGACGAATTTGAGCAGCAGCGCCTCGGGCGCCGGCCAGGGCAGTGATTTTCCGGTGGCCGCCAGTCCCCAGGCCTCGAGGTAAGCGAGATCGGAGGTCAGCGCTCTGAGTGTGTTGTCGCCCATGCCTTGGTTGACGAGATGGCGCAGCGTCTCGACATCCTGGTCGGTCAACAACTCCGCGAGCTCGTCGCGCCGTTCTAGCGGCAGGACGGCGGCAATGTTGTCGAGTTCTTCCGATCGGCGTTGGACGGCGGATTTCTGCGATGGCGGCATTTTGGCTCCTGATCGGGCACACCGAGGGCTTTGAATAGCCGTGGCGAAGGCGCACATTTTCTGATTTGCGCCGCGAAATCAATCTACCATCGATAAGAGGTAGTTATCGATGGTTATAACCCCAACTACCAATCATACCCTGTGAGGAACACTAACTTATCAATGGAGTTCCTTTAGCAAATCATTTACCATGATTTCAATGGCTTACGATCTCGCGAAAATCAGCATGACAGCCCTGATGCGACCGGCGTTCGACGCCGGTGTCGCTGTGGCTTTTAGCTCCCGATTTCAATTGAAGCGGCAAGCGAGAATTCCGACACCAAAATCTCGGCTTACGATTTCAAGCGGAGGAGGGAAGGGGCAATTAAAGACCTGAAGCCTTGGTCAGATTTACGCGGAAGCGATCACGCCGGCGCTGATATCTGCGGGTCATCTCTGCGGACGCGTGCCCCAGCTGCTTCTGGACATATCGCTCGTCGACCTCGGCAGATGAGGCAAGGCCAGCCCGCAGAGAATGACCTGAGAACTTGAACGCGCGCTCGATCTCGCTGAGGTCGCTACGGACGCCGGCTGACATAGCAGTCCGTTTCACCAACCGCGCCACCTCCTTGTCGTTCAACCGCTCTGACCCGACAGCTTTCCCTTGCCCCGTCACCCTACGAAAAAGGGGGCCATGAGCCAGCTTAGCGAACTTGATCCAGGTCTCGATTGCGGCGACCGGGCAGGTTGCATCGGCCGAGCCGCGGCCGACCTCGACCTCTCGCCATCCGGTTTTACCGCGCAGGGTAATAAGCATGCCCTTGTCGAGGATCTCGATCCAACCGCGACCGTCCTCCGTCTGGTCGGCCTTAACGTCGAGGCCGACAATCTCAGAGCGCCGAAGACCTCCAGCAAAGCCGATGAGCAACATGGCCCGATCCCGCAGGCCGCGCAGCGAGCCACGATCAAGTGTCTCGATCATAGCGATGATATCCTCGGCCATGACCGCCTCCTTCTGGACTGGTGGTCGTGCATGGCTGTTGCGGATGCCGGCCATCACGGTGGCGATATGCCGGTCCTTGCGATCGAGGACAAGCCCGCGCTGGGCATAGTTCCACGACAGTGAGGAGAGGCGGCGCTCGACGGTCGACACCGAATTTGCCTTCATGCCACGCTCAGCCGTGCCGGAAGCGCAGGCGGTGATGTAAAGCCCGACCGTCTGCGGCTGCGGGGGGAGGGGAGTGAGGTTCGACCGCCGGCACCACGCTGAAAAATGCTTCCAGTCGGCTGCGTAGGCTTTGCGCGTATTGGCGGAACTGGCCGCTGCAACGTAGCCGCGGGCACGATCGGCAAGGTTGGCGAGATGAGCTGGTATCTCGTTATCGCCGACAAGAGAGGGGAGGGGGTCGTCGCCCGACGCCTCCGGTGCGGAAACATCATACCCAGGCGCCGTGCTGAGAGACGGCGCTGAGGTCTCGTCGAGGTGATTTTGGCCGTTTTGCTCGATGATTTGGCGCATTTCTCTATAATGACAAAAACGCCCGATAAGGCAAGATTATCGGACGTTTTTTCTTGCCAACATGCCGTGCGGTTTGGTGCGATATTGCTGGCATAAACCGCGCACCTGATTTATGGTCCGTCGTATGGATTCGCTCGCGCCCTCCGCTCCAACGGCCCCCGCCTGGTTGCCCCGCCTGCCGGGCTGGGCGCTGACGCGTGGCCATGACCTTAGCGAGTCCGACGCCGCCTTTGCTGCCGGTATCGCTCTGAAATCGCTCGACGATCTGATCCGCGCCGATCCGCCGTGGGTCGGCTGCTGGCATGATCGTCTCGCCCTCAGATCAGCCGCCGTCGCGGCGAAAATGTTCGGCCGCAATGAAGAGGAAAACGCTCTCCGCGACGCGGTCTTGCTCACCGTCGCCGGCGGCGATCCCGGTCCTGCCGGGAAGCTGTTTTTGGCCACACGATTGCTGACGCGCCGGTCCGGTACCACCGGCTCGCCGTTCGTCAGGGAACTGGCCGCGCTGCTGGACATCCACTGGGACGATCATCTTGCCGCGATCCCCGACCGGGTCGATTCCGCCGTTCAGTCTGGGCGAGCAACCCCCTTCGCGCTGGCGGATTTTTTGACGGCGATTTGCACAGCCCGTCCGGACGCCGAGGTGCTGGCCCTGGGGCTTGCCGAGGTCGTCCTGGCGCAAAGACTGAACTGGCCGAAATCCGTGCCGCTGCTGCTGCCCGAGCGGTTTGGGCCTGCCTTCCGAACGATCGGCGGCCGAGGTCGCATTCGCCCGGGCGAGTCGGCTTATCCAAAGGCGATCTGTTTGGGACTCGTCGACGGCGTGGAGGCCGCGCTGCGATCTGGTGGTGAAATCGATCGTCGCGCTGCCCGGCTGCTTGCTGTGGTGCCAAAAGTGCGCACCAAAGGCGCCGAGCCGGTGATCCGCAAGTTGCTTTGCGAGGACGCCGTGTCTGCTTCGACGTCAGGCAGCAGTCTGTCGCGCTGGGCGGCAAACCGGCTGTTCGAGCGTCTCGAAAGTTTCGAGGCGGTGCGCGAGCTCTCCGGCCGCTCTTCCTTCCGGATCTTTGGATTGTGACGATGGCGGGAGGAGGCGCAGCCAGAGCCCGCCGGAAAGCGAACGCCGCGGACGAACGTCTGTTTGATCGGGAGCTGGAAGACCTGCCGCCCGAGTTGCGCTGGCGGGAATGGATGATGCGGGTCGAGGCGGTGATCTTTGCCTCGACCGGGCCGGTCAGCCGCGAGACGCTCGCGCGGGTCGTGGGAAAAAACTGCAGCGTCGATCTGCTGATCGACGATCTTGTCGAGGAATTACGAGGCCGACCTTACGAGTTGGTGACGGTCGCCGGCGGCTGGCAGCACCGCACCCGGCCGCGCTTTGCCGACACGATCCGTGCGTCCTCGACCCCGACGCGGGGAGGGGCCGCGGCGCTGTCGGAGTTTGAGGCAATGGTGCTGATAGCGGTCGGATATTTTCAGCCGATCACGCGCGGTGAGCTGTCGAAGATCTTCGGCAAGGAGGTCAGTCGCGATACCATCGGCAACCTGCGTGGCGCAGGTTTCATTGGATCGGGTCCGCGGAGCCCAACGCCGGGGGCACCCTACACCTATGTCACGACCAAGCACTTTCTTTCAAGCTTTGGCATGGAGACGCTGCGCGACCTGCCCGACCTTGAGCGATTGGAGGATGCCGGACTGCTCAGCCGGTGCAAAATGGCGTCCGAACCACCGCATGAGGATCTGGAGTCATTTGAGGAATAACCAGCCTTCGCTCGGGCAGGCCAACTACACTTATCAGGCTTCGCGCCTTGACGTTGTTAGGCGGGAACACTCAGTAAGGTGGTTCGCACAACGAGGCTCGCGACAAGGCCAGGCCCGTCCTCGCGCATGGCAAGCGTGAGCCGCGCTCCTTGTCTTTCGGCCGCCGCTTTCGCGATCGCCAGTCCCAAACCGCTTCCCTCGCTGTCCTGAGGTCTCGCCCTGAAGAACCGTTCAAAGACGCGTGGCATCTCTTCTTCCGCGATGCCGGGGCCGGTGTCGCGGATTTCGATCCGGGCATCTTGCCCGGCGACGATCACCGCGACGTCGACTGTTCCGCTCGGCGGCGTGTACTGCACGGCGTTCTCGACCAGATTGTCCAGGATGACCTCGAAATCGGCAAGCGCACCAATCGCAATGGCCTCGTCTTGGCGCGTGATGCCAAGGTCAATCTCCCGGCTCTCCGCGAGCGGGGTTAGGCGCGCAACAGTGTCGAGCGCAAGCTGGACGAGGTCGATCGGCTGCGGCGCGGGCGCGGTCTCTTGAGCGTCGTAGCGCGCCAGGCGCAAAAGCTTGCCTACAAGGCCAGTGGCCCTGGCGATTCCGGCTTCGAGCTCGGTCAAACGCTGAGAAAATCGGCGGTCCCGGTCGTCGTGCCGAAGGTTGTCGATTTGAATCTGCAGTGCCGAAAGTGGTGTGCGCAATTCATGGGCTGCATCTGAGATAAACCGTCGCTGGCGCTCCAGTAACGCGCGGAGCCGGGCGAGTACAAGGTTGATCGAGCTCACGAAGGGAACGATTTCGGCGGGCACGTCGTCGATCGGAACAGGGTCGTCTGCCCTGGCGTCTCGGGAGGCGACTGTGACAGCGAGGCGATTAAGTCGCGCCATGATCCGATCGATGATCCAGCTCAGCGTCAGCAATGACAATGGAAGCAGAACGATGATCGGGAGCGCAGCTTGGAGCGCTGCACTGGCCGCCAGTTCCTGCCGGACGCTCATATCCTGTGAAACCTGAACGGTTCGATTCGACGTGGCGAGGGTGTAGACCCGCCAATTTTCTCGGGCAGTCGAAATGTCGGCAAACCCGGTCGCCTGTTGCCGAGGAATATCAACGTCGGGATGCGATAGTCGCAACGGCTTGCCGGCCACATCCCAGACCTGGATGACGAAGTCATCCTCGGGATCGTGCGGGGCACCGCTATCCGGACCCGTTGCTGGGGATGAACGCGTCTCCCCGACATAGAGCGCGATCTGCCGCAGTTGATTGTCCAGGAAGTCGGATGCCTCGTTCCGAACGAGGAGGTATGATGTCGCCGCCGCGCAGACGCCGATAATCGCCATCAGGCCGGCGAGCCATAAGAAAGCCGTGCGTCGGATCGATATGGTGTTCGTCACTTCAGGACCATCCAGCCGGCCCCTCGGACGTTTCGTATAATGTCCTTGTCGAACTTGCGTCTTACATAATGAATAAGCACGTCGACAGCGTTGCTTTCCACCTCCTCCCCCCAACCATAGAGCCTTTCCTCAAGCTGGGTACGAGAAAGAATGGTTCCGGGACGCTCCAGCAGTGCCTGAAGCAGTGCAAATTCGCGGGCTGACAAGACTTCGCCGTACCCACGATATTTCACCTCATGGCTAGATAGATCGAGTTCGATCTCGCTCGTATAAAGGATAGAAACCGCCTGACCGCCATGTCGGCGCAACACCGCTCTCATGCGTGCGAGCAGTTCTTTGAGCTCGAACGGCTTCACCAGGTAATCGTCTGCCCCGAGGTCGAGCCCCGCGACGCGATCGTCGAGTTCGTCACGGGCGGTGATGACCAGGATTGGCCGCTTGTCACCGGCCGTCCGCAGCGAGCGCAATATCTCCAGGCCCGATCGGCCGGGCAAGCCGAGGTCCAGCAACACAAGACCATGCCCGCCAACCGCAACGGCTTCGTGCCCGAGTTGCCCGTCACGTACCCAGTCTACCGACATTCCGGCATCGTCGAGGGCTTGCACGAGGGCCCGACCAAGCATGACATCATCTTCGATCACAAGAACACGCATGCTGCAAAGTAGCCTAAACGCGTCCGCCTGCACAGGAGTTGGTGCAGGCCGACTGCACTACGGCTGATCATCTAAGACCCTCCTAATTCTGCTGGCGTCACATGCCTTCTCGAGTTCGCAGAGGAGCGCTAATCATGACCGTCCGCTATCGCATATCCGCCGCATTAGCCGTGCTGCTCCTGGTAGCATCCGGCGCGTTTTCCACCGCTATGGCTCAGGAGAAACTCGTTGCACCCGAGACGAATCCGCCAGGTGACATCCCGGACAATCAGGTCTTCGTCAACTACACATATCCTGGCGGATTTGAACTCAAGGTTCCGGAGGGATGGTCCCGGACCGAGATCGACCATGGCGTTCGGTTCTTCGACAAATACGACGAAATAGATGCTACCCTTGGCACCGCGAGTGCTGCTCCAACGACGTCCTCAGCCAAAGCCGTCGAAATCCCGGAGCTCAAGACAGCCGGACACGGCGTCAAAGTCACCGCAGTCAGGGACGTAAAGCTCCCAGCCGGGCCGGCTGTTCGCATCAGCTATCTGTCGAATTCTGCGCCAAATCCAGTCACGAACAAGCAGATCAGGCTCGAGCACGAGCGCTTCATTCTGTTCAAGAATGGCAGGACGATCACGCTCGATCTTGCCGCACCGGCTGGGGCAGACAATGTCGACCAGTGGCAGTTGATCTCCAACTCTTTACAGTGGAGATGAGTATATGGGTGTACTGGAGGCGAGCGAGCTTTACCGTTTCTATCATGCAGGCGACGACGAAGTCGTGGCTTTGCGCGGGGTTGCCCTTACGCTCGATGCCGGAGAATTCACCGCGCTGAGAGGCCCGTCGGGCAGCGGGAAATCGACGCTGCTTGCCTGTCTTGCCGGGCTCGATGAACCGGACGGCGGCGTGGTGTCTGTCCTTGGCGTGCGAATGACCCGACGCCCCGAGCCGGAGCGGGCTCGGCTTAGGGCTCGTCATTTCGGCATGCTCATGCAGTCCGGTAATCTGTTCGATCATCTGACGGTGCGGGCCAACATCGGTCTCCAGATGGAGATTTCCGGCCACGACCGACCCGGCGAGATCGATGATCTTGTCGGCGGCCTGGGCCTCGACGGCCTCGCCGACGTATTACCTGCCCACCTTTCGGGCGGCGAAGCTGCGCGCGCTGGCTTAGCAGTGGCGCTCGCGGCAAAACCACAGATCCTCCTCTGCGACGAGCCGACCGCCGAAGTCGATGCAGCGACAGAACAGCTCGTGATAAATCGCCTCATCGAAAACTGCCGGAGCGGCGCCGCCGTCCTGGTCGTGACGCACAGTGCAGCGCTCGCCGCGCGAGCCGATCGCATTATCAATATCCGGGATGGAGGCATCGTGCGTGACTAAGACCTTGGTCGTGGCCTCCGATCTGTGGCGCAGCTTCCAGCGCGAGCGAGGCGTCGTAGCGGCGGTTCAGGGCTGTTCCTTCAAGATTGACGCAGGGGAAACCATCGCCATCATGGGACCTTCGGGTTGCGGAAAGACGACGCTTTTGAACCTGATCGCAGGGCTGGACGTGCCAAGCTCAGGACGAATGGAATGGCCCGGGCTTGGTTCGTCCGGCACGTTGCGCCCCGAGCGGATCGGCGTCGTCTTCCAATCCGCGAACCTGATGCCCGCACTCACCGCCGTCGAGAACGTCGAGCTACCGATCCTTCTCGGTGACGGCTCCGAAGCCGAGGCGCGCGCCCTGGCTGCGCTTGCCACTTTCGGCGTCGAAGCGCTTGCGGGAAAGTTGCCAGAGCAGCTCTCGGGCGGCCAGGCTGAGCGGATCGCCGTAGCGCGAGCCATTGTGACCAATCCGGAATTGATTGTCGCTGACGAGCCGACAGGTCAACTCGATCAGGCTGGCGCTGGGATACTGGTCGACCGGCTGCTCGCCTGGGGGCAGCAGACTGGAAGCGCCATCATCATCGCCACGCATGATGAGCGCATAGCGGCAAAGATGAATCGCATCTGGCGGATGCGTCACGGCAAATTTGATAGAATGGACGAGAGGCCCGCATGTATAGGCACTGGTTGATCGGACTTGTGCGGACCCGTTCCGGCCGCCTCGTCGGGACCATCGGCGGTGTAGCGCTGACGGTTGCCTTCATCGCGTGCCTTGGTGCCTTTTTGCAATCAAGCGCGACCGAGATGACGGCACGGTCGGTCGCCCAGGTGCCCGTCGACTGGCAGGTCCAGTTGCTGCCGGGGGCGGATCATAGTTCAGTCGAGGCTGCGATCCGGTCGGCCGCGCGGGTTACCGGCTTGCAGTTGATCAACTATGCCGACGTACCAGGCTTTGAGGCGAACACGGGAGGCACCGTGCAGACCTCGGGTGGCGGCACGGTGCTTGGCATCGGACCGGGCTATTTCGACCAATTCCCGGCACAGGTTCGACGGCTCGTAGGATCGGTCGAAGGCGTCCTGATAGCGCAGCAGACTGCCGCCAATCTGCAGGTCGCGGTGGGGGATCAGGTCACTATCAATCGCCACCAAGCGCCCGATATCAGCGTGACGATCGCCGGCATCGTCGATTTGCCGAACGCCGATGCGATGTTTCAGGTGATCGGTGTCCCGGCTGGCGCCGCACCGCAAGCCCCGCCCGATAACGTTCTGCTGTTGCCGATGTCTCAGTGGCAGCAGGTGTTCGAGCAGCAAGGCGCCAGCCGGCCCGACACCATTCGGACCGAGTTCCACGTCAAACTCGATCATCGTGATCTGCCCTCCGACCCGGTCGCTGCGAGCACCTGGGCAACTGAGCGCGGCCACAAATTCGAGGCTCGCACCGCTGGAGCCGCGCTGCTTGCAAACAACCTGGCGGCCCGATTGGAGGCAGTCCGCGAGGATGCCCTTTATGCGCGGCTGATTTTCCTGTTCCTCGGGGCCCCCGGGGCCATCCTCGCCATCCTGCTTACGCTTGCCGTAGCCGGAGCTGGGCGGGACAGGCGCCGCCGCGACCAGGCTTTGCTGCGCTTGCGCGGGGCAACGGTCGATACAATTCTTCGCTTGGCTGCCGCTGAAGCGGCAGTTGCGGGCGTCGGCGGTGCGATCCTCGGTCTTCTCCTTGCCGCTCTGGCCGCGAGTTTTATCCTCGGGATGGCGCTCGTGAGCGGCGCGGCGGTTCCTTTGCTCAGCGCTGTGGCGGTCGCGGGGATCGCGCTCTCGCTCGCAGCGATACTGGTCCCCGCCTGGCGCGATGCCCGTGGCTCGACCATTGCAGCCGCCCGGCGGCCAATCTGTAATGACCGGACACCGCTCTGGGCCCGCTTGTATCTTGATGTGATGCTGCTGGCGCTGGCAGCGATGCTCTACTGGCGTTCGGCAGCGAGCGGATACCAGGTCGTTCTTGCACCCGAAGGCGTGGTAGCGGCGGCGGTCGACTACACCGCTTTCCTCGCTCCTTTGTTGCTCTGGACCGGCCTGGCGCTATCGGCCATGCGGCTCGCCTGGGCCGCGTTGCGCCAAGGCCGGCCGGCGATCGCCATAAGCTTGCGACCCGTCGCGGGTCGTCTCGCGGAGGTGGTGGCCGCGACATTTGGACGGCAAGGTCCGCGACTGAC
>NZ_JAAZQP010000013.1:0-38186 GCF_012275435.1 Rhizobium sp. SG741
ACGTTACTGCGTATGGCCAATGGATGGCCCGCTCACGACATCGACGCTCTGATGCCTTGGAACTTCAAGACAGGCGTGGTCGGCTGACCGCTTACGCTCCAGTTGATGCGCGACACTCACGCCTATTGGCTTGCTCGAGTCCAAGTGGAAGGGTGCGAGCCACAGAGAGCGGAGGAAGTGGGAGAGCTCAGCGTAGATCTTGCAATTGTCGCGTTGCAACTTGCCGCGCCCTCCTTTGATACACGCAGCATGAGTCGGCTCGATTCTCGCAGAGGAACGACCGAGAAGCGCCTCATTTCCGAAGCTGAGGGATTTTTCAGAGCAAGCTGGACAAAGAAAGAGCCCGGACTAGCCATTGGCCCTGGTACACTCGCCGATATCCTTCGACAGACTCGACCCCTCGTGAATGCGGTTGGCAACGTGGTCCAATCTTTCAGTACGGGCGTCTATCGGCTGCCCAAATTGGAGCGCGCGTGGTGCGATGGCGCTTACTGGCTGCACGAAGCACTCTCCGAACCCATCGACAATATCGCGATTGCGAAGCTAGAAACTGCCTTGGAGGTTTTGCTCGGATCGGAGAACGGGGCAGGAAGCAATCGCCGGCTGCTCGAAATCCTGCAATGTTTCTTCAAGCTGCAGCCAGGCGACCCCATCTCGCTAGGCTCGACGCTAACGACGAAGCAGTTTGCCGCCAATCTAGTCCGCGACCGATCTCGTATTCTTCACGGTACCTGGTCAACCCTGAACACCCGACTTGGCCGCAGTCGCGATGGAATGGAGGGCTTCGTCATCACAGTGATCCGTCGCGCGGCGTTGGAATTGGAGTCCTACTGTCAGGAGCCTCTGCGTGCAGACGACATGGACGCCTTCATCGAGTGGCTAATGCAGCGCCCCTCGGTGGGGCTAGACGTGCCGTCGAATCCGGTGTGACGAAGAGGCTCGTTTGGCTTGTGCAAGTGCAAGGGAGCTTTGACTGCCCGGCGCATTTGCTATAACGCGGCGATGTAGTGCCTGAATTGAAAAGCGGATCGCATAGAGTGAGGCACTCGCCCGCAAATTCATCAAAGCCGCCGTCATAAGAAATTAGGCGTGGAGCGTCTTCGGTGGACATAGAGGGAAAGACCTCTTCGATCACTTTATGCTTTTGCTAATCAGGACCGGGCCCGATGTAAAAGATGACCTTCTCTCGCCCATCTTCTGGCTCGTCAGCAAATAGTCGTAGTTTGTGTTAATGAAACGCGTGCGAACGCCCTCGGCCAGTCCTCAGGATCCGTCAAACCTCGACCATTTGAACTGGATATGCTCAGAGCGATGCTTTCAGAGGGTGCCGATCCTGATGACGCAGAGCTTCTGGTCGCCTCACTTGCAGGACATCGTTCCGATTTCTTCCCGCAGAACACCGAAAAGGCCACATGTCGGAAAGGGCAAGCGCCCGACGCAAGATGCGATCGACTCATTTCTTGATCAGAACGGCTCGGACATCCGTCTAGGACTTGAACTCCCCTCCAGGCTTCTTGCAACCCTTGTGGCCATCCCGGATTGCAAAGGTTTAGCGTCATACTATGCTTTTCTCAAAGCGCATCCAGGTCTGATAATCGAGGACAGGGTATTTAGGGCTTCCAGAGAGATCCGAGCCGAGATTTCGTCTGCCAGCATCGAAGCTACCTCGCTCTTTCGCGGGTGGAAGAGGATCAGCAACTCGGCTCCGGCCGTTTGAACATGTAAGCGGAGGGCGCAGTTGCCGGATCGATGCCTATCCGCCGTCACCAATCCTTGCTAGGTGCCGTGGCATTTCTTGTATTTCATACCACTACCGCACGGACAGGGATCATTCCGCCCTGACTTGTTGCCCTTAACTGGGCGGGCGCCATTTTTGGGCTGATTGAACATCACTGTACGTGCGGGCTGTGCCATTCGAGCAGCATCTTCGTAAATCTGGATATTTTCCATGGTACGTTTGGTCGGCACCCGGACAACAAAAGATCGAGCGCTGCGGTAGATTCCATTGACACCGACCTCCATCGCAACGCAGACCATGTTGGATGCTTTGATAGACAAGGCGGCGGCACTCGCCTTTTTGTTCGCCTTCTCCCAGTCAATTTGATGATCTGAGTTGTTTAGCCAAACGAAAAGTGGTGCGGTGTCCCCAGCCAGCAAAAAATAGCGAGCCGGGTGACGGCCTAGGGTTTGGCGAAGATCCGATAGCATCTTGGCCAAATTTCTTCGACCTTCGTCGTCGAAATCGCGAATGAGGCTATCGACTGAAAGCCATCCGGGTGCTCGGGTGGCATCAAGCGCTTGTAGTAGGGCCCGCACTTCTTCTGGGAAATTCTGTGTCGGAAACGGGCCAACTTCCCAGTTTTCACCTTCGAAGCTCCTGTCAACGATCTCGCTCATACCGTCCCAGAGAACCAAGTTGACCTTTCCGCGCTTCAGTTGATCGGCAATGGTTAAATCAAAGCGGTTCTTTTTCAGGTAGGCGCCAAGATGATCGAATTCATCGAAGAGGTGAGCCCGGCGCGTCCCAGCCACGGCTTGCCTCACTTCCATGTAATGCGCAAATGAGCCGGGTGTCGGCAGGAGCCGTTTGAGGACAAGCAGATCGTCAATGGACAGTGAAACGAAAGCATGCTTACCCAGGAGCGGCTCAATCTGCGGCAATTCCTTGCAATAGGCCGAGTAAGGTGAAAATGACTCGACCGTGAGCCCAATCGGCACCATCACGCGATAGTCCGAGCGACGAACTCGACCGCACTCTAGATATTTTCCATCGACACGATTGTAGAGCGGCACTTCGGCAGCAGAATCCAAATAGCTAAAGAAGCGCTCACACTGCTTGTACGCCTTGATAACCAGGTCCTGGACAGCTTGGGCGTGACGCTCGAAATTGAGCGCCGGCGATGCAATGGTTGCGGCCGTTCCTGCCTTGGCCTCGACCAGGAAGAGCACATCGTCAATCAGGATAAGAGTGTCGTTCTCCGACCACTGCTTGCTGACGGGGTCCTTGTAATAGACCTCTTGGAAAATGATGGCGTCAGGGAGCTGGGCCGATAGGATGTCGGCGAAAGCAGCTTCGCTCATTGCCTTTTGCCGACCCTCGAATATTCTCTTATAGTCTGGCCTCCGTCGAAGAAGGTTATAGAGAAGTACGCGATAACCTGAGTCGCGGGCAAAGCAGGGGTCAATTGCGTAATAGTCCGATCCAAGCTGGATCAGAGGCTTCTTCCGGGCGGGAAGCGTTCGGTAGGGCGTTCCCGAGAAGTCACCCGGAGCGAAGAATTCGCTTTCCTCACCGCGCCGGTATGCCAAATCCTCCAACAAGGCTGGCGGCAAGTCGGTATGACGGCTCACATTGGCGATGCCGCCACGCAGCATATCGTCCATCGCCCGCCCAGCGGCTTTCGATTCCTCTGCATTGGCCGCAACCCACTCCTCCATGACGTCCTCAAAGGACGCGCTCTGCGCCTCCGCGAGGGCCTCCACTGCGTCAAACTGCTTCATCACTTCTAGGATTGCATCCGAATGCCCAGAACGCGTCGCGTTCGCCATAGCCTGGAAGCCCTCGGCGATTCCGGCAGCGCTAACGCCGTAAACCTCTTTTAGGACATCGTTGTGCGGTTCCAGAACATAGCGATAAAACTCACCTTCCAAGACTTGGTAGCGGTTCCCGCGCAACGTGACCCAAGCGGATTTTGCACGGAATTCAATCTCGGCAGTATTTGGACCAAAGACACCATCCTTGATATCCGCGGATGAGGCGATGGCAAATACCATGGCTTGTCCCCGTAGCTTACTGCTGAGCTCAAAGAGTTCGGCGGCCAAGTGTTCGTCGAAAGTCGCATTTGCGGGTTCCGGATCTGCGGCGAGAACGGCGTGCACATACTCCAGGAGGAACTGGTTTTCGTTGATCAAGTCATCGGAGCCGTTGAGATCAGGCTGCTGCCCAACATCGTCTTGGACGGCAATCGCTTTCATCATGTATTGAGCATAGATGTAGCCGAGCAGATCATGCGGGGACATGGCAACGATCAGCGCTCGCATTCGCGCTGCTGTATTTTCCATATCCCGCAACAAGGAAAGGGTGGCCTCGGTTAGCCTTTGCTCATCCATAACGTCCTACACCTAGCTACGATAGATTCGTTGTTCTGCAAAACGCATCCTAGACTTGCCGCGGTAATTTTCTAGCTGCAGTAGCGATCGGCGCCATGTATAAGTTGCATTCGTTTCGAAACTGAGGAGCGAAGGGGAGCTGCTTTGGCCAACGAGACACGGAAGCCAGTCCTGCACGACCATGTGGCGGTCAAACGTAAGCTCGTTCCGTCGTTTTTACACAAACTCGGTGGCAAATTTTCCCAATACTCATGGACTCGCCAGCTCGTACCCGAGGCGATCTGGATTGGTTTATTGATCGACAGTTGTGGTTACAAGAGCGCTTGGGAACACGCCTGCGCTCTCGGCAAGGCCGCAATTGCCGCCATGAATGGGTCTGAATGCCCACCGTTCGTGAAGTTCAGCACGTTCGCAGAGCTTTCGGATTATCAGAAGGAAGCGACGAGATCTGCACTCGATCAGGCGAGCCTCATGGCGATCCGCCAGTCGTTGGCTCCGCTCGCCGCCATAATACCAGATCACCCTTTGGCGTTCCTGGGAAAGGCAGACGCTAGCCCCGAACAGAATGCTCGTTTTCCTGAACTGCTTGGCGAGTTCTACGATCGCAACAGCCGCGCTGCCGTGCGGTCGACGGCGCTCGGCTACGGTCTCGGGCTCGACCAGGAAAAGATCCATATCTCTTCGCATCTCATCGATGACCTCATCGTGAGATTCAACGTTATTGAAGACTATCCGGAAACCGAAGAGTCTCGTCAAGCAGCCGGCGCTTTTCGAGCGGCGGCCCCGATGCTCTTCATGAGCGCAAACGCTGACGACGCCGGTTTTGAAAGTGATGCACCTTGGATTGCGGCATTTTGGGACCATATTTCTGGCTTCGGACCGTGCCTCATTACAGACACGCTCGAAGACGAAACGACCGATAGCGAGGATCCCTTTGAGCTGTTCATCTTCGACTTTCGCAATGCCGTACGAGCCGATCTGCGTGCCAGACTGGCAGCCTGGCCGCTCGATTTGATCGAAATCGAAGTCTTCGAGGTGGTTACCGCACTTCTTTGCCGGCAAGCGACTCTGACGATGGAAATGGCATCGTCTCCCGGCACATGGACCCCGCACGTGGCGCCCATTCTGCTGCGCGCCATCGCTGACGTCTTCATCAATCTTGCTTGGATATTGAAAGATCCTAGTCCACGCGCTAGGCTTTATGTCGAAGATGGGCAAGGCGCCATCAAGTTGCAGATTGCTCATCAGAAGCGGGCCCTAGAGGCCGCAACCGACGCCAACGAAGCCGGCCAGCTCCGTGAGATGATCGAGATGTGGAGCGACTGGCTCTCAGCGCAGCGCATCGAGGCCCTTGTCGAGGTCAATCTCGGAAGCTGGTCCGGCCTTAATACACGAAGGATGGCTGAGGAGGCAGGCTTTCTCGATTTCTACAATTATGTCTATCAGCCGTTCAGTAGCGCCGTGCATTCTAACTGGGCACATGTGAGCGTGTTCAATACGGTCCACTGTCAGAATCCCGCCCATCGCTGGCATCGCAGCGCCGCGATAGCGGCAACGCCGATCGATCCCAACTGGCTCCACCTAGCGTCAAAGTATCTGAGCAAAACATTCGCGCATTTCGACGACGTGTACGGCTTCGACCTCCCAAATGCCGCGTTCGACCTTGTGGCAAGTCAATTGTCAGAAACGACAGAAGAAAACCTCAGTTAAGAAATAGACAGGGGTTCCAAGGCACTTTCGTGCAATTTCTGCGCGCTTACTGATATCAGATGGCCGCGTAAATGCGGGCACCTTTGAAGACGCACCGGAGTTTCGGCCACCTGAAAACCTCTTCCGCCGTCGCTTCCGTTTCTCATGGATAATTTTGCTTTGGACGCATTTTAAGGTGTCCGGCCCCTCCGTCGCTCACCAGGCTCGAGCGAACTCGTCAACACCTGTAACGCATGCCGCTGCTCGGTCGTCAGTCGCTCGCGAGTGACGAGAGGCAACCTCCGTTTCACCTCGTCTAACCCGATAAATTGATCGAGTGTATTGTGATCAAACTGCTCGACTTGCGACGAGACCAAGTCCCCCGCAGAATGAGTTATTCCAATCGACATTAACCGCGCGAGCAGCTGTGCGAAGCCTTCGTCAGTTTCGATTGCGATCTCAACCCAAGATCTCGGAGCATCCATGCCGCCAGTATAGTCGCGCCAGCGATAAAGGAGAGACACTAGATCAGGCTCAAGTAAGAAGGTTTCTACATCGGCCGACTGGTTGACAATTTGGCGGAGCCATTCCTCCTTCAACAGCCTAACCATGTTCTGATCTAGTTTCGGATCGGACTGAGAGCCTTCTTCCTGATCTTCGGGATCGTTGAGGTGAATTATTACCGCCGCGACTGACAAGGCACCAGTTACTTGCAGTGCGTTGAGAGTTTCAGACCCTCGTATTTCCCGGGGAATCCTATCAATGTACCAACTTATAGCGCGCCATGCTTTCACCCACGGCGAACTGAACGGATCTCCACGTTCGGCGACGAATTTCTGAGCAAACGCAAACATCGCCGGAAGCAGGACGCTTGCGTTCTCAACGGGCAGCTGCTCAACTCCATCATCCAACCGACCTGCAAGAGAGGCCGAGAGTCCACGTTGTTCGACACTCTCGAGCGCGTCTTGCAATAGTCCAGCATCTGTCGACGCGGCCAGAAAATCCACGAACTCATTTTCCGATATCTCGTCAGTCCCGAGCTGCAGTTCAAAGTACCGCGCGAAAAATCTTTCGCTACAGACACGCTTGGCGTCTGACCAGCTCTTGTGCCAAGTGTCACAAAGACGCCTTCCGCCGAACGCCCATTCTGTTTTGGGGAAGAGAAGCTTGAACGCGGCTTCGACCGTCGATCGATTGGCTTCACTTGCTTTGTTGACCAACGCGGTAAGCTGAGTTCGATGGGCATCGTCTTCCCGATCGCCCCGGAAGCGGCCGGACTGAAATAGCAATTCCTGCTGTTGGGAGAGAGCCGCGTACAAATCAGGTTCGAAAACCTGAACTGCATTCAACACCAGGAAGTCAATGATATTGACCTCAAGCTCATTCTTCCCGACATGCAGCGGCAAGTGAATTGCCACTGATGACAAGAACCGCCGGGCATCCCGCAGGTTTTCAACGAAGGGCAGGATCGTTCCGAGAAGGGTGTTGCCCCATCTAACCTGCTCAAAGCCGTTCTTTGATGTCGCATGCGGGGACGCAATCCGGCTGAGCTCGGCAGTGAGTATCTCGTGAACAGACGATTTCGATAGTGCGGGAAGGTCAAAGTTGGCTTGAACAATCTTCTTCAGGAAGTCTCGTCCCTGGCTATTTGCGATTGGGTCCAATGCGCTTTCAACGATACTGGGCTGAAAGAGGAGCACAAAGACAATATTGGGGAGATTGGCGTTTACCTTAATTTGACGAATCAAAACCCGGATTTGGTCCGGTTCCAAGCGGTCGATATCATCGACGAAAACTACCAGCGGTCGCTTCAAATTTCGCAAGCTATTTTCGAGCGCAGTGCGAATTTTATCTAGTGACTCAGACCATCTGTCTTTGCCGAAGTAGGCAATGATGTGTCCGATGATCGGAACAACGATGCTAGCAATTGCCAAGACACCAGCAATCTTAGCAGCGGAGGGTAGCTCCAAACCGAGCGACGCTGCGATTGCAATTACCGAAGCATTCGCGAGGAGAAGCGATATTGAAGTTTGGTCGGCCCCCATTTTCTTAATCGAAGGCCCTGAGCCCGTGAGAATCGCGCCGTACCTTCGGAAGATCGAGGCACGCTTTCCAGCCTCCGTCGACAGCGGCCCGCCAAGTTCGTCGGCTATTTGCTGAAAGAGAGCCTTCGATATAGCGTCTCCGTCGCCCCATTGCCATGGATTGAAATCCATCCAGCGAGCACCAGACTCTCGCGCAGCCAGCTGCTCGATGACAAGGTTTTTCAAAGAAGATTTGCCTGTTCCCCATGCTCCGCGAATGGCAAATACCCTGCCCTCGTCGAGATTGAGCTGACTGAGTACGTCGGCGATCCGTTTGGCGAACGTGCTCCGACGCAAGAGATCCTGCGATGCTGTACGGATCGGAACATCGGAACCGATATCAGAATCGCGCGAAGAAGAAGGCTTGGCGGTGGCCTGCGGGAACCAGTTACTGAAAGGCTTGAAAATCATCCCAGCGCTCTAGGGGAACTAGTGACTTCTCAGTTAAAGAGTGTCGGTGGATTGCCTCCAAGTCGGTTAAGGTTGTGAATCGCTAAACGATCTACTGCCGTTACAACCTCGCCCCAGGCCTTGTGTCACCTTAACGCGACCTTCGCCTCGTCGGCTGTGGAAAAGCAATACTGCGCGAGCGACAAATAAATCATTCACAACTTTATCTTGGGTTCTGTCATTGCGGAGCGCCGTTCCGACGACGGTTCGACAAGATCTTTACATGCGCACCGGCTATGATGGCTTGACGCGCTTCTGGCGCGGCTGCACCGCCGAAAAGACGAATTGCTTGAGGTGCTGGAATATCCCGACATCCCGTTGCATACCAAACCATCGGAGAAAGACCTGCGGACCTTCGTCACCAAGCGAAAAATCTCCGGCGGAACGATTTCTAGTGACGGCCGCATTGCGTGCGATACCATGCTCGGCCTGATGAAGACCTGCAAGAAGCTCGGTCTCTCCTTCTACCAGTATATCGGCGATCGGCTCGGCATCGACGGCCATGTCGTCCCACCGCTGGCGGGCCTTGTCGCCGCTAAAGCATGAGCTCCGCATCTTACCGACAACGTCGACAGCTACCGTCCCGTCACGATGCTCGATCCAAGCGACGCCTCGCGTCCTCCTCCAGATTATGATAGAAACTCGGCAGAGGCCGAGTTGCACATCGATGTTGCCTTGCCTCCCAATCAGCCCTTTTACCCTCCCGTCGTAAGTGGGGCAGATTCGATGGCGAAGGCCGCTATGGCAGTTTTCTTGAAAATCTGTGCACAAGCGCCCGTTGAGCGAGCCGATTATTTGCCCAGGGATTCCACGGGCGGAGCAAATCAGATTCCGTCTCGATATGGCAAAGAGACGGCTCCCTTCCCCCGAGCATGCCGATACGCTGTCGCTGAAGGCGCTGCGCGGTTTGGTGACCGGCCTGTTGGAAAGAGCTGAACAGGCAGAACTTCGCCTCGGAAAGCTGGAAGCCGAGAACGCAGCGCTTCGCGAGGAAAATGCGGTGCTTCGGCTGGAAAACACTCGCCTCAAGGCCGAGAACCAATTGCTGCGCGACGAGATCGCCAGACTGAAGAGCCTGCCGCCGCGGCCGCCGTTTCGCCCATCCGGCATGGACAAGGCGACCGATATCAAATCTGGCGACAAGCAGGTGGGCAAGAAGAAGCCACGCGGCCCAAAGCTGGACATGGAGCGGGTGAGCCGGGAAGAGATCCTTCGCGTCAACGTTCCAGCCGGTTCGCGCTTCAAGGGGTACAGAAGCTTTGTTGTCCGCGATCTGGTCCTCAGGGCCGAGCTCGTGCGCTACCAACGTGAGTGCTGGGTAACACCAGATGGCAAGACCGTGCTGGCGCCTCTGCCCGCCGGGGTCATGGGTAGTTACGGCACGAACCTGCGACGGTTGTGCCTAATGCTGCATGCTGCTGGACAGGTGACGAGCGGGCGGCTGACGACATTGCTGAACGATATCGGTATCGACATTTCCAAGCGCCAGGTCGTGCGGCTTTTGACCAAGGGGCTGGACGAGTTTGTCGCCGAGGATGCGGCGGTGCTGCATGTGGGCTTGGTATCGTCCTCCTACATTACAGTCGACGACACTGGTGCCCGCCATGCCCATTCTAATTTTTATACCACGCAGATCGGCGGCGAGCACTTTACCGTCTTCCGCACGACGAAATCGAAATCGCGGCTGAACTTCCTATCCTTGCTGCGCGGCAACTACCAGGACTACGTCCTCAACGATGCCGCCTTCGATTATCTAGAAGGTCGCCGCGCTGACCCCGGCCTTGCCATCGGATTACGCACCTTGGAGCCACAGCGCTTCTGCAATCAGGTACCGTATCTGGAGTATCTGGCCAGCAAGGTGTCGAGATCCTCGACAGGCAAGGGGTTGCTTTGCTGGCCGAAGCCGGCACCTGGGGCTGCATCCGTTATCATGGCCTTGTCGGCGACATGGTGATCGTCTCTGACGACGCCGGTCAGTTCCGGGTCGGCAATCATGCCCTATGTTGGGTCCATTGCGAGCGTCTTCTGCAAAAATTGATGCCTGCAAAGGCGAGAGAGGTTCGATCAGTCACGCTGGTTCGCGATCTCGTCTGGCGGTTCTACAAGGCGCTGAAGGCCTGGAAGCAGAAGCCTTCACCGCAGGCAATTCCAGCCTTCCGACGACGGTTCGACAGGATCTTTACCTTGCGCACTGGCTATGACGCTCTCGACGCCTTGCTGGTGCGACTGCACCGCCGCAAGGCCGAACTGCTGCGTGTGCTCGAGCGACCGGAAATCCCACTCAACACCAATGCGTCTGAGAACGACCTGCGCAGCTTCGTCATCAAGCGAAAGATCTCCGGCGGCACAATGAGCAGAGATGGCCGCGTTGCCCGTGACACAATGCTTGGTCTCATGAAGACGTGCCAAAAGCTCGGCCTGTCCTTCTACCATTATCTTGGCGACCGGCTCGGTATTCGCGACAGGACGATTCCGCTGCTAGCCGGCCTCATTGCGACAACGGACTAAATCTCGCACGTCACTGTCGCAGGTCACGTGCAGGCTCTCACCGTGTCAGTCATCTACGACCAAATCATTCCTTCTGTCCACGCGCCGCCTAATAAAAAACAATAAAAGCGCGAGGCACGCGGTAGCGTAGCCGCTAACCAGATAAGGTGCAGCTATTCCAGCAACCTCCGCAATTCCGGCCCCCAGCGGAGGAGCAGCCATCATCGCCGCGGCGCTGAGCCCTTCACCCACTGCCGCAACTCGCCCCAAAAGTTCCAGTGGCGTTTCCCTCTGCAACACCACTCGATAAGGCACGAAAAAGCCGGCGCTGGCCAAACCTGTGGCAAAGAGGAGTACACAAAAGACGGTGGCCGAAACCATGACATCGCCGCGCCCGACGTGCCCCATGAATGCAATTAGCAGCCCTCCGACAAGTCCTGATGCGATCATCACCTGAAACGGATCTCGTTGCCCAAAAAATTGTCCAAGAAGCAACGCACCAACCACTCCACCTGCGCCTGCGCATGCCACGGATGCTCCAAGCAGGGCGCTGGAAAATCCGACTTCTTTTACTAACAGTGCTATGAGCCCATCATATAAGAATATAAGAAAATAGCCGAACGCCATCGCGACAATCGCGGTAACGAGGACCGGCCTGCGGCGAATATGCACGAGACCATCGATAAACTCTTGGCCAAACCTTCCCCGATCCTCCCTCGCGCGTTCCGGCCGCAACTCACTAGGCAAACCAAGGAGGACCAACGCTGCCATGAGTGACAAGCCAGCGTTTACTAAGAAAATCTGTTGCAGCTCAAGGAATACGGTCAAGAGCCCGCCCAGCGCTGGGCCCACAATCTTAGTCAGTTGATTGATGACGTGACTGAGACTATTCGCTGACAACAATCGATCTGGGGGAGCAAGAAGCGGAATTGCAGCTTGCTTCGCGGGCGTGAACAAAGCGTCAGCGCTGGACTTAATGACAACGCATATAAGGAGCGCCACCAGATTTGGCGCCAGAGCAAACGCCGCCGTCGAAATCGCGCGTATAACGTTGCTAGTAATCAGCAGTGTTCGCTGATCGGCCCTATCCACCAGAACGCCAACGGCAGGGGCCAAAACGACATACGGCAATGCGAGTGCCAATGTTAGGCTCGCTACGCCTATGGGTCCAAGTTGCCATTGGAATGCCACCAGCGCACTCAACGCCACAAAGTCCAACCAATCGGCGAGATCAGACGGAATCTGGGCGAGGAGTAGTCGACGCAGTTTCGGCATGGTGAGGGGAGCGAGGCTATCAGGAAATCGCTTCAACGCGATCACCATCTTTATCGATCTTCACCATAAGGCCCCTTCCCCACGTGCTCCCGGCATCGCCTTACCCGCCGTGGCAGATTATGATAGAAGATAGGGCGCGGCACAATTGCTCAACGTCAAGGCACTGCCCCCGAATTTGCCCCAGTTACCCCTCCCGTCGCTGATCGCGTCTTATGCTCCACTTCGTTAACCATATGAATTAACAATCTTCTTCAGCTATATTGAATCCAAATCGGCACTAACTTCCGTCCGCCATACAGCATTTATCTACACCTATCACCATCGATAAGTATCAAGTATCGATAGTGTTGGATTTCAGGCCGCAGAGGCTCTAAAATCGTGCCATATCATAGCCCCGGGAACGTTATGCCGAAGCCCAAAACTCTCCCCTCCCCCGCCGATCCGGTGCTGCTGCGTGCCGAGGAACTCGATGCGCTCGACGCCATTCTGCCTACATGATCGATTGGGGCGTTCGGACCAATCGAACTGCGCGGCGTCCAACCGAGTTGGGCTGGCATACTGGCGGGTTACGAGAGACAAAGAACTGGGCCGATGTTCAGGGAGTAGCGGTAGTCCATGTCGAAGGAGACCACTTTATCCTCTACGATGCCGATAACGGAATTTTCTATGATCCTGGTTAATCAGATGGTCCCGATCTGCACACTCGCCTCGTTCCTATGAGCTACCTTCCAGTGCAATCGCCAGATAATGGCGGATAAATCAGGCAGACGGTTCGTACTGGTGTCCTGCGCCCCCATCTGGAGCGGCGACCACAGCATCACGAGAGCCGCGACCTTGCCACCGCGAGGGGTCACCGTAGATAGTGGATATGCGGCCGAGAGTGATGCTGTGAAATTTCGATCCGGGCCTCCACCGAGAAGATGTTCTTCAGGAGGCTTTCCGTCAGAACTTCCTCCGGTATGCCAGAGGCCACGATCCTGCCCTGCTGCATGACGATCAGCGTGTCACAGAACATGGCGGCATGGTTGAGATCGTGCAGGGCGACGATGCTGGTGATCGGCAGGCCGGAGACGAGTCGCATCAGGCCGATCTGGTGCTGGATGTCGAGATGGTTCGTCGGCTCGTCGAGGATCAGTTCCTGCGGCGACTGAGCGAGCGCCCTTGCGATATGGGTGCGCTGTTTCTCGCCGCCCGATAGATTCTGCCAGCGCTCGTCGCGTTTCTCCGCCATGCCGGCACGCGCGAGCGCACTTTCGACCGCTTCTTCATCAGCCCTTGTCCAGCCCGAGAACATCGACCGGTGCGGAAACCTTCCGAGCTCGACGACATCGACGACCTTCAGATTGGCATTCGTCGTGGCATGCTGCTCGACGAAGGCAATGCGCCGGGCGATCGAGCGGCGGCTGATCGTGCCGATATCGCTGCGGTCGAGCGTGACGCGGCCGGCATGCGGCCGCTTCAGGCCGGCGAGAAGCCGCAGCAGCGAGGTCTTGCCCGAGCCGTTCGGTCCGAGCAGGCCGAGCATCCGGCCGGGCTGCGCCTCGAACGAAACGCCGTCCAAAATGGTCTTCCTGCCAATTTTCCAGGTGAGGTTGTCGGCCTTGATGCTCATGACGTGCGCTGGAACCGGTAGAGGATGATGGAGAAGAAGGGAACGCCGACCAGCGCAGTGACGACGCCGATCGGCAGGATCTGGTTCGGAATGAGGGCGCGCGCGGCGATGTCGGCGAGCACCATGAAGATCGCGCCCCCGACGGCGCAGGCAGGCAGCAGACGGATATGGAGCGGCCCGACGACAAAGCGGGCGACATGCGGCACGACGAGGCCGACGAAGCCGATCGACCCCACCATGCTGACTATCGTCGCCGTCATCATGGCGGTCAGAGCGAAGAGCACCAGGCGGGCGCGGCCGACATCGACGCCGAGCGAGGAGGCGGCCTCGTCGCCAAACGCGAAGGCGTCCAGCACGCGGGCATAGAACAGACAGGCGGCGAGGCCGAACCCGACGACGATCGAGACCAGTGCGAATTCCGGCCAGCGTACGCCGCCGAAACTGCCGAGCAGCCAGAACATGACGTCGCGGGCCTGCTGTGCATTGGCCGATGTCGTGACGATATAGGAGGTCGAGGCATTGAAGAGCTGCGATGCGGCCACACCGGCAAGGATGGTGCGGTCGGCGCCGCCGCGCGTGCCGTTCGACAGCAGCGCGACGAAGAAGAAGGCTGCGAAGGCGCCGGCGAAGGCGCCGGCCGACAGCGATACCGCGCCCGAGCCGACGCCCAAGATGACGATCGCGACGGCGCCGGTGGAGGCGCCGGCGGAGATGCCGAGCACATAGGGTTCGGCAAGCGGGTTGCGCAGCAGCGACTGCATGATCGCGCCCGACAGCGCAAGGCCCGCGCCGCAGAAGGCGGCGACGAGCGCGCGGCTCAAGCGATAATCCCAGATAACAGTCTCGTGGATGCGGTTCAGCTCGACCGCGGTCCATCCGAGCCGGTTGGTGACGGCCGAAAATGTGGTCGCAAGCGGGATCGGCAGGTCACCGATCCCGACGCTGACGCCGACGGCGATCGCGATCAGGCAGAGGGAGGCGAGCAGCAGTGCTATGACCGCTCCCAATTGCCGGAAGACACTGCCCACTTTCGTCACTTCAGCAGACCGAGAGCCTTCAACTGCTCGGCCACCTGCTCGGCGCCGTAGATCGTGCGGACGGTCGGGTTCATCGCCTGGCCGTCCATGACGACGATCGCCTTGTTTTTGACGGCCGGGGTCTGGCTGACAGCCGGGTCGGTGTTCAGGAACTTGATCTTGGCCTCCGGCTTGTCGAGTTCCCAACGATTGCGGTCAAGACTGGCAACGACGATCACATCAGGATTGGCGGCGATGATGCCTTCCCAGCCGATCGTCGGCCATTCCGCTTCCGCTGTTATCGCATTATGCCCGCCGAGCAGGTCGGCAATGAAGCCGGAGGCGCTGTTCTTGCCGCCGACATAGGCATCGGCCGACGGGCTGGGACTGGAGAACCAGAAGACGTAGGACAGGTTCACGCCGTCCTTGGAAACGCTGGAGCGAAGCTTGGCCTCACGCGCCTTGAAGTCGGCGATCAACGCCTGACCGCGATCGGCGACATCGAAAATCTCGGAGAGTTCCGCGATCTCCTTGTAGAGAAGATCCATGTTCCACAGCTCGCCACGGCTGCCGTACTGGTCCTTGACGTCCTTGGTGCTGAGGCAGGTGCTGGGCGAGAGATAGGTGGCGACACCGACCTTGTCGAAATCCTCGCGCTTGGCGATCTTGCTGTTCGGTCCGACCAGGCTCGGCAAGGCCACCGCCACGAAGTCGGGATTTTCGGCGAGCATCGACTCAAAGGTCGGCATTTCCAAGGTCAGGAGCTTGATTTTGGCATTGGCCTCGGCGAGCTGCGGCAGGATCTTGCTCGGCCAGAAGGCGGTGCCGACCATTTTGTCCTGAAGGCCAAGCAGAAGAAGAATTTCGGCGCTGTTCTGGCCAAGCCCAATTGCCCGCTCAGGCGCTTTCTGGAAGGTGACCTTGGCACCGCAATTGTCGATGGTCAATGGATAGCTGGTCGAGGCTGCGGACACTTCTGTCGTGGCGATGCTCAGAGCGGCGCAGAGGCTTGAAATAGCGAAAAGTAATTTCAGTATTTTCACGGGAAATCCTGATCGAGTATAGGCGAGCGAGCCGCGGCGGAAAAATGTCGGCGCGATATAGCCCATTTGTCAGGCTAAAAACAAGAGTATTATTATCATATTTTAGCTCGTAAATTCGATGGTAGACAGGCAAAAGGAGCAATATGACGCTCTCCTATGTCAGCCAGTTTTCCAGTCAAAGCAACGACTAAGACCGAATGGCCAAGGTTCTCCCATCGGTTGCTGGAAGGGAATTTCGACGGGAAGCTTACATCGACCAAGTGGGCGAAATTGACGAATGCATCCCAGGACAAGGCCTCACGTGACATCGCAGACCTCTTGGCTAAGGGCATCCTGCGGAAAGGCGAGGCCGGCGGCCGCAGCACAGCTTACGAACTGGCTTTAGATCTCGATACGGACTGCCAATTCCGATCCGAGTAAGATCGGCGCGTATGCTTCGTCATCCGGCTCGCTTCTTACATGACTACCAGCGTCTTGCGTATCGTCTGACCGCGCGACCGCATGGACAGGCATTTGTTCGCATTCCTCCGAGCCGCCCGGATGAGCGCTGGCGGATCTCGTTAGCGAAGGTGCGCCCGAATTTCTCCGCCCACAGTCGGATCGTCCGATGCGAAACAACGATCTCCGGGCCGCCAGCATGTCCTCGACCATCCGCAGGCTCAGCGGAAAACGGAAGTAAAGCCACTCCCCGTGGCGATGATTTCGGCTGGAAATCGATGACGGCGGTAGATGGGCTCACGATCTGTCATGCCCCATCATCGCTCATCAAATTACAAACTCGCTTAAGTACGATGCCGCCGTCATACCGACCTAAACGACAAGTGACAGCAGCAAGATGAAGCCGAGGCCGACGACGGAGATGATCGTTTCCATAATACTCCAGGTCTTGAATGTCTCGGCAACCGTCATGTTAAAGTACTGCTTTACCAACCAGAAACCAGCATCGTTGACGTGGGAGAAGATCACCGATCCAGCGCCGGTTGCCAGTACAAGCAACTCGCGGTTGACGCCGGGGACGAGGGATATGACCGGCATGACAATCCCCGCGCCGGTGATTGTCGCAACCGTTGCCGAGCCCGTGGCGACGCGGATGACGGCCGCCACCAGCCAGGCGAGCAGGATCGGCGACACGGATGCCTGAACGGCCAAATGGCCAATGACGTCGCCGACGTCACTGGCAACGAGCATCTGCTTGAAGCCGCCGCCAGCACCGACGATGAGCACGATGGAAGCGACCGGCGCAAGACTGTCGTTCAGCAATTTGATGATCTTGTCGCGCGAGAAGCCGCAATTGGAACCGAAGGTGTAGAAACTGACGAGGAGCGCCACAAGCAGGGCTGCAATCGGGTGGCCAATCAGGTCCATCCAGACGCGTACGGCGTTGTGCTCGGCAAGGGCGATGTCGGCGAGCGCCTTGAGAAGCATCAGGAACACCGGCATTAGGATCGTGATAAGCGTCACGGTGAAGCTTGGCATTCTGGCTGTGTCCACGTCATCGCGCACGAATTGCTCCATCAATTCCGGCGACGCTTCGCCCGGAATTCTCTTGGCGATGAATGAGCCGTAGATTGGCCCGGCGATCACAGCCGTCGGCAAGCCGACGATGAGGCCGTAGAAGATCGTCTTGCCGATATCCGCCCCGAAAACGCTAATGGCCAGCAGCGGGCCAGGGTGAGGCGGCACCAAACCATGGACGACCGAGAGACCGGCGAGAAGCGGAATTCCGACCTTGACGAGCGACACGCCCGACCGGCGCGCGACGATGTAGACCAGCGGCACGAGAAGTACGAAGCCGATTTCGAAGAAGAGCGGTAGCCCAACGAGGAAGGCTGCGAGCATCATCGCCCAATGCACCCGTTCCTTGCCGAAGGTGCGGATCAATGTCTGGGCGATCTGGTCCGCGCCGCCCGATTCCGCCATGAGTTTGCCGAGCATTGTGCCAAGGCCGAGCACGATGCCGACAAAGCCAAGGACCCCGCCGAAACCGTCCTGAAAGGACTTCATCACCAGGTCCGTCGCCATGCCGGAGGTGAGCCCCAAGAAACCCGCGGCGATGGTCAGCGCAATAAATGGGTGAATCTTGAAGCGCGTGATGAGAAGGATAAGGCCGATGATGGTCGCACCAGCATCAACCAGAAGATAGGTCTCTCGAGTCAGTCCGAGCATTGAAATTCCTCCGCGAAAAGTTCCGATTTGGACAGACGCCTGTCTGGTTTATGCTTTGAGCGCGCCGGATTGGGCCTTTGCCGGCTGCATCGGCCTGCCGCCGTCAGCAACTGGTGTCCGCTGCCACCACGCGACCGCGCCCCGCGCGATGTCCACGATGGGCAAGTTTGCGTCGACGGGATACACGTTCGCCTCGCCATGAGGCGGTTCGAGGGTCGCAAACTGGCTGTCGACGAGGCTAGCGGGCATGAAATGGCCCGGCCGGTGGCTAACGCGCTCGCCAGCCACCTGTCTCGTCATTTCCAGAAACACGAAGCCGAGGTCGGGCGTCTTGCCACGCAAAATGTCGCGGTAGCTTTTCTTCAGCGCCGAGCAGGCAAGCACGGGCCGCTCGCCGTTCCTGACGGCGTCCTGTAAGATTGTCGCAAGGCGCGCCAGCCAGCCAGCCCGATCCTCATCGGTGAGCGGATGGCCCGCGCTCATCTTTTTGATATTTTCTTCCGGATGAAAGGAGTCGCCTTCGATCATCGTGCCGTTAACGGCATCCGAAATCGCTTGGCCGACGCTGCTTTTGCCGCAGCCTGAAACGCCCATCACCACTATGGCCGGCATCCTACCCATAATATCCTCCTCCGAGATAGCGCTATCTCATCCTTTTGAAGCAAATCGCCGGCAGAAGCCTGGCCGATTCAAAACGCGAGAATCGACGCTGTTTCCTCCCGCAAAGACGCCAAAACGACTTTGAGATAGCGCTACCTTATTAATCATTGTAAGATTTGGCAAGTCGGAGGAGATTCGTCATGAAAGACAGACCGTCGCGCGCCACCGGCCGGCCGACGCTTGCGCAGGTCGCAGCCCGCGCGGGCGTGTCGCAGATTACGGCCTCACGGGCGCTACGCTCAATCGCAACGGTCGACCCGCAATTCGCAACCAGGGTCCATGACGCCGCCAAGGCACTGGCATATGTGCCCAACCCGGCGGCGCGGACGCTTGCTTCGGCGCGCAGTCATTCGATCCTTGTGCTTGTTCCCGCCTTGTCGAACCATCTGTTCATCGAGACCCTGGAGGCCATCCAAGATGTGCTGCGCCCGCGTGGGTTTGAGGTCTTGATCGGCAACTACCACTACCGCCAGGATGAGGAAGAAGAACTTATTCGCAACTATCTCTCGCACCAGCCATGCGGCATTCTGCTGACCGGCTTCAATCGGAGCGAGACCGCCGCACGGCTTCTGGCAAATGCCGGGGTGCCTTGCGTCTACATGATGGAACTGCGGCACGAGGAGGGCATCGTCTGTGTCGGCTTTTCACAAGAAGCGGCCGGCGCCAAGGTTGCCGAGCATCTTCTGTCGCGGGGACGGCGAAAACTGGCTTTTGTCGGAGCCCAGCTTGATGCCCGCGTTCTCCAGCGTCGCGATGGTTATCAGCAGGCAATCGCCCGGGCTGGTCTTCCCCCGGCGTTCGAAATCATGACGCCGGAACCGTCCTCGGTGGAACTTGGCGGCGATCTCTTCAATCGGCTCTTGACGGAGCATCCAAACACAGACGGGATCTTCTTTTGCAACGACGATCTTGCCTTCGGGGCATCCTTTGAAGCCCTACGCAAGGGAGTGGCAATCCCCGAGCAGATTTCGGTGGTCGGATTTAATGATCTGCCGGGAGCCGGACAGATGGTTCCGCGCTTAACCTCCGTTCGTACGCCCCGCGCTACCATCGGACAGCACGCCGCCTCAAGCCTTCTTAGCCTTCTCTGTGGGGAAACGCCGGAGGTCACGGCTTTAGATCTGGGTTTCAAGCTTATCGTAAGGGAAAGCAGTTGAACCGTGTAAACGTGAGATCGGCGAATTCCGTTTGCGACGAAACAAAACTGACCATGGCAGCTTGGGGACGTCATGTCTTCCCAAAATCCCTCACCGTCCTGACCGACGCCGATCTTGGCATGCGTCAGGAAGCTCCTAACCCGAGCGCATGAACGGTCGGCATGGCGAGCAGCCAGCGGAAAGTGATAGGGCCGACCATTTCGGCCACGGTCTTGACGTCGTCATTCTGAGGGACAGCCGCCAATCTGGCTACATTCTCCTAGGCGCCGCCCATTACGTGGAGTAATCGCGGCGATGCCGTTCATGCGCTCGTCCACGGACATCGCGACCTGATAGAGCGGTGCTTCAAATCGAATGCAGCACTTCTGGCGCTTCGCAATACGCCATGACTGAAGAACCACTCGCTTCTCAAGCTTTGCCTTTCTCGCCGCGGAATGATCTGGAGACTGTGAATGTCGATTGGTCCCAACGCTTCACGCGGCCACGATGATCCGGACACCATGCTGGTTCAATGCGGCGGCGAGGTCGGCCGGGGGGGCTGCATCCGTGACAAGAACACTTACCTTCTCAAGCGGCACGATGCGCGACAAAGCCCGGCGCCCGAATTTCGATGAATCACAGAGAACAATGACGCTGCCGGCGCTGGCGATGAAGGCGCGCTTCACCTCGGTATCCTCGGGAGAATAATCGTAGAAGCCATTGGCATCCACGCCGGAAACACCGATGAACACTTTATCGAGAAAATGGCTCTTCAAACCCTCGACTGCCTGTGGTCCGATCACCGAATATTCCGGCACGCGAACCTGGCCCCCCAGAATGTAGACGGTGCTCTTTCCTTCCGCCATCAACATGCTGACGCGCAGATTGTTGGTGAACACGCGCAGATCCCGGCGCGGCGCCAGGGCGCTTGCAAGCGCCAGAATGGAGGTCCCGACATCAAGGCCAACGGATTCGCCCGACGCGACCAACTTTGCCGCCGCTGCCGCAATCGAGGATTTCTCCACCGCCTGCCGACGCATGCGCTGTTCGAACGGCGGCTCGTCTTCATCGAAGGTCGGCGCCGCCAGCGGACCCGCGGCGACCGCGCCGCCATGCGTGCGCTCGAGCAACCCGCGCTTTCCCAGGAGATCGAGATCGCGGCGCACGGTCATACCGGAAACGCCGAGCTCATCGGCTAGACTTGCGATCGACACGAAGTCGTTGTTTTCGAAAGAGGCGATGATGCGCGCGTGCCTTAGCGCCGCTGGAACCCTTTCCGTGCGGCCCTCGCCGTCACGCCCGGGGTTGGCCTCGTGGTCTGCGTCTGACTTGATGTCTGAGGGTCGGCCGTTTTCCATGTTTGCTTCCGTGAATACGCCGACAAAAGAGCGCGGGTGGTTCTCCCGCTGTACCTGGCCGTCTTTCCACCGCCGGAGGTTCAGCTGATGTTTGTGCCTAACACAAGCGCACGCGTGAATAAAGGTTGTTTTTTGTTATATAATGTTCAAAAGTGCAACAAATCGTCAAACGGCACATTTTCGGAATGTACTCAGTCATGGAGGCTTCATTGTCGGAATTCGCAGGAAAATCAGTCGTCGTCACTGGAGGTGCATCCGGTATCGGCGCGGCAATTACCAGAACCTTTCACGCAGAGGGCGCACGGGTCACGATCGTGGATCTCGATGCGGGCCGTGCTGCCGCTCTTGCCAGCGAACTGGGTGACAATGCCTTTTCCGGAGGCATTGACGTGCGCGATCGCGGCTCTGTGCAAGCGGCGATGGATGCCGTGATCTCCCAGCAGGGTCGCATCGATATCCTGTGTGCCAATGCCGGGGTATCGACGATGCAGGCTTCCGTCGATCTGACGGACGAGGACTGGGATTTCAACATGGACGTCAACGCCAAGGGTGTTTTTCTGTGCAACCAGATCGTTGTTCGCCATTTTCTGGCGACGGGCAACAAGGGTGTCATCGTCAATACCGCTTCGCTCGCCGGGAAAGTCGGCGCGCCGCTGCTGGCGCATTATTCGGCAAGCAAGTTCGCTGTTCTCGGCTGGACGCAGGCGCTTGCGCGCGAACTTGCGCCCACTGGCATCCGCGTCAATGCCGTATGCCCGGGCTTCGTGCGCACGGGCATGCAGGAGCGCGAGATCATTTGGGAAGGCAAGCTTCGCAACATGACACCGGACGAAGTGCGCCAGGAATATGTTACCCTAACGCCGATGGGTCGGATCGAGGAGCCGGAGGATGTGGCGGTGGTCGTCCGTTTTTTGGCCTCAGATGGTGCTCGCTTTATGACTGGGCAGGGTATCAACGTCACTGGCGGCGTTCGCATGGACTGATGTCGTTGCGTTGTTCGGACGATGAAATAGGGCGGGGAATAAAAGGACGAAGACAATGGGACCGAGCATTCAGATCGCCGCCAACACGCAGACGGGTGCATCGAGTGGCATCTGTCGTCACCCCAGGGCCAGTGCGCGGCTGCGGCCATTGATTGCGGAGGTTGGCCAGCGCAGCGGCGAATTTCCGGATTTTCTTGCCAATCACCTGCCTATGGTGCTGGAAGCCATGGGCAGGCTTGGTGCGACGCCGGAGCGACTGGAGGCCTACGCCCGTCACTATACGCTCGCCCATGCCGTGCCGTTTCCACCGCCGGCTATTGCATCGCTAACCGATCAGACATGGCGATCGGCACTTGGCCAGCGCGAGCGGGAAACTGATTTGCGCGACTATTTCGCCGACGTGGTTTCACGTATCGGCGGCAGCCAGGCCATCCGTGACCATCTACCCACACTCTTGCCCGGTGTCGCGGCGTCAGCCACCCACGGCCTGATGCGCCTCGCCTATGCCGTGATGCGCCGTGACGAGACGGAGATCGGCATCGCGCTGGGTTATTGGGCCGCGACTTATCTTGCCTTTCCGCCAACCGCCGACGCCCCGACAGTGACGGATCCGTTGGAGCAGATGCTCTCGATGCAAGCCGAGCCTAGCCTCAGGAACATTTCTGTTTCCTCGACGCTTCTGTGGAAATGGATCGAGGCCGCCGGCCGGATTCCGGCGTTTCAGCGGCACCTCGGACAACTCGTGCCGGCCGACGATCTTCTCGTCCGGATACGACAGGCCTCCCTGGCACTTTATGCGGGCACGATGAGTTTCGAGGCACTTCACGCGCTGACCGGAAGCCATTGGCTGCGCCTCGTCAGCCCGCATCTCGATAGGCCACAAACCCTGGCAACGCATTTCTGGGAGGTGGTGCTGTCGCTATACACCAAGATCGGCATGCCAGATTTGCCCAGTGCGGAGATGCTGGACGCATGGCGCGCATTGCCCGTACCACCCGACGAGGCCATAGCTTCCGCTGCGGTTGCCTCTGACGATGAACACGATCATTCCCTCGTCTTTTCCGCGCTCGAGGAATATCGCCACACCGGCGACCCGCTCTATCGCGTCGTCGCCGCACGCAGGGTCGGGCTTATCGACTGACACTGCCGGCGTTGGAGCTATGGTCCGGGGTCAAAGCCCGGCACCATCTGCGGCTCGAAATGTACTTTGTCGTAAGCGTCCAGCGTTTGGTAAAACAGATCTGCATCCTGCAGGAACAGTCCACGGCAGATACCGGCCACGAGCCTGGGTACGCCGGATTTAAGCCCGGTAATGCCGTTGCACACCGGCCCGAGGCTCGGGACGGCAGCGCTGTTGAAGATATGGATGTCCCGCAGCAACGGCGACTGACCGGCTTCCTTCTCCAGAAATTCGAAGGCGGGGCCGAGATAGGGGTAGGCGAGGAGACTGTCATCGGCTTCGCCGGCTGGCGGGGTGAAACGGTCGCCCCACGTGGCCACTGCGTCGATGATGCCACAAAGTTCCGGCCTGCGCCGGAGATCGACGGTATAGCCTGTTCCGAGCAAAAGGTGGTCGAAGACGAAATCGGCGGCGGCGGTTGACACGGCGATATCTCCATCCTGCATCCGCAACGTTTCGAGCCTAGCACCCATCACAAGCTCGCATTCAGGAAAGCGCATGGCTCGCTCGAACATTTCCGTAGTCGGCGGGGTCTTAAAGGCGAACATTCGGCGCGCGAACCGGTAGCGACTGATGTCGTCGAGGTCGGCGTAATGATTGAGGAAACCGGAAAAATTCGACCAGTCGAGAACTTCTGTGCGAGGCAGACTGCGCGATCGCGCCAGAACGGTCACGGATTTGGCACCTGCCTCAAGGGCTGCGACCGCCCAGTCGAAACTGGATGCCGCCGCGCCGATCACGCCGACTGTCCTGCCCGACAGAAAGCCCATATCGATGGTCTCGCCGCTATGCGTCCAGCGGTCGCGCGGCAGAGCATCGGAGATCGCAGCCGGTACATGATGCCCGCCTGCGCCTTCCATGCCGGTCGCCAAAACGATCTTGCGGCAGGTCATCATGCGCTCGATGCCGTCCTTTTCCACTCGCGCGGCCAGGTGACCATTGCGGATCTCGATGCCGAGAAGGTTTGTCTCGTTTTCAACATCCATGCCAACGGCACCGCGAAACCAGACGAGATAAGCCATCCAGTCGCCCCGTTCGATCTTGTCGAGTTTTTCCCAGCTTTGCGTGCCGTAGGCTGCTTCATGCCATGCGCGATAGGTCAGCGAGGGGACGCCGAGGTCGGGGCCTGTCAGCGTCTTGGGGGACCGCAGCGTGCGCATGCGCGCCGTATTGAGCCATGGACCCTCTCTGCCTGCAGGCGCGGTGTCGATAACCTTTACGCGCGTAAGACCTTGTCGCATCAGACCGAATGCCAGCGACAGTCCCGACAGGCCGGCGCCTACGATCACCACGTCATCCATCACCCGGCTGTTTTCGTCCCGACGCTCGGGAACCCATTCCCGCAAGGGCGCTTCGATGGCCGCCAGTTCCTGGTGGACACGTTGTTCAAGCCGCAGGAGCGCATCGTCCCGTGCAGCTTGTGACGTCACGCCGTCCGTCGCGCTCTGCACATTGGCCGGCGACGCCGCCGGAGTGCTCGTTGCCGTCCACATGTCCCTGATCTCCCTCGAGCCTGTGTCGAGAATAGATGGTGCAGGAAAGTTGTAAAGTGTGTGATTATGTTATTTTCTTTCTCCCTGCTCGTATTCTTGTCTTCAATTCACGCAGGAAATGATCTGCGCGCGCTCCATTGGGAGATCAATCTTCTCCGATCGATAAAGGAGATCAATTCTTAGGCATCGATTTTATTCCCTGGTTTTGCGGAGGATTTTCATTCCTATTCAAAAAATGTCGCAAGAAAAAGCAGAGAGTGATGATTTTTTCATCACTGCGCGGAACTAATAATCATCGATGTTCAATTTAGTTATATTTTCACATTTAATGTGAAATTTTGTTTGACAGCGGCTGAGGCTCAGATAGCGTCGCGGCAGATCTTCAATCTCCAAGGAAGGGCTGGACGCATATGACCATGATCTCCGCATTCCCGATGCCCAAGGCGACCCGCCTGTTGAGCATCGGATTGGTGACGCTGATGACATCGGCGGCTTTTGCATACGCCAAACCGCTGGATGGGGTGACCCTTACCCTTGCGTCCCAGAACGATCCGTTCGGTGCCGTACTGACCAAGCTCGCCGCCGAATTCAAGCAAGACACCGGCGCCGACCTCAAGGTCGAAGTCATGGACTATGGGACTTTGCTCACCAAGACGACCGCCGATTTCGTCGGCAATACCAAGGGTTACGATCTCGTCACCATGGACATCGTATGGGCCGGCGCCTATCAGGAAAACGGCTATTCCGTCGATCTGACCGACTGGGTCAAGCGTGATGCCGCGGAATTGGACCTGGACGATATCTACCCGGTCATTCTTCAATCGCTGGGTCAGTACAAGGGCCACTATGTGGCCTTCCCCTTCGCGGCCTACGCCAATGTGCTTGCCTATCGCAAGGATCTGTTCCAGGCAGCCGGTCTCTCAGTGCCAACGACAGTCGACGAATTGGTGTCCGACGCCAAGAAGCTCACCGACCCTTCCAAGAAGCAATACGGCTTCGTGGCCAACGGCCAGAAAGGTCCGGCCGTCGCACAGGACTGGATGCAATATAACAACCAGATGGGCGGTTCCATTCTCGACAAGGACGGCAAGCCGGCGCTCAACTCTCCCGAGAACGTCAAGAGTCTGACCGTCTACAAACAGCTGTTCGTCGAGACCGCACCTCCCGGTGCCATCGAATATGATTGGGGCGGTCGCGAGGAAAGCTTCCGTCAAGGCACCGCGGCCATGATGCAGACTTGGTCTGTCGGTGCGCCGGGCTATTCGGACCCTGCCTCATCGAACGTCGTCGGCAAGGTCGGCATTACCATCGCACCGGTCGGCAAAGGCGTTTCGCCCCAATATGGCGTCGGCGGCTGGGGCATGGCGATCAATGCCGATATCGATCCAAAACAGAAGGAAGCCGCCTGGACCTTCATCAAATGGCTCGTCAGCAAGAAGATTCACAAGGAGTTCAACATGAACGGCGCCGGCTCCTTCATGCGCAAAAGCGAGATGACCGATCCGGACCTGACGGCCAAGTTCGACTTCCTGCCTGTCGTTGCCAAGACCTATGAAAACGGCAATGGCGACTACCGCCCGCGTATCCCGGAATACCCGGAAATCCAGGACATCCTCGGTGCCGCCGTGAACTCCGTTCTGGCGGGCGCTGCTGAACCGCAGGCAGCCCTTGATGAGGCCCAAGTGGAAGCCAAGAAACTGTTCTAGGTTTCACGTGCCCGTTCAGCGATATTAGGGCTCCCCGCCGCCAACAGGCGGGGAGAGGGCATTCAAACGTGCATTGCGTTGAAAAAACTCAGGATTGAAATCGAAATGAACCAGCCATTCCTCGCCACCGGCGAAGATGCCAGCCGACCGCGGCAAGCCGGCATGGGTCTCTTCACGATCGGCCGCAGTTTTTCAGATCGTCGCCGTTTCTTCCTGTTCTTCATGGCGGCTCCGGCCGTGCTTTATGTCCTGGCCATTGGTGTCTGGCCTTTGGCGCAAGGCGTCTGGTACAGTTTCTTCAACTACAATCTGCTGCGTCCGGCCCGCACCAAATTCATCGGTCTTGGAAACTACATCGAAATATTCTCGGACCGTTCCGCGCTGCAGGCGATCGTCAATACGTTCGAGTTCACGATCGCCAGCGTGAGCCTCCAACTGATCTTGGGATTTGGCCTCGCACTGCTTTTATGGCGCGACAGCCGCTTCAACCGTGTGGCGCTGGCTTTCCTGCTGGTTCCCGCCACCATCACGCCGCTGGTCGTCGGCCTCATTTTCAAGGCGCTTCTGGGGGCTGACTACGGCCTTGTCGGCTATTTTCTAGCGCAGGCCGGTATCGGCCCGCGAACCGGATTTCTCACCGACGCGGGGACCGCACTCTGGGTGCTGATCCTCATCGATTGCTGGGAATGGACACCGCTGATGGCGCTGATCCTGCTTGCAGGACTTAAATCCTTGCCCAACGATGTTCTGGAGGCAGGTCGCACCGACGGCGCCACAGCCTTGCAGCGGTTCACCCTTCTCATCCTGCCGCTGATGCTTCCTTCCATATTCCTCGCGCTCATGCTGCGGATGATGGACGCGTTCCGGGTATTCGATTCCGTGTTCGTTACGACTGGCGGCGGGCCGAATGACGCGACCAACACGCTGATGGTGCTGGCAGTCAAGGAGGGCCTGCAGTTCTTCAACGTCGGTTACGCCTCGGCGATCGGCAATATCACTCTGCTGTTCATCGCCATCATGGCCGCCGTGCTTCTGCTCGTCGTGCGCCGTGCCGATGTCCGGATCAATGGGAAGTGACGCCGATGTCCAACGCTTCGACCCGACAGATCCTGTTCGAGCGGACTGCCGTTCTGATCATCACGATGCTGTTTCTATTGCCGGTGCTCTGGCTGATCACCACGGCCTACAAGCCGTCCAACCAGATTTTCTCGATTCCACCAAAGCTCGGTTTCCAACCGACGCTAGACCAGTTTAGAAAAGTATTGACCTATTTCGATGTCGTCTCGCTGCTGCGATCCTCCATCGTGATCAGCCTTGGTACCACCGTTCTTTCGCTTCTTCTTGGGGTGCCTGCTGGTTACGCGCTGGCACGGTCGCGTTCCCGCTACGCCAGTTTCTTTGCCTATTTCTTCCTCGCCATCCGCATGGTTCCAGCCATTGCGGCCCTCATCCCCTTCTATCTCATGATGCGCGACATAGGACTGCTTGGAAGCTGGTGGGCGGTGATCATCATCAATACCATGCTCAACTGCGCTTTCGTCACCTGGATGATGTTTTCTTATTTCCGCGCCCTTCCGCGAGATATGGAAGAAGCTGCAATGACGGACGGCTGCACGCAGATCGGCGCATTTTTGAAGGTCGCGGTCCCCGCTGTTCGCTCCGGCATTATCGCCTGCATCCTCTTCTGCGTGATGTTTTCGTGGAACGACTTCCTCTACCCGATGTTTCTGACGACGCTCGATTCCAAGCCGATCTCGGTGGCCCTCCTGACCGCCTACGGCACCAAGGATGTGACCTGGGGGTCGCTTGGCGCGCTGGCGCATTTCTCCACCATTCCGATTGTCCTGATGGCGCTTTTCCTGAACCGCTACTTCGTTCAGGGCGCGACCAACGGCGTACAATAGGAGCCGATCGATGGCCCAGATTTCCTTCGAGAATGTCTCCAAGACCTATGAGGGCGGCCATTCCGCGCTGCATGGGCTGAATCTCGACATCGTCGATGGTGAATTCATGGTTCTTGTGGGACCGTCCGGCTGCGGCAAGTCCACGGCGCTGCGCATGATCGCAGGCCTTGAAGACATCACCGGCGGCACCCTCAGGATCAATGGTCAGGTGGCAAACGATCTCGCGCCGCGCGACCGCGATATCGCCATGGTGTTCCAGTCTTATGCGCTCTATCCACATCTGACAGTTGCCGACAACATCGCCTTCGGCCTCAAGGTCCGCAACGTCAGGCGCGAGATCATCGAGAAGAAGGTGCGCGAGACTGCGGCACTGCTTGAACTCACAGAGTATCTGGATCGCAAGCCTGCCCGACTGTCCGGTGGCCAAAGGCAGCGCGTCGCCATGGGTCGCGCGCTGGTGCGCTCCCCCCATGCCTTTCTCATGGATGAGCCACTCTCTAATCTGGACGCCCGCCTTCGCGGCCAGATGCGCGCGGAAATCGCCAAGTTGCAGCGTATGAGCGCGGTCACGACCGTCTATGTCACGCACGATCAGGTCGAGGCGATGACCATGGGGCATCGGGTCGCAGTGATGAACAAGGGCACCCTCCAGCAGCTCGACACCCCCCGTCGTCTCTATGACAAGCCCGTCAATCTGTTCGTTGCCAGCTTCATCGGCTCGCCGCCGATCAATTTCATGGAAGGCACCATCGCGGCGGAAGGCGGAAGGCCGGTGGTTCAAGCCGGAGCGTTCGCCCTGCCGCTCGGCGCAGCCGGCGAGCGTTGCGAGATCAGGTCAGGCCGCAAGGTGATCGTCGGCATCCGGCCCGAGGCCCTCAAGCTCACAAGCGATACCGGCGCGGCGGGCACGATTTCGGCGCGCGTCGCCTTTGTCGAGGATCTGGGGGCAACGCTTCTGGTTCATCTCGATGTTCAGGATGCCACCATGATCCATTCCACCGTGATCGAAGAGGAAAAGGATCTCCTGTCGGTCCGTCCGCGTCTGAGATCGATGATCGACAGTGGCCGTTCGGTCACGGCGGGCGAGACGCTGACCTTCTCGGTCGATCCGTCGGCCATCCACATCTTCGACGCGGAAAAGGGCATGGCACTATGAACGAACGCCCCGTATCAAGCTTCTGGCCACTTGGCGGCACGTCAGTCAAAAGCGCGATGGCGATTATTCTCATCGACATGCAGATCGATTTCTGCGCGGCCGGCGGCTGGATCGATCAGCTCGGCGAAGACGTTTCCAACACTCGCGCCGTTATTCCGCCCATTAGCCAGGCACTTGCAGCCGCAAGGAGCGCCGGCATCGCCGTTATCCACACGCGCGAGGGGCATTTGCCTGATCTGTCCGATCTCCACGCCAACAAACAATGGCGCACCCGCGTTCATGGGCTGGGGATCGGCGATATGGGCGCCATTGGGCGGATTCTTGTCCGTGGCGAGCCTGGATGGCAGATCATCCCGGAACTCGCACCACAGGCCGACGAATTGGTGATCGACAAGTCCGGAAAGTCGGCGTTCCATCAGACCGATCTGGAGGTGGAACTGCACAAGCGTGGCGTCTCCCGTGTGGTGATCACCGGCGTCACTTCAGACTGCTGCGTGCAGTCGACCATGCGGGATGGTTTCGAGCGTGGCTTCGAATGCGTCTTGCTCGAGGATTGCACGGCGGCGGTCGAGACACCGAACCATCTGGCGACGCTTGAGATTCTCAAAGCTTACGGCGGTCGTTGGGGTGGGGTTTCTTCCCTTGCCGCCTTCCAAACCATGCTGGAGCGCGCCGATGTCTGATCTCGGAGTCAGACCCTTCGGCCAGATTGAAGCCGTGCCATATCACTGGCCTTTCGACGGATATTGGTCACCGGCCGATAGCGCCCTGTTGCTGCTCGGCTTTCAGCGAGGCACGATTTCGGCACTCTCCGCCGCGCCGGCTTTTACGGTGGCGCTGCGCCTGTTGGCGGCCGCCCGAGACCGCGGCCTGTTCGTTGCGGCATCGCGCCGTGTCGCCTTGCCCGATGGTGACATGGTCGCCCGCCGCCGTCATACCATGGGCGATGTCGTCCCGGCCGAAGGCTCCGACGACTGGGCTTTTCCGCCACAACTCGTTCTGCCGCACACCGCTTTGGTGATCGATCATCCCGGCGATAACGCCTTCTACAAGACAACCCTCGAAAAGCAGTTGAAGGCCCGTGGCGTTCGCAATCTTCTGATTGCCGGATTGCCGACGGAAGGTCTGGTGCACGCCACCCAGCGCACCGCCAACGATATGGGTTTCGAGTGCCTTGCCGTTTCAGATGCTTGCCAGGGCACGAGCGAGCCGCGCCACACCGCGCAATTGCGCATCACCACATTCGGCAATGGCCTCTTCGGCACCGTTGCCGCCGCCGCCGCTGTCCATGCGGCACTGACAAAAGCTTGAGGAGCGTTCCATGTCCAAGCCAGACTGGTCTGCCGCAACCGGCAGTCTCGATCTCGACACATTAACCGAGGCCTACGCTGCCGGCACACTGACGCCAACTATTGTCATCTCCGCCATCTATAACCGTATCGCCTCGCGTGGTGACGATCACGTCTGGATTCATCTGATATCGCGAGAAGACGCATTGAAGGCCGCGGCAGCTCTTGAAGCTGAGGGTTATGATGGGCGGCCCCTTTGGGGCATCCCGTTCTCGGTCAAGGATTGCAACGACGTTATCGGCTTGCCCACCACAAATGCGCTGAAAGAAAGCGCATACGTTGCCACGTCCAGTGGGCAAGCGATCACCCGGCTGTTCGATGCTGGCGCCATCCTGATCGGCAAGACCAACATGGACCAGTTCGGCATCGGTCTCGTCGGCATGCGCACACCCTATGGCGCCTGTTCATCGGTCTTCGACGAGCGCTACATTTCCGGCGGCTCGAGCTCTGGCTCTGCCGTCTCGGTCGCTGCCGGCCTTTCAAGCTTCTCGATCGCCAATGACGCCGCCGGGTCCGGCAGGGTGCCTGCCGGCTTCAATAATATCGTCGGCATCAAGCCGACGCCGGGTCTCGTCAGCAATGCCTGCGTCTCCGGCGGCGGCTGCGTCAAGACCATCGAGACGCTTGCGGTTTTCGCACTCACCGTCGACGACGGCATGAAGGTGACGGAGCTGATCGCCGGCTATGACCCTACCTATCCGTTTTCCAAGCCTGAAGCGGACGCGGTCAAACTGACGCCCGCTGCGCCGCCGCCACGATTCCGCTTCGGCATTCCGAACGGGGCTGCCCTTCGCTTCTTCGGCGACACCGAGGCCGAGCGCCTGTTTCGCGAAGCCGTTGCTCGGATGCAGGCCCTAGGCGGAGAGGTGGTAGAGGTCGATTTCACCCCCTTTGAGGAAACGCAACGCATTCTCTACGAAGGCCCCTGGATTTGCGAGCGCGCCCTCAGTCTCGATGCCGTGCTGGAAGAACACCGCGATGCCATTCACCCCGTGAAACGGCAGATCCTTTCCAATTCAGGCAAGTTCACGGCCCTCGATACTTTTGCAGCCATCCACCGCATTGCCGAACTCAAGCGCGACACGCGGCCCATCTGGGAGGATATTGCCGTCCTGATGGTGCCGACGACACCAACCATCTACACGAAGGATGAGATCGCCGGCGACCCGATCGCGTTGAACGCCAGGCTCGGCATCTACACGAACTTCGTCAACCTGATGGGCCTCTGCGGCATTGCCGTCCCCAACGGTTTCCGCGACGACGGATTGCCGTTGGGCGTGACGTTTCTCGCGCCAGGGTTCGAGGAGGCCAAAGCGGCGGGGATCGCCGCTGCTTTCCACCGCGCCACGGGGCTTCCGCTCGCCATGTTCGACAATCCCTACCCCAACACTGCAGCCCGGCCGCTCGATGAAGATTATCGCGAGATTGCCGTAGTCGGTGCCCATCTTTCCGGCATGCCGCTCAATCACGAACTGACGACACGCGGCGGCGTCTTCCGGCGGACGGCCAAGACAAGCAATGCCTACAGGCTCTATGCCTTGAGTGGCACCGCACCACCCAAACCGGGTCTCATCCGCGCGAGGGAGGGCGGCGGTCCCATCACGGTCGAAATCTGGGCTTTGCCAGCTGCCGGCTTTGGCGATTTCATCGCCCGTATTCCGGCTCCCCTGGGCGTCGGAAAGCTCTCGCTTGAGGATGGCACGGAAGTCACCGGCTTTTTGTGCGAAAGCACGGCCATCGCCGGTCAGCCCGACATCACCGTTCATGGTGGCTGGCGTGCCTACCGCCAGAGCGTTGCGGCTTAGGAATGAGGGGCGAACTCCACAGACTACCCGATAAACTCGAACTCTGGAAACACGCATATGCCTGACCCCGGCTTATCTCAATCCGGATATCGGCATTCCTGCAAGGAAGGAAAAAACAATGGTCTTTGATTGCTTTGGCGACCGCAAGAAGGTCGTGATCTCCATGGCGCATATTGGTGCGCTTCCCGGCTCGCCGCTCTATAATGCGGACGGCGGCGTTCAGAAGCTGATCGACGACGTCATGACGGATGTCGAGAAACTGCAGGACGGCGGAGTCGATGCCATCATGTTCGGCAACGAAAACGATCGACCCTATGTTTTCAAGGCTTCCCCCGAAAGCATCGCCGCGATGACTGCCATCGTTCAGGCGATCAAACCCGCCATCAAGGTTCCCTTTGGCGTAAACTATCTTTGGGACCCGTCGGCAAGCGTCGCCATCGGTGCGGTGACCGGGGCGAGTTTCGTGCGGGAAATCTTCACCGGCCTGTTTGCCTCTGACATGGGGTTATGGCAGCCGGACTGCGCGAGCGCATCGCGACTTCGCAGTTCGCTTCGTCGCGACGACATGAAACTGCTTTTCAACATCAATGCCGAATTTGCCTATTCGCTCGATCAACGACCCATCGCACTGCGGGCCAGAAGCGCGGTATTCTCATCGCTCGCTGACGCGATCCTGGTGTCCGGTCCGATTACCGGTCAGCCCGCCGAACAGTCCGACTTGCGCTCGGTCTGCGAGGCCGTGACGGACGTGCCGGTCTTCGCAAACACCGGCGTCAATCTCGACAATGTCCGCGATGTCCTATCCATCGCGCAAGGCGTGGTGATCGGCACGCATTTCAAGATCGACGGCAATACGTGGAACGCCGTTGACGGCAGTCGCGTCAAGCGGTTCATGGATTTGGTCGAAACGCTGCGCTAGATTGGAGATTGGCGAATGACCATGGTTCTTGGCCTCGATATCGGAACGACCTCGACCATCGGCATTCTGCTGCGACTGCCCGACAAGATCCTTGCCACCGCGTCCCGTCCCGTTTCCCTGCGATCACCGCAGATCGGCTGGGCGGAGGAGGATCCCGCTGAGTGGTGGGAAAACGTTCGCTCGATCGTTCCGGAGCTTCTGGAAAAGAGCGGGGTGCAGGCAAGCGACATCATGGCAATCGGCACGACAGGCATGCTTCCGGCCGTGGTGCTGCTCGATTCTGCCGGGACGGTAATCCGGCCTAGCATCCAGCAGAGCGACGGACGTTGTGGTCTTGAGGTAGGCGAACTGAAGGTCGAATGCGATGAAGAGGCATTCCTGGCAAAAGCGGGAAACGGCATCAACCAGCAGCTCGTTACGGCTAAGTTGCGATGGATCGAACGCCATGAACCAGAGAATTTCAAGCGCATTTCGGCGGTTCTCGGCTCTTACGACTATATCAACTACCGGCTAACGGGCGCGCTTGCCGTGGAGCAGAACTGGGCACTCGAAGCGGGATTCGTCGATATTACGCGGCACGAGATCGACGACACCCTCGTCGCACTCGCGCATATACCGCGCTCGGCCATCCCGCCGAAGCGAGCGTCGCACGCGATCACGGGTCAAATCGATGAAAGAGGCGCGCGCGAGACCGGCCTTGCGATCGGAACTCCGGTCGTTGCCGGAGCGGCCGACATGATCGCTTCGGCGCTTGGCGCTGGCGTCGTCGACGCGGGCGATGTGCTTCTCAAATTCGGCGGCGCCGTCGATATTTTGACGGCGACAGATGTCGTGCGCCCAGACACCCGCCTTTTCCTCGACTACCACCTGGTGCCGGGACTTTTCATGCCAAATGGATGCATGTCGACCGGCGGCTCGGCGCTGAACTGGTTCATCGAAACCTTTGCTGGTGGGGAAAAAGAAGCCGCGAACGCCGCCGGGCTGACGATCCACCAGCACCTTGACAGGATGGCGGATAAAAAAAATGCCGGCGCCGATGGGCTGACGATCCTGCCTTATCTGCTCGGCGAGAAAACGCCCATCCACGATCCCGCCGCACGCGGCGTGGTCGAAGGTCTGACCTTGTCGCATGATCTCGGCCATATCTGGCGGGCCCTGCTCGAATCCTATGCCTATGCCATCCGGCACCATATCGAGGTCCTCATCGACATGGGCCATAACCCGGTCCGCTTTTTCGTCTCGGACGGCGGCGCGCAAAGCAAGATCTGGATGCAGATCGTTGCCGATGTCCTGGAAGTTCCTGTCCAACGCCTATCCGGCCATCCGGGCTCCTGTATCGGCGCGGCCTGGACGGCCGCCATCGGTGCAGGTCTGACGGACGACTGGAGCGGCATTACCGGTTTGGTCACCTTCGCCGAACAGTTGCGGCCGAATGCGGAAAATCGGCCCAATTACAGAAAGGCGTATCGTCGCTATCGCGACGTCTACGAGAAGCTTTGTCCTCTTTGGCGGTGACAAAGGCCGCCCTGATTACCCGAGCAAGGCTCGCCGCGATGAGCGGTGCAGCGCTGGCTTCTTCTGCAAGATTGGCCCGCAAATAGGTCGACGGATCGCCGCTGAGGCAACTTCGTTGCGGCGATTGTCTAAAGATAGTTAGTCGCGGCGGCATCGACTTCAAAAAAAGCGGCGCCTTCAAAAAGCGCCGCTTCGAGATATGGATCCGACAAAAAGGCGTCAGGCGCCAGCGGTCTGCGCATGGGTGGCAAGTTGCTCGTCGTGGTTATTGAACAGCACATGCACGGCGTCGTGCCCCGCTGGCGTGTAGTTCTGCAGCGTGGCCACCACATGGGTCTCCGAGCCGGTGTTGACGCTGATCTTCGTCGAATTGGATGCTGTGTCGACCGCCGCCGTCATCGACGCGACTGCACTCGCCTCGGTCATGCCCGGATGATCGCCGACCAGCGCGTTCAAAAGGTTAGAGACATCCAACTTGTCGCCCTCTCCCTTCGGACTGAAGTCGGTAATGACATCGGCCATGTTCAGGTTGTGCAGGGCCTTGGCATCGAGCACGAATGTATCCGCGCCAGCGCCGCCGGTCATCGTGTAGCCGCCGCCGCTCGTCAACGTGTCGTTGCCGTCGGTGCCGTAGAGTTGGCCGACACCTCTGAAATCGATCTCGGCATAGGCGCCGTCGTGGCTGAGTAAGAAGTCGTTGGCCGAGTAGTCGCCAGTTAGGCCGACGGTGGCAATATGGGCGCCGTCGGTGACGATCAGCACGCCGCCGGTTTTTGCCGCGTTCTCGGTATAGGAGAAGCTTGCCGTTGCAGCGGAGATGTCGCCGAACCGCAAGGCATCGCTGCCATCGAGACCTGCGATCGTTCCGGTAAAGGCCGCCGCGTGGTCGATGGTGATGGTGGCCTGGGCGTCCGTGCTGAGGCTGATCGCCTGGCTGAACGAGCCGCCGATTTCGAGGCTGGCGTGACCCGACAGCAACACCGTGCCGCGGCCGCTGACATTGCCTTCGAGATCAATGTTCCCGCCATTCGCCCACAGTACGCCCTCATTGATGACGCTGCTGTGTATGTCGAGGCCACCAGCCCCGGTCGCCTCAAGCATGCCGGTGTTGTTCACCGCGTTGACGCCAGTGTCGATAACAAGTGCGTGGCTGCCGTCAGCAATGATCGTGCCCTCGTTGACCAGGCTCAGGTGAGCATCGCCGAGCCGACCAGCACCCGAGATAATGTTGTCAACATTGGTGAGCGTGACACTGTCACCGCTGCCGAAGATGACGTTGTGCGCATCGTCGGACAAGATCACCGTGCCGCCGCCGGTCAGCGTAAGGCCGTGCTGGACAATTTCGAAGGCCGTCTCGCTTCCCATCGAGGCGAGATGGATGCTGCCGGTGTTGTCGAGCGTACCACTGAACGGCATCAGCGCTCCGTTGGCGACCACCATGTCCCCGGCATTGTGTGTTATGACCTCTTCGTTGAAGAGGAAGTCATCCGCCGTAAGAGCGGCGGCGCTGACACCTGCCAAGGTGATGGTCTCACCATTGCCTAGCGTGATGACGGCACTGCCGGACGCATCGCTCGACAGATGGGCCAGAACGTCCGCGAAGCTGTCGAAGCCCGCAAAGCCGATTAGGTCGATCTTGTCATGCGCCACATCGAAGTTGTGCACGACGTCCTCGCCGATAGTATTTGCAAAGACCAGCGTGTCGTTGCCGCTCGATGCGGTGAGCGTATCGTCGCCCGACCAGGCGAAGATCGGCGAACCCTTGGCATAGGCTTCGACATTGTCCGCCACTGTGGCCATACCGATTGTGCCGTCCGCATTGATCCAGGTCTCTGTGATCTGGAGGACCACCGCGCCGGTTACACCATCGGGCGAGGTCACCGTCAGCGACGACGGATTATTCGTCACGACGGACCAGGTGCCATCGGCATTGTGCGTGCCCTCGCTCAGCGTCCAGCCTGCCGGTACTCCGGCAATGCTCATCGTCACCGCACCGACGTGGTTAGACGGATCGGCAAGAGCGAGATTGATCGCCTGGCCGGACATACCGGCCGGCTTGAAATTCACCACATTGCTGTCTGTGCCGGCGTTGCCGGCAAGATCGGCATAGCTGTCTCCCGAAACTGAGGCAGACTTCCAGCCGTTGTTCCAGTTCCAAATACTCGCTGTATAGATGTCCTGACCGGAGGCATTCACGCCGACATGCTTGAAGTCGTATAGTGAGTAATTATTATTTTGAGTGACATCATTGATATTGAACCCGGACACTGCCTCACTGAAGGTGAAAGTCATCACGCCGCTATTCTGCGTGATGACAAGTGTCGGGTGAGTCGTGTCGATCTTGATATCATAGACGTCGCTCGGCGAGAGCGCGGTTGGTACGCCGGCATCCGTGATCGAGGCCCGGAAGTTGTAAGTCGATCCATTCTTCAGCGTCGGTGTGGCAATATCGACGTACCCATTGCTGATATTCGCCGATGTCAAGATGACTACCGGGCCAAGCACAGTCGTATTGTTATAGAGCTGCACCGTATCCCCAGCGACGGCACCGGTTTCGCTCAGGCTCACCCGGATACCAAGGGTGGTATCGTCGGTGATCGCACCATTCGCAAGGTTGCCTTGGATCGGGCCGTAGTTGTCGGTAACGCCGATGATGTTTGGCGCCGACACAGGTTGCTTTGCGCCGTGGACGGACACAACAATATCCTGTGAAGCCGTTCCGTCCACGGAGGCAACTGTCAATTTGTCCGTAACAGTCTGGCCTGCGTTCAATGCCTGCACATTTGCCGCGGAATTGTTGAGCGCGTAGCCCCAAACCCCGGTCGTGGCATTAAATGTGAACGTACCATAGGTCCCATTCAGCGACGATGGTGTTTGGAAATGGTTCTCACCATAGTCCACATCGGCAACGTTCAACACACCGGTGGCAGTCAACTGGCCATTTTCGGTGACCGAGCCGCTTGCCGTGCCGGAGATCGACGCTGCATCGTTTGTACCATTGACCGTCACCACGACCGTCTGCGTCGTGATACCACCCTGGCCATCGCTCAGCTGAACTGTGAAGTTCTCCTGCGGATGGCTCGAAGCCGT
>NZ_JAAZQP010000013.1:38283-45157 GCF_012275435.1 Rhizobium sp. SG741
GTCACACTGCCAATGGCGCTGTCGTTACCGATAAGCTTAATCGTCGGAGCATCGTTCGTACCATTGACCGTCACCACGACCGTCTGCGTCGTGATGCCACCCTGGCCATCGCTCAGCTGAACCGTAAAGCTTTCCTGCGGATGGCTCGAAGCCGTGAGCGGATTGGCCTTCGACTGATCCAGGTGATAGGTCCAGATACCGTTCGAGCTGATGCTCAACGTGCCGTAGGTACCGGTCACGGAGCCGTCCAGGTTACCCGTCTGGCCGCTGCCCGCTGCCACCGACCACGTCAAGGACGGGCTATCAATATCAGCGCCGGTCACATGGCCGGTCGCCGTATTGTGAGCGGTGTCGTCGGCCACACCAATACCAGCCTCGGTCACGCTGCCGGCGGCGCTGTCGTTACCGACAAGCGCAATGGTCGGAGCATCGTTCGTACCGTTGACCGTCACCACGACCGTCTGCGTCGTGATACCACCCTGACCATCGCTCAGCTGAACCGTGAAGTTCTCCTGCGGATGGCTCGAAGCCGTGAGCGGATCGGCCTTCGACTGATCCACGTGATAGGTCCAGTTACCGTTCTGATCGACGCTCAGCGTGCCGTAAGCACCGGTCACGGAGCCGTCGATATTGCCGGTCTGGCCATTGCCGGCGACCAGCGACCACTTAATCGACGGGCTGTCGACATCAGCGCCGGTCACATGGCCGGTCGCCGTGTTGTGAGCGGTGTCGTCGGCCACACCAATACCAGCCTCGGTCACACTGCCAATGGCGCTGTCGTTACCGACAAGCTTAATCGTCGGTGCATCGTTCGTGCCGTTGATGGTGATGTCGATCTGCTGAGACGTGCCATCCGCCGTCGTCACCGTGACGATGTCGTGCAGCTTCGTGTTGCTGCCGGTGCTGTTCAGCGCCTGGACGGCACTGTTACTGTTATCCAGCAGGTAGCTCCAGTGACCGTCAGCGCCGATCGTGAAATGACCGTAGTTCGTCGCCACGTTATTTTGCGCCGTAAACGAAGGATTGCTATCGACGTCCGTCGCCGAAAGCACCCCGCTCGCCGCGGGCACCCCGACCGTCCCATTACCGACGCCACCGGCCTCCGTCACGCTGCCAGACACGTCACCCATGATCACCGCAGCATCGTTCGTGCCGTTGATCTTGATGCTGAACGTACCGCTGCTTTTGCTGCCGTCACCATCGGTCAAGGTATATCCGATCGACAGGATCGATGTGTGACCAACTGACAGGGCATCGAATGCAGTTCCGGGTGTGATAGTCACATGGCCTGCGTCGATCGAGATCATCGACGGGCTCAACGTCAAGCCGGCAAGATCACCCGTGGCCTTGACGCTATCGACATGGATCGCACCGCTCGCAGCCGCCCCATCGGCACCGAAAGCGATGGTGCCCGCAGCAAGAGTGAAGGTTGGGTTGTCGTTCTCAAGCATAGACCCAAGCGAAACGGTGCTTGCGATCGGCTTGTCGTCGCTGATGTTGAAGGTCAGTGTCGCGGTATGGCTTTCTCCGTCAATCGGCGCGTCGCTGATTTTAACCGCGAAGTCGTCATGATTGCTCGCGCCGTTCGTTGCCGCGGTCAGCGTATAGATGTAATTGATGGCCGTTGCGGTGACGCTGACGATATGTAGCGTTCCATAAGAGCCCTGAATGTTGGCATTGGCATCACCATGAGCGATGACTGCGCCAACATTGAATGTATGGCCCCCGATTATCACCGTCGAAGGTGCATCGCCCGCGGTGATCGCAATACTACCCGAATGGACGTTGGCGACGCCGGCCGTCCCCGTTCCACCCTGTAAGCCGCTTTCGCTGACGCTTGACACCAGGCTCGCCGAAGAGATCGTCGGAAGGCTGTCCGTCGCCGACTGAACGACGATGGTTGCGGAACCGCTGCCTAAGGCGACGGAATCGCCATCGAAATCCGTCGCCGTCAGATATTTCGAGAAGTCGAGCGGCAGCGTCTTGCCGCCGTCGATCGGATGGTACAGGTCGAACGTGGCATGACCACTGGTAGGATCGACAGTCAACGAGAAGACCGTGACGCCTCCGGCCGAGCCGGTGATCGTGTGCCCATCCGCGCTGGCAAGCGTGATGGCTGTGCCGTTGTAGGTCAATCCGGTTCCACCGGTCAGGTTGCCGGAAGAGGTTCCGGCGGTGATCGCGTTCACCGACCAGGCCATCGGGCCGTCGGCGCTGGCATGCACCAGTGAGGTCAGATCCAGAGTCGTCTCGGCGGGGGCATTGGTGGGTGTCGTCGTGGTGTCTGTGACATGGATATTGTCGAGCGTGATCGCCCGGGCGGCGTCATGCGGAGAGACTGTAATCGACGTCAGCTGTACGTTGTAAAGAGGGGACCCCGCGGTAACCGAGAAAGTCGTATTGCCGTTAGTTGGCGTGAACGTCGTGGTATAAGTTTTGCCATCCGCCCCGATGCCGATGATAGTGACTGGCTGGGTTGGGGAATGACCCCGCGTGGACTCAGTTATGTCCATCTGGGTGACGACGAACGTCGTCCCCGCGTTGGATGCGAGCACGATATCGCCGTTGTTAGACGACTGACCAACGTGGCCGTGACCAACGCTGCCTTCAGTAATCGTCAGGCCTGCAGCCGCTGGGGTGACCGTGCTGAAATCGATTATGTATGATCCCGTCGTCACTATCGGCGCATTGATCGCCGTTTCCGAAACACTTGCGGAAACGGAGGAATGATCAACCAGAGTAGGCACATCATCGATCACATCGATCGTAAATCTCTGTGTGCCGTTCGTCGTGTCGCCGTCGCCGTCATGGCCAGCAACCTGGAAGGTTAGCTTGATATCCGCGAGGTTGACCTGACCGTTGACGTCGTCGAGCCCCTTATAGAGCGTGAAGTTGTAGGCACCGCTGGCGTGACTACCGTCTTGAGACAGAGCAACCTTGAAGACCCAGCTCGACTGGTCGGCGGCATCGCTGCCGGTATAGGCGATCAGCGTCATGCCGTCACCGCTGAGCGAGTAGGACAGCGCGTGGCCGCCAGAGCTGAGCTTTGTCGCATCCAGCGTCTGATTGTTGCCGTAGCTCGCGGTGAAATAGCTGCCGTTCGATTGCGCTACGAAGGTAGCAGCATGGGCGGCCGGGCCGTCAGCGCCGAAGGCGAGATTGAGCGCAACATCGCCGGTGCTGATGCCCGAAGGCGACAGCGAACCCGAATTGGTCAAAAGATCGTGCTCGACAAGCGTCTTTGCCGAAATGCCACCGCCGATCGAAGGACCGGCATCGTCGAAATGAATGCTGCTGCCGATAGAAACAGACCTGGCGACGGTGTCGCCGTCGCTATCGGTTGCACTGAGAACCGCCGAGAGCTTATCGGTGAGATCAACCGTGTCGCCATCCGACTTTGACGTGTTCGGGTTAGCAAGCGCCATGTACTGGGCGATGCTGACCTTGCCGGTGTTGTCGATGCGGATCGCAAAGGCGATTTCGCCATCGGCGATCTTGCCGACAACCGTGCCATCGGCAAGCTGCGAAAGCATGATCGCCAGACCTGCCGTCGTCGTCAAGCCGGAGTCGGCATTGTCGATATGAAGTCTCAGGCTGCTCGTCGCGCCCGACGCATCGTCGGCACCCATCGAAACCGACGGAGAGACGACGTTATGCTGTGCGTAGACTGTCGACATGTGTGGATCGCTGCCGCCGGTGATGCCGGCAAACAGGCTTTTAACTGCATAGGTGGCGCTTACGTCGTTGTCGCCGCTGCCGCTCTCGTCGATGGTGATCGAGCCCGTCAGGGCCAGATCGACCTTCGGCATGTCGTCGACGATCGTGACTTTCAAAGCGCCGGTCAGCGTCACACTGTCACCGTCGCCGTCAGTTGCCTGGATGATGGAACCGAAGTCGATGGCCGAGATCGAGCTATTGCCAGAGCGCAGATCGTTGCCGGGACCCGCGACATTGTCGAGCTGATCGTATTGCTGGAAAGTGAAGCTGCCATCGCCGGACAGCGTCAATGACAGGACCGGGCGGTCGAGAAACGGATTGTAGCCGCTGTGGTGATCGTTATCGACATAGCCGATGATCACATTGTTGACGACGGCATAGGAGAGCGCGCCGCCACCCGAAGTCAGATGCAGGGCGGCAAGTGTCGATGCCGCATTGGCAGTGAAGCCGAAGCCGCCGCCGGGCGCTGCGCCATCGGCACCGAAGGAGACGGTGGACGCAACGGAGCCGGATACCGTGGCCGCAAAACCGAGACCGAACAGTGCCGGCTGCGAGGACGATCCGTCATGTGTGCCGTCGAGCGCGCTGTTGCCATGCGACAGGAGATTGTAAATGTCGCCTTCGTCGGCCCTGGCCGCGACGGTTGCGCCGGAGGCAACGGGAACGTCGTCGGTGATGGCGATCGCCAGCGAGCCCTTTGCCGTATCGCCATCGCCATCCGTAACCGTGAAGCCGAAATTCAGCGTCAGGCTATCTTCGGTCGTCGACGACGCCGAATGAACAAGCGGCGCATCAGCGGTGAAGCTATAGGAACCGTCCGAATTGATCGTCAGAACCGCAACGGTGGCATGGCTGGAAGCGCCGGTTGCCGTCCAGGTCGTCACACCGTTCGTCGCAGACGAGGTCCAGCTTACGTTTTCCTGATGGCCGATGCCATGGCTGTCGAGATAGATCGCCTTCAGCGTCGGCAGATTGTCCATCGATACGCTCATGACGCCATCGGCACCGGCAGAGAACAGAGCCCCGGCATCACCGTTGATCGTCTTCGCGTCGGCGGCGCCATCCAGGTTGCCATGCGCCTGCGCATCGTCGTTGAGCGGCGTTGATGTGGTATCGACCTTAAAGGCGATCGGCGCGTCGTCCTTGACGGTGACCGTCAGCGAACCGCTGGCTGTATCGCTGTCACCATCGGTGACCGTGAAGTTGAAGGACAGATCCTGTGTATTTTCCGCAGTCTGGCTTCCCTGATGAGCGACCGGCGCGCTGAGCGTGAAGCTGTAGGAACCATCCGTGCCGATCGTCAGCGTCGCGACCGTCTGGCCGCTGTCCTTGCCGGTCGCGATCCAGATCGTCTCACCGCCCGCCGCAGTCGTCGGGCTGCCCCAAACAACCGACTCGACATGCGCAAATCCGTCCTTGCCGGTATAGATGGCGCCGAAATCGGTCGTCGCTCCGAGCGTGACCTGATGAACGCCATCCGCGCCACCAGTAAAGAGCGTGCCGCTCGTGCCGCTGACCGTATCGGTGTCCGTTACGCCAACTGTGTCGGGATTTCCGCCCTTTAGGGCATCGTCGTTCAGCGTCACCCCGGTCACAGTGACAGTGTGTGCCAGCGGCACGTCATCCGTGACATGCAAGGTCAGCGAGCCGGTGGATGTATCATTGTCGCCATCGGTCACCGTGAAGGCGAAGGTCAGCGGCAAGCCTTCTTCCGTCGTGCCGGAGGTTGGGTGGACGAGCGGCGCGCCTGTGCTGAATGTGTAGGAACCGTCAGCATTGATGGTCAGCGTGGCGACGGTCTCGTGATTTGCGCTGGAAGCAATCCAGGTTGTCGCGCCGCCGGAAATCGTCGGCTTGCCCCAGGTGACGTCTTCCTGTTGTGCGAACCCGTTGGCATCGACGTAGATCGCCTTCAAAGCCGGCAGGCTGGACTGATCGATCGAGACGCTTGCAAAACCGTCAGCACCAGCGCTGAACAACGCACCGGCAGCGCCCGAGACGCTATGCGCGTTGGCGTCGTTGGCGTCCAGATTTCCACCGATCTGGGCGTCGTCGTTGAGCGGCGAGGCAGTGCTGTCGACCGTATGGGCGATCGGCACATCGTCCTTGACACCAACTGTCAGCGAACCCGTAGCCTTGTCGCCATCACCATCGGTGACCGTGAAGTTGAATGTCAGGGACAGGGTCTCTTCGTCGACTTGCGCGGTCGGATGCGCGAGCGGCGCACCAGTCGAAAACGTGTAGGAGCCGTCGGCATTGATGGTCAGCGTGGCAACGGTCTCATGATGCGCGCTGCTGGCCACCCAGGTCGTGCTGCCGTCGGCGACCGGCGCTTTGCTCCAGATCACGGCTTCCTGATGCGCGACGCCATCCGCATCGGTATAGATCGTGGTCAGCTGCGGCAGATCCGAATGAGCAATCGTGACCCGCTTGAACCCATCTGCGCCCATGTTGAACAGGCTGCCCGATGCGCCGCTGACGCTGTTGTATTCGTCGGCCTGGTCGGAATTGCCCCCGGGGAGCATATCCTCGTTAACGAGGCGATCAGCCGTAGCATTATTGGCGACCGGGAGGCTGTCGGCGACGTTGAGCGTCAGCGAGCCCGTTGCCTTGTCGCCGTCACCATCGGTGACTTCAAAGCCGATCTTGAAATTCTCGTTGTCGGAGCCCTTGTCGTCAGCAAAGGCGCCGGACTGGACATAGGTGTAGCTGCCATCAGCACCGACGGTCAGTGTGAATAGGACATGGCCCGATTCCTTGCCGGTTGCGGTGTAGATCGTGTTGCCCAGATTGTCCGTCGTGGTGTTATAGGACAGACCTTCTTTGTGAGCGACGCCATTGACATCGATGTAGATGCCCTTGAGGCCGGTCGGATCCGTGAAGGTAACCTGCTGGAAGCCGTCAGCGCCGGCGGTAAACAGGCTTCCGGATCTGCCACTGACGGTGTCGGTGGCGCCCTCCGACGGTGTCGGCCCTTCGCTGAGCTCGACGATTGGGCGGAGCGGCATCTGCTCAGCCGCCGTGTCGTAAAGGCTGCCTGTGCCGACGGTGACATCGCTGGCGACAGGCTTGTCGTCGGCGACAGTGACAGTGAAGGTGTTCGTGGCGCTATCGCCGTCAGAATCCGTTGCTGTGTAACCGAAAGTCAGCTTGAATG
>NZ_JAAZQP010000013.1:45254-199602 GCF_012275435.1 Rhizobium sp. SG741
AGCGAGCCGGTGGCGACGGCGTCGGTCCCGACATGCGGGTTCTCGTTGCCGCTTGCCAACGCGCCTTCCGTGACCGAGCCTGCATCGCCGGTTGCGGCGACAGGCTTGTCGTCGGCGACAGTGACAGTGAAGGTGTTCGTGGCGCTATCGCCGTCAGAATCCGTTGCTGTGTAACCGAAAGTCAGCTTGATGGCGTCCGAGCCCTTGGCGTCGTCGAGCGACTGCACGAGGGTGAAGTTGTAGTGGCCGTTGTCGGTGTCCGACACCGTCGCGTAGAAGACGACGTTGGATGCGGAGGTCGCCGTCGGGGCGGCCTCACCAGTGTAACCAACCAGAGTGCCGTCGGCCAGCAGCGCCGTATGGACGGCAAGACCATGCGAGCTCAGCGCTTCACCGTCCTGGCCCTGCGCCGCGACCGTTGCACTGGTGAAGGCAACCGAACGATCGCCGGCGCCCGACTGGTCGGTGTTGGCATTGTCGGCACCCCAGGAGATGTTGAGCGAGCCGGTGGCGACGGCGTCGGTCCCGACATGCGGGTTCTCGTTGCCGCTTGCCAACGCGCCTTCCGTGACCGAGCCTGCATCGCCGGTTGCCGCGACAGGCTTGTCGTCGGCGACAGTGACGGTGAAGGTGTTCGTGGCGCTATCGCCGTCAGAATCCGTTGCTGTGTAACCGAAAGTCAGCTTGATGGCGTCCGAGCCCTTGGCGTCGTCGAGCGACTGCACGAGGGTGAAGTTGTAGTGGCCGTTGTCGGTGTCCGACACCGTCGCGTAGAAGACGACGTTGGATGCGGAGGTCGCCGTCGGAGCGGCCTCGCCGGTGTAACCAACCAGAGTGCCGTCGGCCAGCAGCGCCGTATGGACGGCAAGACCATGCGAGCTCAGCGCTTCACCGTCCTGGCCCTGCGCCGCGACCGCTGCACTGGTGAAGGCAACCGAACGATCGCCGAGGCCTGCCTGGTTGCTATTTGAGCTGTCTGCGCCCCAGGAAATGTTAAGCGAGCCGGTGGCCGCCGCTGCGCCTGTGTCATGGCTTAGGGCTGCGTTGCCAGAAGCCAGGGCCGCCTCGGTGACCGAACCCGCAGTCCCTGCGGCCGCAACCGGCACGCTGTCTGTAATGTCGACACTCGCGACTGACGCAACGGTATGGCCGCTCGTGTCGGAGACCGTGTACCGGAATTGAAGCTGAAGCACATCGCTCGACGCATTGGCACCCCGGGGATGGTCCAGGGCAGCGAGCTGGGTAAAAGTATAGTCGCCGGTCGAAGCGTTGAATACCAGCGTGAAGACGGTGAGGCCATTGGCGACGCCGGTGACGGTCTGTCCGCTCTGGGTGACGACAACGGGAATGCCGCCGGAGGTTAGACCCGACAGCTGCTGCGTGCCGCTGCCGGTGATTTCTGCCTCTCCGACCAGCGTGACGGTCGTGATCGCGGCATTATTGCCGCCGAAGCCGAAGCGGCCGGTACTGCTGGTCGTAAGGAAGGCGCCAGTGCTGCTGCCGCTTTCGATCAGCGAAGCCGTTTCGGTCGCCTGCTGATCGATGAACGGAACACGAGTCTGGGTGCCGGACAGATTGGCGCCGTTACCGCCGCCGATTATGTCGCCGGGACCGAGAAGGCCAATCAGGTTAAGCGGCGTACGGGCATTCCCAGCCTGGCTGTCCGTGAACTGGTGGCCGGAATCCGTGCTATTGCCGGCGTGAACCGAACCGTCGGGACCTTCAGCAACGTTGATACCCTGCTGCTGCAGTGCGGCGACGACGGCCTGCTGCGGCAGTGTGACTTCACCGATCAGGAAGGTTGGAACGTGCAGCGCTCCATTGATAATGATAATGCGCGTACCGTCAGCCTGGACGAGAACAAGATTACGTCCCTCGACATGAATGTCGTCGATGGAGGTATTCGGCGGCAGATGGACCACATTGCCATTGTCGGGCACGATCTGGACCGGCTGACGAGCGACGGCGTTTTGTGGGTCGTTGGCGCTCAGGCGCCCCGTCTTGCCATTCGCCTGCTGCTCCTCGGTTTGTGCCACCTCGAACGCAGCGACATCAGCATTCTGCGACAACGGCAGCAAATGATCGGAGCTGATATCGGCTGCAACGCTCGCATCCCGGCCACCTGATGCGAAATCATGCGAAGCAGCTTCGTGGTCTACGGTCGAAATGCGCAAGTCGTCCATGGATCTGGTTCCCGGTGTTTCGTAATGTGCCGCAATCAATTACGGGAACCGGTTGATTGCAATACTTCGTTAACCTCGCTGATATAGCCGGTTATGCACCGTCGCAGAATTATTTTACCGATGGTTAACTCACCTAAAGAACACCTTGTTAAGTGTACTGCTTGACTTTACGTCAGCCGCGGTGTGCTAATGCGACGTTATAGGCTGTTGCAGTCTGACGTTGAGAATCGGGGGGAGTAGTTGTGCCGTTTGCGATCAGCCTTTCGTTAAGTTTTTTGTCCGAGTGGCTGCAGCGAAGACCGCATGGGCGACCAGCACGCAGTGCAACCTTCATCCTCTGTGCCGGCCTCGCCGGCTGTCAGATGGACGGCGTCGGATTGGAGAACAACGGCAAGAAGGACGAGATAAAAATGCCGTCCACTGCCATTGAAGAGACCTATGGCGGCGACAGCGGCGCGGAAATCACGCTATTGCTGCGCAAGGGTGCCGCCGGTCTCTATGAAGGTCCGGCCCGCGATGTTCGCGACGGGGCAGTGCTTGGCGTCGGTGAACTCGGCAACAATCAAGTTCGGCTGCGCGTTAAGAATGTCGGCCCGGGACTTGCCGGCGTTGTCGCACAGGTCACGGCGGCCAAGGGTCGGAATGCAGCCCTGATCGTCAGTTATCTGCCGCCGGCCGAGACGGCTTCCATCGCTGCCATTCCACCCGCCCAGCGTCCCCCATTGCTTAACCTTGCGAGTGCAGCAACCGGCGGAGACGTCTTCAATTTGGCCTCGGATGAAATCGACAGCGCGACGGAGGGCGTGAAGGCGGCAGCACCTGCAGGCCACAAAAAGGTTTCGGCGCTGGTGCCTGCTGATTTTTCCCAATCCGACGCTACGAGATTGGGCAACGCCCTCTGGAACAGTGGCAACACCTTCATGGGCCTTGGCCGTTACGGCGCAAGTGATCAGTCCGCCGATATCTTCACCAAGAATCGACCGCTCATTCAGTCGGCCGAAATCGTGGTCATTCTCGGCAACACCCCGGAAATCGGCGCGGTGGCAAGCGCCGCGCGCAGCGCAGCCATTCCCGGCCAGGCGCTGGTCGGTACCAACAACTGGCCGCAATCGGTCTATGCGACGCCGGCTGTGACCGGCGCCTTTATCGCGACGGACGACACGCAAAGCAGCGGGCTCATCGCCGAGCGCTACCAGCGCCATTTCAATCGCCCGCTGACGACCTACGGCTCCTATGGTTACGACGCCATGGCGATCGCCTCGGGCCTCATCCGTTCCCAGGGGCCGCAAGCCATCACCGCAGGCAATTTGAGGAACAAGGTCGGCTTCCGTGGCACGACCGGGCTCTTCCGCTTCAATGCCACCGGTCAGGTGGAGCGCAGAATGGTGATCAATTCGATCAACGATGGCAAGCTGAAGGTTTCCACACAACCCTCACAGTCGTTCTGAAGCAGACAGGCTTCATTGAGCATAATAGATACTGAGACCCGCTGTCACCATGACGGCAGAGCTGCGTTATCCACTCTTGCGTCAGGGTGGATCACTTCGTTACCCCTGTCGAGATCATGCTTAATGATTTTCCATTGCATTCCGTACAATTTTATACTTATTTGATCCCTTAATTTATACTTAATTTATCCATGTATTCGAACGTCATATTCAGGAATATCGCGCAATATTCTCTCAATCAGGGAGAGTTGAGCGCTAATGGCACGCAAGAACAGGAAAAATATACTTTCAGTACTTACCGCAGCTTCCTTTGCCTTCGGTCTTTCGTCACCGACCATTAGCATGGCAGCGACCGACGATACCGTCAGCCCTGTTGTCAAGCTTTTCCAGGACCCGCTGGTCGATACTGCCATCGATCTCTTCGCGCCAACCTTCAGAAACGCGGCAAAGGCCATCAGCGGCATCGACGCCGCGGCATTGAACAAGAGCCTCGCGGTTGCGCCGGGCGGCCTTCCGCACAATGACCGGACTGCGTCTGAGCCGGTACCTCCCACAAAGCCGAGCAACGCTCCTTTGGGCAACTCAGTGTTCGGCACCGTCGCCATTCCGTTCAAACATCTTGCCGCGCTTGACAATTTCGCCGGCCCGCTTGCCGAAATCCGGTCCGGCAAGTCGCTCGATTGCGCTGCAGGTGGATGCAATGCAGCCGAAAGCGCCATCGCTGAGGCTGAAACAAGGATTGCCGGCGCGTCGATCCGCGACAAGATTAATACCGTCAATTACACGGTTAACCATGCCATCCGCTACGCCAGCGACATGGACACCTATCATATGGCAGATTACTGGGCGAAACCAAGTGAAGCACTGTCGCATCAGCAGGGCGACTGCGAGGACTACGCTATCTTGAAGATGGCCGCACTCTATGAGGCTGGCGTCGATCTCGACCAAATGACACTGGTCGTCCTATTCGACCAGCAGCGGCATTTCTACCACGCCGTCCTGTCGGTCTCCGTCAGCGGTAATAATCTTATCCTCGACAACATGCGCGACGAGGTCTTGTCCGACAAACGGATTGCAGGATATCTGCCTCTCTATTCGATCGTTACCGGTCGCGGCTATCTGCACGGCTCGCGCGATCCTCGTGCACAAGGGGTTGTCGCCGCAGTGCCGCTCACCAAGGTGGTCCCCGGCGAAGGCGAGGTTCACTAGCCGAACACGCTTCCAGGCCTTCCGAAGCAAGCTTCGCGCATAACAAAGCGATGGCATTCTCAGTAGACGGAAAGATAGCCGATCAGCATCAACGCCTCGTGCGTCGGCGCCAACGCCAGACTGATCTGGCCCTTCAGCGATTGCGAACCGAAGCCGATCTTGAAGCCGGTGTTCACCGTCTTGCCACGATTGACCGATAGGATGGAAAGGACCTCTTGGATCTGGGTGTCAATCGACAGGCGTAGCGTGCGCGCCGTCTGCTGAACATCATCGATCAGCGGCAGGCGATGACGCAGCATCTTCAAGAAGGCATCGTTGAAGAGCTTGATCCCTCGCTCTTGCGTCAGTACCACTGCGGGTGTCGGCGACGCCTGAAGGACGGCGTTGAGATTGGTTAGCGATGCGATATCTTCGACGGCATTGAGGCGACTTAACGCCCATTTAAAGCTCAGCACCCGCAGTAAGGACGTGAGATTGCCAGTCTCTGGCATTTCTGCCGCCGTGTTGGAAACCAGGTCACCGATGCTGATGCCGCCGGCCTCCGACATTCGTCCGAGGCCATCCCAATAGATTCCCTCCAGTCGAATGCCACGACGCTCGCCGCCACCGGTTATGGCGCGGAAGCGTGGCTCCAGTTCATCACCGTCGACCGATGGAAGGGCTTCCTCCCGGACTATCATAGCAGCGTCTTCCTTCCCGCCTCCTTTGCGCATGACTGTCCTCACCGTTCCGTCAGCGCTTCGGAGCGCGCCTTGTTAATCGGCTTCATCAGATAGGCCAGGATCGTTTTGCGGCCGGTCATGATCTCGGCCGAAGCCACCATGCCTGGGATAATCGGATAGTGCTTGCCGTCGCGTTCCAGCGCCGATTTGTCGGTCTTGATGCGCACGAGGTAATAGGTTTCGTTCTTGTCCTTTTCGACAAGGCTATCGGCGGAGATGTTGACGACCTTACCGTCCAGAGCGCCGAAGATCGAGAAATCATAGGCCGAGATCTTGATGACCGCCGGCTGGCCGATGCGCACGAAAGCAACGTCGCGTGGCGAAATCTTCGCCTCGATCAACAGAATGTCGGCTGTCGGGACGACGCCGGCGATGACCTTGCCGGCGTCGACATATGCGCCGATCGTGTTGACCTCCAACGTATTGACGATGCCGTCGACCGGAGAACGGATATCCGTATGCTTGACCCGATCGGACGCCCCGCGGATTGTCTCGTCGACGACGGAAAGTTCCGACAGTGCTTGTCCCTTGTCGGTAAGGGCCTGCTGTCGTAACTGCAACCCTAGATCGGCGACCTGTAATGTCGCCTCATTTATGGCCGCATGCAGACGATCGAGACTTTCGACATAGACTTTAAGCTGCCCTTGCAGGTCGACAAGGTCTCGCTGGACCTTGAGGACCTCCGTTTGAGCAACGAGCTTTTTCTCACCGAGCGGCCTCAGCAGATCATATTGCTTTTGGGCGCCGACAATATTCTGCGTCAAGCGGTCTATGTTGGCGCGGGCTTCGTCCAGCTCGTTCTGATGTTGCTTCAGACGCTGATGGAGAACATCAAGCTTGTTCTTGTAGGAAGCGCGATCTGCCTCGAAGAGCTTTTCTTCGTTATCGCAGACGGTTTTTGCGGTAGCAAGAATATCGGCCGGGCAGACGAACTGTGCGTCGAAGGCACCCGCCTCCTCCAGGGCCAGGCGCTCTACTTTGGCGCCAAGCGAGCGAGCCTTGGCAACCGATTCGCCGAGTGTCGATGCCGTCGTTGTATTGTCGAGCTGGACCAGCATATCGCCCTTGTGGACGACCTGTCCGAGATTGACATTGATCTGTTGGACGATACCGGGCTCAGAGGATTGTATAATCTGCGTCTTCGATACCGGTATCACCTTCCCCTCGCCGCGCGCGATCTCGTCGATGTCGGCAAAGGCCGCCCAGGCAACGAAAGCGACGATCATCAAGGCACAGAGGCCAAGGATCAGACGGGCAAAGAATGGGGGATTGTCATGGATATTGCGGGGAGAGGCACGCATCATTGCACTGCCTTGCGCTGCATCGCCTCGATGACTGCATTTTTGGGCCCATCGGCGATGATGCGGCCCTTGTCGATGACGATCAGCCTGTCGACCAGCTCCAACATGCTATGACGATGGGTCGCAACTAGCAGCGTCGTTTGCGGGCCGAACGCATTGCTCAGCTTGCTGATAAGGTGGCGTTCGCTCGCTAAGTCCATCGCGCCCGACGGCTCATCCAGGAAGACGATCCTCGGGCGGGTCAGGAGCAGGCGCGCGATAGTCAATGCCTGCTTCTGGCCGTTCGACAGGTTTGCACCGCGCTCGCCAACAGGCATATCGAAACCGCGGGGGTGTACGGAGACGAACTCCTCAACGCCGGTCATTCGTGATACCGCCAGAAGCTCGTCATCGGTGGCATCGGCCCGGCCGAGCAGCAGGTTCTCCTTTACGGTGCCGGAGAACAGGTCCGACGACTGGCCAGCGACAGCGACGGCGGCACGCACCTCCGCCACATGATATTGGCGTATATCGACCCCATCGATCAGCACGCGGCCGCTGACCGGCTGAAAAAGACCGTCAAGGAGCCTGCCCAGGGTCGTCTTGCCCGAACCGATGCGGCCAATGATCCCGATCTTTTCGCCAGGTGCAACCGTGAAGGACAGCTGGTTGAGGACCGCCTGGTCAGAGCCCGGATATTGGAAGGAAACATTCTGGAAGCTGAATCCGCCGCTACTGATCTGCCGGTTGACAAAGCCGGCGGTCGACGGACGGTCATCAGGCTGCTCCATGATCTTGTCGAGAATGCGCAGCGACATGGTGGCCTGGCGGAAGCGCGCCAGCGTCATGGCGATCTGCCCGAAGGGCGCGCCGGCGCGACTCGCCAGCATGACGGTTGCAACGATCGCGCCCATGGCGATTTTTCCGTCGGCAAATTCATACGTACCCGCAATGACGATAAACACACTGACCATTTGTTGCAAAAACATCGTCATGTTCATGGCATTCGACGAGATGTGCTTAATATCCTCGCTGGTCCGGCTCGAATATTTCGTCAGCTCCTGCCAGCGGCGCAGCATCGTCGCCTCGGCGCGGAGGCTCTTCAATGTCTCGATCGTCGAAATCGTCTCCACAAGCAGCGACTGGCGGCGTGAGGCTTCGTTCGTTGCCGTTGCCATGCGCTTGCCAATTTGGGCCTGTGCCACGAGACCGATTGCCACCGAAAGGATGAAAGCAACGGCCGGAATGATCACGAGCCAGCCGGCGATCAAATAGATGACGACAAGGAAGATCACGACGAAGAGGCTATCGATCAACACCCCGATCGTGTTCGAGGTGAAGAACTCGCGCACGAATTCATATTGCGTTACGCGATTGGCATATTCTCCGGTCGACAGCGGGCGGGACGCCAGCGTCGAGTTGAGAATCTTGTCGAAGATCAACTGCGACAGCCGCAGATCCGCCTTGCGGCCTGCATAGTCGATCAGCGACGCTCGGGCTGTCTTCAGCAGAAAATCGAAAAGATAGGCCAATGAGATGCCGGCGGTCAGGACCCAGAGCGTTGGAAATGCCTTGTTCGGCAGGACCCGGTCATAGACATTCATGGTGAAAAGCGGCGATGCCAGTGCGATGACGTTGATGAACAGTGCCGCTAACATGACGCGGGCATAGGTGCGCCAATAAGGTACCAGCGCCGTTGCCAACCAGTGCCGTTTCTCGATCTCCATAGCGTGGCCGACGCGCGCATCGTCCGAAGAGTTCTGATAGTAGAGTGTGAAGGCGAATGCCGATCGCGGGTTGAGCGCCGTGAGTTCGTCCTGCGTCAGGCAGGTCACTGTCCCGACGAGGGGTGTGAGTTCAGTAATGTAAGAACCACTTTCGGTCGTTTCGAGCAACGGCAGAACACCGCCGTCAGCAAAGATGACGATGGCCGGACACTCGAAATTGCCCAGCCGACAATCTCGCTCCGTATGCTTCAGGACCTGCAGACCGACGCGCTCAGACAGCCGTTCGATATCGTCCAAATCCATGGCTTCCAGAATTTCATCCGGGACGCCCGAAAACAGCACAGTATCCGAGTTCGGACGACCGTAAAATGCAGCGACAGATTTAAATGCCGATTTGAACGTCAGCAGCGATACGCTCGCAGATACGCCAGGTGCTACGTTCAACATGACGTACTATCCAATGCGGATTGTAACAATTAACGAATCGGCTCGAGCAGATCCATCGGCAGGCCGGGCTTCTGGTGCGAGTCGTATTTGGGATATCCAGGATCGGCCGTATTCGACGAAACAGCGAACTGATCACGGGCATAAGGCGTCGCCTGATCGACCGGCTTCAGCTTCATCGTCGACAGCAGGCTGCCCGATGCGGCAAGGATCTTGTATTCTGCAAAGAGTGACGCCACTTCCGCTGTCTTGGCCAAAACCTCGGTGTTGAAGCGGGTGTTCTGGGCATCCAGTAGATCAAGCAGCGAGCGCTGACCGACCTTGAATTGCTCGCGATAGGACGTGACGAGCTGAGCGTTTGTCTTTTCCTGCCCATCCAGGATATGCGCCAGCTGACCTTGGTTGGTACGCTCGTTCCAAGCGGAGCGGACGGACTCGTCGACCTCGCGGTAGGTCTGGCTCAGCGCAAAACGCTGTTCGGAGGCGCGACGAACCAGCTCCTGTTGATGGGCCGTATCTATGCCACCATGATACAGGTTCCATTTGGCCACGACCCCCACCTGGACGTCGCTTGTGTTACCTTTGTTGCCGTCGACATCGTCACCAATACGGGCGCTGCCGACAAGGTCCAGCCGCGGCAGGAATGCGGACTTGGAACCGCGCACGTCGGCGTCCGCAGCATTGACATCAGCTTTGGCCGATGAGATCTGTGGATTGTTCTTTTGAGCGATGAAGACCGCGTCATCCAACGTCTTGGGCAGGTATCGCGCGACGGAAGCCGGGCGATCCGCATTGCTGATCGACTCGCCGACAACCTGGAGAAAACGGATCTTCGTCGCGTCGAGCTCCTTCTTTGCTTCCTGAAGGCGAGCATCAGCTGCCTGCAGGCGTTCACGGCCCTGAAGACGATCGGCGTCGGTGAGGGCCCCGCCCTTGATGCTATCCTCGATATTGCCGACCATCTGCTTGTGGAAGGCGACGTTCTTTGCAGCAGCCGCGACGATCTCCGTCTGCAGCAGATATTCAAGATAATCCTGAGTTACTTCCAGCGCCAAAGCTTCCGACCGCTGTTGGACGCGGAAGGATGCACCGTCGACACGGGCCGCCTGCTTGTCCTTCTGCGCCTTGCGGTCGCCGCCGTCAAATAAAGTCTGCGTAATAGTTAAGCTTACGTCAGCAGGATTCAGGTACTCATTGGTGCGCGACAAAGCTCCTGATGTGACATCCGACAGTCTCCTCCGACCATAACCGGACTCGAGATCGACAGACGGCAAGTAAAGCCCCCTTGCCTGACGTAATTGAAACTCGGTTGCTTCCCGATTCTGCGCCGCTTGCATGATTTGTGGATTGGTTTTCATTGTCTTTTCAATTGCCTGCTGCAATGTCATAGCGCCAGCAGAACCACTTGATAAAGAAGTCACGGCCATCGAAATCCCGATTGCCGCCATCAATCGCATCTTATAAGCCAAAACCACGCCCTTCCCCAAATTATACTTCAAAGATACATTTTATAAATCTTATTCACCTACAAGCGTAGACGACATCACATCTACTTGTAAAATAGATTTCGATGCAATCTCCTGAAACAGTTAATGTCGGGGAGTGCAAGCCTTGATGGCATCAATCTATTGACTATTTTTGGTTATTAACACTGTTAACGCAATGTGTCGCATGATCGCAACAATACTAATATTCAGCCATACAGAGAATGTACATGGTTTCTAGCCAGCGATACGCGCGAAAAATCAATTTAAAACGATCTTAAGACTGGAAATATTAGAAACCGCTCATCGGCGCGCGAATGCTCCCAGGAGTTGGGATGTTCTGACGATTGTTACTTCGGGTCTCTCGCATCACTCGCTGCATGGTACGGTTCTGCAACCAGACCGCAACCGCAGACCGTCTACAGAGGGCCGAGGCGGGTCGATAAAGGGTAAATGGCAGCGCCAATAGATTCTTCTTGAGCTAATTTAGGCTTGAGCGAAGGATCGCCATGGCTTTTCAAAGCTGCAAATTCATCGTCCGTGTACCGGCTCTGAAAAATGACCCCGTCAAGGTCCCCCGCAACAATTTGAAATTATTAGGAAAATCGGAACATCCATGGCGCGATGGGCGAGGCCGATATGACCGCTAAATTCCGCAAGAACAAAATATTTTTCAATGGCTTAAATCCGGTATCCACGGGGTCACCCTTGGATGCTTTTTCACAGCCGTGGCCATCGTCGTTGAAGATATGGCCGAACTCGCCTTCAATATGCCGGAAGATTTTTAGCTGTGGTCTGGTCCTTGCTGACATGCCGCCCCAAATACGCGTCGTAAGTAGCCACAACAAACCGGCAAATAAATAGTTACGCCGAGATGGTCGGGCGTGCGCTTCGATAAACGAGCGACGTAATTTCCGACATGGGAGGAAATGATTTGAACGAGACACTACAACTGTGGGAGTGGCGCGAGAAGATCGCAAATCTCTACTACGAGGTCCGTTCCAGCCCAGACGCGGCTGCTGCCTGGCGGCTTTGGTGTGACACACGTTCGACCATGTTTCGCGACCATCCTCAGTCGCCAATTGAATCGGCGGACCGCAAGACGTTCGAAGGGCCCACTATATTTCCTTATGATCCCTCGTTGCGCCTGACGGTTCAGCTCGTTCCGGTAACGCCGGAACGGATAACCGTCGCAACAGGAGACGACGGTGACCTCTCGATGTATACGTTCGCCCGTACGAGCGGGCTGGGGGCCAGATTGGGCGGAGAATTGACGCTTTACTGGATTGAGGGGTACGGCGGTGGCGTGTTCCTGCCGTTTGCCGACGCGACCTCCGGGACCGAGACCTATGGCGGTGGCCGATATCTCCTCGACACCATCAAGGGAGCGGATCTCGGAGTTGTCGGTCCAGACGGCACACTAGTGCTCGATTTCAACTTTTGCTATTTTCCTTCGTGTGCCTATTCGTCCCGCTATGTCTGCCCATTGGCGCCATCGGGCAATCGACTGAAAGGCGCAGTCAGAGCCGGGGAACGGCTTCCTATCTCGACATGATAGGTGTCAGGGCCAGGAGCCTGAATGTTCGTATTCGGCCATTCCGAGGTCGCGAAGGAAGCCGGTGATTTTGGTAAGGGACGAAATCCACACCCCCGAACGGACGCGATTGATTTTCCCCTGGTGATCGGCAAGCGCCAGGTCAATGTTCTTCCAACATGCATGGAGGAAACAATCCGCGCATGTCCAGACCGACTGACCTTGCCCCCAAGTTTTATCCATTTTTGAGTTCGCTCCAGCGGTTTTGGGTTGCTGTATTCAGAGCGGTAGCGGCGGGTTGCGGTGCGGAGCCATTCCGGCTGCGCAGCACCGCATCGCGTCGCGCATCATCGATCAGGTTCCGAAGCAATAGCCGTTCCTGGTTGCCTGCGGCATTTGCGAGCAACCATCTTCGGCCCCACACCTCTCACGCGGATAGCTGCCTAGCGTGACTTGAAACGGCTCACCTGGCGACTTATGTATAATACAGGGCCGCGACGTCGCGCCACAGGCGGCGATATCATTGGCGAAAGCCGGCATCAGTCGCTGTCAATCCTTCCCGATTTACGACCTTTGAGGAGCAAGCCTTATCGAGGCTTGAACTGTTACTTGAATTCACCACGCTATAATTCCCGCGGCCCAGGACATAAGCCGGCCCGCGCGGTTGCCGCTCCCGCAGCGCACACGATCTCCGGGGATCTCAAACGCCGATATGAGCAATATATGCTCCTGGCGCGCGAAAGCGCCCAGGCCGGCGACCGGATCGAGGCCGAGAACCTCTACCAGCACGCCGAACATTACTACCGCGTGGCTGCCGCGCAGAAGGCAGGTCGCGGATAATGAGCACACCGTTATTACCCCAGTCTGCCGACGGTTCGGACGAAAAAGCCTGGCTGAAAATCCTCGCGAAATACCGCACGCCGCATACAGGCCGCAGCACCTTCGAACTGCTGATAACTGCCGTTCCCTTCGTCGCCTTCTGGATGCTGACCTGGTTGGCAGTGCATTATGACTTCTGGTGGGGCCTGATCCTGATTGTTCCTGCCGCAGCATTTTTGCTGCGCCTGTTCATGATCCAGCACGATTGTGGCCATGGCTCCTTCTTCGCGCGCCGTCGCTTCGACGATTGGACGGGGCGTGTTCTTGGCGTCCTCACTCTCACCCCTTACGATTACTGGCGCAAGGCACATGCAGCGCATCATGCCTCCGCCGGCAATCTCGACGAGCGCGGCGTCGGCGACATAACCACGCTCACCGTGGGCGAATACAACGCACGCTCCCGATGGGGGCGGATTCGATATCGTCTCTATCGACATCCCTTGGTGATGTTCGGCATTGGACCCGCCTGGCTCTTCCTGTTCCAACAACGCCTGCCAGTCGGTATGATGCGCGACGGTGTCCTCCCCTGGATGTCGACCATGGCCACCAACGTCGCAGTGGCGGCGATCGCAGCCCTGATGATCTGGGCAATCGGCCTCTGGTCCTTTCTCCTCATCCACCTGCCGATCGTTCTGTTGGCTGCGGCTGTCGGGATCTGGCTCTTCTACGTGCAACATCAGTTCGAGGAGACGCACTGGTCGAAAGAACCGGAATGGCAGTTTCCGAAAGCTGCCTTGCATGGCGCCTCCCACTATGATCTCCCGCTCATCCTTCGCTGGTTAACCGGCAATATCGGCATTCACCATGTGCACCATCTCTCCAGCCGGATCCCCTATTATCGGCTGCCGGAAGTCTTGCGAAACCATCCGGAACTCGGCGACATCGGCAGGATCACGCTGTGGCAAAGCCTGCGCTGCGTGAAGCTGGTTCTATGGGACGACCGCAGTCGAAGGCTGGTTTCATTTCGCGAGGCTGCCAGGATCACAGGCGCGGGTTAGCGACCTGCTTTCAAGATCAATGGACATTGGTGAACGACTTGGTTCGCTGAAAACGCGAAAAGGTTATGGAGATCAGCTTCACCAACGGATGGCGCACAGTGTTCCCTGATGGCGGTCGCAACAGTCGTTGGGCCTCATGCGGTGGGTCGATGAACGGTTATGCAGGTCACAGGGCATCGATGGGCGATCTTTGTCGACACGCTGCCAAGAATGAATTGCGAAAGGCTGGAGAGACCTCTTGCGCCGCAAACGACGACGTGGGGTCTCATCCTCAACTTCCTGTTGGTCGGGAGCTTCGCTACCTTACCCTCGGCTTGATTCGAAAAATCCGCCTTCGCGCCAGACAACTGCTCAACAACAAAGCGGAGGTACAGAAGGCAGCTCATTCCTGACTGCTACTCGTTTTCAAGCGGTCCTCGTCGTAGCGAAAAGGTGCCATCCCAGCCCGGCTAACGCCAAGCCGACCACTCCAGCCGGCACCCGTTAAATATAGTGCACTTGCACGCGGATTAGATTGATCTCCATCAATGCTGGTTTTCGGCAAATAAAAAATATCTCTTTCAGTTTGTGATTGTTTTGTGCGTAGCAAGACATCTTAACGTGGTCGCTGCGGGGATCGTCAAACGCCGGGATTAACGAGCTACGCTTCAGAGCAAAATATAGTCGAACACAGGCTCAACGCCCTATCCCATAGCCGGGGCCTCGAGAGGTGCTCAAGGCTTTCAGGCTGACTTCCAATCGATAGTCATGTTCTCGTGCCCGCTTGGGATTTCGGGGATCCAGAAAACGAGACGGAGAATCATGGGCGAAAAAGACACCCTTGGAGCTACGGAACCGCAAGTTGAACCAGATGTCACAGAGAGCAGCCTGGCGACTACCGGGTCCGGCAGGGAAGCCGCTCAGTATTCGGAGCCGACCACACTCGTGGCAAGAGCTATATTCGAGCACGCGCCGGCCGCGATGCTCATGGTCGATCAGGCCGGGAAGATACGCCACGTCAACAGCGCTGCTGAACAATTGTTCGGTTACACGAAAGAGACGTTGGTTGGCGAGCCGATCGAGATACTGGTGCCAAGGGATATCAGACAGCGCCACGAACGGCTCAGAATGGATTTCATGTCACATGCCAGGTCGCGCCCAATGGCAGAAGGACGAAGGCTGACCGCGCGAAAGCGCGATGGCACCGACGTATTGGTCGACATTGCGCTAAGTCCGATTTCGCTAGAAACATCTGAAACCGCCGTCCTCGTTTCGATCTTAGAAAATCCCGCCCGTTCACGGGCGGAGGTTGCCGAGCTTTTCGTCAACGAACTGACGCATCGCGCCAGGAACATGTTCGCGATTATCGGGGCCATTTCTCGCCAGATCGCCAAAAACACTGTTTCTGTTGCCGATTTCCAGGCATCTTTGGAGCGACGTCTTCGTTGCCTGTCTATATCATATCAGGTTTTCGAGAAGGAGAAGTGGAAGGCGGCCCTGATAAACGACCTCGTTCGATCTCAAATTTCATTCGTGGTAAGACAGGATACGCCTCAAATAGAGATTGCCGGCCCGGATGTCCGGCTGCAACCGGCGCCGGCTGAATATCTCGCATTGGCAATCCATGAACTTGCGACAAATGCGGTCAAACATGGAGCGCTTACTGTGCCGACCGGGAAGGTCTATATCCATTGGTCAGTGGACGAAGCGGCAGAGCTTTTTCAGTTCCATTGGGCCGAGCGCAACGGGCCGCCGGTCGCTCCGTCGGAGCGGCAGGGCTTCGGCTCCGTCATTCTCAAATCGATCGTTCCCGCAGCTTGCGGTGGGACTGCGGATCTCGCCTTCACTCCGATCGGCATGTCCTGGAACCTGAATGCCCCATCTTCTATTCTCTCTCACCCCGAATGAAGCACTTAAGTTGAGCTGGCCTCCGCATTCGGTTATTTATGCGATCAGGCATGGCGCTATTTCTTTCGATCGCGCAGCTCGGGCTCCACCGGATAACATATGCAGCAGCCGGAACGCCCACTCACTGAACGCGAAGTTGCGTTGCTGCATACCGCCGTCGAACGTCTTCGTTGATAGACGCTTTTAATGATTTGTTCCTGGGCTTTAGCCAATGGTCTGGACATGCGGTTCAGACGCCAACTTTGCCTCGTGTCGCATGAACCACAGGCCCGGCAGCATCGGGAGCCAGAGCGTGAAGCCGCGCAGGACCAGCGTGGCGGCGAGGCTAGCTTCGACCGTGCCGCCGAGAAAATGCAGCATTGCCGTGCAAGTCGCCTCAAAGGTTCCCAGCCCCATCGGCACAGGCGAGAGGGTTGATACGACCGAGCCCATCATGAAACTGATAAAGACTTTTGGCGGCTCGATGGAAAGACTGACCGCTTTCGCCGCACACCAGAGGGTGGCCGCATCGAGCAGGAATATCGCGGTCTGCAATGCGATGGTTTCGAAGATTAGGCGACCGTCGTAGAAAATGTCGGCGCGTATATTGACGAACATTGCCACCATCCGCGCCACCGGCTTCCATCCCAGCGCAGCCTTAGGGATGAAGCGGCCGCGCGATCGCGTCAACGCGATCACCGCGCCAGCCAACAGGATGATGACGCCGAGGAATATGGCGGAGATCGACATCAAGGCACGGCTGAGGTCGGCCATGTTCCACAGCAGCACAAAGGCGAGCAAACCGACGAGCAGATAGGCCGCGTAGTAGGAAAGCGCCGCAACCAGCAGGGCAGTAACGGCGACTGAGGATGCCACGCCACGATGGATCAGGCCACGAACGACGATAATGCTGCCGCTGAGGCCGCCTGTGGGTATCGCCTGATTGGCGAAAAGTTCGAGCAGCGCTAGTCTCAAGAGGCTTGGCATCCCGATAACAGATCCGGCGCGTTTGAGAACCCGCGCCCAAACGGCTGCGGCAGAGATGTAGGTCAGGACCTGACACAGGGCGGCGGCAACAAGCCAGATCGGGTCGGCGGCCATCAGCGTGGTTGTGAAGGCCCTGAAGTCGCTGAAATGAAGAACAAAGAGGATGAGCCCGCCCAGCGCCAGAAAACCGAGCCCCCAGCCGGTGAGGACGCCGAATTTCATACTTGCTCCGGGCGTCGCAGCCTTCAAAAGCTCGGCGGGTAATGAATCTTCCTTGATCGTCGATAATGACGCTTCCGCGCCTTTCGTGTCATCCATCCGATAAACCACCAACAAAGACACAGGCTCCATCTCGTGGGAGGCTGCCGTCATCCTTAAATTCATGGACGTTTATAAAAGCCGTCCAAAGAACCCCGGATCGGATTTGCTCTGATAAACCGGCAAGCAGCATCCGTAAGATCGAGAAACTCGCAGTCCGCTGCCACCTTCATCGGTTTCATCCTTTTGGGGTTGATGGTGCCCGGAATACGAATTTCCCGCGTAAACCATCATGCGAATGATGGAGATCCAACGTGCCGGCAGGCGCCTCACGGAGCGACGGCGGTACGTTCGTGAGGCCTTTGGCTGGCGTCACGCCGCCGTCGGCCAACCACAGTGCACCGGTGACGTAGCTTGCCTCTTCGGATACCAGAAAGGCGAAGATGTTCGCCATTTCTTCCGGCGTACCGCGGCGGCCGAGCGGTATTCCCATGCCGATCCCCTCCTGCGCAGTAAGCGGGATCGGGCTATCGGCACCGCGCGTCCAGGCAGTATCGATCGCGCCCGGGCAGACGCAATTGGCACGCACGCCGTAAGCCGCCTGTTCGAGCGCCACCCCCTTCGCAAAGGCATGCAGAAACCCCTTGCTGCCGCCATAGGGCGTGAAGTTCGGCGAACCGTTGAACCCCGCCTCGGAGCCGGTGAAGACGATGTTGCCGCGCGTCTTCTGCAGATGCGGCAGCGCGAACTTGGTTATCAGGAAGGCGGTACGGATGTTGTTTTTGTAGGTTCGGTCGAAATCCTCGATCCGATAGGCGTCGGTCTCGGCATTGGCAATGAAGACCCCGGCATTGTTGATGAGGATATCGAGCCGGCCATAGGTCTCAACGGCGAGAGCGACGCAAGCCGCCGCCTCGTCGGTTTCGGAAAGGTCGCCGAGATAGCTGACGGCCGAGCCGCCGTGTCCGACGATCGCCGCGGCGACGTCTTCCACCGGATCGCCCGGCAGGCCGGCGATGAAGAGTTTTGCGCCCTCGTGCGCGAACTTATGGCAAATGGCTTCGCCGATGCCCGTTCCGCCGCCGGTGACGATGGCAATCTTGTCCTTCAGGCGCATGGGCATGTCCCTTCCTGCTATTGCGACGATCGAACGCCCATCGTACCGATGGAGCGCAGGTTTGGTATCAATCCAGCCAGCGCACGTGTGCGGGACTGCGTGGCACCGGAGGCACAGGCGCGGCCGGATGGCCGACGATGATGGGCGCAACGGGCACGAAAGCCTCCGGCACCCCGATAGCTCTCTGGCCCTCCTCCGTCTCCAGCCAGCGCTGGGCAAAGCCGATCCAGCAGGAGCCGAGACCCTGGGCATAGGCCGCCAGCATCAGGTTTTCTGCCGCGAGTGCTGCATCTTCTACAGCCCAGTCGCGACTTCCGGCGGAAATGACGATCAGCGCCGGGGCCTGATAGAAGATATGAAACCCGGGATCTTCGAGGTGCTGGCGCAGATGGGACGGAATAGCGTCCCTTTTCTTCAGCGCATGAGCCTTGGCCGCGACCGAAATCCGGTCGAGCAGCGGCTTGTTGCGGACGACTGTAAAATCCCACGGCTGCTCGTTGATGGCGCTTGGCGCCTGGATAGCAGCTTCAACTAGTCGTTCGAGCACCGGCCTGTCGACCGGTTCCGCCGTGAAGGCTCGTGTGGCGCGCCGGCCAAAGATCGCTTCCATCAGTTCCATCGGGGTCGCTCCTACTGTTTGCCCATGGATCGCAGAGCTTGATGAGGACAGCATTGATTTGAGTCATCTTGGAACGAGCGCCCCAGACAACAGGCCGAGCCTTGTCGCGTGGATCCAGGCGGCCACCATGGGCGAACTTGTCGCCCCCAGCTTTCCATAGATTTACCGCTGAGGTGAAGGGATCTTGTCGATCGTGGAGCGACAGTATTGGGTACAAACGGGTCCGGAAACGCTTCAGAGCTTTGCTTGGGATCTGCCGCCGCCTGCGACATTTCGCGCGAGTTCCCGAATTAGGCTTCATTTTCGAATGTATGGATGGTATGCGAAATGTATGGATATACAGCCATACAATATCGGTTAGGTTTATGTGGAAAGCGCGAATTGTCGGCGGTGGCCGAATGAAATATATCGGCTTGGCGGATGCTCTGGAACAGGACATCCAGGCTGGTATCATTGCTGCGGGTGACCGGTTGCCACCGCAGCGATCCATTGCCGAAGCGCTTGGCGTCGACCTGACAACGGTGACCCGGGCCTTCAATGAAGCGCACCGCCGCGGGCTTATTGAAGCGCAAATCGGCAGGGGTACCTTCGTGAGGGACTATTCGAGCGAGCGTACCTCGAAGGCTCGCCCCGCGGCACTCGATCTCAGCATGAACATTCCATGCCAGCCGGAGGGCGTCGATTTTCGGCAGTTGATGCCCAAAGGGGTTGCTGCGGTGCTCGCGAACGGCAAGGGGCTGCTGAACTTGCACTATCAGGATAGCGCTGGTGCAGAGCCGGATAGGCAAGCGGCGACCCGATGGCTCAAGCAACGTATCGAGAACGCCGATTTCGATCGTATCGTTGTTGCGGCTGGCGCCCAGAGTGCACTTTTTTCCATTTGCGAGCTTTTGCTGTCTCGAGGTGACGTCATCGCCGCCGGCGAATTTACCTATCCCGGTTTGAAGGCTGTCGCAGCTCAAATGCGCTTGGTAATCGATCCAATCGCAATGGATGGCGAGGGACTGCTACCTGAGGATTTCGAGCGCAGTTGCCGGACCAGGCCGCCAAAGTTTCTGTATGTGATTCCCAATATCGACAACCCGACGGCCGCGACGATGCCCGAACCGCGACGTGCGGCTATTGTGGAAATTGCGCGCCGCTGCGGCGTGATGATCGTGGAGGATGATCCTTACGGTCCGCTGCTTGAGGGGCCGAGCCGCACCTTTGCGGATCTCATGCCGGAGGCGACCTGGCATATTTCGACACTTTCCAAGTGTGCGACACCGGCGTTGCGGGTTGCCTACGTCCTCGTGCCCAAGGCAGCACACGCCCTGCAACTCGCATCTGTTACCAGAGCCATGATATTGATGGCGCCTCCGCTCATGTCAGCACTCGCAAGCAGTTGGATAATAGATGGAACACTGGCGGAAGTGACCGCGGCCATCAGACGCGAAACGCTGACAAGGCAGATACTCGCATCGTCGCTGCTCAGCGCCTTCGATCGCTCCGCTAACATGTTTGGCCACCACCTCTGGCTTCGGTTGCCCAGCGGCCAGCGCGCTGACGACCTGGTTGAGGCTGCGGTACGCGCGGGCCTGCTCATCGTTCCAAGCTCTGCCTTTGCGGTCGGGAAGTGTACGACGGAAGCGGTGCGAATTTCCCTCGGCGTCGCGTCCGACCGCAGTGAGCTCGAGGACGGATTGAACCAACTTGCCGGTCTTGTCACCCAGCCGGCACTGCTTGCTCGGGTGATCGTCTAAACAACCTATCCGGAAACATGGGGCAAGCTGACTTATGCCGCGTGATGGGAGGGTTATGATCGACGTTAGATTCAACGATGGTTTGAACAAAATAACAAAGCTGCTGAAGCAGCAGTTTTGCGGTCGTGCTCCTCACGATAGATAGTGTCAAATAATAGCCTGGAAATATTCAAAATGATGGATTGGTTCCCTATAGTCTTCATTGCGTTCAAGGTTCTCGTGTTAGGCACGGGCATGTTCTTCGCCATCAAGTGGCATCACGATCAAGGGACCTCGTCCAACCCGACTGACATTATCAAAGTCACGTTGGAGTGCGCTTGCTATATCCTGGTGGTGGTGATCGTGTTGGCGCTGATCTACGGCTTACTAGACTATCTCGATTTCCTTCCTGCCGGTTTAAACTTTAATTGAAACGGAAGCAGAAGCTCGGAACCAACGTCATCAATCTCGACCTTTGCCTCTTTCGCAGGGTGAGGTCGACGGCATCTATGACGCGGCAAACATGCCATTGAAGATGTCGCCCGGCTCTGCGTAGTAGCGATCGGCCGCCAGGTTTTAACCTACTCAAGTTCGCACCAAGCGGCTTGCATGTATGCAACGCCTTGATGGGATGCGAACCAACGACCCGGTATTGGTTTATCCTAAGATAGTGAACTCGCTCGGATTTTATCGACACAAGGTCTGGACAGCTGCGAGCCTCGGATTAAGAGCTGCCAATGCGATACGCCGGCCCTTCAACAACCTTTCAGGCGCACGTCGGCTCTTTCGTATTTAAATCACTGCAGTCGCTGACATACAGTCCGAAAGACAAGCTTTGAACGCCCGCGGCCCGAATTCGTTCTCCATCTCGCAGCGCTTCCTTCGCCGGCTAATTGCGGCACATGTGCTGTTCAACCTGCTCCTTCCGCACGGAATGAACGCCACGCCGAACGATAGCGCTTAGCTTCTGCTGAAAACGAACGCTCGATGACACCGTCTACGCGCTCAGCGCGTTGCTGAGATCTTTCAATCCAATCATCAGCATCATCGGGTCGGACAGAGATGGCAGAAATCCAACAGCCTCATAGAAGGCACGTGCGTCATCGGAAATCGCATGCACCAGCACGCCACGGATACCGAGTATTTCGGCGGCATTGAGCAGGCGCAGACCGGCATCACGCACCAACGCCCGACCGATACCGCGGCCCTGATAGGTCCGGTCGATAGCCAGTCGACCAGGTACAGCGACTGGGATCGGATCTGGCATGTTTCGCTTAAAGCGGCCTGGTGCTTCTAGTATCCTCACCGCGCCGAAGGCGAGAGCGTAATAGGCAACTACACGATTTCGCTCGCAGACCACGAAAGTACGAGACGCACCGCCCGCCTGATTGGCTCGCGCTCGTCGACGCAGCCAATCATCCAGTTCTGGAACGCCGGAATCAAACTCGACAAGCTCATGATGCTCGGCCAAAGGAGCAGGGGAAGTGAGGGTCACACCTCATCCCATGGAGCTTTGGTCGACATTGTGCGTTTCAGACGCTCATTCGACTGCGCGGGCGCATCGAGCCGGGCAAGGTATTCGGCATACACCTCGGGGCTTACCGTGATGACGGTACGGTCAAGCAGCACTTCCTCGGCGCGGCGTTCCGAGGCCTCCAGCATGAAATCTGTGCGTGTCTTGCCAAGCAGTTCAGTTGCACGGTCGATAAGATTGCGCGTCGCGGGTTTGATATGGATATTCAGTGGAACGCTTGCGTCCACTTTTTTGCTCGTATGTGACGTCGGCATGGGTAACTCAAATGCGATATTGCTATATAACGTAACGATGGTGTCGTTACGGAGCTGTATGCTGACACGTTACACTGGTAACTGCTCTCGAAAGGATGCGAACCGCTGGCCCCGTTATTACAAAATCCATCTCTTTCAAATTCTCCAGAAGCGGATACCGGCTCGGCCTTGGCGAAATGACCGATCTGGGGCCGGGAGCCGAGGATGAAAAAGGGGCCATAAAGCCTAGGGTAGCCTCAATGACTGCTTCCGACCCCATTGCAGGTGTTTAACGCAGACAGGCACGATCCTGAAAGCGGTCGTCACCTACTGCCCAGATCTAATCATCTCACGAATTTTAGTCGCCTTCTCGAAATGATCGAGAGCATGGGTTTTGATCCACCACTCGGCGGCTTCCATAAGGAGGTCGGGGTCGTCGTTCTTGTTTGCAAAGAATGCATAGAATGACAGGCCAACGCCTTCACCCTTTTTTGCGATTTTGTCGTCGCAGACTGAAATGGCTTTCGCCCTTAGGGTTAGTCTCATGGTGTGCCTCATACTTCGCAACTCACCTTCGAGCTACCATGCCTTTCTCGCTACGGAAATACTGAGACCCGTGGACAGATCGAATTGCGAGAGCAATGCCTGCTCTCGACCCCATTGCGGTCGTTCGTGGCATTTGCGACACCCCTTAAAATCAGTCACCTCGATACAATGGAAAGGTCTGTGGTCTGCGCGCTTTTCGCTAGATAGATCGCCTTCTTTCTGTGCACGCAAAGGGACACCTTAAATGCTGAAAAACTTGATCTACACGCTCGGGTGATCGGAAGAACGCCTGAACGCCTCCAGTAGCTCGTCAAGTCCGCTTTCAAAATCATCCAGCATTGCTCCCCTTGGGGGCCGCCCTATGCTTCCATCCTGGGTAGCCACAGCCAAGGCGGCACCATGAGTGTAGTCAACAAGGATATGCGTCCAACGCAACGAGCGCTGTGAGGAGTGATTGCCTTCGCTCAAGAAGATCATCAACTCACGGGTTATCCTCATGGCGTGATCGGGGAAAACGGCTGGCCGGGCAAAGATCGCCAAGGTCAGAGCGGGATAGAGCACCACCTTGGCGTAGTAGGCTGTGAGGAGACTGCGGGCGCGTGCGTGTGCATCGCCCGTTTCAGGTGCCGCGACGTCCGCATATACCCACTCCGCTAGCGACTTGATCAGCCCATCCCGATCCTTGAAGTGGTGATAGATCGTCATGGGATTGATGCCCACACGTGTTGCCAAAGCGCGCATGCTCAAGCCGTCGAGGCCGTCGGCATTGAGGATGCTCAAAGCCTCGGAAAGAATGCTCTCCGGCAAAACGGCCTTTCCGCCGGCTGGTGGCCGACCTCGCCCCCTCGCTGTCATAGCAAGACTTCATAATGAGATTGGACCAATCCGGAAGGGAAAGACCTTGTGCCCTTGTGCGCAAGCGCCACATCCCGCTGACCGCCGCCAAAAAGAGGGCGGCCAGCACCGAGCAAGATTGGCACCCTCGTGATCACCATGTCGCTGATCATGTCGAGCGCGAGGAAAGATTGAATGATGCGTCCCCCATCCACATAGGCATGTCGTGCTCCCTCGTATTGAAGCGTCGCCATCGCTTGTTCAGGTGACTCTGCCGAAAAGCGCACTTTTCCTTCGAGCTCGGAGGGCACTGCCTGTCGTGCAAGCTGCGCCGACAAAACCAGGACCGGACGGGTATAGAACCAGTCTCCCATGCCTCGGACCGCCTCATAAGTGCCTCGCCCCATTACGATAACGTCGATATCGCTTATGAAATCGTTATACCCATGATCCTCGCCAGTTTGGTCGTGCTTTAGCAACCAATCGATGTCGCCACTTTCGCGGGCGATAAATCCATCAAGGCTTGTTGCGATAAATACGTGTCCGGTGACCATCGTCGCCTCCATAATTATACATCGTATAAATAATGGACCTCTGACCAATGTCAACGCGCTCGACGGTCCACTCTTGCCCGTACCGCCCGGAAAGCTGACCGACGGCTAACCACCCCCGACAACGACATCGCTATGACCTAAATAGAATGGCTCTCCTGGGATAACTCGAAACGCGGGCTGGTCCAGATGAGGCGCTGGACCGATTGCTGCTGCCCTACAGTGAAGACCTACCGATCGACGCCCCGCCATCGACATGCAGCGTCTGCCCAGTGATGAACGCGGCGTCGTCCGACAGCAGAAATTCAATCGCCGCGGCGAGCTCGTCAGGTTGGCCGAACCGCCCCATGGGAACACCGGATAGGTATCGCGCCTCACCTTCGCTGCCGATCGGATTGTTCGCCCGAAACAGTTCCGTTTCGGTCGGCCCGGGCGAGACGGCGTTGACCGTGATGCCGGTCTGGGCGAGTTCAAGCGCCCAGCTTCGCGTAAAGCTGACGAGTGCGGCCTTGGCAGCGGCATAGCTTGTCCGCTGTACGCTGCCGAGAACGGTGAGACTGGAAATATTGACGATGCGGCCCCAGCCGCGTGTGCGCATGCCGGGCAATGCGGACTGTATGGACATAAGAGCAGGATGCAGATTGACGCGCATCACCTCTTCAAGGGTTTCAATGGCGATGTCGCCAAGCGGAGCGGCCCTGACCAGCCCGACATTGTTGACCACGCCATCGACGTTGCTTTCCTTGACGATCCTGGCCAGTTCGCCGTTGGCACTGCGCTCGGAAAGATCGAGAGTATGCAGCGGGCCAGGAAAGGCGTCTGTCGGGTTGCGGGCAATGCCGATGACGGTGTGGCCACGGGTGGCAAGACGATGGGCCAGGGCGAGACCGATGCCCTTGCTGGCGCCGGTGATCAGAAAGGTTCTCTTCATCGGGAAAATCCTCTGACCCTGCCTCAAGGAAGCAGGGTGTCATGGGTCGAATGGATCAGGCGGCGGCGCGGCTGGCTGCGAGGCGGAGCGCCGGCAGCATGTCTTCCGGTTCCGGACGGCGGGTGTAGTCCGGGTTCACCTCCGCGTAGAGGATGACGCCATCTTGGCCGACGACGTAGCGGGCCGGCATCGGCAAGGTCCAGCTCGGATCACCGTTGAAGGCCGGAAGGTCGTTTTTCAGCGACTTGTAGAGCTCGACCAGGTAATCCTGCATTTCGAAGCGCAGGCCGAAGGCGGCGGCCACGTCGTTGTGTGGGTCCGACAGAATCGGGAAGGTCAGGTTGTTCTGGCGCATCGACTTGCGGCTGTTGACATGGTTCTGCGGCGAGATGGCGACGAGTTTCGCGCCGAGCGCCTCGAACTGTGGCAGCGTTTCCTGGAGCGCCTGGAGCTCCATGTTGCAATAAGGACACCAGACGCCGCGGTAGAAAGTGACCACGAGCGGGCCGCGCGCCAGAAGATCGGTCGAGGAAACGGTGTTGCCCTCGGGATCGGCGAGGCTGAAGGCCGGCAGCGTGTCGCCCGCCTTAAGGGCCTGCTCGGCCGCGCCGGAGGCGATTAGTTCGGCGGTGGCGCGGTGCATCGTCTCGATCACCGAATAGGGAACGTTGTAAGGCGGCTTGCCGGCTTCGAAGTCAGCCTTGAAGGCATCAAGCTTGGACTGCAGCGTCATCGTCATTCTCCAATGAGTTCTGAACTTTGAGCGTGCCGAGCTTCAGGGGTCGCCCTGAAGCTCGGCGATGGATGAGGGAGTGATCAGCTATTGGCGGCCACGGAGCGGGCGACCTCGGCAGCACTGATGCCTTCAAGCGCCAGACCATAGCCCGCGCCTTCGTCGATGATCCGGCGCAGCTTCTGCGTCAGGGCGATGCGGGTGTAGCGGCTGGTCAGCGGCGGCAGGGCGGCAAGACCCTCGGCGATCTCATGGGCACGGGCCAGAAGGCGATCGGCAGGAACGATCTCGTTGACTGCACCCCAGTCCTTCGCAGTCTGTGCATCAAGCACCTGGCGGGTGAGGATGAAATGGCGGCCGCGGATACTGCCGATCACTTCCGGCCAGAGCAGGTTGACGCCGTCCCCCGGCACGATGCCGAAGTCGAAATGCGGCTTGTCCTGGAAGACCGTTTCCGGTGTGGCGAGGATGATGTCCGTGAGCAGCGCATATTCCGAATGCAGGAGGACGGGACCGTTCAGCGCGGTGATCATCGGCACCTCGATGTCAAGGATGTTCATGAGGACCTTTTTGCCTTCGCGCAGGATCTTGTCGTAGCCGCGCGGCGAGAAGAAATCGAAGCCATCGGGATTGATCGCATCCATGAAGGCATCGCCCGAGCCGGTCAGGATGACGACGCAGTTGTCGGCGTCGGAACCGACCTGGTGGAAGAGATCGACGAACTGCTCATGGGTGTGGCCGTTGAAGACGAGCTTGCCGCCGTCGGTATGGAAGGCGATTTCGAGGACGCCGCTTGGCGAACGGGTCAGGCGGGCATTCGGGAAGCTGTTCTTGTAGGTGTCGAAACGGGACATGGGGATACTCCTTTGTGTTGGGGTCTTGCGGTCGGGGTTGAAGAAGAAGCGGGACAGGGAGCGCATGGGTCAGGCCACAGAAGTCGGGGCTTCGGCCAGCGCCTCGACGCGGGCTATGGCGCGCTGGACGGCGGGGCGGGCGGCCACGGTCTCGTACCAACGGGAAAGGTTCGGGCGCTCGTCGAGCGTCAGGCCGGGGAATTGCCGGCGCCACAGCCAGCCGAAATGGGCAATGTCGGCGATGGTGAAGGCGTCATCGGCCATGAAAGATTGACCCGCCAGCTTGCGGTCGAGGATGCCGAGGATGCGTTCGGCTTCCTTTGCGAAACGCGCTTCGGCGATCGGCTGCGGTGCCGGCGATGAGCGCATGAAGAAACCGGCATTGCCGAAAGCGGGGCTCAGGGCCGAGGCGTGAAAGAAGAGCTGTTCGAAGACACGGGCGCGGGCCTCGCCGTCGCTTGGCAGCAATTTGCCGGTCTTTTCCGCAAGGTGAACAAGGATCGCGGCGCTCTCCGTCAGCACGAAGCCATCGTCCACCAGAACAGGCACCTTGCCGTTCGGATTGAGCGAGAGAAATGCGTCTTCCTTCTGCTCACCCTTGCGGACATTGACCGCCTTCAGCTCATAGGGAAGGCCGAGTTCCTCAAGCACGATCGGCACCTTGACGCTGTTGGGGGTGGCAAAGGCGTAGACTTCAATCACGTTCGTCTCCATCGGATTGTGTTCGCTGGAGAGAGTTATGACCATTCCTGGATACTTGCGGCAGACTTCTTGAGGCGATAATGCTTATTCCAATGGAGAATGAGTGATGGACAGATTGCAGGCGATGACCGCTTTCGTGCGTGTCGTGGAAACGGGATCGTTCTCACAGGCCGCCCGCCAGATCGGCGTCGGCCAGCCCGCCATCTCGAAGACGATTGCGCAATTGGAGGAGCGACTTCAGGTTCGCCTGCTCATCCGGTCGACGCACGGCCTCTCGCCAACCGACGCCGGAGTTCGCTTCTATGAACGAGCGAAGGCGGCGATCCATGCAGCGGACGAGGCGGAGCTGGAAGCCAAGGGGGCCGGTGCCGGGCTGTCGGGCCGACTTCGCATCTGCGCCGCCACCACGTTTGCGAGGCTCATGGTCATTCCGCGCCTGCCGGAGTTCTTGGCGATGCATCCCGATCTCGACGTGGATATCGTTCTCGACGATCGGGTGATCGATCTCGTGTCCGAAGGCATCGACATCGCGCTGCGCATGGGTGATCTCGCAGACTCGTCGGCCGTAGCCCGCCGTCTGGCGACTGGTCGGCGGTCGGTGGTGGCGACACCTGCCTATCTTGAAAGACATGGCGTACCCCTGGTGCCTGCCGATATCTCCGCGCATCAGGCGGTGGTCTATACTCAGCTCGGCCGTAGCTGGACCTTCCGCAGGGCTGGAACCGAAGCGTCCGTCGCGGTCTCCGGGCGGGTTCAAGTCACCGCAGCCGAAGGTATTCGCGCCGCGGTTAAGGCCGACATGGGGCTCGCCGTCACTTCGGACTGGATGTTCTGGCCCGAACTGCTAAGCGGCGAGGTCGCGCGCGTGCTTGAAGATTGGGAGCTTCCGAACATTCACCTCTGGGCGGTCTTCCCAACGGGACGCCTCGCCAGCGCCAAGGCGCGGGCGTTCGCTGACTTCGTGGAGCAGGTGGTCGGGTAAGTTGAATCCCCATCGGGGCGGATTTGCCGTGCGAACCTTCGCCAACGAGATCCTCCAGCCCTTATCTGGGCGGCTAGGCGACAAATCGCATCTCGACGAAGCCGTCGTTTCGATCCGTGGGAAGAGGCACTGGCCGTGGCACGCCGTTGATCAGGACGGTTTCGTTCTCGATGTTCTGGTGCAAAGCCGCCGCAACGCCAGGGCGGCCAAACGTCTGATGCGCAAGCTGTCGAAGGGGCAAGGCCGTTCGCCACGGGTGATGATCACCGACAAGCTTCGCTCTTATGACGCTGCAAAGACCGAGATCATGCCAGGTGTCGAACACCGATCTCACAAAGGCCTCGACAATCGGCAGAGAATTCTCACCAGCCGGTCCGGCGAGGAGAGCGGACCATGCCGCGCTTCAAGTCACGAGGCAACCTGCAACGCTTCGACTCTACCCACGATCCGATAGCCAACCTGTTCCATATCCCATGCCATGACATCACCTCCAGCCGTCATCGCGAGCTGCGCGCCGGCACAATGGACCTATGGGTTAAAATCACCCCGGCATGATGGACCACAGAAACCCGTCATCCGCTCTTGTCTTGTGACCCTTAAGTTTACGATACCGCTCAAGCGGCAGGGAAATATTAGCTATATGTCTCTGAGACTAAATGTAGTCGCGCTCAACTCGATAATTCTTCTCGATCATCTCAATTAAGAGCGGCGCACTTGGTAATGACGGCCCTCTTGGGTACTTCTTCTCTCCTTTGGTCAACGGGCGGTGCACCTTCCATTGCGTTCCGCCAGCCCAGAAAAACCACATCGTTTCATCACCCTTAAGATTGTTCGTCGACCGAAAGGTTGGAAACGCAGCTAGGTGCTCAGAAACGGCGACGTTCGCAACAAGCTGGAATAACCCTTGCCGAACTGCATCCTGTATCAGAAAGGTCGTAATGAACTGCGGCTCCTTGGCGACAATTTCTGTGAAATCCTTCGGAGGTTTAGGAAAGAATTCCCGAAAAATGGCTACGACGAATTTCCATTTTGGATGTGTGTGAGTCACTTGGCCGTAACAAATTCCTTCGGATGTCAAAATTTGAAATATATCGCCGATCTTTACAGTTTTCCGATTCAACATAGCTATTTCGCCCATTGGTAGTCGACACTATCGAGCAACTCTTTGCCACGAATAAGCGATTGTTCATAGGTTGTTGGGTTTTTCGTCGCGGATATCGAATTGATCTTATTCAGCAACGTTCCACCGTCTTTGCCTAGTCCGTAGTAATTGATCAGGGTTTGCTCAACGGCTCTCGCATCCGAACGCGACAGATTATCGAGGCCATCGATTTGCTCAATGCGGATTCCTTTCGTCCGTAGATGCTCGGCGCCTCTACGGGCTACATCATCGGTAATTCCAACGTACCGCGTGGTTCCGTCAACAACACAGCTATAAACGCAGGTTTTGCCGCCTATCGTTACTGTATTTATGGCATCAGTGCCGATAGACGCTCGCTGTGCGGCGGCAATATCGCGATAGATTTCACCATTTGGACCAACGATGACGACGTTGCCCGCATTGTCGATGACACGAACATATTTTTCAGGCAGGCCAGCGACGCTATCCGGCAAGATGCCCGCAATGTCTCCAATAATGGTCTTGGCATTGCCCCAGCCACCCCAGGCGATGGCGCCGAGCATGATCGGATCGCGAATGATGCTGGCTATTTGAGCTTTCGAACCTGTCAGCAGGGCTTTGGCTGCATCGCTCTTCAGCGTGGACTCTATATCACCGAAGTCCTGACCGTTTTGCGCATCATTGCTGTCTGCGTATTTCCAGGCGTCCAGGAACACCATATGTCGATCGAGAAGCGACATCTCATCGGGCTCGCCATTCCCTGCGAGGGCGGCGTCGAGATACTCGGCCGCAGCTATCCGCAGATCGGTGCGAGCCTTGACGCAGTCGGCCGAGGAATTTCCGACGCAATCGGACAGCTTCTTGTCACGATTAACCGATAGAGTTTGGAGCTCTTCTTTGTGCTTACAAGCTGGAGAGCCAGGATCACCGGACTCCTCACAAGCGGCCAGTGTGCGAGCGAACTCCTCACGCTCTTTATGCGTCAGATAATTGTACTGATACTGTGCAGCCCCATAGGAGGCACCTTCGCCGCCGCCGACAGCGCCTGCCGCCAGGGCAGACAGGCTCTCGCCGAGCAGGGCGGCAAGCGTCTGCTTGTCCTGAGCGGACAAGGTGCTGTCCTTCAGCATGCCCTTGACGAGATCGGCTATAGCCGGTGTCAGCAAGGCTGAGGTTGCAGCACCGGCAGCCCCCTTGAGCGCACCCTCCCAGCCATTGACGCCGCCGAGAATGCCGGCGCCGATCGTGTGCAGCAGCACGCGGCCGGCTCCACCCTCCTTCCAATAATCCATTCCAGCCTGGTCGCGGCCCTCCGCAGCCTGCCGGTAGAATTCACTGGCAATATCGCCCACCAGCCCTGCCATGGTGGCCTGCGCCGCCTGCAGATCGGCCTGGGTCTTGTACTGCTGGCGCAGGATATTCTGCAGATCCGGCAGGCCGGGCAGCGAGGTGTTGGTGTTCTCGGTATCGCGGCGGATCGTGCCGATGTCCTGCGTCTGATGCGCGGGATCGGTAATCGTGATGCCGATATTGCCGCCGATGGCCGAATAGGCCTTGCCGGTCTCCTTCTCGCCGGCCTTGACGGGTGGAGCGATGGTGAGCCCGCCGGTGCCGATTCCGCCGCCATAGGTTTCGGCCTTCCAGGTCGAATGCGTGTCGATATCCGCAACCGTCAGGGTGCCGGTGGAGAAGGAGTTCTTGTCCGCCGTCGCTTGGCTGGTAATCAGCCCGCCGACAAGCGAGGTCTGGCCGCCGACATCGATGTTGAGGCCGCCGGTGCCTGCATGAATGCCTGACTGTTCGGAGACGAGCACCGCGTCGCCCTTGGCCTTCTGCACGGTGCCGGAGGCGCCGGTATTGCCAAACCCGATCTGCCCGGAGACATTGAACTGATCGGCCTCGGCCTTCTGCGTATCCAGCTGGCTTTCGATCGTCAGGTTCTTGACGTCGATCGCAACCGAATTGCCGACAACCGTCGCCCCCTTCAGCGCGAGATCGTTGGTGACGATGGTGACATCGCCAGTGCCATTCACATGCGTGTTCGTATGGCTGGTGCCGGAGGTTTCCGAACCGCCCTTGCCATAGGAAGCGTTGACCCCGATGCCGGTCTCCGCGCAGCCATTTTTTGTAGTGCAGCCGAAGTTGACGCCGACGCCGGCGCTCCAAGATTTGTTCGAGCTGGTCGAATCCGACGTGCCCGTGGCGGCATTGAGGTTGATGTCGCCATTCGCTGCCGACAGGAAGATATCGCCGGTCAGCGGGTCGCCCGAGATCGTCGGGATGCCGTTCTTGTCGTAGCCGGCGAGGATCTGCGCGCCATCGCTGGTGATGGAGCCCTTCTCGGCCTCCATGGTAATGGAGCGACCCGCGCGAATATTCGTCACGACCGGGGTCGAGGACGACGAGGACCAGCTGTTTTCCTGATGGCTGACGCCGGCGTTGATGCCGATGCTGAAGGAAAGACCGGTTCCAACCTTCGGATCCGCGCTGGTAAGCCCCTCATATGCGCCCTTCAGCCCCTTGAAGCCCTCGTAGAAACCGAGGCCGGCAATGGCGGTATTGGTCACCGCATTGACTCCGCCGCTGTCCGAAAGGCGCTCGGCCGAGTTCATGATGCTCTCAGCCGCCTTGCCGATCTGGCTTGTCACCGAGATGGTCACACCGGCAAAGGTCTTCTCATGCACCTCCTCGTAATTGGTGACGTCGTTGGCCGAGAGCAGATTGATATCGTTCTTGGCAAAGAGATTGACGTCGCGCTCGCCAGAAGCGCTGGTCGCCTGCAGGTTAACATTGTTGCCTGCCGAGATGTTGAGATCGCGGCCCGCCACCAATGTCGATACCGCATTGGTATCGGACTGCTGCGCCTTGCTGTCCTTGGTCGACTGCGCGCCAATCCCGATCGAGAAGCCGCCATTGCCGGCGGAAAGTGCAAGACCGAAGCCGGACTTCTTCTGCTGTTCGGACTGTGACGAGCTTTCAGCGCCCGGGGTGACATTGACGTCTCGCGCCGCCGAGAGATTGATGTCGCGATCGGCATTGACCGACGATCCCATGATGTTGAGATCAGTTGCCCTCGCAGTCAGGTTAACGTCCTTCCCGGCCGTAAGCTGTGAGCCGACGTTATCCGTGGAAGATTGCTGGCCCTGCTTTTCGTTCTTGCCGTAGAGCGAGATAAAGCCGCCGCCCGAGCCAACGAAGAGGCCGGAATCCTTGCGCTTACTGTCGGACTGGTGGTTTTCCTGCGCGCCGATGATGCTGACGCTCTCGCCGGAGACATTCAGCGAGCCATCGGCATTGACCTTCGAGCCGACAATGGCTGCCGCCTTGCCGGCATCCAGATTGACATCGCCCGAGGCTGAAAGCTGCGACCCGATGGTCGTCTCGTTATAGCCGTCATAGCTCGAGCTGCCGCTGCGCAGGAAACCCTTGCGCTTGGCGCTATCATGCTCGGTCTCGGTGTCCTTACCAGCGGTGACGATCAGATTGCCGCCGGTCTGGACATTCAGGTCTGCGACATGCGTATCGTCGCCCGCCGTCACCTTCGAGGCGGAGACCGTAGTGTCGCCGCCGGAAATGATCGTCACGCCGTCCTTGCCGGAGAGGGACGAGCCAGCCGCCGTCGTGGTTTCCAGATGGCCGGAGGCATTCTCCTTCGTCGAACCAAAGAACCCGCTCTTCTTGCTGGAGCTCTTGACGTCGAGGGTAGCGCTATCGGTCGCTTCAGCGATCGTGACGTTCTTACCGGCCTGCAAGCCAAGCTTTCCGTCGGCATCCATCGTCGAACCGATGACGTTGATATCGTTCTTGGATTTCGCGACGAGATCGCCACCGGCCGTAATGGTCGAGCCATTATGCGTCAGCTCGGATGAGGCGTTTTTACCGAAGCTCGACTTCGACTGGTCCTGCGATGTGGTGACGTTAATATCACCGTTCGAAGTGAGGCCGACATCACCCTTGGCTGTCAGATCCGAGCCTGAGATCAGAACACCGGTATTGGCATTGACCTGAAGGTTGCCGTCGGCCGAGAGCTGCGACGCCTGCTGATCGGTACCTGATGTCTTGGTGTAGCCGTCATCGGTGCGTCGGGCGACATCGGTGGAGACGATGTTGACCGCGCCATCCGTGGCCTTGACCTTGAGATCGCCGCCCGACTTTGCGGAGGAGCCGATGATGTTGACGTCGTTGTTGGCGGCAATGGTAAGATTGCCGCCGGCGGTGACGCGCGTGCCAGTCGCATTCTGCTGGCCGCCATTGTCGACCTTGACAGCAGCAAGAGTGACATTGTTGCCGGAAAGCTGGGCTGAGCCGCCGGCGGCGATCTTGGCGCCCTGTGAACTCAACGTGCCGCCCGCGGCGATCTGCAGGTTGCCGCCAGCCGACACGCCGGCATTGGTGTTGACGACATTCTGACCGCCGATGGTCATCGTCTGTGCGGCAAGTGTAATGCCATTGGTGGCATTGAGATTCATGTTGCCACCGGCCAGGAAGGTGCCGCCATTGGCTTTGATCTCGGTCGCATTGATGGTCATGCCATCCGCTGCGGCAATCGCACCGGAATTGTTGACGGAGCCGGCATCGATGCTGACGCTGTTGCCGGCGATGACGGCGCCGCCTGCGTTGACCTTCGCCTTATCGGCGGCCGAGAGATAGACGACCGGCACCAGCACCTGCGCGCCGTCGACGATCTCGATTTGGTAGATCACCATCGACTGGGTCAGCGATGCGGCCTGCTCGGGCGTCAGTGCCTGCCCGAGAGCAAGCCCGTTCGCCTCAGCATAGGCAACGCCATTGTCGAGCAGCGTCTTCATCTGGTCGGTGGCGTTGTTGCCGGGGATGAAGGATCCCGCGCCAAGACCATCGCCCACCAGTTGCCGCATCTGCTCGTCGACCATCTGGTTGTCGAAATAGGCGTCGCCGAGGAAGGGAACCTTGGTCTCCGGCGTATAGCCGACACGGTCGATGAAATAACTCGAGCCGTAGAACTTCGATACGTCGAGGAAAGCCGCCCGTGTCTCGAACAGGAAGACCTGGCCCGGCACCGTGCCACCGACACCGCCCGATTGCGGCTTGGCAAGCGAGGCGAGCTCCGCGCCGTTGACCTGCAGCACCTGGGCAAGATTGCCGCTGTTGCCGAGAGCTGCGGTGAGCTTGCCCATCAAGCTGTTCGGGTTGATCACGGCGCCGCCGGTAGTCAGGGTATTCGAGCTGATCGAAGGGCCGCTGGCGAGCGTCACGCCGTTGCCGCTCACCGAAGCGCCGACGGCTGCCGATAAATTATTGCCGCTGATCGACGTGCCGCCACTTGCCGTCAGGCCGTTGCCGTTGATCGTTGGTCCGTTGCCGATAGTTGTGGTGCCATCTGCGATCGCCAGGCCGTTTGCGACGCTGGCACCGCCATTGGCCGCGACCCCCGCCAGCGCGGCATTGACGTCGAACAGGGCGCCGCCCGCCGTCATGCCATTGAGTGCCGAAAGCGGATTCCCAGGATTGCTGAGGGCGGCAAAGCCCGCCCCTCCCGACACCGACCCCGATGCGGAGCTGTTGTTGATTGCACCGAACGCGAGACTGAGTGCACCGGCCGCCTTGATATTGCCCGACGCGCCGCCAATCACCTGCGAACTTGAGACGATCGAGGTGCCATTGGCAATATTGCGCGATGGATCGGCGGAGCCATTGGCATTGTAGGCGGTGCACGCGCTTTCGGCGCTGCAGGTCAGCGTGGTCGTGCGATAAAGCGCAACGCCCTCGTTGGTAAGCGTCGATCCCTTCAGTGTTGCATTACCGCCGGCCTCGATCGAGCTGTAGGAATTCGTGAGGTTCGTGGCATCGATTGTGAGATTGCCGCCGGCCCGGATCACGGCCTCCGCGCTCAGCGGTGCCGTGAACCGATCCTCATATACAGATTGGCTAATATTGGCGCCGCCGTCCCAGCTGTAGGTAGTGCTGGCATCGGAGCCGCCGTTGATTACTTCGTCGACAATGAAATAGCGCGAGGGATTGTTGGGATCGAGAATAGGATTGCCGTTGGCATCCTTGGGTACGCGAGCCTTGATCCAGTCAAAGATCGGCCGCACCTCTGTCGGGCCATTGCCGCTGACCCAGGTCCAGGCGTGATAGGAGGTGCCGTCGGCAAGGGTTGCGACCGAATACAACAGCGGCTGGTAGTCGGAAAACTGCCCCGGATCGACGCCCGCATAGAGCTGGAACATATTCTGATCGGTCGATTCCAGATAGGCGAAGGGCTGGCCGGCGATCGCTGGATTCAGCACGAAGGTGCCGACAACCGCGCCGGAGGAAACCAACTGGCCTGTCACCCAGCTTGGCGTGGCCGACCGCCGGTTGGTGAGATTCGCGGTGAGGATCGACATGTCACCACCGGATTGAATGAGACCGGACACATTGGTGACCGCAGCATTGCGCTGACCGGCGGTGGCTCCCTGGATGGTCAACCCACCATTGGCGACAATAGCGCCCTGGTCGTTGGTGAGTATGCCGCCGACGAAGAGGTTGGCGTTGTTGCCGGCGAAGACGAGGCCGGAAGGGCTGTTGTAGAAATCGCCTGATATGTTGAAGGTAAGGCTGTTGCCGGCAGCGAGCTGACCGGTATTGGCAAGCGACGGCAGGCTGAGCGTCAGGTCGTGCGCGGCAAGTAATGCGGTATTGGCGTTTGTCGTCAAACCTGCGGCGGAGATCGAGATATCGCCGGAACCACCCGCATTGGTAACAGTGCTGACTTGCGCGTTGGAGAGATCGGCACTGCCGGAGAGGTTGAGCGCCAGGCCGCCGAAGACGAGATTGCTGCCCGACAGGTTGGCCGAGGATGCGTTGACGATCAGCGTGCCGCCGCCCGCTATGCGGCTGCCTCTGGTGCCGGACAGATCCAGCGCACCGGTGTTAAGCGTCAGATTGCCGCCGACGCGGGTAGTGCTCGTGTAAGCAATGGCGCCAGGCGCCGTGAGCGTGGCGTTGCCAAGGCTCTGCAGGCTGGAATAGCCGATGTTCTGCGTTGCACTGGCAGCAAGACTGCCACCTGACAGCAACGAGTTGGCGTTGATGCTGCCGTTCGAGGCGGCAAGCGTCATCGTGCCCGAGCGCTGCAGCATCAGGCTTCCGCCAGCCGCGGCATTGGTGGCGGCAAAGTCGACGCCGGAAACCAGCGTATCGATCGTCATCGACCGGGCGGACAGATTGGCATTTCGGCTGGCAAGCGACTGGCCGGTAAGCGTGATCGCATTGCCGGCGGCGATCGTCAGGTCGCCATGGGCGACCGCATTGGCGCTGACATTGTTGGCAGCATTGGCCGTGATGCTGCCGGCCGCCATCAGGCTGTTGACGGCCACGTTGCCGGAGGTGGCTGTGAGAGAGAGATCGCCTGACTGACCGAGGACGATACTACCAGTGGCGGACTGGCTGGTCGCGGCAAAATCGACGCCGCCGACAATGACATTGCCACTGATGCCCGATCCGGTGATCGAGACATTGCTTGCGCCGAGAAGCTGGCCGTTGATCGCAACCGCGCCGGGATTTGCGGACGAGCCGATCGAAACGGCGCCGTGGCCCGTAATATTGCCCGCTGTGAACGCACTTGCCAGCACATCGAGATTGCCGGCGACGATCAAAGTGCTGGCAGTGGCACTTCCTGCATTGATGTCGAGATCGCCGCTTGCTCGAAGGGCGATGGCGCCGTTTGATGATTGCGCGGTGGCAGCAAAGTCGACACCGGCAATGACTTGACCCACCTGGACGGTCTGGCCGGAGATCGAGACGTCGTTGGCGCCGAGGAGCTGGCCCGTGACGTTGACGCTGCTGCTGCCGGCTAGGGTGATATCGCCATGTGCTGTAACGGCGTTGGCTGCGATGGTCGCGGCTTGCGCATCGATGCTGCCGGCAGACAATAGGGTCTGCGTGGCAATTTCTGCAGTGGCGGCAAGGTTCATGCCGCCGGACGATCCGAGCACGATGCTGCCACCGGCGGCATTGGTCGCGGCAAAGTCGATGCCGGAGATCAGGACAGGCGCACTGATGCTGCCGCCGTTTATCGTGAGATTGCCTGCGGCAAGGATCTGATTGTTCACATCGACATTGCCGATAATGCCGACTTTGCCATGCCCAGTGAGGCTGTCAGCCTTCAGACTAGCCGCGCGGATCGCAACATCGCCGGCCGAAAGCATCGTCTGAGAGACGATATTGCCGGAGGCGGTCAGGTTGAGGGCGGCGGTCCGGCCGAGCACGATATTGCCGCCCGCGGCATTGGTGGCGGCAAAGTCGATGCCCGAGATCAGAACAGGTGCGCTGATGCTGGCGCCATTGAGAGTAAGGTCGCCTGCAGCCAGGATCTGGCTCGTCACATCGACGTCGCCGGTAATGCCGACGTTACCGTGACTGGTGATGCTATCGGCCGTGAGATTGGCCGCCTTCGCCGTGACATCGCCCGCCGACAGTATCGTGCCGGCAGTGGTGTTGCCGGAGATGGTGAGATACGTGTCGCCGGAGCTGGCAAGCTTGATATTGCCGCCATTCGCCTCGGTCGCCGCAAAATCAACGCCGGAAACGAGAAGGCCGGCATTGAGGCTGTTTGCGTTGATCGCGAGATCGCCGGCCGAAAGCACCTGGCCGCTGATATCAACTCGACCGCTTGCGCCAGGGCCGCTGGCCTTGAGATCAGTTGCGCCATGGGCGGTCAAGCTGGCCGCCTTGAGATTGGCGCCCTCGGCGGTGAGACCACCGGCCGACAGCAGTGTGCCGACGGTGATATCGCCCGTGGAGATCAGCGAGACGTCACCGCTTACCGTCTGGACGATGTTGCCATTGGCAGCTGCTGTTCTGGCAAAGTCGACACCGGAGACGATGGTGCCGGCGGTGATGCTTTGGCCCGAAATGGCAATATCGTTACCGCCAAGAATCTGGCCGCTCACATCTACGCCGCCGGCATCCGTGCTGGAAAGCGTGATCTTCTTATGGCCGGTGACTGCATCTGCGGCGATCGATGTCCCGCTGGCATTGAGATTGCCGGCCGCCTGCAAGCTTGAAGCCGCCGCACCGCCACTGACTGATACCGTCAAATCGCCAGCCTGACCGAGAACAATATTGCCTCCGGCGGCATTGGTGGCGGCAAAGTCGATGCCGGAGACGACCGTCTGGGCGGACAGGCTCTGACCGGTGATCAGGACATTCCCCGCACCGAGAATTTGACCGGCAACGGTGGTCGCGCCATCGAGCGTGACAGCGCCGTGCGCCGTGACGCTGTCAGCGCTAATAGTCGAACCGGCGGCACTGAGATCGCCAGCCGAGAGCAGCGTGCCAGCATCGACCTTGCCGGAAGAGGTCAACGAAACATTGCCGCTTGTCGTCTGTAAGATGTTGCCGTTGGCTGCGGCTGTTCTTGCAAAATCGACGCCGGAGACGACGGCGCCGGCCTTGATGCTCGAGCCGGAGATGCTGACGTCATTTGCACCGAGAATTTGACCGTCAACTGCGGTGGTGCCGGAAAGTGCAATATTCTTGTGGCCGGAAATGGTGTTGGCAGAGATATTCCCGGCCTTTACATCGATGGCACCAGCTGCCTGCAGGGTCGACGCCGCAACAGCGCCATTGACTGACACAGTCAAGTCGCCGGCCTGGCCGAGAACGATATTGCCACTGGCCGCGTTGGTGGCGTCGAAGTCGATGCCACCAACGACCGTCTGGGCGGACAGGCTCTGGCCCGTGATAAGAACATTCCGGGCCCCAAGGATTTGGCCGCTGACGTTGGTTGCACCATCAAGGCTGACGTCGCCATGGGCCGTGACGCCATCAGCGCTGATGGTCGAACCGGCGGCACTGAGATCGTCGGCCGACAAAAGCGTACCGACGGTAATATTACCCGAAGACGTCAACGAAACATCGCCGCTTGTCGTCTGGACGATGTTGCCGTTGGCGGCGGCCGTGCCGAGGAAATCGACGCCGGAGACGATCGTCCCAGCCTTGATGCTTGGTCCGGAGATGTTGACATCCCCTCCACCAAGGATCTGGCGATCAATTGTCGTGGCACCGGCAAGGGTGACATCCTTATGGCCGGTAATGGCATCGGCAGTGATGGTCGCGCCACTGATATCAATGGCGCCGGCCGCCTGTATGGTCGGCGCCGTAACCGCACCGTTCACTGACACAGTCAGATCCCCGGATTGGCCGAGAACAATATTGCCGTCGGCCCCATTGGTGGCGTCGAAGTCGATGCCGGAGACGATCGTCTGGGCGGACAGGCTTTGACCAGTGATCAGCACATTGCCAGCGCCGAGAATCTGGCCGCTGACATCCACGCGACCGCTTGCGGTCGTCGTGCCGGTCGCACCGTCAAGGGTGACATCGCCATGGGACGTGACAGTGTTGGCGGCCACGGTCGCACCGCTGGCAGAGAGATCGCCAGCCGACAGCAGCGTGCGGGCGTCGATGGATCCGCTTGAAGCAAGTGTCAGATCGCCACTTAACGCCTGAACGATGGTTCCGTTCGCCGCTGCCATTCTGTCGAAATCGACACCGGAGACGATGGTACCGGCCTTGATGCTGGAGCCGGAAACACTGATATCGCCGCCACCAAGGACTTGACTATCGATGTCCACGCCACTGGTTGCGCCGGAAAGGGCAATGTTCTTGTGACCGGTGACCGCGTTGGCGGAGATCGATGCCGCATGGGCGTCGATGATACCGGCTGCCTGTATGGTCGGCACAGCAAGGGCGCCATTGACCGCGATGGTCAAGTCACCGGACTGACCAAGAACGATATTGCCCCCTGCCGCATTGGTGGCATCAAAGTCGAGGCCGGCGACGACCGTCTGGGCCGACAGGCTCTGGCCGCTGATCAACACATTGCCAGCGCCAAGGATCTGGCCACTGACATCCACGCGACCGCTCGCGGTCGTCGTGCCGGAGGCGCCTTTAAGCGTCAGATCACCATGCGACGAGACATTGCCGGCGGTGATGGTCGCGCCGCTGGCATCTAGATTGCCTGCCGACAGCAGCGTGCCGGCGCTGAGCAGGCCAGAGGCGGCGAGCGTCAGATTGCCGGTTCCTGTTGCCGCCGGGCCAAGGGCAATGCGGCCGCCCGCCGCATCGGTGGCAGCGATGTCGACACCCGAGACGATGGCGTCGGCCGCGATAGTCGAGCCGGAGACGCTGACGTTGCCGGCGCCGAGGATCTGGCCGGTAACGGCAGTGGCGCCGGAAAGCGTGATGTTCTTATGGCCGATGATGCTATCGGCGGTGATGGTCTGGCCGGTGGAATTGATCGCGCCGGCCGCCAAGATGGTGCCTGCCTGAATCGCGCCAGCGCTGTCGTTGATCCTCAGATCGCCGCTACTCGCCACCACGATATTGCCGCCAGCCGCCTTGGTCGCTGCAAAGTCAACGCCGGACGCAAGAAGACCGGCACTGACGCCATTGGCGTTGCCGTTGATGGTGATGTTGCCGGCTCCGAGCAATTGGTTGGCGACACGGACGCCACCATCTACGCCGACATTCCCGTGACCTGTCAGAGTGTTTGCCTGTAGCAGTGCTGCCCGAACATTCAGATCACCGGCCGACAGGAGCGTGCCGACGACGATATTGCCGGTCGTGGCGGTCAAATCGAGCGTGCCGACCGGACCGACAGCGAGGGTACCGCCAGCCGCATTGGTGGCGGCGAAGTCAACGCCGGAGGCGATGGCGCTTGCCTGAATGGCAGCCCCAGAGATCAGGATATTGCCGGCGCCGAGGATCTGGCCGCTCGCGTTGGTCGATGCGTTGACAGTGATCGCCCCATGCGACGTGATGTTGCTTGATGTCAGCGAGGCTGCGGTCGCCGTGAAATCACCGGTAGTCTGGATGTTACCGGCCACCATATTGCCGGTCGCACTCGTGTTGAGTCTTTCAGCCGACAGCAGATTACCGGTAGTAATATTGCCGCCCGTCGCCGTCAGGCTGAGATTCCCGGCCGAGCCGAGCACGACATTGCCGCTCGGGTCGGCGCTGGTGGCAGCAATATTGATGCCCGCGACGACCATGCCGGTGGACACCGACCGGCCGCTGGCGCTGACATTGCCTTGCGCCAGTACGTTACCGGCAACAGCAATGTCGAGGCCGGCATTCAAGGCGATCGTCTGGTTGCTTAGCAGCGAAGCAGCCGAGATCGAACCGGCCGTGGCGGTCAGAGTGAGGTCGCCGGTGCTGTTGGCCGCGCCCGCTATCGCGATATCACCGGAGGTGGCGACAAGCGCCGCTGCACCGTTACCAGCCGTCACGCTGCCAGCCGCAATGCCGCCGCCCGAACTCATCTGCACGGTGGTGCCGCTGTTGATGTCGCCTGACACGCTCAAGAGACCAGCACCACTTGTCAGAACAATGTCACTGTCGGCAGCAACTGATTGCAGCGTTATGCCTTGATCGGCCTGGACCGCCGCCTTTTGCTTCGACGTCACCTTGGCAGCAGTAACCATGCGCTTCGAGGTGATGCTCACGCCATCGCGACCGGACGCATTCCCGATCGAGATCTTGCCATCCGCCGATAGCGTCAATTCCCCGGCATTGGCGGCCATGTCGCCGCTCATCTTGACGCCGGCACCCTTCTCGGTGACGACGACCTTGATACGATCTGCCTGCATAGCACCGAGGGCTGAGCCGTCGATCGCATATTCCGGTGTGCCAGAGGTCGCGGTCAGCGCGGTGGCCTCGCCGGTGGCATAGTTATATTGGCTGGCGCCACCCGTCAGCCGGATGGTTTTGCCGTAGATCGGCGCATTCACATGAATGTTGCGCGAGACGACGTCGAAGAGGTCGACAGCACCCGGAGCGGCTGCAAAATTCCCCCCTGCCCCCTCGAACGTTACATCGCCGCCGTTGACGGTAAAGCCGGTCAGGCTGCCATCGGCGCCGATATTGGGGACGCCCGTCGTCAGCGTCGCATGCGGCGTGTTGATGAAGCCGCAGCCGGCGCATGTGATTCCGTTGGGGTTCGCTATGATGACGTCGGCTTTTCCCCCGAAGACTTCGGTGGGGCCGTTCAGCGCCGAGCGATTGCCGCTGGTGACCTCGTTCAGGATCACTGAGGCCGGGTTGGAGTTGTTGAGGTTTGGGTTTCCGGGCGTGGCCCCGCCGAGGTTCGACGTGCCAACTTCACCGTTGAAATTATTTAGGATTAGGCCCGGCGCACCGACATTAAAGTTGTCATACTTGTTGTGCGACAGGCCCGCCGCGTTCGGCGCGACGATATCGACCAGCGGCACGCCATTCGGCGCCGCGCCGACGCTCGGCTGATTGGCTAATGGTGCCGATCCAGCCGCAGAGACAGACTGGGCATTCGCCAGTATCGGCTGGAAGACAAGCAACGCACTCAGCACCGTCGCAAGCGATTGCTGGGTGAGTCTACCCGGTTGATCAATCTTTTTCGACAATCCGTGTCTTCCGTTGCTCATCTTCTCGTCCACTTCCTGGCACTGTGGTCTTGCCCTTATCGGGTGTCCCTTGCGACGACAGAATTTCCTACTTCTGCATGAGCCACGTCTTTACGCTGCTGACGAACTTGTCGGAGAGCTCATGGGCGAGAGCATCCTTCTGCCGGGAAACCTGTGCCGCGTTAATTGCCATGGCGACAAAGACGCCGATGTTCCCTTCGCCACGCACGCCCTTCTCCGAAACATAGACAGTCGTTTCGGCTATGAGACGTCCAGTCTTTGCATCCTGAAGGCGGACTGATCCCGACATACTGCTGTGGTTATCCAGGATGATACGGCCGGCATTGCTGGCGAGATCGACCATGCCCAATGTCACGATAAGCTTCCCGGGTGTTTTTCCACCGGGCAGACCTTTAAGTTCACGATTTAGCGAAGCCTCGAGGGTCTGCACCACTTTCGACAGCTGCGGATCGGGCTTCTTCTTGTCAAAGAATCCGCCCATGTTGACGTCTGGAGCAGTCTCGAGCTGAATCTGCGTGATGGACGAACTCCGCAATGCCGTCACCAGCCGAGGATCCGCGGTCTGGCAGGCGCTGACGATCGCCGCCAGCGCGAAAACCGCAAGCAGCTTCACGTTGTGCACAAACCGCTTTGGGGTATTTTTGAATACAATTATTGACACGTGACTCACCATCTCCTTCACCACCTCACTGACGTACTGACAAACAGAAGCCCGGAGTCGCGGCGGTTAACCGTGCCGCCAAAGACATCCGAATAACCCATATCGAAGTTGACATTGCCGCCGGCGAGCTTGGCGCCGACCGTCCAACCGAACATGTCGCCACCCGCGATCTGGTAGCGAGCTTGCCGTGCGATCCGCCCATAATCGAGACCCAGATAGGGGCGGAACTCGCCGAGGATCTTCGCAAGCTCAGCATTCTCGGAAAAAGGTTGCGTGCGCCAGACGAGATCGTTGCGGACGAAGAAGCCGTTATTGCCGTAAAGCATGGTCTCGCGCGTGCCGCGCACAGAGGAATAGCCACCGACCGAGATCTGCTCGGCCCCGAACATATTATCGGGCGAATATTGCCCGGTGACGATCGAGTTGATCTCGAAGCGCTGGCTGGCGAGCTCGAACGGCCGGGTCATGGTGATCGTGCCGGTGAACTTGGAGAAGCGAGGATCGGCGTCTCCAGCCCCGACATCGCCGGGCGCGACCGCATCAAAGAGATCGAGCCCCTGGCTATAGGAGAGATCGAAGACCCAAAGCCCGCCCAGCATGCGGCGGGAATGGGAGATGCCGAGATCGCCGACCGTGTACTTGCGGCTGCCGACCTCTATTCTGTTGCCGAGCAGGAAATTGTTGGTTTCCTTGTAGGTCAAGCCTGTGTTCAGGGTGGTGATCGAATCCTTGTCACGGAAGATCACGCGATCGGCGCCGATGCCAACCTGTTTGCTGGTACCAGACGTTTTCAGCGGCCCGAAATTGCCGGGAACCGAACTGTCATAGCCATACCAGGAACCATTCAGCGACAATGTCCAGTAGCCATAGGGCACGCTGACATTGCCGGAATAGCTGTTGCTCTTGCCCACGCCATCGTTCCGCCAGGGATAATCCGGGCCGCTATGCTCGTACGAAAAGTTCCATTGATCGTTGATGCCGAACAGATTGTCATAGCCAACCGTGGCCGAGGACTTGGAATACCCCGTTTGTTCCTGCCCGAGATTGCTGTTGCCGAAGGAGAGATGCCACCGGTGGTCCGGCTTGTTCTCGACATTGAGGATCGAGGTGCCGTCGGTCTTGCCCGGCAGCATCGCGGTCTTGGCGTTGTTGGACGAGAGGCGGTTGATCTGGTCGAGACCCTGTTCGATGTCGCGCAGATTGGTGATCGCACCCTTCATGCCGGGAAAGGCCGTTGCCAGCACGCCGGAACCGGGGGCCGGTTTGCCGTTGATGTAGATGTCGGACAGCGTGCCTTCGACGGCGACCAGGCGCAGCGTCTTGGTTTTGGCAATGTCCTGCGCCGGCACGTAGACACGCGAGCTCACGAATCCCTTGTCGAGGTAGAGATGCGTCAGGTCGCGCAGCAGCCCGTTGATCTCACTGAGCCCGACGCAACGGTTCGCATAACCTGCGGTCACCTTGTCGATGGTGGCGGCCGGAAACTGCTTCATCCCCTCGACCTCGACATCGGTGATCTCAAAGCATGGACCGGCCTTCTGGCCGCCTGATGTTGCCGGTTGTTGAGCTTCGGCCTGTGTGGGCCTCGGCGTCATTCGGCCCAAGGTCTCCAACCGCTGTTGTTCGGCTTCCTGCGCCTGACGGCGCGCGAAGTCGTCATTCGGCGATTGCTGCGCGACAGCCCGGGACGAAGCCAGGACTACCGACAGCAATGCGCCGGCAAACGGCACAACGAAAGACGACTTCGAAAAGCCTTGGCCGCTCTGCAGAGGAGACGGCCTTAAAGCCAGTGTCATGAGCGATTCCCGCCGTCCGCTTACTTCGAGGCGGGCTTCTGCAATGCGTCCAACGCCGCAGACAATCCCTTCAACGAGAATTTGATGTTGACCTTCTGGCCATTCATCATCTGCACGTGACCGGTGCCATCAGTCGCTTTGGCAAGTGCTGACACCATCTTGCCGTCCAGCTTCTGTTGCGCCCAACAGCCAGCCTGGTTGCAGTTGCGGTAAGCTAGTTGCACGATCGGCTTGTCACTTGCATCGATACCGATGCCGGCAGGCAGATACATGTTGAGCGGTACAAGCGTCGTCAGAAACAGCTCATTTGGAGGCTGCTTCGCTGTCTTCTTGTCTGCGGCGGCGGGAGCCGGCGCCTTGGCGACCGCCAGCGTCAATATGTTGACGTCCTGGTCGCCCTGCTTGACCGTCGCAATTTGCGCGACTTCGCAGCTCGTCGTTGCCGAGCCGTCCGCAGCTTTTCCATCGATGCAACGATAATACCAGTCGTCGAATTTCTGAACCCGCGCTTGAGGTGCCGGCTGTTGTTCGCTCGCCGCGGCAGCGGTCCCTTCAGCGGAACCAGTACTTGAAGGCGTATTGGCAGCCGCGGGTGTAGGCTGTTCTTGCGCGATTGCGGAAAATGCAAACAGCGGCGAGGAAAGGAACACAACAGATGTCAGGGTCTTGAAGGAGAGGGACTTATTCGCGCGGGACATACAAAACTACCCAAAGTCAAAGCCATTCGCTTGAGCAAGGCGCGCCCTGCTCAATCGGCATGTCGGTCAAAATTCATGAAGATGCACCTGAAAGCGGTGTAGCCGATCATGGGCCTAATCCGCTCAATAGCATATTCCTAAAAAAGTACAGCGAAAAGTAGCGTCCACATAGGCTCTTCACACGCTCGTTTTTCGATATGAGTGTAGAATCTGCAACACGAACGTTCAGTAATTGAATAAATTTGAGTGCGTAATACGCGATGACGCGGCTTCCCCCACACCCGACAAAGGTACGCGACGTGCCACCTGCCCGATTGGTGCGAGCGCGGCGACGCAGCCGGTCATCCAGGTCAGGGACGTTGGAATTGAACTCTGCCAACTCGTGATGACCGGCCAGTGGGATGGGTGCGTTGAGAGGCACGCCTCATCCCACGGCGCTTTGGTTGACATGGTGCGTCTCAAGCGCTCATTGGGCTGCGTGGGCGCATCCAGTCGGGCAAGGTATTCGGCATAGATTTCGGCGCTGACCGTGAATATGGTAGGATTAAGCAGCGCCTCCTCGCTGCGGCGCCCTGAAGCCTCTAGCATGAAGTCCGTTTATCGCATCGACATGCAGATTGACGTCTGGTTTCTCCGCCGGAAGCTAAGCTCAACTGCGGGGTTGTAGCAGCGCCAGCGCTAGGGTCGATGCGCCAAGCGCAGCAGTTAGAGCCAAGGGTCCAGTGGCGCCATAAGTGTCTACGACATAACCGCCGACAACGGCGCCGATGGTGATAGCGACTTGGAAGGAAACGACCATCAGACTGCCCGCTGCTTCCAGCGCATCAGTCGCTGCGCGGGATAAGTTGGTTGGCAGCACCACAGGAGCCATGCCAAAGGCAAAACCCCAAAGCGTAGCGAAGCCGAACGCAACGCCGATGTGGGAACCCCAAAGTACCAATGCGAGCGCCGCAAATGCCATCAATGCGGACGTGACTGCGAGAGCCATGTGGATATTGGCGTCGGCCATGCGACCGCCTGCGATGTTACCGATGACCGCAGCGATGCCAAATCCGAGCAACGCCAGAGCAATTGGGCCAGTTGTGAGGAGGGTCACATGTTCGAGGAAGGGGCGGACATAAACCGAGCCGGCAAAATGCCCTGTCATCAGCACAAGAATAGCAAGCATACCGAGCTGAACCCCACGACGCCGAGTTAGCCTGAAGACATCGGCAAGACTGTTGCTTGTCGTTGCAGGCAAAGTCGGCAGGCTGAGTAGCTGCAGCAGCATGGCAATCGCGGCCAGTCCTGCGGTAATCGCCATGGCACTGCGCCAGCCCAACCAGTCACTGATCAACGCCCCCATCGACGGTGCAGCGATGGTAGCGAGTGAGACGCCGAGGGTGACGATAGCCATGCCCCGACCTGTTGCATTGGCGCCCACCAGTCTCGCGACGACTGCAACTGAAAGTGCCCAGAAAGAGCTGATAGCGATACCCAGCCCCGCTCTGGCCAACAATAGTATCCAGAAATCGGTCGCCACCGTCGCCAGGATATTGGAGCCGATTGCCAGGGCGCTGAGACCAACCAGCACTGTCTTGCGATTCAATCTTCCGATAAGAACATTACTCAACAAGGCCGTCACGGCGCCTACGGAGGCCGTCGCGGTGACGACCTGCCCGGCGGTTCCCTCGCTGATGCCGAGATCGCGTGCCATCGGTGTCAACAGGCCTGCCGGCAGAAATTCGGCTGACACCAGCGCAAAGCTGGTTGCTGCCAGCGAAAGAACCGCGAACCAGGTATTCGCGCTCCATGCGACCGGCGCGATAGCATCAACGTCCTGCGCCGCGCCATCAAGCTGTATTGTTGTATCCGTCATTGAAGATCTCCAAGGTTTGGATACCCTCATAGACCAATCCGTTCGGATGAAATGTATCTTATAATCCGAAATTAATGTCTATTCGTCCGGAATTTGTGCGACGCACAACACCCGGCGAGACGTTCGTGATGCGCTTGAACGCGCGAGCGAAGGATGCTTCGGATTCATAACCCAAACGGGCCGCGACCTCGGCAACCGACATACCATTTTGGCCCAACAACTCACCGGCAAGCTGCATGCGAAGACGCGCGAGATAACGTGCCGGTCCTTCCCCCAATATAGCGCTGAAGCGCTCGGCGAAAATCGAGCGTGATTGACCTGCCAAGCCGGCGAGGCTTTCGAGGGTCCAGTTATGGCCAGGGTCTCGGTGCATGGCCGCGAGGACGCGGCCGATATGAGGGTCGCGGATGGCGGCAAGCCAGCCTGTGGTCGAGGCACCAGTGCAATGGACCCAACAGCGAATGAGCCGGGCTGTCAGCAGGTCGGCCATTCGTGACAAGATAGTGGCACTGCCCATTTGTGGCTGCGCCGCCTCCGCCGTCATAGCCGCTAGCAAGGGTCCCACAATTGGGTCATTGCCGGCCACGTCGCAGCCCTTGATGATCGCTGGCATCAGCGTGATCAGAGGGTTTAGCGCACAAGCTCCTAGGGCCATGGAGCCGCAGAAAAGAGTGCTTGCCGCGCCAGTTCCTTCTCTCACCACTTCGCACACGTTGCTCCCCAGATTGGTCACCTGGCAACCATCGAGCGAGTCCCCGACAACATCCGGCGCACTAGCAAGCCGATGAGCGGTGCCTTGCGGAAGCAGCACCAGATCGCCCTCGCGCAACTCTTGCCAACCCTCTGCTTCGGTATGGATCCAACATGGACCTTGGCTGACAAAGTGAAAGCGAAGAAACGCTTGTTGCGGAAAAGCGATGCTCCACGGATGTCGCAGCTCGCAGCGACCATAGCTGACTCCGCTTAGGCGAAAGTCTTGCAAAACTTCGCTCAGCGCATCCATCGGAATGTGTGAATGTGAAGATGCTTCGGATGAATTGATAGGCATTTCACCAATATATATGCCGAACGTCCGGCAGGCAAGGGAAACAATCACTTTGCACCACCGCCTTGCTGTTGAACTCCATATGAAACTCGTCCGATTTCTGTTTCACGGCAGCCCGTAATTGATTCGAAATAGCGAAACACTTCAGGCGCATTTCTGCCTGCGACCGTCAGCACCAAATGGAAACCCAGCTCCTGACTTCGCAACGTTAAGTTTACGATGCCGAATTCGCTCTTATTCGTCGTTTATCTGGCGCCGGGATGAGAACCGCACCGCTCGATTGTTCTCAGGCGGAGCGTACGGTTGCAGGCGCACGCGCCGGTAGGGCCGGAAGCAATCCAAGCGGGAGAGAGACGCCCCCGGCAACGACAATTGGGATCCGGCCGAAGAAGACGACCGGGTGCGTCCCGTACACATGTGCACTGCAACAACGATTGTCACTTGCAATGTTTATAAAAATGTCTATCACTAAACATATTGCTAAACATGAAGATTGGGGAGCTCATGTAGGCATTCTCTGAAAGTGGTGAGCTTGCACGTCGGCAGGGAACCGGCCGGCCTTTAGTTCTGGGAGGAACTTATGCAAAGGAAATCGAAAGCTCTTATCGGGTTGGCCTCGGCATTCATCATGTCGTCAGCGCTGCCCAATCTCGCAAAAGCCGACCAACTGACACTCTGCTGGGCTGCTTGGGACCCGGCGAACGCGCTTGTCGAACTCTCAAAAGATTTCACTGCCAAGACCGGCACCGAAATGAAATTCGAGTTCGTGCCCTGGACGAGTTACGCGGACCGCTTCCTCAACGAATTGAACTCCCACGGAAAACTCTGCGACCTGATCATCGGTGACAGCCAGTGGATCGGCGGATCAGCGGAAAACGGTCACTACGTCAAGCTCAATGACTTCTTCGACAAGGAAGGCATCAAGATGGATGACTTCGTGCCGGCGACGGTGGTGGGCTACTCAGAATGGCCGAAGAATACGCCGAACTACTGGGCGCTGCCTGCCATGGGCGACGTGGTCGGCTGGACCTACCGCAAGGACTGGTTCGAGCGGCCGGAACTGAAGAAGGAATTCAAGGAAAAGTATGGCTGGGATCTCTCGGCGCCGAAGACCTACGACGAGCTGAAGCAGATTGCCGAATTTTTCCAGAAGCGTCAAATCGACGGCAAAACCGTCTATGGGGCGTCGATCTACACCGAACGCGGCTCTGAGGGCATCACCATGGGCGTGACGAACGTGCTGTACGACTGGGGTTTCCAGTACGACAACCCGGACAAGCCCTATCAAATGCAAGGCTTCGTCAATTCGCCCGATGCGGTGAAAGGTCTGGAATTCTACAAGGCACTCTATGATTGCTGCACCCCGCCCGGTAGCTCCAACGTCTACATGGTCGAGTCCGCCGATGCCTTCAAATCCGGCCAAGTCGCAATGCAGATGAACTTCGCCTTTACATGGCCAGGCCTCTATAAGGACGAGAAGGTCGGCGGCGACAAGATCGGCTTCTTCCCCAATCCTGCCGAAAAGAAGCATTTCGCTCAGCTTGGCGGACAGGGCATCTCCGTCGTCTCCTATTCCGACAAGAGGGACGCCGCTCTGCAGTACATCAAGTGGTTCGCCCAGCCTGAAGTCCAGGCTAAATGGTGGAAACTTGGCGGCTACTCCTGCCTGAAATCGGTTGTGAACGCGCCGGACTTTGCCTCCAGCCAGCCCTATGCCCAGGCGTTCCTGGACTCGATGGCAATCGTCAAGGATTTCTGGGCCGAGCCGAGCTACGCAACTCTCCTCCAGGATATGCAGAAGCGCGTGCATAATTATGTCGTGGCCGGCAACGGCACCGCTCAGGAAGCGCTTGATGGGCTGGTGAAGGACTGGTCGGAAGTCTTCAAGGACGACGGCAAGATCTAGTGTTCAAGTTGACGCGGAACATCCTTGCCAGAACGGCGGCCCGGCTCGCCAAGACTGCCGGGCCGCCTGATGTCTCACATACGCAAACACCAGGTGACATCTTGAACATTTCCTCTTCATCCGTGGTCGAGAATGCAGCTGACGCGACCGCAAGGGCGACGCCGACTTCGGTCGCTCACCGCGTCCGCGGCCTGTCCGATCGAGCGATCGCCTGGGTGTTCATCGCCCCCACCATTATCCTTCTTCTCGCTATCAACATCTTCCCGCTCATATGGGCTATCTATCTCTCGTTTACGAACTATCGCGCCAATCGTCCAAATGCGCCGGTCCAGAACGTCGGATTGAACAATTACGAGCGTGTCCTGACCGACCCCGACATCTGGCAGGCGATGCAGACGACGGCGCACTTCGTCTTCTGGACGATCATGCTGCAGACGGTGATTGGCTTCACGCTCGCCTATCTCATCGACCGCAAGTTTCGCGGCCACGCGTTCTGGACAACGCTGATCCTGATCCCGATGATGCTGTCTCCGGCCGTCGTCGGCAACTTCTGGCGCTTCCTCTACGAGCCACAGATCGGCCTCTTCGCCTACGCCGTCTCTCTCCTCACCGGCATCCCGACAGCCAACATCCAGATGCTCGGCAGCGTCTCGCTGGCACCCTGGGCGATCATCATCGTCGATACCTGGATGTGGACCCCCTACGTGATGCTGATATGCCTTGCAGGTCTGCGCTCTATTCCGGACTACATTTATGAGGCTGCCGAGGTCGATCGCGCCTCCGCATGGCGTCAGTTCTGGTCGATCACCGTGCCAATGGCCCTCCCCTTCATCATGCTCGCCGTGCTTTTCCGCGGCATCGAAAACTTCAAGATGTTTGACATGGTCACGCTGTTAACCGGCGGTGGCCCGGGTTCAACCACCGAAGTCGCCTCCATCACGCTGAAGCGTGCTGCCTTCGAGAGCTGGGCAACAGGTCGGGCCTCTGCCTTCGCCATTGTCCTCTTCGTGGCCGTGTTCGGCCTCGCCAACATCTACGTCAAAGCACTCAACAGGGTGAAGCAACGATGAGCTCCGTTACCTCAGCCCATTCGGTCGTAGAACCGAGCCCAACCAGCAAACGCATCGCCGGCGTTATCGTGATCCTTTACGCCTTGATTACCCTGATCCCGCTCGTCTGGATTTTCCTGACCAGCATCAAGTCGCCGCCGGATTCCATCAGCTACCCTCCCAAGATCGTTTTTACACCGACGCTGGAAGGCTATTGCAACCTTCTGACGACCAGGACACGGCAGACGCCGGAATACATCGCCTCCCTACCCGTGCCGACCGGTACATGCGACGAGGTGACACGCAAGCGAAACATGGTGATCGCCGGCCCCTCGAACTTCCTGCCGCGTTTCGTCAACTCGCTGGTGATTGCCTTCGGCTCGACGTTCCTGGCGGTCTTTCTGGGAACGCTCGCCGCCTACGGCTTCTCCCGCTTTAGAGTGCCGCTTGCCGACGACTTGCTATTCTTCATCCTGTCGACGCGAATGATGCCGCCCATCGCCGTCGCCATCCCGATCTATCTCATGTACCGCGAGCTTGGCCTTTCAGATACGGCGCTGGGCATGATCCTGCTCTACACGGCTGTCAACGTCTCGCTTGCAGTCTGGCTGCTCAAGGGCTTCATCGACGAGATCCCGAGGGAATACGAGGAAGCCGCAATGATCGACGGCTATACCCGGCTGCAGGCCTTCTGGAAGGTTGTCCTGCCGCAGGCGACCACGGGCATCGCCGCCACCGCGATCTTCTGTCTGATCTTCGCCTGGAACGAGTATGCCTTCGCTGCCCTGCTGACATCGGGCGAAGCTCAGACGGCGCCACCCTTCATTCCGACCATCATCGGCGAGGGCGGTCAGGACTGGCCGGCAGTCGCGGCGGGAACGACGATCTTTCTCATTCCGATCCTCGTCTTCACTATTCTCCTGCGCAAGCAGCTCTTGCGTGGCATTACCTTCGGAGCGGTCCGCAAATGACGCATCTCATCGAAACACCGCGCCCTTCCCGCGCTAAGCGTCCCTTCTTCCTGCGCCGCGGTCCGATGGAAAACATCGCAACCACACTGATTGCGATCGGTTTTCTCATGCTCTTCCAACCGTTCCTGCTGGTTCTCTATACCTATTCACTGGTAACGCTGCTCGCAGGCACGGCCATGTTCATCATCGTCTCGAAGTTCCCGGAGTGAGCCATGGCGGACATCAGAATCGAAAACCTCCGCAAGCAATTCGGCAGCTTCGTCGCGGTGCAGGATTCGACCTTCCACGTTCAGGATGGCGAATTCCTGGCATTGCTCGGCCCGTCTGGCTGCGGCAAGACGACGACACTTCGTATGATTGCCGGACTTGAACTTCCGACCAGCGGCAAGATCCATCTTGCCAACGAAGACGTCACCTTCAATCGCGCCAGTGCCCGGGACATAGCCTTCGTGTTCCAGCTTTTTGCGCTCTATCCGCATATGAACGTGCGCAAGAACATCGGCTTTCCCTTGCTCTCCCAAGGCATGCCGAAGCGGGAAATCCGCCAGCGCGTCGAGGAAACTGCGCGATTGCTGCAGATCGATCATATCCTCGACCGATCCGTTTCCGGACTTGCCGGCGGCGACCGTCAGCGCGTGGCTCTCGGCCGGGCGATCGTGCGCCGCCCGAAGTGCTTCCTGATGGACGAACCCCTCGGCACGCTCGACGCCGAATTCCGCGAAGTCATGGTCCACGAACTGCGCGAACTGCACAACCGCATCCATGCGACGACGGTTTACGTGACGCATGATCAACACGAAGCCATGGCGATGGCCGACAAGATCGCGGTCATGAACCATGGTGTCATCGAGCAATTCGGCACACCCCAGGAAATCTACAGCAAGCCAGCCAGCATGTATGTCGCGGATTTCATCGGCTCACCGCCGATGAATTTCATGCGCTTCACCTCAGGCCTTCGGACGGGGGCGCGGTCGATATCGCTTCAAGGCGTCGATGTCAGCGTTCCCGAGGTACACCAGGACTTGGCGGAAGCCGAACTGGCGCTTGGGATCAGGCCCGAACATATTCGCTTCAGCGACGCCTCACCTTTGCGTGGAGCGGTCTACGGCAGCGAATATCTCGGGACCAATCAGGTTGTAGCAATCGAGACGTCGAGCGGCGTCATCAAGGCTCGCGTCCCGGCAAATCGCAACTTTCGTATCGGCGAGACGGTTGGTCTTGAGTTCAACCCGGCCAAGCTCGCGCTGTTCGAGTGCAAGTCGGGTCGCGCCATTGCTTCGGCACTTTATTCGGAGGCATGACATGGCTGACGTCGTTCTTAAAGGCCTCAACAAGCGGTTTGGCGACACACAGGCTCTCGCTGATTTGGACCTCTCGATCCGTGACGGTGAGTTCGTCGTCCTGCTCGGGCCAACGGGTGCCGGGAAGACGACGACACTGCGCCTGATTGCCGGGTTGGAGCGCCCCGACAGCGGCCGCATCGAGATAGGCAGTCGCAACGTCACAAGCGAAGCTCCAGCCGACAGGGACGTCGCATTCGTCTTCCAGCAATATTCGCTCTATCCGCACATGACGGTCTACGACAACCTTGCCTTCCCGTTACGAGCGCCAGTGCGCAAGCTCAGCAGCGAAGAAATCGACCGACGCGTGCGGGAAATTGCGCGCATGGTCAGGATCGACCATAAGCTGGAGAACCGTTCGACACGACTGTCGGGTGGCGAAATGCAACGCGTTGCGATCGGGCGGGCGCTGGTGCGCCGTCCCGCCATCTATCTCATGGACGAGCCACTCTCGTCGCTCGATGCAAAGCTGCGTGCGGAACTTCGCCTCGAACTCAAGCGGATCCAGAAAGAGCTCGGCTCGACGTTGCTCTATGTAACCCACGACCAGGTCGAAGCCATGACGATGGCGGATCGGATCGGTATTGTTGCGGGAGGAAGGCTGTTGCAGGTCGGGACGCCCCGCGAAATCTACGGCAATCCTGCCAGTCTTCATGTCGCTGCTCGTCTTGGCCAGCCGCACATCAACCTATTGCCCGCCGATCTTTTGCCTGGCGCCAATCCGCCCCCCGGGACTAAGACGATCGGCGCAAGAACAGAGCATCTCGATATCATTGTCGACGCGAACGCCAATGCCAAAGTCGACTGGATCGAACACCTGGGAGACCAGAACCACCTGCACATCCAGGTGCATGACCATAAACTCGTCACGCTCGCCGATCCACATCTTACGATCCGGCCAGGTGATCGAATAAGCCTGACGCTGCGCGATCCGCTCTATTTCGACGCCAGCGGCCAACGCCTCGGATAAGCAACGGAACGAACGAAAGCACTGGCACGAAAAGACGGGTATCACTCCATGAAACATTTCTTCAATCGCCGCGAAACCATCGTTACCGAAGCTCTGGACGGCCTGCTCCTGACAAGCAGCGCCGGTCGACTTGCCCGCTTGGATACCTTCCCCGAGATCAAGGTGATCCTGCGCGCGGACTGGGATAAGTCAAAGGTCGCAATCATCTCCGGCGGCGGAGCCGGTCACGAGCCTTCGCACGCCGGTTTCGTCGGCAAGGGCATGCTCACTGCGGCTGTATCAGGCGAGATTTTTGCCTCGCCCACCGTCGATGCGGTGCTGACAGCCATCCGCGCGGTCACCGGCCCCAAGGGCGCTCTCCTGATCGTCAAGAACTATACGGGTGATCGTCTGAACTTCGGCCTTGCCGCCGAAAAAGCGCGTGCCGAAGGGTTCGGCGTCGAGATGGTGATTGTTGCCGATGACATCGCAATTCCTGGCATCAACCAGCCGCGTGGCGTTGCGGGTACGCTGTTCGTGCACAAGATCGCCGGCTATCACGCAGAAGCCGGCGCTGACCTAGAGACCGTTGCAGCCCAGGCGGCGGCCACAGCACGCGACATCGTTTCGCTCGGCATGTCGCTTTCGACCTGCAGCGTGCCCGGCCAGGCGCATGAAGATCGGCTTGGCGCCGAGGAAGGAGAGCTCGGCCTTGGCATCCACGGCGAGCCAGGGGTAGAACGCATTGTGCTACAGCCGGTTGCCGATCTGGTGACCACGATGACCAATCGGTTGGCGGCCAAGGTTAGCGAGGCAGAAAATTATGCACTGCTGATCAACAACCTTGGCGCGGTGCCACCGCTTGAGATGGGCGTTATCGCCAATGCCGTGCTGTCCTCACCTCTTTCCGGCCGTGTTCGACTGATTGTCGGCCCGGGACCGATGATGACCGCGCTCAATATGAACGGCTTCTCACTTTCATTGATCCGGTTGGATGCTGCTCGCGAAGCCGCACTGAAGGCTGCGGTCGAGCCGCATGCCTGGCTACCGGCCACCGAACGGCACGAGATCGCTATTGTTCCTGCACCGCGAGTATCCGCGCGGCATGCAGCGACGTCTCCCAGCGACGACGATCGGATACGTCGCCTATTGACGGCGCTGTGCGAGCATCTGATTTCCCTCGAGAGTGAGCTCAATCGCCTGGACAGCCGCGTCGGCGACGGCGATACGGGTTCCACCGTGGCGACGGGAGCGCGCAGCATTCTTTCCCGCATCGACACGCTGCAGCTGAAGGATCCTGCTGCCACCATGGCGTCGATCGGTGAGATCTTGAGTACGAGCATGGGCGGCTCGAGCGGCGTGCTGCTCTCGATCTTCTTTACGGCCGCGTCCAAGGCCATGGCGGACAAGGCTGATTTAGCTGTCGCTCTACTTGCCGGGCTCGATCGGATGACGTTTTATGGAGGCGCGGGCGTCGGCGACCGCACGATGGTCGATGCACTGGCGCCAGCGCTCTCTGCCTTGACGTCAGGTGACATCGCGGCCGCGGCAAGGGCTGCAGCGGATGGCGCCGAGTCGACGAAGGCAATGCGAAAGGCAAAGGCCGGCCGCGCCTCATACGTTGGAGAGAAGGATCTGGAGGGAGTGCCGGATCCAGGCGCGGTGGCTGTGGCAAACGTATTTAAAGTTGCGGCATCGCTGACATAGCTGGCGCTGCTGTAGGGAGGACAACAGGTGCAGGCAGAACCGGTTCTTCTTGCGGGATTGATTGAAGTTTGCCGTGCGACGATTGCGGCAAATAGCGATCATCTCTGCGCGCTGGATCGCGCAATCGGTGACGGCGATCATGGAACCAATATGCGGCGCGGCTGTGAAGCGGTTAGCGCCGAAGAGGCAGCGGTTTCAAGTCTTCCCCTGCCTGACGCGCTGGAAAGGATAGGCCTGACACTGGTGATGAGCATAGGCGGTGCGGCCGGCCCGCTTTACGGAACGCTGCTAATGGAAATGGGGCGCGAGCTTCGCAAATCAGATGCAGGACAGGACTTTTCCTTGGCGTTAAAGCAGGCCATTGATGCCGTTGCCCGTCGCGGGCGTTCGCACCCGGGAGACAAGACCCTGCTCGACGTGCTGTACCCTGTGCAAGATGCGCTTGCGCACCATTCGCCATTGACCGATATCGTGCGTCAGGCGGAGCTTTCCGCAGGGTTTACCGCCGCCATGAAGGCCATGCGCGGCCGGGCAGCCTATCTTGGAGAGCGTTCGATCGGCCACGTTGATCCGGGCGCATCGAGCTGCGCTCTTCTGACAATTGCTATCTGCCGTTACCTTGAGGAGCATGGCCCGGCATGAGTGAGAAGACCCCAAACGTCGGGATTGTGATCGTCTCCCACTCGCCGCTGGTCGCGCGAGGCACGGCCGACATGGTGCGGCAGATGGTGGGCGACAGCGTGCCGCTCGCCTGGTCGGGCGGCAATAGTCACGGAGAGCTCGGCACGGATGCCGGCGGCATCCTGACGGCAATAGAAGAGGCCTGGTCAGAAGCAGGGGTCGCCGTGTTCGTTGACCTTGGCGGGGCCGAAACCAACAGCGAGATGGCCATCGAAATGCTCGGTTTGCCGCGCGCAAAACTCATCTCGATCTGCAATGCTCCGGTGGTGGAAGGCGCGGTCATCGCGGCTGCCGAGGCCTCCGGCGGGGCATCGCTGGCAAAGGTTGTGGCGACAGCAGAAGAACTGTCACCCTGATGAGCGGCGAATTGCGCATAAGAAACCGGGAGGCCGAATAAGTGCATGCCAGTTGCCAGACGGAGGTCGAAGTGAAGCACGGGGTAGGATTGCACGCCCGCCCCTCGGTAACGTTCACGCGGTTGGCAAAGTCGTTTCCCTGCTCGATCGAAGTCGCGGTCAATGGCAGCGACGTCTGGCTGAATGGCAAGAGCATCATCAAAATCATGGGCGCTAAGATCCGCAAGGGTTCCATGCTGAAAATCCGCGCCGACGGAATCCTGGCAGAAGAGGCAATCCGGGCACTGAAGGACCTCATCGAGCGCAACTTCGATGAAGAAAAGAAACATGGCCGTACCGCTTAGATTGAAAGCCACCAGAGCCTCACCGGGGGTAGCATCCGGGCCGGCCTATATCGCGGAACCGCCGGCCGCCGGTGCCCCGTCGCAATCGGCCGTTTCAGGGCACGCAGAGCTGGCAGCGGCCATCGAAACCGCTATCGACGAGCTTCAGAACCTTGCCGCGGGCACCGACGCAGAAGGCGGCGACATCATCGATTTTCAGCTCGAAGTGCTTCGTGATCCGACGATCGCCGAAGTGGCAGGCGCGCGTATCGATGCGGGCGAGAATGTCATATTCGCGTGGGTTGGGGCACTCGATGGGTACATCCATGAACTGGAGAGTGCTGAAGAAGAACAGACGCAGGCACGCGCCGTCGATATTCTGGACGTCAAAAATCGCGTGCTGGCGGCGCTGACGGGGACGCCGGTAAAGGACTTTCCGGCCGGATCTATCTATGTCGGCAAGGACATGGAGCCCAGCCGTTTCCTCGCGCATGATTGGTCTGCGGGCGGCGGCATTGCGCTCTACGCCGGCAGTGCCGTGGGCCATGTCGCCCTTCTTGCCAGATCACGGTTGGTCCCAATGGTTATCAGCGCGGGACGTTTCGTCACCGCTGGCGGCCAACATATACTCGTTGACGGAGATGCAGGCGTGATCGTCCTTCAGATGGACAAGGAGGGCGCAGCGCCAATCCGACCCGAGCTTACAGCATCAAGCACAGTGCCAGCTGAAGACAACGGGATGCTGCAGACTGCGGATGGTTCGCAAATTCTGTTGTCTATCAACCTCAACGCCCCCGACGAAATCGACGGGGTTGCGGCAGCGACGACAGCCGGCATCGGATTGATGCGCTCCGAATTCGCACTGCTCTCGCTCGCCGATGCCGCAAACGAGGAGAAGCAACTCGCCATCTACCGTCGCATCCTTGACTGGGCCGGCGGCAGAGGGGTGACGATCCGCATGCTGGACGTCGGCGGCGACAAGCCACTCTCAGGCCTCGCAACTTCGCCCGAATTGCGCGGCATCCGCCTTCTTCTTGCCCGACCTGAGATTGCGCGCGTTCAAGTACGTGCATTGTTGCGTGCAGCGATCTTCGGTAATCTGCGCGTCATGCTGCCGATGGTGACTTTTCCGTCGGAAGTCGATGATATGCGGCAGATCTTTCGAGAAGAGGCGGCCGAGCTTGCGCGCCGGGGCGTGCCGCACCGCCTGCCTTCGATTGGCATGATGGTAGAGGTGCCGGCCGCCGCGCTCATGCTCGAGCAGTTCGAAGGCGCGGACTTCTTTTCATTCGGCACCAACGACCTTGCGCAGTATCTTGCCGCCTCGACCCGCGAAGATGCCGATTTCGCCGCACATCGCGGGAAGGCCGCGCAGGCTGTCCTGCGCCTGCTCGCTTATGCCGTGAAACTTGCCGGCAGCAAACCGCTCAGCATCTGCGGCGACATGGCCGGCGATCCGCGCCTGACGGCAGAACTGCTCGCCGTCGGCATCCGGCATTTTTCCATGGCGCCCGCTCAACTTCCCGCGATAAGATCGGCGATCGTCGGTTTGAACGCCGGTGGGACAAAGGCAGCCGGAGAATAAGATGGCGCGCGAAGAAACCGAAGACGCCATTATCGCCTACAAATCAATTCTGGCGCAGATCATCGACAACCGACCTTCCGGAACCCGTCAGCGGCTGGCCACGGAACTAGGCAAGCATCGCAGCTTCGTCACGCAGATAACAAGCCCGACCTACGCGACGCCTCTACCCGCGCGGCATCTCGCGACGATCTTCCGGGTTTGTCATGTCAGCGCCGCCGAACAGGAGCGTTTTCTGGAGGCCTACCAAAATGCGCATCCCGGTAAACTGCCTGAGCTTGGCGCCTCGGAAAAACTGCGGCATCTTTCACTCATGGTCCCTGATTTCGGCGACGAGCGACGCAACCGGCTGCTGGAGGAAGCAATCGCCGATCTGGTGCAGAAGATAGCAGCAATTTCCGGACCGCCGGAGTGAACGGCGTTACGGTTGGGTGCGACAAGACTGAGACGATCATCGCCTTGGGAGGGGCTTGATGAAGAAGTTCATCAACACAGCAGAAACCATGGTCGCCGAGAGCGTCGAAGGCTTTGTGCGCGCCCATGAGGAGTTCGTTGTGTTCGGCGTCGACCGCAAATTTATCCGCCGTCGCCACATGGTTCCGGGCAAGGTGGCGATCATATCAGGCGGCGGCGCGGGTCATGAGCCAATGCACATAGGATTCGTCGGCCGCGGCATGCTCGATGCGGCTTGCGTCGGACATATTTTCACGTCTCCCACGCCGAGTCAGATCGCAAGCGCCATCGAAGAGGCGGACACAGGGGCCGGATGCGTGTTGGTGGTGAAAAACTACGACGGCGACGTCATGAATTTCGAAATGGCAGCAGAGATAGCATCTAGCCGCCACAAGATTGAAACGGTCATCGTCGGCGACGACATCGAGACGGCAGGGACGGGCGACAGGCGCGGGCGCCGAGGCGTCGCCGGTACTCTAATCGTGGAGAAGCTTCTTGGCGCCGCGGCCGAACGAGGCATGACGCTCGCCGAACTGAAAGGCCTTGGCGATGGTCTTGCTCCACGCATCCGATCGATGGGCGTTGCCCTTACTGGCGTGGCGGTCCCGCACACGCAGCGCACAACCTTCGCGCTCGGACCGAGCGAAATGGAAATGGGCGTCGGCATTCACGGGGAGCCGGGCCACTCGAGGGAGCCCTTCTCCGACGCCGACACAATCGTCAGGCATCTGAGCGAAACGGTCTTCAATGACATCGCCCGAACCGCCGGCAAGGCATTGCTTTTCGTCAACGGGCTTGGCGGCACGCCACCAGCCGAACTCTATCTCGCCTACAACACTGCCCACCGGTTCATGGTCAACCACGGCCTGCGGATCGAGCGCTCGCTTGTTGGCACTTATGCCACGTCGCTCGACATGCAGGGCCTTTCTGTCACGCTCGCTTTCCTCAGTGACGAGGAATTTTCCTTGTGGGATTCGCCTGTTGCAACCGGCGCGTTGCGTTGGGGATGCTAGCTGCGCCCATTTTAATCGAGGTCGTGGTTGCCGCGAAGTCGACCTGCCTTAGGAGGTGGACTCGCTCCTACTCCAATACGCGTGTGGTCATTTTTGAACACCAGCCCACGTTGCAAAGTCAGACTACGGCCAATCGTTGGCTGAAACATGAAGACTCTTCCATTTCAGGGAGCTCGTCGATGTTCAATGGCCGTCACTTCGACCGATCAGTAATTCTGCTGTGTGTACGTTGGTATTTGGCTTACAATATCAGCCTGCGTGATCTGGAAGAGATTATGGCCGAGCGCGGAATTCACGTCGACCACTCCACGGTCTATCGCCTGGTCGTTCATTTCGCGCCGCTGCTGCTCGAACGCTTCAACCGGAGGAAACGTCCGGTCACTGGCAAGTGGCCCGTTGATGAAACTTATGTCCGGGTGCGCGGTCGCTGGATGTATCTCCACCGCGCCGTCGAGAGCGTAGGACGCGGTCGAGTTCTTCTTCAGCGAGAAGCGTGACCTGCCGGCTGCCAAACGCTTTATTCGCAAAGCACGGAAACGTCACGACCGACCAGATAGTATCGTCATTGACGGTAGCCAGACGAACCGGGAAGCAATCATTGCCTGCGATGGCGAGTGCCGGCTTCGAGACCAATCTTCCGCGTCGCCGCTTGGAGTTTGCGACAGAGCCGATTGGCCGACCTTTATCTCAGGCTCATAGCCGGAAGAAACGGCGGCATATGGACAGTCGGACGGACACATATCTCGGCACATTTGCGGAGAAGCGTTTTGTGGCATTGCAATAGTTGGTAATGCGGCGCAATATAACTGTCACAATTCTATGCAGTTGGGTCCGCGCAATGAGAATTTGCATCTACAAATCGGACATAGCACCCGAGCTTACTCTCTTGCTGCGAGAAGGCTTGCCCGTACCCCTCGACACCAAGATAGACAAATGGACCAAGATTAAGGTCGTCACCGACGGGGAGATGAAAGCAGACCTTTTGATTCAAATTGGCGGTGCGGGGCATGCGTTAGTTCGACTCGACGCGATTAGACAACATTAGGCAGTGGCAGCGTCTTACTCCGTGTTATCACCACACCACAGTCGCATCGGCGGGCTTTGGCTGCTGGACGCACCCCTGGTGCTCGCGAGGCGACCGGCGGCCACATCGCCTGCCTCGGACCGAAAGTCGTTTGTTGAATTGGTAGGTCTTAAAGGGACAAGAACCAGCGACCCCGAGGGCGCTTGAGGGCTTGCGGCTAATAAAGAGGTACGACTATGCGACGATCCCGCCGAAGACGGAGTATAGCCTGACCCAACTCGGCCGGACGCTGCGGCCGCTGATGGAGGCTATGGCGGCTTGGGGAGACGAAACGCAGGAACTCATTACCGAAGCAAATGACACTGAAAATAGAGTTCACTGAGCCTTCGCAGGTGCGATAAGCCATTGTTGGACCTTGATCGGACAATCACTTTCTACCATCCTCTGGCTATGGTTAGCGCGCAGGAGAGCGGAAAGCGGGGATTAATGTCTGAGCGAATGCTTCCCCTACGCGGCATTTCGGTCTTTGAAGCGGCGGCCCGCGCAGCAAGTTTCCAAGCCGCGGCCGACGAGTTGAATCTGACGCCATCTGCAGTCAGCCACCAGATTCGTTTACTCGAAGCAATTCTCGGGGTCCGACTTTTCGACCGCGTCGGACGTGGCGTGACGCTTACGCCGGAGGGCGCGGAATATGCCCGCTCTATTCGCCAGGGTATCCGCCGGCTGCGCGCCGCCACCAGCGACATCAAAGCGCGCGGGAAGAAAGGCGGTGCGCTGGATGTCGTCAGGATCGAAGCACCTCCATCTTTTGCACATTGCTGGCTGTTACCACGCCTGACCGACCTGATGGCGCATCTTCCTGGGGTCGACATCCGGGTGAATGCACAGGGCTCGCATTTGCAAGGTGACAGACTGCCTTGGGCTCCGCTGACGGACGCACCGGCCGACGTGCAAATTGTCTACGGCGACGACGATCTTTGGGCGGACAGGGCCTCACATATGTTCTCGGAGCATTTTCAGCCCCACTGTTCTCCCGATTTGCTCAACGGTCGCACGCTGGATTCTCCGCATGATTTGCTTCGAGAGATTCTTGTCAGCACCTTTCAAAACTCGGTTTCCTGGGAAGAGTGGCTGGACCTACAAAGCATCGATTTCTATTCAAATCCTGTCGACACAGTCCAGTTGGATCCCTCCCATCTGGCGATCGAGGCTGCTGCCAATGGACTAGGCTTCATCCTGGAGAGCAGCATTTTGGTCCAACACGCGGTGTCTGCCGGCAAGCTCGTTTCTCCATTTCCAACTCTCGGTCGCCCTGGACTGTCCTACTGGATATTGGCGCCCTCGGCGAAAAGAGCCCACTCGACCATTGATGCCGTCGTCACTTGGTTCAAGGAACAAGCTGCGTCCACCCACCCGGTCTAACGCTGCAACAACAGCCATTGCGCGACCCAGATTTGGTGCAGCATCGAAGAAATATTTTCATCAGTTTGAGAGAACTATTTGCGCTTCACGGAAGCAGACGGCGCGGGCTACTTTCAGGATAACGCGGAAGCTTAGAATGCTTTCCCGAGCATTGGAAAGATGATCCTGAATATGAATATCTCGTCGGGCAATTTTGATAGCTTAATCTGGGAAAAGGCGAACAAGAACCTGCTTCGCTACATGGGAGTTGGCGGCGATTTCACGTCATTCGTGCCCGAGCGTGCTGAAGGTTCGTGGCTATACGACGCATCTGGCCGGCGCGTCCTCGATTTTACGTCTGGACAGATGAGCTCTGTACTTGGGCATGCCCACCCGGAGCTTGTCGAGACAATGCGTGGTGCAGCTGCCAGCCTCGATCATCTATTCAGTATGATGATTACCAAGCCTGTTGTCGATCTGGCCGAGAAATTGGCCGAGTTGGTTCCGGGTCTGCCGCGATCGATGTTCCTCTCGACGGGAGGGGAGTCGGTCGAAGCGGCCATTCGATTGGCCAAGGTCGTGACCGGCAAGTGGGAAATCGTTGGGTTTGCGCAATCGTATCACGGCTCGACCGGCGCCGCTGCATCAGCCACCTATTCGCTTGGGCGTCGCGGTCACGGACCGATGATGCCGGGAGCCTTCGCCATTCCCGCACCAAACGCATTCCGGCCCCGTTTTCCCGGTGTGACATGGCAGCAGGAACTCGACGATAGTTTCGGACTGTTGGACCGCCAGTCGACCGGCAATCTCGCGGCATTCATAGCGGAACCGATTCTCAGTACTGGCGGGGTTCTTGACCTGCCGCTGGGCTATCTCGCGGCACTCAAAAGCCATTGCGAACGCCGGGGCATGCTTCTCATTGTGGACGAGGCACAGACAAGCCTCGGGCGCAGCGGCGAGATGTTTGCCTTCGAACGCGACGACATCGTGCCCGACATTCTTTTGCTTTCAAAGACACTCGGAGCCGGAATGGCAATGTCCTCCGTATCGACGTCCGACGCGATTGCAGAAGTTGCAGACGCACGCGGATTTACCTTCGTGACGACGCATGTCAACGACCCACTCCCCGCCTCGGTCGCCCTGAAGGTACTGGAGATCGTCAAGCGGGATCAACTCGTTGAACGATCGAAGGCTCTGGGCACGCGCCTGAGAAAGGGGCTGCAGAACCTTCTCCAACACCATGAATGTGTCGGCGATGTACGCGGCCGCGGTATGCTACTGGGCATGGAATTCGTTCCGTACGCTGGGCACAGTGCAACGTCGATCTCTCAGAAGGTGACTGAACTGGCGCTGGAATTCGGAGTATCCGCCAATATTACCGGCGCATTCACGGCGGGCGTCATGCGATTCGCACCACCGCTCACCTCGAGTGACGAGGAGATCGACTTCGGTATCAGTGTGTTGGATCGCGCGATTACCCAAGCTATCGACTCTCTTGGCAAGTAATCCATCGCGGCCGTTAACGCGGCCCATGGATGGAGGAAACCCATGAGGTTCACACGCGGGTCTATGCACGAGACGAAGAATTGACGCCCGCGGGGGAGCGCGCGGCGGCAAGCAATGCCGGCGGGAGGGAGGACCTTGACCGGACCAACCAGAGGGAAAGAAAAATGAACGTTACCCGTCGTCGCATTCTAATCCTATCCGCCGCGGCCATCGTGGCAGCCACGCCTTTCGCTGCCTTTGCGGAGGGCACGCTCAATGTAGGCTCCTTCCCGAACAACCCGCCGTTCGAATTTAAGAACGCAAGCGGTGCCTTCGAAGGTTTTGAAGTGGACATCATCACCGAGGCGGCGAAACGCGCTGGCATGGATGTTGACATCGAAGGCTATGATTTCCAGCCACTGTTTGCCGCCACCAGCTCGCGCCGTATCGACGCGGCCATCTCGTCCATTACAATCACGAAGGAGCGGCTCGCCTCGCAGTCCTTCACACAGCCTTTTTACGATTCTGGCTTGGGCCTCGCCGCCAGGACCGATGGCGTCGTGAAGGGCCTCGCAGACCTCAAGGGCAAGGTCGTTGGCTCACATTCCGGCTCGACGAGCTACAAATGGCTAGTAGACAACCAGAAGAAATACGGCTTCAGCGAGGTCAAGGGTTACAATAACCCGTTGGATGCCCTGCTCGATCTCTCCTCCGGACGTCTGGACGGAGTGACAAGTGACGTGCCCAACCTAGAATATGCCTTCACCAAGATGCATGGTCTCAGCGTGGTCGAGCGCATCACGTCTGACGAGCAATACGGCGTGATGATGACCAAGGGCTCGCCTTATCTTACAAAGATCAATGATGCGCTGACCGCGATGAAGAAGGATGGCACGCTGCAGGCATTCCACAAGAAGTGGTTTGGCACGGATGCCCCGGCCGATTCCTCCACTGCCAAGGAAGAACCGCTGCCCAACGGCTGACGGCCGCATACCGAGCTGCCTTCGGATCGCGCCGTCCCGACATTCCGGGCCGGCGCCGTTCGGAACATCCGACAAATCGACCTCCCGGACGCTGATGACCCTTATCGACACGTTTTTCAATACGGCTGTGCTCAGCGCGGCGGTCCCGGCGCTGCTGCGCGGCCTCGTCAACACCATTATCCTGGGGTTGCTTGCGATCGGTCTGGGCGTCCCGCTTGGCATGCTGGTCAGCCTCGTCCGGCTCTATGCGCCATCGCCATTCCGCTGGCTCGCGATCGGCTTTATCGACATCTGCCGCGCCCTTCCGGTATTGGTGGTGCTGATCTTGATCTACTACGCCCTGCCATTTGTCGGCATCCGTTTTTCTGCGCTGGTATCGGCGACACTCGCGTTCACCATTGTTATGTCGGCCTATTCGGCGGAGGTATTCCGGACCGGTATCGAAAGCATTCCGAGGGGCCAGTTTGAGGCAGCGCAGGCGCTCGGCCTCCCTTTCGTCATCACCTTGCGCAAGGTGATCTTGCCGCAAGCAATGAAACTCGTAATCCCGCCGACGACCAGCAACTGCGTGTCGATGTTCAAGGATACGTCGCTCGCTTCGGTGGTCGCCCTGCCGGAACTTTTGAAGGACGCAAACGACGCGCAGGCACTTTATGCCAACCCTACCCCGCTGATTGGTGCGGCGCTGATCTATCTCGCTTTCCTTTGGCCGATGGTGCGGCTGGTCAGCTATATCGAGAGACGAAACAGGGCCGCAACAATCAGGTGATCAGCCGACTGATGAATAAGAACCCGCCACCACCGGGGTCGCCGTTCGCGCCGTTGCCTTTGTCATTTCGATAACCCTGAAAACTCATGGGACCCGCTGGCATTGACCGAGGTCAAAGGCAGCGCTGCAGCTTGCTGCTAGGTTGTCAGCGTGATTTTTCAAATGTCGAACCTCCTATTCTTTGGGCTGAGAGCCATGAAACGCCCAGGCAAGATTACTATTATCGGCGGTGGCATCGCTGGCCTTTGCACGGCGGTTTACGCCCGCCAAAGCGGCTATGAGGTCGACCTTCTCGAACAGCATCAGAGCGCTGGCGGTTTGGCCACGAGTTGGCGGCGGGGCGAATACACGTTCGAGACCTGCCTGCATTGGCTGGTGGGCTCCAATCCCGGCGGCACACTGCACGCCGAGTGGCGCGAGGTGTGCGACATCGACAGGCTCCGTTTCGTCGACCATGAAGAGTTCGTCCGCGTCGAGGACGAGCACGGCGCGAGCCTGCACATCTACGCGGATGTCGATTGCCTCGAGGCGGAGTTGGTGAAGGTCGCGCCGGAGGACGAAATCGAGATCCGTCACTTTACCAACGCAATTCGTCAGCTTGTAGATTTGCCGATGCCGCACCCAGACCAACCGTGGCTGGCGCGGATTGCGGGCATGCTGAAGATGCTGCCCGATCTTTGCTGGCTCGGTAGTTTTTGGCAGGGCCGGCCGCGCGTATACGCGGCCGGCCCATTGGTCATCATGACGCGATCCTGATTTCCACCAGAGCCTGCCTCTTATTCACCATGACCTGCTCGATTGCCGCTTCTAGCGTTTGCAACAGATCGTCGCCCTCTGTAACCTTTGCCGTCCAGGCGCGGCTTGCAGCGGCGACGAGCGTGAAATCTGGCGATGGCGAGAGCGAGACCAGAGGCATGGCGTTTGATTTCGCCGCAAAGCCGTCCGGGTAGACGCCGAGCACCGATTGGCGCACCGCGCCCCACTCGGAATTGTTCAAGACGAGGATGAGAAGCGGAATGCCGGCCGCTTCCGCAATCTGGTGACAGGCAACGGGGTTGGAGAACATGTAGGAGCCATCTCCCATGGTCGCGACGATCAGCCTGTCCGGTCGAGCAAGCTTCATGCCCAGTGCTGCCGGAAAGCACCAGCCAAGCCCGCCGGAATGGGGTTCCTGATACCAGGTGTCCGGCGACTGCAGGGTCAGCTCTTCCAGCGGCGCGCCGAGTTCGGACAGGATGGCGGCGTCCCTGCCCTCGATCGCCTTGGAAAGGCAGGTGCTGACGAAGGCCTTGGACATGACTGGACCTCGGCCTGCTTCCGCATGATCCAGAACCGCGGCGCGTCGCTCCGCAGCAGCGTCTGCGACCTTGGCACGCCGCGCATCGCGCAATTTCGCCGTTGTCGGCAGGAACATCGAAGCAGAAGCAGCCAGTTCGATGATGACCTCCGCTGTGTCGCCGACAAGCGCGAGGTCACATGGAAAGTTGCGGACTGGGAAGCGCGAATAGAGCGGGTCTTGTCCGATATGAACGACCTTGCAACCGGGCTTGAGCGAATGAACGTCCGGCGACCATGGTGCAAGGCAGTCGATGACAAATACCAGATCCGCCTTTGCAAGCCAGTCGGCCGGGTCGCCGCCCACGGCCATAGGATGGTCGGTCGGCGCCGCGAGCTGGATCGCCCAGTATTGGCAGATGGCAATGCCCCAGTCGTCCGACAGGCGCGACAGCACCCTGAAGCCTTCAGCAGAACCAGCGCCGCGCTGCGCGATGATAATCGGGTTCTTGGCTTCGCTCAGCAGTTTCGCGGCTGCGTCGATATCGGCCCGGCGCGGCCCAACGCTCGCGGCCGCGATCGTCGCCGGGCCTTCAAGCTCGCTCGACGGGCAAGGCTCACAGAGAACCTCGCGCGGCAGACTCAGATAGACCGGCCCGCGCGGCATCGAATTGGCGATGGCAAAGGCCCGGTCGACAATGTCGACGGCCTGTTCAGGAAATTTCATCTCGTAGTCCCACTTGACCGATTCGCGGATCATAGCGGCCTGGTCGCGCATTTCCTGACCCCAGCCGATCGGTACCGTGCGGGCGCCGAGCCGACCCTTTTCGACGACGGGCGTGCGCCCGGAAAAGACAAGTATGGGAACATGCTCGGTCGCAGCGTTGATCGCACCAATAGCGCAATTGGCGAGGCCGACATTGGTATGGGCCATGACGGCCTGTGCGCGTCCCGTCGCCAGATAATAGCCGTGCGCCATGCCCATGGCCGCGTTTTCATGCGGGATGACGATGGCCTTTGGTAGCGGGATCTGCTTGGCCGAAGCTTCTGCCAGCCCCTCGATGATCGGTGGGAAATCGGTCCCGGAATTGGCGAAAATGTAATCGACGCCCACCGCCTTGAGGCGCGCAAGCAGAGCGCCGCCGGCAGTTATCGTTGGAGTCTTTTCGTCCGTCATGAATGTTACTCGCTTTCAGTATGTTTAGAGATGGCTGGGAAGCCAGGTCGCAAGGATCGGGAAGGCAATGAGGAGCGCCAGCCGAACGAGATCGGTGACGATGAACGGAGCAACGCCTTTGAAGATCTTCGAGAAGCTTAGCTCCGGCACCACGCTCTTTATGACGAAGACATTCATACCCACCGGCGGATGAATGAGCCCGAGTTCCACGGTCATGACTATAATGACAGCAAACCAGATCGGATCGAACCCGAGCGACAGAATGACCGGATAGACGATCGGAACCGTCAGGATGATCATCGCCATGGCATCCATAAGGCAGCCAAGGACGATGTACATCAACAGGATCAGCAAGAGTACGCCATAGGGATTCAAGCCAAGCCCGGTCAGGAACGCTGTGACCTTCTGTGGCGTACCGGTAATCGTGAGGAAATAGCCGAATATCAATGCGCCGATGAGGACGGTGAAAACGGCTGCGGCCGTGCGCGTCGCCTGCAAAAGCGACATCAGGATCTGGCGCCGCCCGAGCTTGCGGCGGAGAACCCCTATGATGAACGCGCCGCCAGCACCGACACCACCGGCCTCTGTCGGCGTGAAGAGACCGCCATAGAGACCGCCGATCACGAACAGGAAAAGAGCGAGCGGCGCCCAGATGTCCTTGATTGCCTGGAAGCGCTCGCTCCAAGAGCTTTTGGCCGCCGCCGGCAGCAGGTTGGGACGCACCGCGCCTAAAATGACAATCGTCGTCATATACATGAGGACGGCGATGATGCCGGGAATCAGGCCCGCCATGAATAGCTTGCTGATATCCTGCTCGGTCATGATTCCGTAGACGACGAGCACCGTCGAAGGCGGGAACATCGCGCCCAGCGTCCCGCCGGCTGCGATTGTGCCCGCAGCGAAGGAGTCTGGATATTTCAGCCGCCGCATCTCGGGATAAGCGACCGTGGAGAAGGTTGCAGCAGTAGCAACCGACGAGCCGGAAATGGCGGCAAAGCCACCGCAGGCGAGGATCGTGGCCAGCCCCAGTCCGCCTTTCAGATGGCCAATGAGCGTGTTGGCGGCACGGAACAGTTCCCGGCTCATGCCGGAATTGGAAACGAACGCGCCCATCAGCAGGAACATGGGGATGACGCCGAACGTATAGTCGGTGACGGTGCGCATCGACGTCTGGCCGATCAGCTTCAGCGCCGGGCCGAATCCGGCAAGAAGACCGAAGCCTGTCACACCGACAAGGCCCATGGCCATGCCGACGGGAACGCGCAGCAGCATAAGCGCGAAGAGAACGACAAATCCAGAAATGGCGACAAGATTTTGGGTCATAAGCTTATTCCACCGGATCGTTGACGTGCTCTTGATTCACACGGTGCGGGGAAAAGACGAGGCGGAACGTGCGCACGGCAATCAGCAGCACGGCAGCGACGTCGCCAAGCCAGGCAACGAGAAAGAAGGGCCAGGTCGGAAGCTGGAGATCGTAGGTCAGGACATGCTGGGCGCGGGTCTGGACGACTTTGTCGAACAGCATGATGGTTTGCACCGTTACGACAAGGAGCAGGACGAGCGTGGCGAAGATGTCGATCGCCCGTTTGTATTTCAGGCTGACATTCTCCCAGACGAGATCGACCGTGATATGCGCGCCCCGATAGCTGGTGGCAGCAATCCCCCAGAAGATGAGGATACCCAGGAACAGGCGTCCAAAGTCATAACCATCCGGAATCGAATAGGAAAAGAAATAGCGCAGCATGACCGAAATGAAGATGTCCGCAGCAACAAGTCCGACAAATCCGGCGGCGATCCATTCAATCCCGGCGATGAAGCGATCCATGCCGTTTTGCGGCGGCTGGACGGCAGGCGCTTGGCCTTCTGTTATTTCAGGCGTCATGGCTTCCTCCCATTTGCCCTGAGCGATGGACCGGCCCCCGGACGGGACCGGCCCGATCCGCATCAGAAGGCGGCGTTGTTGTCGGAAAGGCTTTTCTTCAGATCATCGAGTACTTGCTTAGGGTCGCCTCCCTTCGCGGTAACCTGCTTTTCCCAGCTGCTCTGCAGCGGAGCCACGGCCTTGCGCCAGAGGTCTATCTGCTCCGGCGTCAGTTCCACGACCTCGTGGCCGGAAGCCGCTTTCATGCGCGCGCGGCCGGCATGCTCAAACTCGGTCCAAGCGGAGGAGAGCTTGACGGCCCATTCCGTGTTGCAATGGGCGTCGAGTACCTTCTTCTGCTCGGGCGAGGCGTTGTCGTAGACACACTTGTTCAGCGACCAGGTGTAGGCGGTCGCATAAAGCGGGACGTCGAGCGTGTATCTCGTCACCTTGTCGATGCCGAATAGAAAGACTGAATTCCATGGGAACGTGATGGCGTCAGCAATGCCGCGCTCCAATGCATCGCGTGATTCCGGCGCGGATGCCTGAATATTGGTGCCGCCGAGAAGCGTTACCATCTCGCCTATGGTCTGTTGCGCTGGGCGAACCTTCAGACCTTTCATATCGCCGGGTAGAACGATCTTCTTGACCGAATGCAGGCTGCCCGGATCATGTACGAAGGCGAGGCAGAAATGCGTATCAGCCATCTCCGTGCCGGCATATTTGCGATACCAGCTATCGACCGCAGCCGTGCCGCCCGTCGCATTCGCAATCGTGAAGGGAAGCTGAGCAGCATTGATCAACGGGAAGCGGCCGGGCTGATAGCCCGGGCTGACATAACCGACATCGGCAATGCCATCCCGCACCATGTCATAATGGTCGAATGCCTTGCCTAGCTGTTCGGCCGGAAAGATCGAGGCGGTAATCGTGCCGCCGGAATCCTTGGCGATGCTGTCGGCCCAATCCTGCGCGGACTTCACGAGGGGATGCGTCGGCGGCACCCAGAGCGAAATCTTCAGGTTGATCGGCTTGTCTGCAGCCGCCGTTGGTGACACGGCGCCGCCCCAAAGCGATCCAAGCCCCATGGCGGCGATCACGAGGCCGCTTTTCAGAATTCTGTCGAACATATCTTCCTCCTTGTTGAAGGCTGCAGGCAAGCCGCAACCGTTTCCGGCTCTCCTCCAAGCCGAATTGCGCGGGAAATCCCCGGGGTTCGAAATGTCTTCCGATCGCCAGCGAAGCGGTGCCTAGGGTCGGCGAGCGACGCTGTGAGCGACCTCAGCCTTTGCCGAGCGCGCCGACAATCCTCGCCAGGATCGCGATCAGGGCTTCCTTGTCCTTCCCGACGATCGCATCGAGACGGCGGTCATGCTCGCGTGCGACGGCATGCAGCCGCTTATGCATTTTGCGACCCTCGTCTGTGAGACTGACACTGTAGCTGCGCTGATCGTTCGGGTTTTGTCGCCGTTCGATCAGGCCGCGAATGGCAAGCCCCTTCAGCGTCGAAGTCAGGGTCGAGCGGTCGCGACCGCAGACCCTGCTCAAATCCGAAGGGGTCAACTCGTCATATTCGGACAGGATCGTCAGGATCGAATACCAGCCAGGCTTCAAGTCAGTCTTTTCAAGCATCGCGCTGAACGCCTGGAAAGAAACCTCCTGGGCCACTCGAAGGTGATAACCGACAACGTCCCTGAATGCCGTCGGTATGAGAACGTCGCTTTCGTTTTCGCTTGGCGAATCTTGGGCTGGCTTGGGTGATACTTTCACGATCGCTCTCCGTTGCGGCTTCAAAACGGGTAATGCTGTTGTGCGTCTTCCACCGTGATCCAGCGCAGATCGGTGAATTCGGCAATCGCTGCACGTCCGCCGAAGCGGCCGTAACCTGAAGCCTTGACCCCACCAAACGGCATTTGAGCTTCGTCATGCACGGTCGGACCGTTTATGTGGCAAATCCCGCTTTCAATTCGGCGGGCAACAGCCATGGCGCGCTCGACATTCCGGCTGAAGACGGCAGATGATAAGCCATATTCCGTGTCATTCGCGACGCGGATCGCCTCTTCATCGCCATTCACACGGATTACGCTTTTGGCCGGGCCGAAGGATTCTTCGGAATAGATGCGCATGTCGGGCGTGACGCGGTCGACGAGCGTTGCTTCCATGATGGAACCATTATGCGTACCACCGGCAACGAGTGCGGCACCTTTGGCGATAGCGTCGTCGACCATTTCCTGCACCCGCACGGCCGCCTCGGGCGTGACGAGTGAGCCCAGAACAACGTGACCGCGCGGATCGCCGGCCGGAAGCGCCTTCGCCTTGGTCGCCAGTTTTTCAACGAAAGCATCCGCGACCTTCGCATCCACGATGATGCGCTCCGTCGACATGCAGATCTGGCCCTGGTTCATGTAAGCGCCGAAAGCGGCGGCGTTGACTGCCGCATCGAGATCGGCGTCATCGAGAACGATGAAGGGCGCCTTGCCGCCGAGCTCGAGCAGAACCGGCTTGAGATGCTCGGCTGCAAGCTTGGCGATGATTTTGCCGACGCGGCTAGAGCCGGTGAAGTTGATGCGCTTGACGGCCGGATGGGCGATCAGCGTCTCAACGACCTTTGCCGCATCGGCCGGCGCGTTGGTGACGACATTGACGACGCCGTTAGGGAAGCCCGCTTCGCGCAGCACCTGGCCAATGAGCCGATGCGTGCCAGGGCACATCTCGGAGGCTTTCAGGATAACCGTGTTGCCGCAGGCAAGCGGCATGGCGATTGCTCGCGTGCCGAGGATGACGGGGGCGTTCCAGGGCGCGATGCCAACGCAGACGCCGGCGGGCTGACGGATGCCCATGGCAAGCGTGCCTGGCTTGTCGGACGGGATGATCTCGCCGGAAATCTGCGTCGTCATCGCTGCGGCCTCGCGCAGGATATTGGCGGCGAACATGGTATTGAACCCGCCCCAGGGCGCGGTCGCACCCGTTTCGGCGGTCATCAGGCGGATGAATTCGCCCGCTTTGGAATCCATGATGTCGGCCGCCTTCAAGAGCAGCTTGCGGCGTTCGCCCGGACCCGATGCCGACCATTGAGCGAAGGCGGCAGCGGCGGCATCAACCGCGGCACGGGCGTCATCCGCTTGGCCGGCGGCGGCCGTGGTCGCGATCTCTCCGGTCACTGGATCGATGCGCTCATATACCCCGCCCGAAAGTGCTGCGCGGTCTTCATTGTCGATCAAAAGCTGAATGTTATCCATGATCCTCCTCCTCGGACGGCAAGGTCGCGTCGGTTGTGAACCGCCACGTTGTTCTGTGCAGATACGCCAGTCATCCCGCTGGCCCCATCCGTCCTGCCTCCTCTACACATGAAGCTTATCCAACCTGCACCGATGTCGCAAGATAGTTTGACATCAAAATATTTGACATCAAACTATCTTGATGGGAGCATTCCGCGACCAAATGCGGCTGAGGATGGAAAGCCGAAAACTATGGGAGGAAATGCGTGAAGATAGCTGTCATCGGGGCTGGAGCCATGGGGAGCCTTTTTGCCGGACGTTTGGCCGAGAAGGGCAACGATGTCTCCTTGATCGAAGTCTCCAGCGTCATGATCGACGCCATCAAAGAGAAGGGGCTTCGGATGACCGGCCTCTTTGGCGAGAAAGCCTATAGCCTGCCGGTCGCTCCGGCGGATCACTATATCGAGACCTTCGAACTGTTGATCGTTTTCACCAAGGGCATGCACACGACCTCCGCGATGGAAGCGGCGAAACACGTCCTCGGCCCACAGACCTGGGTGCTCACCGTTCAAAACGGCATCGGCAATGTCGAGGCGATCGAGGCCTTCGTGGCACGAGACCGCATCGTCATGGGTATGACCAACTGGCCCTCGACACTGATCGAACCCGGCCTGATCACCGTCCCAGGTGAAGGCGAGATCAGGCTATGGGCGGCGAACGGTCAGGCCTCCGAAAGACTGGAAGCGATCAGCCGCACCCTGGACGAGGCGGGTCTCAACTGCAAGCTGGACCCAGGTGTCGAAGTGACTATTTGGGAGAAGCTCGCCTTCAATTCCGCACTCAATTCACTGGCAGCAGTCACCGGATTGACGGTCGGCGAAATGGGCGACCGGCAGGAAGCGCGCGACATCGTCTTCGCGATTGTCGGTGAGGTTGTCGCGGTTGCGAAGGCACGTGGCCTGGCAGTTGATGCCAACCATGTTCGACAGTCAGTGGAACATGCCTTTGCCAATCACAGGCAGCACAAGCCATCGATGTTGCAGGATCGACTTGCCGGCCGGCGTATGGAAATCGCCACAATCACCGGCGCCGTCAGCAGGGTTGGCAAGACGCTTAACGTTGCAACCCCGGTGACGACAACATTTGCCAATCTGCTGACCATCTTTGACAATGCCGGCCCGGTCGCCTGAAACACAAATTGTCAAGCATCTCGGACGAAGGCCCTTATGCAAGACCTGGACTCGCATTTCTGTTCTTGAACCTAAGATCTGATGGGAATTACGAATCCGGAACTGGATTGATCCAGAGAATGAATTCGTCCCTCGATACAGGCCGCTTAAGCAAGCGTATCATCGGCGGCCAACGGCCATCAATTTCCTTCTACGCCTTATCCGGCTTACGCGCTCTGGCCGGCTTCCCTCATGGTGCGGCGGATCGGCAGCAAGTCGATCCTGATCACAGACTTCAGCAAGCTCCAGGCCCCGCCAGGCGCCAATAGCATGACCCCGATGGCGAGCAGGCCAAGGATAATGAAATAGAGCGAGCCGATATTGCCCATAGTCTCGCGAAGCAGGAAATAGATCGCCACGCCAACGATCGGACCTTCGAGCGTACCGATGCCGCCGAGAATGACGGCGAAGAGTATGATCGCCATCCAGTTCATGGAAAAGCCCGCTGTCGGACTGACCTGCAGGACGACCATGTAATAGCAGGCACCGGCCGCCCCGCCGATCGCTGCCGCGACCAAAAGGACGTAGGTCTGCGTCTTGCGGATGGTCACGCCCATGGCCTCGGCTGCAAGTGGGCTGTCCTTCATGGCGCGCAATGCGAGCCCGAACCGGCCGCGCATCAGCGCTATGCATGCCAGAAGCGCCACGAGAAGAACAAGCGCAGACGTTCCATAGGTCGCAAACAGCCGAACGGACCGGTCAATGCCGCGCACGGTCGTCAGCGCCATGCCACCGCCGCCACCCAATGCACTGGTATGATAGACGATGAGACGTATGACTTCGGAGATAACCCAGGAGCCGATTGCAAGCTGCGCGCCTGAAAGGCGAAAGAGGATCGGCGTAATCAAAAGCGCAAATCCCGCACACACGAGGGCGGAGAGAACAACAAAGGGAAACGGCGGCAGTCCAAGACCGTTGGAAGCTACGAACAACGTATACCCACCAATACCGATGAAAACCTGGAAGCCCATGAAGACGATCCCCCCAAAGCCGGCAAGGAGGTTCCACATGAGAGCTATTGAAAGAACGGCTGCGATTTCCGTCGTCAGGAGTATAGCGTAGCGCGACCCGGCAAGCGGGATTACAAGAAGAACCGCGGCTAAAATGCCGACAGCCACGAGTGACCGGGCAAGAGGCGAAGCCATGATCATGCACGTATCCTTTTGGTGAAGAGGCCGCCTGGCATCAGCAGCAAGCCGATCAGAAAGATGATGTGACCGACAAGCGGGCCAAGGCTTGGGATAATTAAGGTGCCGGCTGCCTGGGCGATGCCGAGGATGATACCCCCCGCAAGCGTTCCCCAAATCGAGCCCAACCCACCGAGGATCACGGCTTCGAAGGCGAAAAGCATGCGCTCAGGCCCAGTCGATGGGTCGAACGTGCCACGCATGCCGTAGAAGATCGCGGCGATGGCGGAAATCGCCAATGCGGCGCCCATCGCGTTGGCAAAGACACGGCGCGTGCGAATACCCATCAACTGCGCAACCGCCTCGTTGTCGGACGTTGCGCGCACGGCGCGACCGAAGCGCGTGCTGCCGAAGACGGCCGCGGTCAAGGCGAAAATTCCAACCGCTACCGCCAGTGTGAGGAGCGGAAGAACGCCGATGGCGACCGAGCCCAGATTGACAGCGGCCGTTCCGAGCGCGCCGGGATCAAGACTTTTCGTATCCGCGCTGAAAAGTTCCAGCATGACGTTCTGGAGAATCACCGAAAGACCGAACGAGACAAGAATAGGCGGCATCTCGCCGCGCCCGAGCGTCCGTTCCATGACGAAGCGCTGCAAGAGCCAACCCACCACAAACATGATCGGCGCAACGATCGGCAGTGCCAGCAGCGGGTGAATACCGAAATGCGTCATCAGTTGCAGGGCGATAAAGGCCGAGAAGATGATAAAGTCCCCATGGGCAAGATTGATCTGACGCATCAACCCAAGGCAGAGCGAAAGGCCGAGTCCGTAGAGGCCGTAGAGAGCACCGACCAGTGCACCGTTGATCAAAGTTTCCAACATATCAGCGCATCCCGAAATATGCGTTGGATATCTCGGTCCGGTCCGCCGCGGTAGACGAGCCAGAAAGAACAATCCGGCCGTGCCGCATGCAGGCGAAGCGGTCTGAGAATGCAAGCGCGCGTGCAATGTCCTGCTCGACGATTACGGTGGTCAGCCCGGCGCCACGCAGCTTCTGAAGCGCTGAATAGACGACATCGACAGCCGCCGGAGACAGGCCGAGCGAGAGTTCATCGCACAATAGCACTTCAGGGTTCGACATGAGGGCGCGACCGATCGCGACAAGCTGCTGCTGTCCGCCGGAAAGCGCGGTGGACGGCCGCTTGCGGAATTCCACGACAGTCGGAAATATCTCGTAGACACGCTCTAGGTGCCATGCGCCTGCGCGGCGCGAATGCGCGCCGACAACCAGGTTCTCCTCCACTGTAAGGCTGGGAAAGAGCTGTCGCCCCTCCGGCACAAGGGCCAGACCGTGGCTGACGATATCCATCGGTGTCAGGCCCGCGATGTCGCGACCGGCAACCGACACGCTGCCCGCCTGTGGCTTCAGCCGGCCCGTCATTACCGCAAAGGTCGTGGTCTTGCCGGCGCCGTTCGCCCCGATGAGCGCGAGCGTCTCGCCGCGCGCAACATTTAGGTCGAGGCCGAACAGAACCGGCAGCGGACCATAGGCAGCCCGCAAGTCAGTGATCGATATCATCAATGTCAGGCTCCATGCCCAGATAGATTTGACGCACCTTCGGCATACGCATCGTTTCATGCGGCTCGCCATGCGCGATGATGCGTCCTTCGCCAAGCACCGCGAGTTCGTCGGCGGCATGTGTCAGGACGTGAACCAGATGTTCAATCCAGATGATCGCGAGACCGCTTGCTGCGAGCGCTTTCACAATGGCCGCAACGCCGGCAGCCTCGTCATCTGTCAACCCGCCGGCAATTTCGTCGAGCAGGAGGACCGAGGGTTTGGTAGCCAGCGCCCGCGCCAGCTCTAGCCGTTTGCGATCAAGCAGCGGGAGCCCGCCGGCAATCAGGTCGCCGCGGCTTCTGAGCCCGCAGATTTCCAGCGCCTGTAAGGCCGCGTCTTCCGCTTCACGCCCCTTGAGAGCCCCCGCAAACGCGGCGGCGACCAGCGCGTTTTCGTAGACCGACATGTGCGAGAAGGTTTGCGGAACCTGGAACGTCCGGCCGATGCCGGCAACGGCGCGCGCCGAAGCGCCAAGCGAAGTGACGTCCCGCCCGGCAAGAAATACCTTGCCGGACGAGGGCGCGAAGGTTCCGGAAATCACGCTGAACAGCGTCGTCTTACCAGAGCCGTTGGGGCCGATAATTCCGAGAATTTTCCCATGATCAACTTCGATGCTGACTCCGTCCAAGACAATCGGTCCGCCATAGGATTTCACGACATTTTCGACAGTGAGCGACCTGGTTGTATCAGCCGCCGGCATCATCCAGCCTTCCTGGCCAAGTCCATTGTGAAGTCAGCCTGGATTGGAACTTCAGGAGCGTTCTTGTTGTAGGTCACCTTCAGATCATAAGCACCATCCGGCTGTAGACGCCATTGGCCGCCTGCGATCTTGAGCTTGGCAACATTCTTGATTGGGCTTCCGGCCCAGTCGATATCGCCGACGACCGTCGTCATCCTGGTCGACTTGATGGTTGCCTGGATTGCATCCGGATCTGTCGGATCGGCGGCATTCTTCAACGTGTTGATCCCCAGCTCCCACAGGGCATGGACAACGCCTATCGGCTGCGTCCAACGCTTGCCCGACGACTTGGAATATTCGGCGGCGATCTCGGCGCATGACTGCCCCGTCAGCGTCGACTTGAAGGGGTAGTTCGGTGTCCACCAGATTTCCGTCGACATTCCGTCGCCGGCCTTGCCGAGAGCCTCGATGCCGGATGGGAAAAGCAGAGCTTTGGCGGGTGTAGCAATCTTCGGCTTGAAGCCGAGCTGCTGCGCCTGACGCCAAAACACGGCCCATTCCGGTGGAGAGAAGAGACCCGTCACGATATCGCAGCCGGCATCGCGGAAGGCAACGATTTGGCGTGAGAAATCGTCTGCACCCGGCTGGAACTCGCCGACGTCGACAATCGAATAGCCGCCCTTGCCGAGCGATGCGGGGAAGCCAATGTCCGCATTGCCGAAGACCTTGCCGGGCGGATCGTTCGACCAGACCGTGCCGACCTTCTTGTTGGTCGTTTGCGCGTCCCACATACCGATAAAGGTCGAGATGATGTCCTCGATACCCCAGAAGAAATGGTTCACATACTTGAACCCAACATCCGGCTTGCCCTTGAGCGGAAACATCCAGCCCTGCCACGGATCCATGGTGGTGATGCTCGGGATGCCAGCCGTCTCGCATTGTGATGCGACCGGAACGTTGGTCAACGCACCCTGCGCCAGGATGAGATTGACGCCATCGTTGTTAATCAACTGGCTTGCCGAAGTGGCAGCGCGGTCGGAATTCGACTGGTCGTCAATGTCAATGATCTCGACCTTGTAGGTCTTGCCGTTGTTGACAAGCCCATCCTTCAACACCTCGCGCACCTTGCCGAGGATGAAAGGGTCAGCCTCCGCGAACGGCGCAAGCGCCCCCGTCTTCGAGCTGACATAGCCAATCTTGATCGTCGGGCTGGCCGCGATAGCTGGAGCCGGCAGAACGGATGTCGCCGCTCCAGCGGCGGCACCCGCTCCTATGACCTGTAGGAAGCTACGGCGAGTAAACCTCATGTTGTCGCGCGAGAATGTCATTGTTCTTCCTCTGTCGATTTTGTTGCCGTCAGGACGGCTTTTTGCAGCTGCAGACCCGTCGCAGGCGGAAACCGGCAACCGATCTGCAGCATGATAGGGGCGAGCGTACGAGCGCGGGATCAACAGTTTTGCGGATAATTCCGCATTTGCCGTTCCCGGCATTCGCGCTTCAAATTAGGGCAAAAAAGGCGAAATCGGCGCCCCTGGCCCCACAATCGGCGGCTCGCTTAAAAGTGGATGGCGTTTGTGAAGGAGAGACTAGGCTGTCGCTCGCCGGCTGGCCGGGCTGACAGTGATCGGGCCGACATCCGCATCGTGGTGACCGGCATGACAATGATGATGTTCGTGCCCGTGGTGCGCATGCTCATGTGCGTGTTCAAACTCTTGAAGCGCACCTAAAGGTATCGGCGCGAGCCCCTTGCTGAACTCGATCGGCTTGCCATGCTCCGTATGAAAATAGGAACGTCTCCAGTGTTCCTCGTATTCCTCAACCTCCCCGCCGCTTATCAGACCGCGCGCGGCGACGATCTTTTCCAACGCCTGCATCCATTGGCGGTAATAGGCCGTGTTGACGTCCTCGTCTCCTCTTTGGGGCGCGGTTTCGATTTCGCTTGAGAAAGCCGTGGTCCACTCCGTCCATGTGAAATGCCCGGCGCGCGATAGTTGCATTGTGAGCGCAAAGGCCTCTGCCTGCCACGGCTCGGAAAAGGCCGGCCCTTTGTCGAGCCATTGCTGATCGATCGTCAGGTCGCGGGGCATCACGACAAATCTCCCACCTTCAGATAGCTTTCCCAGAGGTTCAGGTAGACGGCTCCTGGTCCATCACTTCCCTTGCCCCACAACGTTTCGCTCTCGAAGCGTACGCGATAGAGATGATCGGGGCGCTCCCCGAGCCCGATCGAATGGGCGTCCGGGAAGACATGGGCTCCCTCATATGCGACGATCGTCCCGCGCTTGTCGCGAGCATAGCCTGGAAGGCGCGTATGGGCGGAAACGTTATCGTTGGTGGTCTTGATGACGTCACCCAGCTTAAATTTCGGCAGGGTCCCAATTGCGCGCAAAGTAGGCGCGCCGGTGGCGATCGCCACGGCAACCATCTCCTTAGGCAGCATTGTCAGCCTCCTTTGCCACAAGCTCGGCGATCCGCGCTTCTAATTCCTGACGCGTGAAGACCCCCTTCGTCGTCAAGAGATCCTCAAGCGAATACAGCCAATGTTCGAAGTACGAGGTGTTCAAATAGTCGACCGGCGGCATCCGCTCCATCGAGTAGCGACTTTCATCGATATTGAAGCAGCCGGCCGCCAGCGACAGGAGATTGACCGCAAAGGTCTTCGCCTCCCATTCCTCCTTGAACCTCGTGTCATCATCGGCGCGATTGACCGGGCCGAAGCCTTGCATTCCGCCCATATCTGCAATCGATCTCATGATATTGCTCTTCTCAGATTGCCGAAGCTGTCAGCGGGACGCCAGTGCCGATCATGGAATCGCGAGTGACAAGAGCCGCAAGCTTTTCCTCGCTCCAGTCCTCCGTACCGGCTGGACGCTCCGGCAAAACCATGTAGCGGATCTCTGCATTGCTGTCGTAGACCCTGACCTCGCGCTCGTCGGCAATTGTCAGGCCGAACTCAGCAAGCACAGAGCGCGGCTCGATGACAATGCGGCTGCGATAGGGGGCGGATTTGTACCATGTCGGCGGCAGGCCAAGGACGGTCCACGGATAGCAGGAGCAAAGGGTGCAGACGATCACATTGTGAACCTCCGGTGTATTCTCCAGGATGACCATCGCCTCGCCTTGCAGGCCGCCGATCCCCATCTCCTTCAGGGCTTCGGTTCCGTTCTCAAGCAGGCGCGCCTTGAACGCCGGATCGGACCAGGCGCGCGCCACAACCCCGGCACCGATGCGCGGGCCAAGCTTGTTCTGGAAGATATCGACAACTTCCGACACCGCCCCTGGATCCACTTTGCCCTTTTCGACCATGAGCGTCTCGATCGCTTTAATGCGAAGCGCAAGCATGGAAGGGGGCAGCGTATGATCATCGTGGCTCATGGCAGTTTGCTCCAACAAATCCAAGACAGATCCAGACTAGCCGTAGCTTCATCCCAGTATATCATCATTTCTGCGGATGCACTTTCTCCTTGCCTGCAAAGAGATATTCGCAAGAAAGGGATTCCGCGCGTGCGCAGCCGAGCAATGCGAGTGTGTTATCCAATTCGGCCTCGAGCATTTCCAGCACCTGGCAAACACCCGCCTCCCCTGCTGCCGCCAATCCGTAGAGAAGCGCCCTGCCTGACAGTGCCATCGTTGCTCCGGAAGCGACGGCCTTGGCTATGTCTGAGCCGGACCGGATGCCACTGTCCATCAAAATCGGAATGCGAAGCGTCTCGCGTGCGAGACGCAATAGCTCGATCGACGCGGGCACGTCTTCCAGCTGCCGTCCACCATGGTTGGAAAAGATGACGGCGTCCGCGCCCGCCTTCTCCAGGAGCAGCGCGTCCTCAACCGATAGGACGCCCTTGACGATCAATTTATGCGGCCAGAGGTCACGAAGCGCTGCAAATGCCGCCCAGTCAAAACCCGCATCCATCTGCCGGGCCATGAGCGCCGATTGGGATGCTATGTCCGCGACATCGGCCGAGGCAAAATTGGCGAGTTGCGGCAAGCCGCATTTAAGCTGCGCGAGGGTCCAGCGCGGGTGCGTGGCAGCATCGAGGACTATCTTAGGAGACCGTTTGAAAGGCACCTTGAAACCCGAACGCAGGTCGCGCTCTCTCTTCCCATTGACGGCCACATCCACGGTAAGCACGAGAGTTGAATAGCCGGCTTGAAGAGCGCGGCGAACGAAAGCTTGTGCCTGTTCGCGATTGAGGACGTAGAGCTGGAACCATTTTTCCGCATCCGTGGCACGAGCAACTTCTTCGATGGTCGATGTCGACGCGGTCGAAAGGCAGAACGGAATATCATAACGGGCCGCGGCGCGTGCGAGAGCAAGATCGCCGCCGGGCCACAAGACGCCATTCAATCCGGTCGGCGCAATTGCCAGTGGCATGCGGTAGGTTTTGCCAAACAGACGGACCGATAGATCTCTGCGATCCACAGCGATCAATCGATGCGGATTAAACAGAACATTGTCGAGTGCCGTTCGATTGCGGCTCAGGCCTCGCTCGCTGCCGGCGCCTCCCTCAAGATAATCGAAAACCATACGTGGCAGACGACGACGCGCGCGCTGACGCATATCCTCGAAATTGATCAGGTCGACCATTTTTGCCTCAATTTTGGAAAGCTCGAGATTTTATGAACGATGGGACGCCCGCTTGCCATCATCCGCCGAGATTTGGCGACGGGGCCGGAAATAGATCACCGATGGCGAGCGACAGCGCGAGCAAATCAATGTCTCTGCCGAAGGGATAGTCGAGACCCAAACCAACCGGTAACCCCTGCGGCGTGCAGCCGACCGGAATACTGATGCCCGGAAGGCTGGCCGTGCTGCCGATATCGGTATTGTGTATCAATGCTGTAAACGTTGGAAACAGCTTACCATCGATTTCCACCGTATCGGATTGATCGAGAAGCGGCGCCGGCACGCGGCAAACGGGAAATGCCAATGCGTCAATGCCGTTCGAGACAAAGAGATCGGCATAGGCCGCTTTCAACGCAGGAAGGTGTATGGCAATCGCGGCGTGATAGGCCTCGCTGCTCACTGCGGTGGCAGGATCGAGTTGCGCAAGAAGCAGTTCCCGCACATCGTGGCCAGCTGCCTGTTCTGCAACTTCCGCGAAAGTCAAAGGGATGCCATGATCTGCCAGAAATGCTGATAACGCGACTTTACCCTCATAGATCGATATCGGCATGGAAGACAAAGCGTAGGGGTGCAGCAAGCCCCCCGCATCGACTTCGACAAGTTCCGCACCCTCGCAAACAAGCTTGTCGAGAGCCTGCATGCAAACTGCAGCAACACCGGGATCGACCACCTCCCAGAAATGTTTGCGCGGAATTCCGAGCCGAACCCCTTTGGCCGTCGAGGCCTTCACTGCAGGAGCACGCGTAACGACACTGTTCAGAAGCACGATATCTGCGGCGCTTAACGCAACTGGACCGGGAGTGTCGCGCGTCGTGGAAATCGGCACGATGCCAGCAGTCGGCCACCGCCCCGTGGTCGGGCGATAGCCCCAGGTGCCGCAGAAAGCCGCCGGAATGCGAACGGAGCCGCCGGTATCGGTACCAATGGAGGCAGGAACAAAACGAGCACCTACAGCGGCCCCGCTACCGCCGCTCGAGCCGCCGGCGCTGCGCGTCTGATCGAAAGGATTTCGCGGTGCGCCAAAGGCAATGTTGTCCGAAGTCGCACCATAGGCAAGTTCATGCATTCCATTCTTGCCGAAAGCAATTGCCCCGGCCTCTAGAAGACGGGCCGCAACAGGCGCGTTGTCCGTCGGCCGGTAGGCGCGAAGCGACGGCGTCCCGCCCGTCGTGGGATAGCCTTTGACATTGATATTGTCCTTGAAGGCGATCGGCAGACCATGGAGCGGCCCCCGGATGCGACCGGCCGCCCTATCAACATCTGCCTGGCGCGCGTCTCGCAGCACCGTCTCCGCATCAAGGGACACGAAGGCATTGATCGCGGGAAGACTGTCCAATCTTTTCAGCAGACCCGCAACAAGCTCCTCCGCACTTAGAGTCCCTTGCGCCATCGCCGCGGAGGCCTCGGTCAACGTAAATTCCTTGGGTGTCATTGTAGCACTCGCACGAATTTCCAACATCCGCAGAGCTAGTCAGAATGCGCGTTCGCCACCATCAGCAATTTTGTTGGTAAGGTCACATGTCAAATGCCGTCCAAAGGACTACCGCGGAAGCATAGCGGCCGACCGATCTCATGGGCTGCATCTGAATATTCTTGCTTTTTGATATGTTATTTGCTTCCCTTCCCCATAAGGGAACAAGACGGGACAACGATCCCGCTAATAACTGGGTTCATCATGACCGGGACTGTCTACGATTTGACGTTCGATGAGGCGAGCCTCTTCGCCGATATTGTCAGCAGGCTAACCAGCCTTGGATCGGTTGAGATCAGGGAAACGATTTTTCCCGACATTCTGCGCCTGATGCGTTCGGAGGCGCTGGCCTCCTTCATATGGAACCCGAAGTCAAACTCCTATCATGATCCCTTTGTCATCAATCAGTCCCTGGACAACATCAAGGCATATCGCAGCTGGTATCAGTATCGCGATCCAATGACCCGCCAGTTGCGGAGCCTCTGGCGCCCAGCCTATGTGGATGAGGTCATCTGCAGATCGGATTTGCGTAAGACCGAGTTCTTCAACGACTTCCTGATGAAGGACGGTTTAGACCACGGAATCAATTTGTTCCTTAAGGTCGGTGGTCGGGAACTCGCGGATCTGCGCATCTGGCGAACCAACCGTCAGCCTGACTTTGCCGATCGCGAAATCGGCCTGCTAAAAGTGCTCTCGCCGCTGCTTACACGCGCACTCTCGGCATCGCCGGACATAACACTCTCCGTGCTCACCGAACGCGAGCGCGACGTTGCCCTCCTCGTCTCTCGCGGCTGCTCCGATAAAGATATCGGGCGCGTTCTCAATATCGGCTTTGCGACGGTACGCACGCACATCAGCCGTTGCCTTTGCAAGATTGGCTGCTCAAACAGAGCGGAGCTGGCAGCCTATGTCACAAGGCTCTCGCAATAGTCTGAAATATCGCACGAACACTCCGTTGGCTGCCCAGCAGATCTCGCCCGGAACAACCTTCACCGAGGCCGGTGTTGCCAAATTCCATTCGGACCTTGCATCCAAAGAGCGCGATCATCATCCCTCCAGACGGTACACGTTAAGAGGGCGGGAAGAAGGTCGGGGAATGTACCGTGATCTCGACGGCGACCTGTTGGGAAATTCCCACAAAGCCGCATTCTTTCTCGAGGTGCGCATAACGCCAATCATACTACAATTCTCCATTTCACTTGCGGCAAAGGTCCAGTCAAAAATAAAAATCGATTAGACTATGCCGTATACGACAAAAACCGTCATTTCCGCGTCATTGTGCACTGGACAGGCGCTCTCCACTTTGCTCGTTACCCGTCGCGGTCCGCAACGTTACTTGTGCGAGATCGGGAGAAAGATACTGGTCTGGGAGCCGGGTCACCGGGATAAGCCATGAAGATGAGAGTCGGATCACCTAAGGAGGTGATGGAGGGAGAAGCGCGCGTCGCCATGACGCCCGATAGTGCGCAGCAGATACAAAAGTTGGGCTACGAATGCCTGATCGAAAAAGGCGCCGGTCGGCCAGCCGGCTTCAGCGACGAGGCTTACGAAAGAGCCGGGGTCGCAGTCGTGGATAGAGGCGAACTCTATGCCAATGTCGATATTGTCGTGAAGGTTCGCCCCCCGGAAACTTCGGAAATGGGGTCTCTGCGACGTGGGCAGACGCTGATCTCGTTTTTCTATCCGGCCCAAAATAGCGGCCTGCTCGAAGAGGCGAGGGCAAGGGCCTGCAACGTCATCGCCATGGATATGGTCCCGCGCATATCACGCGCACAGAAAATGGACGCTCTTTCGTCGATGGCCAATATTGCCGGCTACCGGGCGGTGATCGAGGCCGGCAACAATTTCGGTCGGTTCTTCACCGGCCAGGTCACGGCCGCCGGCAAGGTGCCGCCGGCGAAAGTCCTTGTCATCGGTGCCGGCGTTGCAGGCCTTGCGGCGATCGGCACGGCGACCTCGCTTGGCGCCATCACCTATGCCTTCGACGTACGCCCTGAAGTCGCCGAACAGATCGAATCCATGGGCGCCCAGTTCGTCTTCCTCGATTTCAAGGAACAGCAGCAGGACGGTGCAGCAACAGGTGGCTATGCAGCACCGTCATCTCCGGAGTTTCGCGAAAAGCAGCTGGAAAAGTTCCGCGAACTTGCTCCCGAGATCGACATCGTCATCACTACGGCCCTGATCCCGGGGCGCGACGCCCCGAAGCTCTGGCTTACCGACATGGTGGCCATGATGAAGCCGGGGTCCGTCATCGTCGACCTCGCTGCGGAACGTGGCGGCAATTGCGACCTGACCGTTACCGATCAGAAGGTCGTCTCGGACAATGGCGTTACGGTCATCGGCTACACGGATTTTCCGAGCCGTATGGCGGCGCAATCCTCGACGCTCTATTCGAACAACATCCGTCACATGATAACGGACCTGACGCCGGGCAAGGACGGCAAGCTTGTCCACAATATGGAAGACGACGTCATCCGCGGAGCGACGGTTGCCTACGGCGGTGCCATTACTTACCCGCCACCGGCGCCCAAGGTGCAGGCGATCGCCGCACAGAAGCCAAAGGAAAAGGCAAGGGAGCTAACGCTTGAGCATAAGAGGGCGCAGGAAACTGCCGCCTTCAAGGTTCAGACGAGAAGTCATGGCGCGCTCCTTGCCGTCGGCACCGCGCTGCTCCTGCTCGCCGGCGCCTTCACGCCGCCGAGCTTCATGAACCATTTCGTGGTCTTCATGCTCGCGTGCTTTATCGGCTTTCAGGTGATCTGGAATGTCTCGCACGCGCTGCACACACCATTGATGGCAGTTACCAATGCGATTTCGGGCATCGTCATCCTTGGCGCGCTGCTCCAGATCGGATCCGGCAACTGGCTGGTCGTCACGCTTGCAGCTTTGTCGGTACTGGTCGCGACCATCAACATCGTCGGCGGATTCCTGGTGACACGGCGCATGCTCGCAATGTTCCAGAAGTCGTAATCAGTCGGAGCTCACCATCATGACAACAGGTATCGTGTCCGCGGCCTATATCTCCTCGGCTGTTCTTTTCATCTTGTCGCTTGGCGGACTTTCCGGACAGGAAAGCGCCAAGCGCGCCGTCTGGTACGGCATGACAGGCATGGCGCTTGCCATCGTCGCCACGGTCTTCGGTCCGGGGATCGGCAACTGGTTCATCATTGCCCTGATGATCGCAGGTGGCGCCGTGCTTGGCTGGTCTATCGCAAGCCGGGTGCATATGACGGAAATGCCGCAGCTCATCGCAGCCCTGCATTCCTTCGTCGGACTCGCGGCCGTCTTCATCGGTTTCAATGCCCATCTCGAAGCCGCGCGCGTATCCGGTTTGGACGAAGCCAGACGAGCTGCTCTTGACGGTTTCGCCGGGATCCTCGCTCACAAGGTTCCGGTCGAGCTGGCGATTATGAAGGTCGAGGTGTTTCTCGGCGTCTTCATTGGCGGCGTGACTTTCACAGGGTCCGTCATCGCCTTCGGCAAGCTTGCGGGCAAGATCGACGGCAAGGCGATGAAACTGCCCGGCGGGCATTTCCTCAATGCGGGTGCGGCGATCCTCTCGCTGATCCTGCTTCTTGCGTATGTCAATGGTGCCGGTATCTGGACGCTAATCCTGATGACTGCACTCGCCTTCTTCATCGGCTACCATTTGATCATGGGGATCGGCGGCGCCGACATGCCGGTGGTTGTGTCGATGCTGAACAGCTATTCTGGCTGGGCGGCTGCGGCGATCGGCTTCACCCTTGGCAATGATCTCTTGATCGTCACCGGTGCGCTTGTTGGCTCTTCGGGTGCGATCCTCTCCTACATTATGTGCAAGGCGATGAACCGCTCCTTCGTTTCTGTCATCCTTGGCGGCTTTGGTAGCACCACTGGCCCTCAGATGGAGATCGTCGGTGAGCAAATTGCCATTGACGCAGACGGTGTTGCTGCTGCACTAAACGACGCGGATTCGGTCATCATTGTCCCTGGCTATGGCATGGCGGTGGCGCAGGCCCAGCAGTCGGTATCAGAGCTCACCCGCAAGCTGAGAGCCGCCGGCAAGAATGTGCGCTTTGCCATTCATCCTGTTGCCGGCCGCCTGCCGGGCCACATGAATGTTCTCCTGGCGGAGGCAAAGGTTCCCTATGACATCGTCCTTGAAATGGACGAGATCAACGAGGACTTTCATGAAACCGATGTCGTGATCGTCATAGGCTCCAACGACATCGTCAACCCGGCTGCCCAGGAGGATCCATATTCCCCGATCGCCGGCATGCCCGTTCTTGAGGTTTGGAAGGCGAAACAAGTGTTCGTCTCAAAGCGCGGGCAGGGCACCGGCTATTCGGGTATCGAGAATCCGCTGTTCTTCAAGGAGAACACGAGAATGTTCTACGGCGATGCGAGGAAGTCCGTCGGTGAGCTCTTGCTGAAGCTCGCCTAGGCGTCGCTGCATATGTCAGCGCTCAAGGCGCTACATATGCAGGAGTCAAGGCGAATTGAAGCGGTGTCGTTTTGCCATTAATCGGGGTCTTCCTCACAAAGTGAGGCAGACCCCTTTATTGAAACAACAGCGCTTTGATTTGAACGGTGCCAGATAGCTTCATCGACCGACTAGCTGCCCCACTTATCTTCTACAGCCATCTTGGTCGTTGAAATACGGAAACGGCATTACTGGCGAAGCGATAGTCATCCCCAAGTGGGATACCGCCAAAAAAAGCGGACTGGAAAATTTGACCAAAGACGCTTGACCATCAAAAGACAAAGAAAGTGATGCAGCCAGCTTTGGGCGCTCAAGGGGCAAGCCAACCCCTTGAACGCAATGTTAGCAAAACCGCAATCATAAAGCTGATTGCGGCTCTGATGAGAATCGAAGGTCAAGCCTATTTGATTTCATATGCATTTCAGTTGTACTCATGGTTCTCCATGGAGAGGTCGCGTACGTTGTCTTTAAACGCCTAGCGACAAAGTCATATGCTCGCGATCAGCCCACCATCCACCCGTATGACGCTGCCAGTGATGTAGGAAGCGCGTTTGCTTGCGAGAAACGTAACGACGTCACCATATTCCTGCGGATCTCCATATCGGCCCAGCGGAATGGACCCCGTACTTTGTGCAGATACCTCTTCGACCGTACGCCCCTCACGCTTGGCTTTTTGCTCGTCAAGAAAGGTGATGCGACCCGTGGCAATACGTCCGGGAAGAACGATATTCGAGGTGATGCCGGCGCGACCGACTTCCTGCGCGAGTGTCTTCGACCAGCCGAGAAGCGCGGTGCGCAGCGTATTCGACATGCCCAAATTGGCGATTGGTGCGATCACGCCTGACGATGTCGAGGTAATCACCCTGCCCCATCCTGACGCTTTCATACTGGGAAGAACTCGGTCGGTTATGGCGATGACCGGCAATACCATCGATTGGAAGAAGCGTTGCCAGGCGTCTGCGTCCTGGCCGCTCACCGGTGTCGGCGGCGGGCCTCCAGTGTTATTGATCAGCACATCGACAGTACCAAATGCCTCCTCGACAGCCTTGAGACGCGCATCGATCACTGAGAGATCGGCTATATCCCACTCCAGCGTCAACGCCTTGCCGTCGGCTGCCGCGATCGCATCGGTGGTGGCCTGTGCGGCCTCCCGGTTGATATCCGCGACGGCCACCCGCGCACCCTCGCCGGCAAGCGTTCGGGCGATCGCACCGCCAAGGCCGCCCCCAGCCCCGAAGACCAGCGCCGTCTTCCCGTTCAAACCCATATCCATTGTCATGCTCCCTTCATTCTCCGGCAAACAGCCGGCTTTCATTGTCTTTACCGATCAGCCGGCCATCCAGCCGCCGTCGACCATCAGGTTGACGCCGGTGATGTAGCTGGCCATGTCGCTCGCCAGGAAAAGTGCGGCCCCGGCGACGTCGCGCGGCACGCCGAGGCGCGGCCAAGGGGTCCGGCTCCTTGAATAATCAAGGGCGTCGGGATCGTTCGCCACGCCCGGTTTGCCGGTGATGATCTTGCCCGGCGCGATCGCATTGCAGACGACAAGATCATCGGCATGATCCACGGCAATCTGGCGGGTCATCTGCACGATCGCACCCTTGCCCACGCCATAGGGAAAATCCCCGGGGCAGGCGATCATGCCGTGTTGAGAAGAGATGTTGATGATGCGGCCGCGCACATCGCTGACTGGTTCCTGTGTCAGGAACTGCTGCACCGCGCGCTTGCAGCAGTAGAAGTAGCCCGTGACATTCACGCCCATCACCTGCTGCCATTGCTGGGGTGTCGTTTCGAGAAGATTGGTCGATGTGTAGATCGCCGCATTGTTGACCATGACGTCCAGCCGGCCGAAATGCTCCACCGTCTCGCCAACCAGCATGTCGACCGCTTCCCAGCTCGATATGTCGGTCTGGGCGAAAAAGGCCCTGCCCCCTCCATCGCGGATGAGCGAGAGTGTCGTGTCACCCCCCTCGATTGGCGTTTCCCTCGTATCGGCGATCACGACCGCGGCCCCCTCGGCGGCAAAACGCAATGCTATTGCGCGACCAAGACCCGAACTTGCGCCGGTCACCACGGCGACCTTCCTGTCAAGCATGGACATGATGCCTCCCTATATTTCTCTCTGGATGACGCGGCCTGACGCAGCGGCCGTGATCGCTCCATTGCGAACGATCTCCCTGCCTCGCAAAAAGACGCGGGTCAGTGTTGCGGGCGCCTGCCATCCGTCGAACGGCGTGTAGGCGGCGCGCGAAGCCTGCTCCGCATTGCTGATGACGCTCGGCCGCCGCTGATCGACCACCAGTATATCGGCATCGCGCCCTGGCGCGATCGCGCCCTTGGACCCGCCGAGCCCGAAGCGCCGCGCGGGATTGCGCGCGCACATGCGGACGAGATCAGGCAGGCCTATCACCTTTTCTTCGACCAGGATCAGCATTGTCTGAAGCAGGGTCTGCAAACCGGGCATGCCGCCGGGTATGCCGGCAAAGGCAGGATAGGTCATCGCCTTTTCCGCGGGGCTATGCGGCGCATGATCCGTGGCGACAATGTCGATCAGTCCGTCCGAAAGTGCAGCCCGCAGCGCCGCCAGGTCGCGCGCCCCGCGAAGAGGTGGAGACCCTTTGAGCTTCGCGCCGGCCGTCCGATAATCCTCCGCATTGAAGAAGAGATTTTGCGGCGTGGTCTCGACGGTGGCATCGGCCAACTCACGCAATCGACGCCACGTGGAAATGCCGAGAACCGAATTGATCTGCCGGACATGAATACACGAACCGGTTTCCGCAGCGGCCAATATGGCACGGGCCACTCCGCCGGCTTCGGCAAGCGGCGGACGGCTGTCGAGGAATGCCGCGATATCGCCCGCGGGATGACTGATGGCGCTGCCCTCGAGGATTGACTGATCGCCGGGTGAAATGCCGATCACCGTGTCACATCCGGCCAGTCGCCGCATTGTGTTGGCGACATCGTCCATGGTCTGGAAGCGAAATGTCTCAGGAACATCGGCCGTGAAAAGCTCCAGCGAGACGGGTCGCAGCGACAGCAATTTTTCGGCGAGACTCACGTCTCGGGCAAGGACAGCCTGGAAGCCGACATCCACATGGATGCGACCACGCGCCATTGCCATCTTGTCGGCAAGCTGGTCGGCTGTGGCGGTCCAAGGCTCATCGGTCGGCATATCCAGCACCGCGGTGACGCCGCCGAGCGCCGCCGCCCGGGTGCCACTTTCGAAATCCTCCTTGTGGGTCAGGCCAGGTTCGCGGAGATGGACATGCGCGTCGACCAGCCCGGGCAACAGATGGCAGCCGGCCACATCGATAACGACGCGCGCTTGAGGCGCGTCGCCGGGGCCAAGAAGCGCGGCAATACGTTCGCCGATTATGGCGACATCAACCCTCGCCTCGCCATCGGCATTGACGACGGTGCCGCCCGATATGATCATGTCGAACATGCCGTTCTCCATACACGCAATCAGGAGAGCCCCGGCAGGCGCGGCTCTTCATGCGTCACGACCTCGACCAGCGCAGCCTGCCCATGACCGACCTTTTCGATGGCGCGAAGCAGGGCTGGACGCAGCTTTGCCGGCGACGTGACGCATTCGCCATAACCACCGAGCGCCTCCGCTATCGGCGCGTACCCGCCCGACATTCGGTTCGCGCCGTATTTCCCGGTTGCAATCGGCATGCTTGCGGCATAGCCGCCAAGGACATTGTTGCGCATCACGACGGTCAGGATCGGCAGACTGCAGCGGATCGCCGTCTCGAAGTCTATGCCGACCATGCCGAACGCCGCCTCGCCCATCAGATTGACGACCGTCGCTTCCGGGCGTGCCAACTTGGCACCCAGCGCGAAGCCGAGACCGCTGCCGAGCTGGGTTGTCTTGCCCCAACCGATATAACTGCCCGGCACTGATGCCTCATAGAAAGGACTGAGCTGGTCGCGCGGATTGCCCGCATCATGGGTCACGATCGTCTTTGCCGGATCGACCGCTCGCATGATCTCCCAGACCACGCGATAGGGCGAGATCGGCTCGCTGTCCGCCGTCAGGAATGGCACCCAGCGTTCCATGAAAGCCGTTCGGATCGAGCGTATCTCACCGGCGATATCGCCACAATCCGTGGCAGTCAGCCCCTCAGTCCTAACGTGGGCGATCATCTGCATAAGTGCGGCACGAACGTCGCTGACGACCCCCTGAGCAATGGGATAGTCCTTTCCGAGATCGCCCTCGTCGATAGTGACCTGCAACACAACCTTGTCCCTGGCGATCGGCAGGATGTAGTGGGAACGCGTCAGACTTGTCCCAAGCGCCAGCACGACATCCGCCTTGTCCATGAAGTGATCGATTGTAGCGGGCCGCGCCCGTCCGGCGGTTCCAAGTGCCAGCGGATGGTTCTCGGGGAAACCGCTCTTGCCGTTCGGCGTCGTCATGACAGGGATTCGCAGCAACTCGGCAAATTCAACGAGCTCTTGTGAGGCCGAACCGGCCAGCACGCCCTGACCGGCGAAGATCACGGGGCTCTTCGCCGCCAGCAATGTATTCACCAACTCGGCAATTTCACCGGCATCCGCCTGCGGCACGCTGCGGCGTGGCCTCTGATAGAGATTAAGGGATGGATCAAGCTTCTCGGCAAGAAGGTCGACCGGCAGTTCCAGAAGCACGGGAGCAGGACGACCATTACGGACACGGGTGATTGCGGAATGCATCAATTTTGGCAGATGCTCGACGCGGCTTGCCGCCTCGCACCATTTCGTAATGTGGCGGAAATTTCGGCTGGCCTCGAAATTTGGTGCCACCGCCTCAGAACCGCGGGGATAGCCGGTCGGCAGGAAAAGAATTGGCGCACGATCATTATAGGCCTGAGCGATGCCACCGAAGGCACTTTCGGCACCGGGGCCATATTGTACGGTGACGACTGCGAGTTCCCGACCTGCCGTGGTGCGCGCGTAACCTTCGGCAATATTCACTGCGACCCGCGGCGTTCTGGTGATAACAGGCGGAATGTCGAGATGGGCCGATGCATCGAAGAGTTCGCTGTTTGGAAAGCCGATGATCTGCTTCACGCCCTCCTGCTTGAGGATGGAAGCGACGACTTCCGCGCCGTTCATTTCCTTCATGACCTGCCTTTCCTCCCGTTTCTCCACCGGCACGACGTCCTTCCCATTCCCGTCACGCATCGCGATTGAAGGTCTCGTGGTTGTCGAGCCAGTGGCGGGCAATATCTTCCCGGCGCATGAATGCAGCACCCGGTGTCTTCTTGACATGTTCGATGACATCGCGCAGGCCGGAGGCACGGTTTGGCTGCCCCATCCAGCGAGCATGGACGCCGATGGTCAGCATGCGCCCGCCTGTCTCCTCCGCTTCTGAAATCATGTAATCGATTGCGGAGCGGCAATCCTCTGCGAAATCGCGTGGATTGCTGTAGCCCGGTGCAATCAGATATCGGCTGTCGTTCAGCGTCTTGGAATAGGGGACCACGAGAAGTCGTGTGCCATCATGATCAATGAAATAGGGAAGATCGTCGTTGCAGGGGTCGGAATAATAGAGGAAGCCGCCCTCCTTCACGATCAGATCGCGGGTGTTGACGCTCGGGAAGGATCGACAATTCCAGCCCAGCGGCCGCCGGCCCGTCAACTTCCGATAGAGCGCGATCGCGTCGTGCAGCTGGCGTTCTTCATCCGCGCGCTCGACCGTCGAATATTCGCTCCAGCGCAGACCGTGGCCGAGCAAGTCGTGGCCGCGGGCATTCATCCACTCGACGACGGCAGGATTCTTCTCCAGCGCAACGGCACAGGCGGACACGGTGATCGGAATGCCAGTACGATCAAAGAGGCGCGCCAAGCGCCAGACGCCGGCGCGGCTGCCATATTCGAAATGAGTCTCGGTGCCCAGATCGCGGACCGGCGGGCTGTTTGGAATATTGTATTCGCCCCAATTGTCGTTGCGGCCATCCTCAAGCCAGGAATATTCCGCGCCTTCCTCGTAGTTCAGCACCAGGTTAATCGCGAGCTTGACGCCATCGGGCCAGCTCATGAAAGGTGGCCTCGGGCCATAGCCGATGAAATCGCGTTCCTGGCGTTCCGTGTTTTCCAGTTTGGCCAGTGCGGACATCACTTCTTCTCCTCGGACACGCCTTCGTTGGCGATGATCCAGTCCATGTAATCGTGGAAGGCTTCCTTGCCGGCGCGCGGGCGCCAATCGGTGTCGCGCTCGATGCGGGCGAGGTCATATTCTCCCCACATTCCGTCCTTCAGCGTCGCATCCTGGATGACATTGGCGGTCTCGTGTGGGCTGACCTCGACCTGCAGAGTTGGCACGCGCTCTCTCGCCCATTCAACGATGTCGCCTGTCGTCGAGATGCGTCCGCTGCCGATATTATAATGGCGATAACGAAGGCGCGGCGCCTTCAGCAATGCGATGACGGCATTGGCGACGTCGGCGGAGTGGATATAGTCGCCGACCGATTCCAGGCTGTTTGGCCGGACCACCTCGCCCGCCAGCGCCATGTGTGCCACCTTGTTCGGGACATGGCGGAAATTGCGGCTCTCGGTCGCGCGGTCCATAGTGCCATAAACCGAGGCCAGGCGAACACTGAGCGACGACATGCCGAAGAGGTCGGCATAGCGGTTGACCACCATCTCCGAGGCGAATTTGGAGATGCCGTAAAGTGTCAGCGGTGCGACATAGCCGTCCTCCGGTAATGGCTCGCCGGCCCAATCCGGTCCGTGATGGCGATAGACCGAACCGGAGCTGACATAGATGAAGCGCTTGACCGAGGGGCGGCTGCGCGCCCAATCCAGCATGTGGACCGTGCCCATCAGATTGACGTCGACGATCTTCGCCGGCTCCTCGGCTTCCGGCTGACGCTTGGCTTCGGCAGCGCTGCCACGGGAGATCGGCGTGATCGTCGCGCCATGCACAATGACACTAATGTCGTGCGCATCGAGCGCAGCCGACCATTGCGAGGGGTCGCAGATGTCAGCTATGATGACCGACAGCCGATCGCGCACAGGCGCGAAATAGCGCTCTGCCATGGCATCGAGACCGGAGCGATCGAGGATGACGGCGCGGGCGGCGGGATCACGATCCAGCCAGGTCCGTGCCACGACGCTCATGACGAAGCCTGTGCCGCCGGTAACGAGAAGGGTCATTTCAAAATCCTATCCAGATCGTTGCAATCAATGGTTCAACGCACCGCATAGCCGCCGTCGACGAGCAGGTCGGTACCGGTCACGAAGGAGGCGTCGGCAGAAAGAAGAAAGGCCGTCGCCGCCGCGATCTCGTCCGGCTTGGCGATCCGGCCAAGCAGATGCGCAGGGCCGAGCTGCCGGTCGGCTGCCTCGAGATCCGGCCAGCGCTGGAGCAACCGGGATGTTGCCACCGCGCCCGGCGAAAGACTGTTCACACGGATGCCATCATCCGCGTGATCGATCGCCATGGCCTTGGCGAGATGGACAAGACCGGCCTTGGCTGCGCAATAGGCCACCGCCTTGCCCGTCGCCACATGCGCGAACTGCGAAGCGATAAGCACCACCGAGCCACCGCCGGCCTCAACCATCAGCGGCAAAGCGAACTTGGCGGTCAAGAAAGCCCCCGTAAGGCTGACATCGAGTTCACGGCGCCATTGCTCCTCGCTGAGATCGACCACCGTACCATCCAGCGAAGGTGCCGCGGCATTGTGGACCAGGCCATCAAGCCGCCCGAACCGATCTCGCACCCTGCCGAGCGCACGCTCCATCGAGCGGCCGTCGGTCACATCGCAACCGACGGCGATGGCGCTTGACCCGAGTTCTGCGGCCAGCAGATTAATGAGGCCTTCCGTCTGATCGGCACAGACCACGCTGGCGCCTTCGGCGACACAGCGCCGTGCAATCGCTACTCCGATGCCGCTTGCCGCACCCGTGATCATGACGATCTGGCCCGCCAACCTCGACAGCGATGGATCGGACGCGGTCGTCATGATGCCAGCACCGAGGAAAGGCCTTGTTTCGGCGGGAAGGGTCGCAGGCGCGGAATGAACTGGCCGCGACCGGGCCGAGACAGAACCTCTCCGTCATTCCAGACAAGCTCGCCGCGCGAGATCGTCATGACCGGCCAGCCACGCACCGTCTGCCCCGCGTAGGGCGTGTGGTCGGTGGCGTGATGCAGCATGTCGTTGTGGATGGTGACGGTGCGCTCCGGATCCCAGATAGCGATGTCGGCATCCGATCCAACCGCGATCAGGCCCTTGCGCGGATATAGGCCGAAGAGCCTTGCCGGAGCTGCGGAGGTCAGCTCGACGAACTTCTGCAGCGACATCCGCCCGCCATTAACGCCGGCCGAAAAGAGGAGCGCCAACCGCGTCTCGATGCCGGGAATGCCGTTCGGAATACGGTTGAACGGCGTGTCCGGCCCACCGGCGATCTTGTCCGCATAGTTCCACGGCGAATGATCGGACGAAAAGACCTCGAGCGTGCCATCGAGAATGCCGCGCCAGATATCCGGCTGGTTCGACTTGTCGCGCGGCGGCGGCGTGCATACGCATTTCGAGCCCGAGAGATCATGCGTGTCGATGTCTTCGGCCGAAAGGAAGAGATATTGCGGGCAGGTCTCGGCGTAGATCGGCAGTCCCCGCGCCTTGGCGCGGCGGATCTCCTCGACCGCGCCGCCGGCCGCCACGTGGCTGACGAGGATCGGCGTTTCAATCAGCTCCGACAGGCTGATGGCGCGATAGGTGGCCTCGCGATCGCCAATCGCGGAATGGGTCTTCTCGTGGTAACGCAGCTGCGTCTTTCGGGCGGCGATGAATTTTTCCGTCAGCCAGCGGATGCAGGCGTCGTTTTCCGCATGCACCATCACCATGGCGCCGTGCGATCGGGCGACATCAAGGACGTTCAGCACCTCGTAGTCGTCGAGCTTCAGCCCGTCATAGGTGAGGTAGATCTTCATCGAGGTGCAGCCCTCGGCGATCAGAGACGGGATTTCGTCGCGCAGAACCTCCGGAGAGGGATCGCCGACGATCAGATGGATGCCGTAGTCGATATGCGCTTTCGGCCGCGCGCGCTCGTGATAGTCCGCCACGATGTCCCGAAGGGACTGGCCGCGCATCTGCATGGCGAAGGGAACGACGGTGGTCGTACCGCCGCATAGGGCGGATAGCGTTCCGGTATTGAAGTCGTCTGCCGTCGCCTTGCCTTCCCAGGGCTGCTGGTCCATGTGGCAGTGGCTATCGACCCCGCCAGGCAGCACGAGCCGCCCTTCGGCCGAAATCTCCTGCCGGCCTTCCGCCAGGCCTATGCCGATGGCGGCAAATTTCCCGTCGCGGATTCCGATGTCGGTCTGAATGGTCTCGGTCGGGAGAACCACCTGTCCACCGCGAATGACGAGATCGAAGGAAGTGACTTTGGTCATTGTTTCACTCCGGAAGCCAGGCAATCGGGTGCCGCATCCGCCATTTGCGGTTCGCTCTTGCGCCGCAGGTTGAAACATGCGCCTACCGACACCAGCGCGGCGCCGCTGCCGAGCATGATGAAGAGCGCATAGGGCGCCACGTAATCCATGAGGCCGGCGGCGACGCCCGGCGTCATGACATTGCCGATCGAATACAGCAGCAGGAGGCCGCCCGACGCCGACACCATATGCCGGCTATCGATCTGCGAATTGGCGAAGGCGATGCCGACGGGATAAATGGTCAAGGCGGTCGCGCCGTAGAGGAAGAAGAGCACGAAGAGCACCGGCACATGGGTGTCGGCGAGCATGATGATGCCGCCGCAGAGCGCTGCGGCAAGCACGCCCTGGACGAGAAGCATCCAGCGGCGATCGAGCCGGTCGGACAACCAGCCCACCGGCGTCTGGGCAAGCATGCCGCCCATACTGAAGGCCGTCACCAGGCCGACCGTGGTGGCAGCGGGAAGCGCGATCTTGGCGCCGTATAGCGGCGTCAGCGCGAAGACGTTCATATTCGTCATGCCGGCCTGAAAGACGGCGATGATGGTGACGGGTGCCAGAATGACAAGCTTCCACAGGCCATACCGCTGATCTGCGGCCGACACATCGACCTGCAGTGGCCGGACAGTGCGAACCGGGAGCGCCGGCCACGGGCGCCCCGCGAACCGGCAGTAAAGGGTGCCGGCCGTGATCGTCAGAGCCCCCATTAGGAAGAGATACGGCGAATGCGGGCCTGCCGCCTCGACCATCAGCTGGCCGAAGAGCACGGCGAGCGAGGTCATCATCATGTAGAGCGAGAAATAGGCGCCGCGATTGCTCTGGTCGGCGTAGAGGTTGATCCAGCTTTCCGAGACGACGAACAGCACCGCCATGGCAAAGCCGTTGAGAAGACGCAGGACAAGCCAGACGGGGGTGGCCATCGTTGCGATGTAGCCGAAGCCGGTGAAAGCGGCAAGGAAACTCACCAACAGAAAGGTACCGCGATGACCGGCGCGGGCGACCAGAAAACGCGCCGCCAGGCAGCCGGCAAGAAAACCGACGGGAAACCCGGTCAGGAGAAGCTGCACGACGCCGGGATCAATACCCGGCAGGCTGAGACTGAGCGAAACCGAAGTCGTCAGCAGGCTGTTTCCCGTGCCGATGACGCAGATCGCCACCATGACAGGCACGAGCGCGCGGAAGCGCGCCGCCTTCTTCCAGAAGCTCGCCGCGATGGAGGTCTCGGGACTCATTCGTTCCCCCCTGTCGCCACGACGTAGATCGGCCGCTCGGCGCGCAGCCGTTCTTCCTCGATATGGCAGGCGATCTGATGCGTCTCCGACATCTGCCGGATCGGCGGCGCGACGGTGTCGCAGATGGCGCCGACCTTTCGGTGACAGCGGGTTGCGAAACGACAGCCGGCCGGCACGTTGACCGGGCTCGGCGTTTCGCCGGTCAGTCGGATTCGTTCGCGCGGCGCTTCGTCGAGATTAGGGCTGCGGATCGCCGAAATCAGCGCTTCGGTATAGGGATGCGTGCCGCGACCGAACACCTCCTCGACCGTACCCTGCTCCATGACCTTGCCGAGGTACATCACGACGACCTTGTCGGCGACATGCCTGACCAGTGCCAGGTCGTGGCTGATGAAGAGCATGGTGGTGTGCTTCTCCTTCTGGATATCGAGAAGGAGCGTCACGACCGCCGCCTGCACGGAGACATCGAGTGCTGATACCGGTTCGTCGGCGACGATGAGCGACGGATCGGCAGCAAAGGCGCGAGCGATCGCGATGCGCTGCTTCTGGCCGCCCGAGAGCTGGTTCGGCTTCCTATCGGCAACCGTCGGCGAGAGCCGCACCATCTCCAGGAGTTCGCGGACTCGTTCTTCGATAGCGGCCTTGCCCTTGCGGATGCCGAACTTCTTGATCGAACGGCGGATGGAAAAGGCTGCCGAGTGCGACGGGTTGAGCGTGCTGTCGGGATTCTGGAAGATCATCTGGATCGATTGCAGCATGTTGCGCGGCCGCTGCCGGGCTTGCAGCTCGGCGATATTTTCGCCTGCCATGCGGATCGATCCCGACGTGGCGCTGTCGAGCCCTGTGACGATGCGGGCCAAGGTCGACTTCCCGCAGCCGGATTCGCCGACCAGGGCGACGATCTCGGCCTTGCGCGCGCCGAAGGAGACGGCCTCGTTGGCCTTGACGGTCTTGTCGGCGCCAATCCTGTAGAGCTTCGTGACATCGGAGAGCGCGATTGCCTCTTCCTTCGGCACGACCTGGGCGCGTTCAACGGGGAGGCTTCGGATCGACCGTTCCATTTCCGGCCAACGGGCGCAGCGCACCAGATGGTCGGCACCTGCCTCGGTCAGCGCAAGGCCGGGGTTGTCGCAAAGGCCGGCGGTAAATCCGGCACAGCGCGGTGCGAAGAAACAGCCTACCGGCCGCTCCTGCGGCAGAGGGATATGGCCGGGGATCGCGGCCAGCGCGCGGCGGTGCTTGCCGCTGCCGATATCGGGAATGCAGTCGATCAACCCCTGCGTATAGGGGTGGCGCGGCCGGCGGAAGAGATCGCCGGTCGTGCCCTCCTCCACCATCTCGCCGGAATACATAATGCCGACACGGTCGCAGGTTTCGGCGATCAGGCCGAGATTGTGCGAGATGAAAAGCAGGCTGGTGGAGTAACGGCGGCGGAGCTCGCCGATCAGGTCGATGACCGCAGCTTCGACCGTAACGTCGAGACCCGTCGTCGGCTCGTCGAGCAGCAGCAGCGAGGGCCGCGCCAAAAGTGCCATGGCAATGACGACGCGCTGCTGCTGGCCGCCCGACAGCTGATGCGGATACCGCTTCAGCATGTCGCCGGCATCGGGCAGGCGAACGTCGTCGAGCATGGCCGCAGCCATTTCCATCGCTTCGGTCTTGGTCGCTCCGAGATGCAGCAGCGGTACTTCGGCCAGTTGCGACCCGATCGTCTTGACCGGGTTGAGCGCGCTCATCGGATCCTGATATACCATGGCGATGCGCCGGCCGCGGATCGCGCGCAGCTCCCTTTCCCTTGCGCCGACGAGTTCCTTGCCATCGAAGCGGATGCTGCCACCCGCGATCACGCCGGTATTGCCGAGATAGCCCATGATCGCCATGGCCGTTGTGCTCTTGCCGCAGCCGGATTCCCCGACGAGGCCGTAGCTCTCGCCCGGGCGAACGCTGATGGATAGCTTCGGCACCGCAACGACTGTCTCGCTCTTGCCGCGGAACTCGATCCTGAGATCCCTGATATCGAGCAGCGGTTCTAGCTCGGAGTTTGGAGCATCGGACATTGCGGCCCCTTGCAGGTTGGAGACAGAGAGGTTCATGGCTTCCATGCCTCGCGCATGCCATCGGCCAGCAGATTGAAACCGAGAACGAGGCTGACAAGGGCGGCGGACGGAATGAGCGACATCAGCGGCCAGACATTGAGGACGGTGACGCTTTCCTTGACCATGCCGCCCCAATCCGGGTTCGGTGGCGGGAGGCCAAGGCCGAGGAAGCCGAGAATGCCGATGGTGATGATCGTATAGCCGATGCGTAGGCAGGCATCGACGATCAGCAGGCTGCGGCAATTGGGCAGCAGTTCGACAAGCATGATGTAGAGCGTGCTCTCCGCCCTGAGCTTGGCGGCGGCGATATATTCCTGCTCCTTGAGCCCGAGCACGAGGCCGCGGGTGATGCGGCCGATGCCAGGCGACGATGCGATCGTCGTCGCGATGACGATATTGAGCACCGAAGGCCCGATATTGGCAATCAGGATCACGTAGATGACGAGGACGGGGAAAGCGAGCACGATGTCGGAGAAGCGGCTGATCAGCGTGTCGATCCAGCCGCCGTAGTAGCCGGCGACCATGCCCATGGCGATGCCGACGATCATGGCGACGGCAACCGACAGCGGCGCGACGAAGAGCACGGTGCGCGCACCGAAGATCAGGCGAGCGAGCACGTCGCGGCCCAGAATATCAGTGCCGAGCCAATGGGTGGCCGATGGAAAAGGATTGCCCATCGCCATCACATCCGAATCCGTCGGCGACGGCAGCGGCAGGACGGGCGCGAGCACCGCGGCTGCGACCCAGAAGACGACGAGGAAGAGGCCGACGATCGCAGTCTTCGAATGAAAGATTCGCATCCAGTTCGGCCGCGCGGCGCGCTTGGCGGCTGCGACCTTGATCCCGTCGATATTGTCTTGAACTGCCATGGCCTATTTCACCCGGATACGTGGATCGAGCAGCATGTAGCCGAGATCGCCAAGCAGCTGCGTGACGACGGCGACGGCGACGGTGATCAGCGTTGCAGCTTCCAGCGTGGCGATATCGCCGAAGAGGCTGGCGTCGAGGATCAGCCGGCCGAAGCCGGGGTACGCAAAGACAAGCTCGGTGACGACAACACCGCTGATCAGAAAGTTGATCTGTAGAAGCAGCACTGTGAAAGGCGCGATCATGGCGTTGCGAAGTGCATGGCCGAGCACCATGCGGCGGGTGCTCATACCCTTCAGCACGGCGGTACGGATATAGGGCCGTTCCATGACGCCGATCATGGAGACGCGGATCATGCGGGCGACGTAGCCGAAATCGTAGATCACGAGAACCGCGACCGGCAGTACGAATTGATAGGGCACCGCCCATCCGCCGTCATTGTTGAGCGGGCTCGTTCCAGGCAGGACCGGCCAGAGAATGACGAAGAGGGTGACCAGGAAGACACCGGATGCAAACTCGGGAATCGACGTGAAGGTGATGCAGATGACCGACAGCGTCCGATCAAGCACGCCGCCCTCCTTCAGACCCGAGAGGATGCCGAAGATGATCGACAGCGGCACAATCAGAAGGAAGGCCAAGCCGGCGAGGATCGCCGTATTGCCGAGCCTGCTCCAGATCACGTCGTTGACCGGCAGCTTGTTCAGCGTCGAATAACCGAAATTGCCGAAATACTGCGCCCCGCGCGGATCCTTGAAATTGAGCCCGGTGCTTGGGTCCTGCAACGGATCGGGGATTGCGCCGACGAGGACGCCAAGCCAACGGCCGTAGCGGACGATCAGCGGATCGTTTGCCTTCAGCTTCTCGCTCAGGATATCGACCTGCTGCTGCGTGGCAAATGGCCCCAGAGATTTGCGAGCCACGCTACCGGGCGTGAATTCGCAGACGGCAAAGACCAGGAATGACGCACACAGCATGGTGAGCAGCATCATGATCAGCCGTTTCAGAAGGAATTTCGACATTGCACCATCAGTCCGATTTTCTCACATGGGCCGGCAGACGATCGCCCTGATATTGCGGGCGACCGTCCAGAGGCTTGATCAGGCGGAGATCGCGTATTGATGCGCGAAGATGTACTGCGAGGGATGGAGCTCGAAGCCCTCCACCTTCTTGTCCATCACGGTCGAGAAGACGCGCCAGAAGGGCTGAACGATCGGCCCGTCATCCTGCATGATAAGCTCGATCTTCTCGATCACCTTGCTGCGTTCCTTCGGATCGAGGATGCCCTCGGCCTGGGTCAGCAGCTTGTCGAATTCCGGATTGGCATAGTGGGATTCGTTCCAGGCAGCGTTGGAGCGGTAGGCGAGCGACAGCGTCATGATGGCAAGCGGACGATGGCCCCAGGCCGTCAGGCTGAAAGGCGCTGAAGTCCAGACTTCCCAATACTGCGCGCTCGGCAGCGACTTGATGTTGATCTTGACGCCGATATCCGCGAACTGCTGGGCAAGCACCTGAGCGGTGTTGAGCTCCCAGATCGGATCGGGACGCGTTACCATGTCGAATTCGAAACCGTTGGGATAGCCGGCGTCGGCGAGCAGCTTCTTTGCCTTTTCGATGCTGCGCGGATATTTCGGCAGCGGCGCATATTCGGGATGCGACGGCGCGACATGATGGTCTTCGGCCGGCGTGCCCGCGCCCAACAGCGATGTCTGGATGACCTTCTCGCGGTCGATGGCGAAGCGCATGGCCTGGCGGACGCGCTTATCCTTGAACTGCTCGACTTCGGGATGCATGCGGGCGACGACTGTCTGCGTCGTCTCAACCTTGTAGACCGCCACATGCGGGAAGTTCTTCATCGAGCTGATCTGGACTGCATCGGCTTCCGACAGGCCATCGACCTGCTTGGAGGCCATGGCGGCAATGCCTGCGCCCGGATTGTCGCCGAGATCAACGAATTCGAAGGTCGAGAGATAGGGACCGGTGCCCCAATAGTCGGTGCGCGCCTTATACTTCGCACCCTTCCCAACAGTGTATTCCGTCATTTCGAACGGGCCCGTGCCGTTGGCGTCGGCGCCGAAGGAGCCGTTGTCGGCCGGATCCAGGATGAACATCGGATAGTGATAGAGATGTTCCGGAACGGCGATCTGCGGTGCGTAGCAGTTCAGGCGGACCGTGTAGTCATCGACCTTCTCGATGGCATTGTCCGACCAGAGCTTGCTGGACTTCTTCGGGTTGCCCTTGTCGTCCTTTTCGCCGCCGTCATACTCCTGCACCAGGTAGCCGGTGAAGAGACCGAGAACCGACGAGCCGACCTTCGGGTCGCTGACGCGCTTCAGGTTCCATACGACGTCATCCGCATTGAGTTCGCGGCCGCCCTTGCGCCACTTGACGCCCTTGCGGACATGCAGCGTCCAGGTCTTAAGGTCGTCGCTCACATCCCATTTTTCGAGAAGGTAGGGATGGGTGATATTGTTGCGGTCGGTGAAGGTCAAATATTCGCATACCTGGCGAATGACGTTCGATTTTTCAGCGAAGTCCGCCAGATGTGGATCCTTGATTTCCATGCAGCGCATGCCGATGCGCAAGTTGCCGCCCTTAGGCATGTCACCCGCCTTGGCGGCGCTAGAAGACTGCGGAAGACCTGCCAGCGAATAGGCGGCCGCCGCGGAGAGGCCGAGGAGCGTCGATTTGCGCAGGAAATCCCTGCGATTGATGCTTCCTTCTGAAAGTTCGTTGATAAGCGTCGGAATATAGGAGTGCTGATTCTTGTCCAAGACTGTAATCTCCGAGTTCGTGCAAACTGTTCCCATGATCGTTCTGAACGCGAAGCGGCGCAGTGACCTGCGGCTTCGACCTGCGCGGATCTGATGTCCGTTTTCGCCGTCGACCCAAACTTAGTGGCAATAGCCGCAAGACAGAATGCACTGAGACGACGCGAAATATGCGTGATCCGACATATTGTTGCGCCGCACCGACGTGGATTAATCTTCGGAAAGCCCGGCGCGCGGCCAAGGCGGGGCGGCATCAACGCCGGCGGCAAGCCGCCGGCGTCTCGCCGAAATGCTGGCGGTAAAACCGACTGAAATGGGAGGGCGTGTCATAGCCGCAGACGCTTGCTATATCCGCAACGCTCAGGCCGGTATGAACCAGCAGCTCCTTCGCCCTTGCCATGCGTAGATCGATGTAGAATTGCGATGGACTTTTATGCAGATGGGTCCGGAACAGCCGCTCCAGTTGTCTTGGCGAGATGCTGACGCTATCGGCAAGTTCGGAAATCTCGATCGGATCGGAAAGGCTGCTTTCCATGCGGCGAACGACGAAACCCAGCTTGGCGTTTCTGATCCCGAAACGATCCTCGGGCACCATGCGCTGCGCGTCATCCTGCCGCCGCATGCGGGGGTGATTGAACTGATCGGAAATCTGCTCCGCAAGATCCCGCCCCTCGATGGCAGCGATGAGATAAAGCATCATGTCCAGAGTGACCGTGCCGCCCGACGATGTTATCAGCCGCCCATCGACGGCGAAGATATCGTCGGTTGCAAGGCAGTTCGGGAATTCGCCGCGGAAAGCATGCAGCGATTCCCAATGGATTGCACATCGGCGGCCCTCTAGCAATCCCGCCCGCGCCAGGTAAAACACCGCCGTGCTGACGCCGCCCAGCACGCAGCCTTCGGAATAGATGCGGCGCAGCCAAGAAAACAGGGCAGCATCGTAGCCATCCGAGTAATTGACGCCCGCGAAGACAAGCAGGATATCGCATTTCGGGGCCTGCGCCATGGAGTAATCGGCGGGAAAGGCAAGTCCGCTGCTGGACTTGGCATCGGCTCCGTCGGTCGAAATCAGCACCCATTCAAAGGCCTTGCGCTTGACCAGCCGGTTCCCCTGACGCAGGGAATCAAGTGCGGCGGAAAACGTCATCAGTGGATAATCGGTCGCAAGAAAGAAGCCGATCCGGACTGGCCGTTCCGTGTGCTTCAACTGGCTGAAAGAGAAGAGCTGTCGGGTCATGCGACCAGATATACCGCATCACTTTACGATGGGAAATCCGACGTGATGCAAACCCGTCCTGGGTGGGTACTTATGGGTAATTGCAAGCTCCGCCGGACGGATACGAAGCTGGCGCTGGCTCCGCTATTGAAGGATTCGAGCCGTCCGAAATCAACATCGAGATCGATAACGTTGTTGTCATGAAGCGCAGGCGCCATTGTGGAGCCATTCGCCTTCGGCCGGCGATGACACGCTCGGCCGAACAAATAGTCTCTTACTTTGGGTGGTGAAGCATCGGTTCGAGCTCAGAGTCAAAAAGGCATCCCGGTGAACTCGACGAATTACAGTACTCGCACGCGCGCTTCATCACTCATTTGTCCGGCGGTCAGGGTTGAGTCGACCTGCTCTCCAAAGTCGATGAGGCGAATTTTCTTCGTAGCCGAGCTTATCGAAACTTGCGACTTCGAGTATTAGTCCCCACGGCGCCCGAAGGTAGATCCAGTTGAAGCCCGCCAAAGGCCCTGTTTCCACCCGGTTGGGGCCGTCAAGCATTTCGATGCCCTGCGCACGCAGGCGCTCCTCCGAAGCATGCACATCTTCGACTTCAAAGCACAGGTGCATGCCGCCGACTTCCGACGGCCGCTTGGGTCGTGAGGCTTCTTCCCCGTCATATTCGAACAGCTCGACGCTCGTTCCCTCGCCACAGCGCAGAAAAACCAGGTCGCGAATGGTTGATTGCGCAGATGCGCCGAGCTTATTCTCCATGAAATCCTGATTGACATCGAACGGCCCGGTGCGGAAGACCTCGATGGCACCGAAGACAGCTTGGAAGAACGCGATGCCTTCGTCGATATCTGGTACCGTGATGCCAATATGGTGCATGCCATAGATTTTGTCCGTCATGTTATCGTCCTCATCGCAATGCGGGTAAATGACTGAAACTTTGATGTTTTGTGGCTCGCACGTCTGATCTATCGGGAGACCTCTCGTCTGCGCACCGTCGAATAGATGAGCGCGGCGACAACAATCAGGACACCCTGGAAAAGATACTGATAAGTCTGTGTAAGTCCCAAGAACGTCACCGCGTTGAGGACTTCGGTGAGCAGGACGGCGCCAAGTATCGTTCCGATGAACGTCCCGCGCCCGCCCGTTAGGCTAGTTCCGCCAAGAACCACAGCCGTGATGCTGGAAAGCGTGTAGTTGATGCCCTGACGAGGGTCGCCGACGCCAATCTGAGTCATCAGCATTACCGCGCCGAGGCTGGTCAGCAATGAGCAGGCAATATACCCCATAATGAACGTCAGATCGACCCGAATGCCGGTCCTGCGGGAGGAGTGCTCGTCCGAGCCGATTGCCCTCAAGCGCCAGCCTGCCTTCGTTCGGCGCAGTATATATTCCCCAACCCCGGCGACAGCCACCAGCGTGAGGAAAGCAACAGGGAACGGACCCCATTGCCAGTTGACCCAATCCGTGACGGCGGAGCTTATGTAGCCATCCGGGTTGTCGCGCAGAAGGAAGCTCAAGCCTTGTATAGCGATATACATGGCGAGCGTCGCTGCGATGGGCGTAAAGTTCGCGAAACGTATCAGGACCCCGTTAATTGTCCCGGTAATGAATGCGCCCGCGAACATCAGCAGGAATCCTGCCAACATCATGACCGCAGACTTGTCGTCATTGATGAAGAAGGACGCGACGACGACGAGGAAGCCGGCAAGCGGGCCGACAGAGAGATCGATGCCGCCCATTAGCAATGCTACCGTCTGCCCCATTGCGATGAAGCCAAGTGCCGTTGCGAGGAGGAAAATGTTGTAGATATTGTAGACCGAAAGGAAGTTGTCGTTCTGCCCGTACACAAAGAGTCCGAGAAGGACTGTGACGAGAGCCAAGGGGACGGCCGGTGCATTATCGGACTGCAGGAAATGCGCGATCCCACTTGTTTTCGATGCCTTGACCCTCGAAGCGCTTCCGCCGCCGTGCGTTTCTGCCTTGACGGCCGCCGCTACTATGCGCTCTTCCGTGACTTCGTTACCGACTAAAGTCTCGACGAGATGTCCTCTCGACATCACGACCACCTTGTCGCAGAGCCCCTCAAGTTCGACCGCGTCGGATGAATTCACTATAACGGGTGTCCCCGAAGCCGACACTTCCCGGAGAATGCGGTAAATTTCAAACCGCGCCCCAACATCTACGCCCTGCGTCGGTTCATCGGCAATGATGAGGCCCGGCTCCGACAAAAGCGCTCGAGACATTACCACTTTCTGTTGGTTTCCGCCGGATAGCGACAGAATTGGCGCTTCCATGCTGGGAGTTTTTACCGCCAATTCACCGAAGATAGACTCGACCTGAGCGAGTTCCTTTTTTCGGCTAATGATTCCGCCGACCGCAAACTTCTCAAGCGCCGAAAACGTCGCGTTTTCGCGAACAGTCAAGCCGCTTGCGACACCTTCAATGTGCCGGTCCGAAGGCATGAAGGCGGCTTCGCGCAGCAATTCGTGCTGATTGAGCACGCGACCGCGCAGAGTAATCGTACCCTCCGTCGGCTGTAACCCGGCGAGCACGCGCATAAGCTCCGGCTGCCCGTTACCCGCCACGCCGGCAACGCCGACGATCTGGCCGCGGGGCACATCAAAGCTCACATCCGTTAGATCCTTCGAGTTCGCCCCGGCGATGGAAAAGCTTATCTCTTCGGAAGCCCGTTGAGACTTCGGCGGAAAAGCTGCCTTGAGCGTGCGCCCCACGATGAGGCTCACGAGATCGGCATCGCTGATGTTCCGCACCAGTTCTGCACCGCGGACGCGTCCATCGCGCAACACAGTGACCCGGTGGGCGATCTGTCGAAGCTCAGCAAGACGATGTGTAATGTAGATGACGGAGGTCCCGGCCCCGACAATCTCACGGATTCGATCAAACAACATGTCTGTCGATTCCTGATCGAGAGAGGCGGTTGGCTCGTCAAGAATGAGAACCTTCGGCTTGAGTGCGAGCGCTTTTGCAATTTCGAGCAAATGCTTCTGCGCCACCGTCAGGCTATCGGCGCGCATGCGTAGCGGCACCCGCAGCCCAACCGTATCCAAGACCTGCTGCACGACCTCTTGTGGTGGCCGGCCCGAGAAAACGGATGCGGGCAACGCCACCCGTAGATTTTCCAGGATAGAGAGGTCTTCGAGAATGGCGGGATGCTGAAAGCAGATGCCGATGCCGTGAGACTTCGCCACCTCAGGAGTCATTTGATGGATGGGCTGCCCTTCGAAACTGATCTCTCCTTCCGTCGGCTGAAGTGTTCCCGAGATAATATTCATTAGCGTCGACTTGCCGGCACCATTCTCGCCGAGAATCGCATGCACCTCGCCTGGGTAGAACTCGACGCTCACATCGCTGAGTGCCGGAACGACCGAGAAATACTTGTAGATGCCAGCTAGTCGGATGACCACGTTTCCCGTGCCCGCCTCGATCTCTTTAACCCCTAGTTCCGCCATATCCTGTTATCCGTCTTGGGAAGCCTACCCGGAGGGTTTTCCCTCCGGGGAATTTCATGCATGTATTTCGATCACCGACCGACGACCTTGGCTTGATCTTCGGCCGGGAGCTCAGAGGACATGTAAATCGCGCCTGGCAAATCCTTGCGGCACAGAACCGTATTCGGCTTGCCCGATACAGAGTCCTCGAAAGCCGGCGCCTTGAAGATCGCGTCCTTCGGCTTCTCGCCGCCCGTTGCAAGTGCGACGGCCCATTGTACAGCGAGCCTCACATTGTCATTGCCAGTCGCGACCGTGAACAGCTTGAAATCCGGATTACTTGCTTGGTTGTCATGCCAGAAGCAGCCTAGCGAATTGCCGTCGGAGGTCGCGAGCGCGGGGATCGACTTGCCCTGCTTGGTGAATGTGGGCAACGCGCCAACCAATGACGGGCCGAAGTCGGAGACGATGACGTCGATCTTGGCATTCTTGGCGATTTCCGCCGTCAGGACCTTCTGGGTCAGCGCCGGATCCCAGTTGGTGACATCGAAAGGCTGCGCATTGACGAAAACATATTCCGGACCCAAAACGCTCTTCAGACCCTTGAGTTCGTCCAATCCCTGACTGTTGCCTGCCGGTCCGCTCAGGAACAGCACGTTTCCACCCTTCGGAAGGACGCTCTTGATCCATTTGCCCCAGGTCGCCCCGTCGTTTTCGAAGGACGAGCCAATAAACTTGGAATAGTTCACACCCTCCTTGCCGCCGACTGCCACGCGATAGGGCACGATGATCTTGCCCGACTTAAAGACACTGGTTATCGCCGGAAGCACAGCGGGGCCAGCGTCACCGAATACCACGAGCGCATCAACGCCCTTCGCTGCCATGCTCTTGATGTCCGAGATGGACTTCTGTGTGTCGCCCTGACCGTCCGCATATTCGTACCTCGTGATGCTGGGGCAAAGCTCCACCGTCTGTTTACCAGAGGCCGTCGTCACCTGCCGCCAACTGTTGCCGCCATAACCGTCGAGCAGCGCTAGCGTTGCCTTCTTTGGTCCGCACCAGGAAGGCGCGTCAGCTTTGGCCAGGTTGGCGCTGCCGAGTGCCATAACCGCCGCCCCAACGGAGACGGCTAAGCCCTTCGCAAAATTAGAATATTTCATTTCTTCTCCTCCACATTTTTTGTTCCAGCCGCTTGTCTTACGTTTACGCTCCAACGGAGTGAGTAAACACCGATGCCAAAACCCAGAGCCAAGGCCTGAATGATGGTTTGAGCCGAAAACGGAACCCCGACTGAGAGTGCGAATTGGCTCAATTGGTTAAGGAAGAACGCCGCGATTACCGTCGAGATCGGATATCCTCGCCCGCCGAGGAGCGAGGTCCCGCCAAGAACCACGACCGCAACGGATGGCAGCAGCAGGCTGTCACCCTGAAAGGCAGTCGGCTCGCGAGTGATGCCGGCGATCAGAATGCCGGCCAGGCAGTAAAGAAGCTGCGCGTAGACATAAGCCATCATCCGGTGGAGACGCACACGAAGCCCGGCGGCTCGCCCTGCCAATGGATTGGCGCCAATCGCCTCAAACCTCCGCCCGACCACTGTCTTCTTGAGCAAGAACGAGACGATGGCGGTGGCACCAAGCGCGAAGTAGACCGAGTTCGGAAGCCCCAATGTCTCGCCGCCTGCAATCTCGGCGAGAAGGTTCGTGGTGATCGAGGGAACACCACCGGATGTCGCGAACACTGCTCCATAAAGCAGGGCGTTGGTACCGATCGTTGCAATGATAGCGTTCAGCCGAAAGAAGCTCGCGAGGATGCCGTTCAGGAAGCCCGCGACGAGGGCGAACGCGATCGCGAGCAACACGGCTTGGTAGAGCAGCCCATCATCCTGATGTGGATGATGCGTCGAAACGACCACAGCAAGCGAAACAGCTCCGGGGAGCGAGAGATCGAAACCACCCTGTTGCACAACCAGTAACTGCCCCAAGCCAACGATGGCAATGGTCGCCGCAAAAGGCAGACTTCCCGATAGCGCCCCCCAGGAAACGCTCGAAGGCGCGAAGAGCAGGCACACGACGAGAAGAACGAGTGTCGAGAAAACGACTGTCACGAAGCTTCGAGCCAACGGCGTTGACAATATTGTCTCCCTGGGAAGTGCATTTGAAGCAATGGGGGTAGCGTTCGTCATCCAAGTCCGCCTTTCACACTGATGTTCGCGGCAACACCCTCGCGCCCCCGACGCAAAGGCCGCGCAGCGCGTTCGGTAGACGCCAAAAGAGATGTCAGACCGGTGTCAGAGTTCGCGGTTGCTATCCGGCCAATCTGCAGCCGATCCGGCACTTTCTGACCGGTCACACCGTCGACGAGGCAATAGTTTTACGCGAGCCTTTGGCGCTTCCGCGTGGTCAAAATAGTATCCGCTACAGGCGCTTCCTGCTTCTGCGAGCCAATTGCGAATACTGTCCCAGTTGAGTGTGCCTACCGCTTTCATGTTCCCTCCTCCTCCTCAGAATCAGCTGCTGCAGAGATGCAGACCGTCCGATTGCAGTTGCTCTATCCGCGAGCGCCGATCGTTGGTCGCCATTCGTAGATGCTGACGCTCGAATAGACTTCGTGGAGGACAAAAGGATCCTCCGCACTGAACCGACGCATCTCTTCGAGCGAGACGACATCCGCTACGACAACTCCCCCGCTGCCTTTGCCGGCTTCGTCGAGGATCGGTCCGGATTGGACGATGCAGAGTCGGCCCGATCGCAGATGGCGCTTGTGATCCTCCAGATAGGCCGCGCGTGCCGCCGCCTTTTCGGGATTGGAAATAGCGACGCGAACCGCAAGCATGACTTCTAGCTCCTCACCAGCCAAATCGTCCTTCCGTCTCCCCCGACATGCGGACATTCCAAATATCCCAGAAGTAATGGTAGACGGAGTAAAGCTAAAGAAAACAACGGAATTATCCATTTTGGACTTCTGGATAACTGCTCGGTTTCCCACCGAAATTCGCCGAGGCGCCGCCGGTCGACAGTGCCCCGCCATAACTCATGTGGCCCTCGGCGCGTCTCCACGGAAAGCGCGTTCGAGCAAGTCGGTCAATGCGCGCTTTTCCAATGTGCGGGGGTTCCAATACGCGTTCGACATCGCGTGATCGACGGCGGCCTCGACACTGTCGTCGGGCATTCCAAGGTTCTTCAACGACATCGTTGCGCCGAGCCCACTGGCAAGGTCGAAAAGTCCTGCAGCCGGATCGGCAATGCCGAGAGCCTTGCCCAGCCGACCCATCGCCGCCGGCGTCGCGTCGGCGTTGTAGGCCACCGCATGCGGCAGGACTGCCGTGTGCATCTGCGCATGCGGCAGATTGAACATGCCCCCCAGCGTATGACAGAGCTTGTGGTGCAATGCCATGCCGACGGAGCCAAGGCAAACGCCGCAAAGCCAGGCGCCGTAAAGCGCATCCGCGCGGGCGTCCTCATCTCTCGGGTTCGAATGGATGCGCGGCAAGGCGCGGGCGATCGCCCCGATCCCCTCTTCCGCCATGAGCGAGATGATCGGATTGGCCTCCCTCGCGTAAAGCGCCTCGACGGCGTGGGCGATCGCATTGATGCCGCTGGTCACGGAAAGGGAAACGGGCAACGTCAGCGTCAGATCGACGTCGTAGACGATGACTTCCGGAAGAATGCGCGGATCCGACTTCGTGACCTTGCGGCCGCTCTCGGTCTCGCCGAGGATCGGCGTGGCTTCCGAGCCCGCATAGGTGGTTGGCACGACGATCTGCGGCAAATCGGTGCGAAAGGCGATGGCCTTGCCGAGGCCGGTCGTCGACCCACCTCCAATGGACAGCAGCGCATCGACGGCATGTTGTTCCACAAATCGCATGGCATCGGCCGTCACCTCGACGGGGGTATGCATCTGCGCCTTGGAATAGGTCGCGACGACGTTGGATCCCATATGCCGCGCGATATCAGCCGCCTGCTCGGCTTGCTCGGGCGTGGAGAGCACAAGGATACGTCGCGCCTTCAGCCGTTCGGCCTCTTCGGGAAGGCGCGCGACCGTGCCGTACCCGAAGATGACCCGGCCGGGATTTCCATTGTAGACGAAGTTTTGCAATTCCTCGCTCCTATCGTGTCTGACGAGGCCGTGCGAGCACGAAGTCATAGTCCGAGCGCCAGAGCGTGTTGCCGCTCTCGACACGCGTGAACGGCGCGACAAGCGTCTTCTTGACCCCGAACACTGTATCGGAATTCAGATAGGGATCGCCACCGACGAAGGTGTGCGTCACCAGCTTCTGGAACCCTTCCGCGCGAACCATGTAGTGCATATGCGCCGGCCGATACGGGTGGCGGCCGAGGCTGTTCAGCATCTTGCCGACCGGCCCGTCATCGGGAATCGGATAGGAGACGGGCTTGATGCCGACGAAGCTGTAGCGTCCATCCGCGCCTGTCACGAAGACGCCCCTGTTGTTCCACTTCGGTTGGATATCGGGCTGCTGGACGTCGTAATAGCCTTCCGCGTTGTCGGACCAGACGTCGATCTTGGCTCCTGCGACCGGATTGCCATCGAGATCGAGCACGCGTCCGATGAAGAGACAGCTTTCGCCCTTGCCGTCCAGGCAGATCTGATCGCCCATCTGGCGAACGGGGCAGCCCTCGACATGGAAGGGGCCGAAGACCGTGTTCTCGGTGGCGCCGGACGGACGCCGGTTATTGATCGCATCAACCAGCATCGACAGGCCGAGCGTATCGGACAGAAGGATGAACTCCTGCCGCTCCTGCGTGCAGATCTGCCCGGTCCGCGTCAGAAAATCGATGCCAAAGTCCCATTCATCCTGGGTCAAGTTGATCTCGCGTGCGAAGTTGTGGAGATGCTTGACGAGGCAAGCCATCACCTCTGCTAGGCGCGGATCGACATCCCTGCCCATTCGGGCGTTGACGGTCGCGACCGAGTTCTCCTCGGTGAAAAAGCCGGATGGTGACGTGCTCGCGCTCGCTTGCTCGGACATGTGCTGCACTCCTGACATCCTAAGGTATGATCCGATCCGCTCGCAGCCGATCGAACGCATCTGTGAACGAGCTTGTCGTATCCTGATAGTCGAGAAAGCCGAGCTTGCGGCTGCGGCCCATGTCATTGAACGTCTCGATCTGACGACCGAGATCCGCATCCGAATGCCAGAAAGAGGCCACGCGCGCGAGCGCGTTCGGCTGGAGATCGAACTTCTTGACCATCTCGTCCCAGATCGGCTCCGCTCCGGCCATCTGTTCTTCCAGCGGCGTGGGTACTCCCGAGTAAGGCGCAGCTTCGAGACCGAAGTAATTCGCGAGGCGCGGCCAAAGCCATTTCCAACGAAACACTTCGCCGTTGACGACATTGAACGCGAGGTTGGCGGCTGACTTCGTCGTCGCTGCCCATTTGAGATGTTTCGCTAGCAGCCTGGCATCGGTAACGTCCGTTGCCGCCTGCCACTGCTCGGGCGAACCGGGGAAGACGAAAGGCCGGCCGGTTTCCCGGCAGATGGAGGCGTAGACCGCAAGTGTGGCAGCCATGTTCATCGCGTTTCCGACCGCATAACCGATCAGCGTATGCGGGCGATGAATGGACCAAGTAAAGCCGTCCCTCGCGGCGGCAGCAAAGATTTCGTCTTCCTGCACATAGTAGAAGTTTTCTCCCGGCAGGCGTTCCTGCTCCTCGCGGAACGGCGTCTCCGGCTGCGTCTTGGCGTAGGATTCGAAGGGGCCGAGGTAATGTTTCGTGCCCGTCGTCAGGGCAACATGCTCCACCCCTCGCCCCTGCAAGGCATCGAGCACATTGCGAACGATCGCACCATTGACCTCGCAATTCTTTGTCTCGGTCTCCTGACGCGACCACGCGGTGATGAAGACATGGCTCGGTCTCGCTTCCGTCAACGCCGTACGAACGGAATTGGCATCGGCGAGATCGCAGCTCAATGTCTTCACGCCTGCGATCGGGCTTCGCGACCGAGACAGGCCCGATACCGTCCAACCGTCTTCAGCCAGAAGATTTTCGGCGAGATTGCTTCCGGTGATCCCGGTAACGCCGACTATAAGTGCGTGTTTGTTCATGGCTCAACCATTCAGCAGCGTGATTTTGATACTCTTCGTCGGATCCTGACCAAACGAGAAGGCGTTGACAGCATCGGTCAGCGCGAAATCGTGCGTCTGGATCGGCGACAGATCGATGCCCGTCCGCTCAAGGAAACGAATGGCGGCCGGCCAGACGCCGGGAGATCCGATGCAGCCACGCACGGTCAGGTTCTTCATCTGTATCTGGCCAATGACGACAGGCACTTTGCGTCCGATGTTGATCCCTACCATCGACATCCGGCCCTCTTCGCGGGCATAGTCGAACGCCGCCGCCAAGGATGCGTCATGGCCGGATGCCTCGATCACCAGATCGGCACCATGCCCTCCGGTCAGTTCACGAATTTTCTCGGCCGCATCTCCATCCGAGGGGTCAATAGCCCTATCCGCTCCGAGGCGCTTTGCCACTTCGCGCCGCGATGCAAGCGGATCGACGACGATGACGCGAGCGCCCATGCCGATCGCTGCTGCGGCCGATACCAGCCCGATCGTACCGCCGCCGGAAACGACGACGGTTTCGCTGGCATTCGTGCCCCCCGAGCGCAACACGGCGTAGAAGCCACAGGTAAAGGGCTCGATCAGCGCGGCCTTCTTGTCATCGACGGCATCGGGCAGCTTGTGAAGCCATTCCGGATTTACGGCGAAGAATTCGCGATCCGCGCCGCTCATGGAGAAACCGAAATGGTGCAGCCGCTCCGGGGTGCGCACAACACACTCCCCAACAACGCGGTCGCCCTTCTTGAAGCCGGTCACATTGCGGCCAACCTCGACGATTTCACCGCTCCATTCGTGGCCGGGCGTGACCGGATAGGAGATCGGGATGATGTAGCGTCCGGCCAGCAACTCGTAATCGGAGTGGCAGATGCCGACTGCCTTCGTGTGAACCAGGACCTCGTTGGGCGACAGGTCAGGCATGCCCATGTCGACGATTACGGGCCTTTCCGGGGCCTCGAAAACCAGAGCTTTCACGTCTTCCTCCTCAGACCTGTACCAGGGCGCCGCTCTGCGCAGACCGCACGATGGCTTCCAGCAGCGCAATATTGTTGATCATATCCTCGCCAGTGATCGGATAGTCGGCCTCGCCGCGAATAGCGCGGGCAAAGGCTCTAAGGTTGTCACGAACCGGTTCGGCGGGCGACACCTCGCGGACCGTGATCGGCTGGTTCTTCCAACCTTCGGTCACGACCCAGCCGTCGGGCGCTTCAACATGTGCCTTGTCGCGCACGTCGATCCATCCATCCGTGCCGAAGACGGCGAAACGGGAGACGAAGGGCGTTGCGAGGGTTGCCGAGACGTAGGCCGTGCCTCCGCCGGCAAAGCGGATGTGCGCGCTCATCGTGTCGCCCTGCGGAATGCTCGAAGCTAGGTTCTCGCAAACAACGCGGACATCGGTAGCGCGGCCCATCAGCTTCACGGCAAGGTCCGTCAGATGAATCCCGGTCGCCGTCATGCCGCCGGCCGGGGCCTGTTCGGCCTTCAACCGCCAGTTCGACGGGTCGAGGCCGAGAAACTTGTCGTGGCTGAAATTCGCTTCGATCTGCAGAAGCCGACCCAGTTTTCCGAGCTTGGCCGCCTCCAGGATTTCGGCGATCGGAGGTTCGAAACGACGCTCGTGGCCCATGCCAAGCACAAGACCAGCCTTTCGGCACAAAGCGACGGACGCTTCCGCTCCGGCTCTGCTAAGGTCGAGCGGCTTCTCGCAGAAAACGTGTTTCCCCGCCGCGACAACGCGCGCGATCTGCTCCCGGTGTAGCGAATGCGGCGTGGCAAGCACGACCGCCTCGATCGTCGGATCATTCAACGCTTCAGCGATATCCGGCGAATATTGCAGACCCATCTGGCCGGCGAATGCAGCCGCATCAGGGTTCGGATCGACACCGCGTACGAAATGCATCCGCGCGCCGCCGGCATTGACGAGGCTCGCCATCTTGCGGCCCCACCAGCCGAGACCGACCAGGGCGGCGGTGACCGGGTTTTCCTCGATCATGGTCATCGATTGTCCACCCGCTTGTTGAAGGGATGGATGTTGACGGCCTTCCACACACCCGCTTTGGTGAAAGGATCAGCCTTGTTGAATGCGACGATCTCTTCCTTGGTGTCGGCCTCGAAAACGAAGAGAGAGCCGATCATGGTTTCGTTGTCGTCCGCCAGAAGTGGACCGGAGATCACCGTCTTGGTCTTGCCGGTGGAAAGATAGGCCTTGTGGGCATCGTAGTTGGCGAGCCGCTTCTCGACGGCGCCCTCGTGGTCGAGGCAATGAACAGCGTAATACATGTAAAATTCCTTTCGAATTTAAGCGATGGAATAGCCACCGTCGACCATCAGCAATTGGCCGGTGATGCCGCTCGCCGCATCGGAGAGCAGGAAGGCGACGGTGGAAGCAATTTCCTCGGGTTTGATCAGGCGATTGATCGGCGTATCGTCCAACCATTTCTGCATGACGGCGGGTTGGGCGCGGCCGACTTCCGCGAGCATGACGGTATCCGTGTAACCGGGGCCGACGGCATTGACGCGCACACCCGACCTTGCCCATTCGGCCGCCAGAACCCGGCACATATGGACGACGCCGGCCTTCGAGACGTCGTAGCCGACATGGAGCTCCGGCCGAACGGCTTTGACGCCGGCGATCGACGCCGTCATCACGATGGCCCCTCGCCGCGCCTCGATCATGGATCTTCCGAACGCCTGCACGGTCCAGAAGACTCCGTCGAGATTGACGGACATCACGGTGCGCCAGTCGGCCTCGCTGTGGTCTAGCGCCGTGCGCTCATAGGACATGCCGGCATTGGCGAAGAGGCCGTCGAGGGGACCGAAGCGCTCGGCAACCTTTGCTGCCGCGGCCTCGACCGATGCCTTATCGGTAACGTTGAAGGTGACGGCTTCCGCCGTTCCCCCCGCCGCACGAATGTCGTCACGGGTCTTCTCCACCGAAGTATCGCGATCGGCAGCAACGATCGTTGCGCCGAGTGAGGCTAGGTACCGGCAGGTTGCGCTGCCGATGCCGCCCCCCGCGCCTGTGACCAGAAAGCTTCGTCCGCTGAGATCCATCGGATTCGTCATGATCAGGCCTTCATATCGACGAGAATCTTCATGTGGGTGGCCTTGGGATCGAGCAGCGCTTCGAAGCCTTTTTCGACCACGTCTTCCGGCGCGATTTGCGCAGTGACCACTTTTTCAACCGGGAAGATGCCGGCGCCGATCATCGAGGCAATGCGGGGCCAGATCTGAACGGGGTAGCACCACGTTGCCTCGACGGTGATATCCTTCAGTGCCCAGAGCATCGCATCGACCGAGGCCGGCCGCACATGCAGGCCGACCTGCACGACGGTGCCACGGCGGCGCACGGCCTTGGCGCAAAGATTGAGCGACGCCTCGGCGCCGACGCATTCCAGCGCGACGTCGACCCCCACACCCTCCTCCGTCTGATCGCGGAACAACTGGTCCGTATTCGTTTCGCGCGGGTCGAAGACGATCGCTTCCGGAACGAGCTGTTGCGCCAGAGCGCGACGGTTCGGGTTGAGCTCCGAGACAAAGATCTTCGTCGCGCCGGCCGCCTTGGCGGCCAACAGGACAAGCGCGCCGATCGGGCCGACGCCGGAGACCAGGACGCTGCTGCCGCTCGTCACCCCGCCCCGATCGACGCCGTATAGCGCGACGGCGGCCGGCTCGATCATGGCTGCCTGAACGTCCGAGACCGAGTCGGGCACGGGAATGGCGTTGTAGCCATTGATGACGGCGCGTTCCCCCATGCCGCCCCAATCCCAGGACAAACCGACGACCGCCATGTTTTCGCTGAGATGGAAGAGGCCGCGGCGGCCGTAGTAATCGTCGCGCGGCGAGATGAGCGGCTGGATGGAAACGCGCGAGCCCGGGGAGACGTGCGTGACTTTCTTGCCCACTTCCAAGACCCTGGCGGAAAATTCATGGCCGAGGATCTGCGGCAAAGTCGCGCCGGAATAGCGGTTGGGGGTGGCGGGCGTCACGATCGGTCCCGCGATGTATTCGTGCAAGTCAGTTCCGCAAATGCCGCAGACCAATGGCTCGATCAGCACCATGTCGTCGCCCAGCGGACCGCTTGGCGCGGGTACGTCTTCGACACGGATGTCTTTCTTGGAATAATATCGTACAGCTTTCATTGTCATGCCTTTCATGATTACCGTGCTGTGTAGCCACCGCCGCAGACCATGCTGTTGCGCGTCCCTAAACAGGTCTCGCCGGAAGCACGGATAAGGACGAAATAATGATCCTGGCCCATATACGGAGCGGCATCTTCCTCGCCGAAGCCGGTGATGATTGGGACCCTGTTGCTCAGCGGCCTCATGGCGTCCTCCTCAGATCAGCACCATGCCGCCATCGACCATAACGGTCTGGCCGGTGACATAGTCCGACGCATCGGATGCCAGGAACGTGGTGACGCCCGCAATGTCCTTCGGTAACGAGACACGGCCGAGCAGGATTGATTGCGAGAACTCGTTGATCGCCTGTTCCGGCTTTTCTGTCAGCCCTCGCTCCAGGAATTCCCGGTCAAGTTGCTCCCAAAGCTCCGTCTTCACGACGCCTGGCCCGAAGCAGTTGACGGTGATCTTGTGCTCGGCGAGTGCACGGGCGGCTGCCTGGGTGATCGCAACGACAGCGAACTTGGAGGCGCAATAATGCGCAAACAATGGATAACCCTGTTTGCCGGCCACCGAGGCGGTATTGATGATCTTGCCGCCATGGCCCTGCGCGATCATTTGCTTTGCAGCCTCCTGGGTTCCGATCAGAACGCCAAGGCCGTTGACCTTCATAATCCGGTCGAAATCCTCTTCCGTAACCTTGAGAAATGGGCAGGTCTGGCTGATGCCGGCATTGTTGAATATGACGTCCAGCCGGCCGAAGCGAGATACTGTCTGGTCGATCAGGGCTTTGACGCTCGCACGGCTGGAAACGTCTACGGCAACGGCGATCGCGTTGTTACCGCCGGAGGAAATCTTCGAAGCCGTCTGCCGCGCGGCGTCGGCATTCAGGTCGGCGATGACGACGTGTGCGCCTTTTTCGGCAAGGTCCGCGGCAATGCCGCGTGCTGCTCCGGTAACAATGACAACCTTGTTGTTGACCAACCCACTCATGGCATTTTCTCTTATTGACCGAGCGTTACGCGGGCATGCGGCCCCGCGGCCACGCCCGGTGACGCAGGAAGATTGATCCCAGCGACGCGGCACGAGCGGCGCAATTCATTCGGTAGATGACGAGGAGTTGCGGGTGTCAGCGGCGCTGCGGACGCAGCAGTCGAATGCTCTCCGAGCGACAACTGCGCCAAAGGGTTGATGCCGCTGATCGCCTTACATCTCATCTCAATTCCTCCTCCGATGAAATGATTAAACCGCTGGCAACAAAGTATCGCTTGCGGAGACACTTCGCACCCGCAGCATTTATATTTTGTTGACGGCTTTTATTCCTCCCACAGGAACCGCCGTGCGATCCGAAAACAAAGCTAGAGGATGAACATGTGCTTCGACAAACCTTTAATTATCCGAAATGGATATTTTCGGTGAAGCAATCGATCTGATTCAGACGCTAAGATTTCTGCCGGGAGGAAGCGGCACTTGCGCTGAACGTGGAAATTATTTCAGTTCATGCGCTCCTCCATGAAAAAGCGGCATTGAATATTTCTGGCCAGCGATCGCCGCCAGGGAAGGAAGGTTGTGCATGACTGAGACGTTGAGAGTGGGCTGGGCGGGGATCGGAAAGATGGGCGCCCCGATGAGCAGGCGCGTCCTTGAAAACGGATATCCTCTGTACGTCTACGAGCCTCTTCCCGAAAACCGTGCTTCCGTCGTCGCCCAGGGCGCGAATGTAGCGCATTCGCTTGAAGATCTCGCCGAGGCGTCGGACGTGATGATGCTCACCATCCCGAACGATGCCGTTCTTCGCCAACTGACATTGGCGCCATCCGCCCTCGTCGATCTGCTGAAGCCCGGCCAAATTCTGGTCGAGATGAGCACCGTTTCCCCTGAAATCTCGGCCGAAATCGCCGACGCTCTCGGGCGCAAAGGCGTGGCCTATTTGCGCGCACCCGTCTCGGGAAGCACGATCACCGCATCTTCCGGCATGCTTTCCGTCATGGTCTCCGGGCCGGAGGAGGCCTATCGCAAGATCGAGCCCATCCTTGCGAGTTTCTCGTCCAAGCGATTCTATCTCGGCGATGGCGAGGAAGCGCGCTATCTCAAGCTGGTGCTGAATGCGCTGGTGGGGGCGACGGCTGCCCTGCTCGGAGAAGCGCTGACACTCGGATTGAAGGGGAACCTCTCGGTCGAGACCATGCTCAACGTCATCTGCGAAAGCGCGGTGGCCTCGCCGCTGATTGCCTACAAGCGCGATCTCCTGGTCAGCCGCAATTTCGATCCGGCATTCTCCGTCTCGCAGATGATGAAGGATTTCGATCTTATTCTTGGCGCGGCGAAATCCGATCACGTGCCGATGTATCTCGCTTCCATGATCCGGCAGCAATACGAGGCAGCGTTCGCCGACGGGCTTGCCGAGAAAGACTTCTTCGTTCTTTTCGAACAGTACGAACGGCTGGCGGGGATGACCCGAGACAAGACCGCCGCATCAGAGACGCTAAAAGCCATTTGAGCGGGCTGGCGAAAGGAAAATTTGCCAGCTAGTCTGATCGTCCTTAGCGCGACGGTTGGGAGGCCGACGTGAACGAATATGAAATGCTGCGCGTCATCGATTTCATCGAGAAAACGCGCCGTCCATTCAGGGAGGTGGTCGCAGCCGCCGATGACGATGCAATTTGGCTGATCGTCACCTTCCTGATCAAGTCCCATATACTAAGCCAGACTGTCTCGATCTCGACGCTTGGACAGGAATCCGGTCTCCCTTATGCGACCTCGATGAGACTGATCAACCGTCTCATCGATAGCGGCTACATTCTCAAAGTCGCCAAAGGTTCGACTGGCAAGAGTTTCGCGCTGCAGCCGAGCGAGCAGTTGCTTCGTTCGTTCGAAACCTATGCCCGCAAGACGAAATCGCTCCTCGCGCAGACCTTGGGGCTGCGCGCCGGCGAGGAGGAAGACGAATATTATTTCGGCGGTACGCCTCTCGGTTCGCAGATCATTCCACCGATGAGGCTTGTCCAGAAGCGTGCCGAATCGCAGATCGAGCTTCGCTTTCTCTTGAACGACGATAACTACTTCTCCGCAATGCGGAACATGTGGGCCGACTTCCGCAACAATCTCGCTTCACGCAAAAATTTTGACCTTTTGCCGCTTCCCGACCTCTATCGGCGCGCGCGTGAAAACGGCGCAAAACCACTGTCCGACTATGACGTCATCGCGATCAACATGCCATGGCTCGGGGAATTCGCGGAGAGCGGCGTGATCCGGCCGATCGATCAGTATATTCAGAAGACCGGCATCAATCCGCTCGATTTCCACCCATCCATCTGGTCATCGGCAACCTGGGAAGGTAAGGACTACGGCGTTCCGGGCTACTGTACCGTCGAACTACTGGCGGCCAGGAGGGATCTTTTTTCCGACGCGGGCCTCTCCTTTCCCAAGACTTTCGATGATGTCATCAGCGCCGGTCGCAAGTTTCATGCTCCGGACGAAGGCATGTTCGGAGCCGTCTGGGACGGCGCGCGGGGCATGCCGATCGCGTCGAGCTTTCTATTCTTCATGGGTGCCTGCGGGCAGCCGGCGATCTCCCTGCGCAAGACGCGCTCGGGCTTCACGCTCGAAGGCGCAAACCTGGAAGAATTGAGCTGCACCATCTTGTCCGATGCCGGTTTCGGCGCCCTCGAATACATGCGCAGGCTGATCGAAATTTCGCCGCCAAAGATTCTGGAGATGGCCTGGGATCAAACCCTGGAAGTCTTCCTGAAGGGAAAAGCGAGCTTGGGTTATTTCTGGACGATGCGCGCGGCCCGCTTCGAATATGACGTCCAGTCGGTCGTGAAGCGGCGAGTCGAATATCTGCCGCAGCCATACGGTCCCGGCGGCACGCGCGCCTCTCCGATCGGCGGCTTTCTTTTCTGTATTCCGACCAATCTGCCGGAGGAAAGAGTGGAGCTGGCGGCGGACGCGATCGCATGGATGGCCTCCAGGGAAGCTATGAAGGCGCATGTGAAGAACGGTTTTCCGGTCGCTCCGCGCTTTTCGGTCAGCGCCGATCCGGAAGCTGCCGCAAGCTCTCCGATCGTCCGCTTCGTCGACCAGCTGGCGAAGAAGAACCTGCTGCATACCTGGCAACGCCCCAAGATCCCGCAATATACGACGATCGAGAAGGTTCTTGGCGAGGAGATCCATGACGCGCTGCTTGGCAATAAATCACCAAGGCTAGCTCTTGAGCACGCAGCCGCACAGATCGAGGCCAGCCTGAAATCCGCTCATAAGACGTGGGCGAGGCAGAGCGTGGTTTAGCGGAGATAGATAGAGCGGTTCCGGACGCAAAACCGCGTTACACTTTTGCTGGAATTACGCCGAAGCGGTAGTTCAATCGAACCACCGCTCTCTCGCATTCGGTCCCGGCCACGCCGATCGGTCGGCATAACCGGGAGAACTCACTTGATGATACCGAGCTTGCTTCGGTCCGTGGTGAGCGCGACTGCCACCAATGCCGTCAAGCCGAATACGATATTCTGGGCCGTCGGCTGGACGCCGATGATAACGGTCACAATGCGCAGCCACGACGTAATCAGGCCGCCCACAACCGCGGGAAGCAGTCCGCCGACACCGCCTGAAATCGCCGTGCCGCCTAAGACCACGCCCACGATAGAGAGCAGCAGCAGATTGCCGGCAAGCGTCGGCGAGCTGAACGCCGTTATAGAGATCAGGAAGAGGCCTGCGATTGCGGCACAGCCGGCCGAAATCGCAAAGATGATCGTCCGCACTGCGATGACGTTCACGGCAGACATGATCGCGGCCCGCTCACCGGTGCCCAGCGCGTAGATATCTCGCCCGAGACGAAGATAGCGAAGCATCAGTCCCAGCACCGCGATGATGATGATAAGGGCTATGACGGTATTTGGGATATCGGCGGTGCTGTCGGAGAGATAGGTCACGAAGAGATCATTGTCCGGAATGGGTTCCGCCGTCGCGTTCGACAGCAACAGCGCCAGACCAGAAAGCATGCTCAGCGTGCCGAGCGTGACGATGAAGGATGGCAGTTGCAGCCACGAATGCAGCAGACCCTGTGTCGCGCCGAACGCCATCGCGATGAGGATGACGACGACGGACGTCCACGGGCCGAAAATCGGATTGAGGACGACGACCAGCACCCCGGTCAGCGACGCCACACCGGCGACCGACAGATCGATGCTGCCCGCCAGAATGGGGAGCGTGCCGCCGATGACCAGCGCGATGATCGGCGCCGCATCAGACAAGAAGCTGACGAGGGAGTCCACCTCCACTACCCCGGGTGCGATGGCGGCACTGATCGCCACGAGCGCGATCAGAACCGCCAAGGGGCCAAGCCCTCGCAACAAGGTCGATCGGCGTCCCCGAAGAGCGGCGATCAATGTGCTGTCCAGTGTATTACCCATGGTCGTTCTTCCCTTATTCCAAATTCAGCTTCGAAGCGAAACCTGGCCAAGCCACATCAGACCATAGCCGCGACGACTTCCTCTTCCTTCGGCATGGCTCCATCCGTCAGGTCGAAACGGGCGGTGATCTCGCCGTCCCGCATGACGACGATTCGGTCGGAAAGCTCCAACAACTCGGAGATCGTGTCGCCGACGAAGACGATCGACAGGCCTTTGTCGGCCTGCTCCCGGATGACGGCAAAGAGGTCGTCCCGCGCGCCGGGATCCAGCCCCCGGCTCGGATGGTCGAGCAGGAGAACCTTGAGTTTCCTGGCCATCAGCCATTTTGCAAGCACAGTCTTCTGCTGGTTGCCGCCGCTGAGGCTGGAGATGGGCGCATAGGGCGTGTGCATCTTCACCTTTAGACGCTTCATCCATTCGAGCGCGACCGGCCGCTCCTTGCCGCGCCGCAAAACGAGGGAGCGCCAGCCGTAGTCCAGCCCGAATGTGAGAACGGCATTCTCGAACAGCGATCGGCTCGGAAGCATCCCTTCGGCGCGGCGGTCTGCCGGAAGATATCCGATACCCTGCCGAACCGCGGTTCGCGGGCTGGTCGGATTTGCCGCCCTGCCCTCGATCGCGATCCCTCCCGCATCGACGCGCTCGGCGCCAAAGACTGCCCGGCAAACTTCCTCGGCCCCGGAGCCGAGCACGCCGGCAATGCCGAGGATTTCGCCGCGCCGAAGTTCGAAGTTGATGTTGCGAAAATGCTGACCACTGCTCAGCCGCTCGATCTTGAGCACCGGCGTCGAGGCCTGCGCTGCGGGCTTCCGATCCGACCTGGCATCGGTAACCCGCTGCCGACCGACCATCAGTTCATAGAGTTCATTGCGGTCAACCGAACCGCTGTCTCTCTCGGCCACCTTGCGGCCGTCGGTCATGACGACGATGCGGTCGCTGATTTCCAACACCTCTTCCAGGCGATGCGACACGAAGACGATCGTCGCGTTGCCGCGCAATCTATTGATCTGCTTGAAGAGAAGCTTGATCTCATCCGGCGTCAAAACCGAGGTTGGCTCGTCGAACAGGATAATCGGCGGTCTGTCGACGAGTTCCTCGATCGCCAGAACCTTGGCGAGTTCGACCTGCTGGCGCTCGGCAAACCGCAAATCCTCCACAAGCGCGCGGGTCGGCAGCTCGACCGAGATCTTATGCAGCTGCGCCTGTGCGGCCTTGTTCAGAGCGCCCCATCGGTAGAGGCCGTTTCTCGTGGCAGGGTGCGGCTTGTCGAGGAAGATGTTTTCCGCAACGGTCAGGTTGGGGATCAGGGACTGCTCTTGATGCACCATGCCGATGCCGTAGCGACTAGCTGTCGTGGCCGAATCCAGGACGATCGCCTGCCCGTCGAGAATGATCTCACCTTGGTCCGGCGCCGCAAGCCCCGCCAATATCTTCAGCAGTGTGGACTTGCCTGAGCCGTTTTGGCCGATCAACCCGAGCACCTGCCCCGCGCGAATTTCCAAATCGATGCCTTCGAGCGCGACGACACTGCCGTAGGTCTTGCGGACACCTTTGAGAACGAGCGAGCCTGTCATTTTACGACCCTCAGTTTGCGGCGGCGATGCCAGCCGCCTGCGGCGACGGCGATCACGATGACCGAGCCGCTGATGATGTGGCGGGTGTAGGGACCGGCGCCGATCTGGATGAGGCCATTGTTCAGCACCTCCAGAATCAAGGCACCGAGCGCGGATTGAACCGCGCCGCCGCGTCCGCCCGTCAGCACGGTGCCGCCAAGAACGGCGGCACTGATGGCCGGAAACAGAAGTCCGCTGCCGATATTCGCATTCCCGGTGCTGAGCTGTGCGGACAGCAGCACGCCGCACATACCGGCCAGCAGACCGCAAATCGAGAAGGCGGCGATCTTGACCCATCGAATTCGCAGGCCGGAAGCCACGAGCAGGCCTTCGTCGCCGCCGATCGCGTAGATCATGCGCCCGAGCCTCGTGAAGTTCAGGACCAACTGGCTGACGACGATGACGGCGAGTGCGATGTAGACGACCAAGCTCAAATCGAAGAGCCGCAGGCGGGCGAGGTTGAGAATGAGCGGATCGTTGATTTGCGGGACACGGGCGGGAAACAGGACTGCCGCGATGCCCAGCCCGACGAACCAGGTTCCGAGCGTCACGATCAGGGACGGCATCTGCAGCACCGCATTGAGGACGGCGTTGAAAAGGCCGAAGGCGAGGCCAACGGCCAGCGCCGCCAGCAATCCGACCATGCCGTAATCGTTGCCGTTGACCCCGTTTGCGACGAGAAGGGCAACGATCATGCTCGTCGTCGCCATGGTGCCTTCCAGCGAGAGATCGATGGATCCCATGATGACGACAAAGCTGATGGCAGCGGCGAGAATTGCGGGAACCGCCGCTGCCTCCACCACGGATTTGAGGTTGTCGACCGTAAAGAAGCTACCGCTTACCAGCTGGAAGCCCACAGACAGCACGATGAGCGCCACAACAGGGCCTGCAAACTGGTTCCATGACGATTTGCTTCTGATCTCGCCAAAAAGCGTCAGCGAGCGAGCGACCGTTTTGGAGTTCATACTGGTAGCGGCCTCCATCGACCCCTCCTTCCGATTATTTGTTCTCGTTTGCGCCTTCCGGAATCTGACCTGCCGAGTCCTTCCAGAAGTCCTTCTTGATTTCGTCGTAGGTGTATTTCGGCGCGTTCTTCTTCAGGTCGAGATACTTATCGACATTGTCCTTGGTCACGACATCCTGCTTGAGGTAGAAGTCGCGCTGCGCATGGCTCAGCTTCTCGGCATCGATGTCGCCGACCGCGGCCGCATAGGCGAGCGACATGGAAACCGCGCCCTGCAAGACCGGATCGTTCCAGACGGTCGCCAGCATGTCGCCGTTCTTGACCATTTCCAGCCCGATATTCGAACCGTCAGAACCGGTGACCAGAACCTTGCCGTTCAGTCCCTTTTCCTTCAGCGCGGCGACTGCGCCGCGGCCCATGGCATCGTTGGACGCGAAGACGCCCTTTAGCTGATCCCCATAGCGGGCAAGCCAGGTACGGGTGATATTTTGAGCCTTGGTTTCTTGCCAGTCGCCCACCTGCGTGTCGACAAGCTCCAGGCCAGGGCATTCCTTCAGACCCTTTTTCAGGCCGGCGATGCGCTGATAGGCCGGCGGGGTTGACGGCACGCCTTCGATCGCGGCGATCTTCCCCTTGCCGTTCAGCGCCTTGCAAAGCGCCATGACCTGGTAGTAGCCGGACATCACACCGTCGAAGGAGGTATGGGCGACCCAATATTTGGAATCCGTATCCCAGGGATGGATGTCCTCGGGCCGATTCCAGATCGTGACGACATGGACCTTCGACTTGGCCGACCGGTTGACAACAGCCTTGACGAAGGCATTCGACGACGGATCGGTGGCAAGAGCGCACTGATTGCAGCCAGCGGAATAGGTGGCCCCGAGCTGCGCGAGCAGCTGATCGCCCTGATAGTTGCTGGTGAGCACGGTCGGATCCTTGCCGAGCGACTCGCCAATGTCCTTCACGCCCTGCAGATATTCCGACCAATATTCGGAAGCCGTCTCGTCGATGCCGACGATTAGCTTGCCGCCCTTCGCCTCACCGGCGTTCGTATGCGCGGCTGGGATTGCGACGCTCGCGCAGACCGCCGCGGACGTTAGAAGCCATCGCGCGATGGCGCCGCATTTCAGATGCGATTTCATGCCATTTTCCTCCTCAGGTTAAAAATTGATGCTTTGCCTGCCGCGTGACCACCGGGACTTATCGACGCTCGGCCACGACCCGATATGTTTCGATCAATAGGGCTGCATTCTCTGGTCGCGCTTCGATCCGGCCGGCCTCGATATCGTAGGCGACCTCCATAACGCGCTGATTCACCGGCGCTTTCTGGCCATGGGCACGAAGGATATCGACGACCCATCCGTTAACCTCCTGCACCTCGGCGCGGCGCCCCTTGCGCCAGTCCTGCAGTGACGTCGTCAGCGTGTCAGCCTGCGAGAAGGTCTTCAGTACCTCTTCGAAAATCTGATCGACATAACGCTCCGGATGGTTCGTCGTGACCGGCGGCATGCCGATGATCGGGACGATCTTGGCGCCGTCCGCTAATGCTGCCTGCATTGCCTCGTATCCCGCCGCCCGCATGACCTCGAGCATGCCGGGTGCGCGCGCAGCATCCGCCAGCGGCAGGTTGATGATCGCCGATGGAATAAGCTCGGCGGCATTGACAACGAGCTTCATCCACTTTGCGGAACGAATGTCTTCCATCACCTCGACCGTGCCAGAATTCCGCAGCAAATCGGCGACGTCTTCCACCCGCTCCTGCGTCTTGGGGTCGAGCGCGCCGAGTGCGAACCACGACGTGTCATGATCGTTCTGCCGGTTCGTGACGCCGGGAACGAACATGTTGGAAGCGATCTCGATCACAGCACCGATCGTCCGCTCGCGACCAACCACGGCCGCGATGTCTTCATGCGTCATGCCATTCTGAAGCCCGACGATCACTCCGTCCGGAGCAAGGCAGGGCTCGATAAGCTGGCATGCCCACTTGGTGTCGTAGGCCTTGACCACGAGAAAAACGACGTCGAAAGGCTCCTTGATTTCCGCCACCTGGCAGAGATGCAGAGCCGGGACCTTCGCATTGATGGTGCGGCTCGGCAGGTTCACGGTGATCCCGTGCTCGCGGATGGCCATGACATGGTCAGGCCACTGCTCGATGAAGGTGACGTCGAGCCCGGCCAATACGAAGTCGGCCCCGATGGACGCGCCTTGTGCCCCTGTTCCCAGAAATGCGATCCGCGGGCCGCGCGCCTTATCCCAACCCATATGACTCTCCTTCTCCGATGGCGTGCGGCTCGTGCACGCAATGTTTCAGTCAATCCTGTCCGGTCTGGCGGACCCTTGAACCTCAGTTCGCAAGCGCCTTGTCACGTCGCAAAGAGGGAACTGTTCGTCACCTGCGCCGTCAGACTTCCTTGCTCGATCGAGCGGGCGATCTCGACGATCCGGCGGTTGACCGGAGCGCCCTGCCCCGCTCTTTCCAGCGTCTCCACCACATGTCCGTTGATATCCAGGACCTCTCCGCGCCGACCCTTGTGCCAGTCCTGGAGGACTGTCGTCAGCGTATCCGGCATCATGAAGGTCTTAAGCACCTCGTCGAAGATCTCGTCGACATAGCGGTCGGGATCATTGGTTGTCGTCGGAGGCATGCCAAGGATCGGAACAATGCTTGCGCCGTCAGCCTGCGCCGCGCGCATCGCCTCATAACCGGCTGCTCGCATCACCTTTGCCATCCCTGGTACCCTGACCGCCTCCGCAAACGGCAAATTGAGGATCGCGGACGGAACCAGTTGCGCGGCATTAACGATCAACTTCATCCACTTGGCAGAGCCGATATCGTCCGTAACCTCGACGCGGCCGCTCAGCCGCAGCAATTCGGCAACTCTTTCCACACGCTCGCGATTTGCCGGATCGAGCGCGCCGAGCGCAAACCAGGACGTATCACGATCGTTCTGCCGGTTTATCACGCCGGGAGTGAACATGTTGGAGGCCATGTCGAATACGGCCCCAACCGTTCGCTCAGCGCCGACGACGGACGCGATCGCACGCTGCGTCATTCCGTTCTGGACACCGACGACGAGGCCGTCGGACGCAAGAACCGGCTCGACAAGCTGACATGTCCAGCGGGTGTCATAAGCCTTGACCACGAGGAATATGACGTCGAAGCGCTCCCGCAATTCAGCCACCTGGCAGAGATGTTTTGCGCGAACGTTTGCATTGATGGATCGCATAGGCATGTTGACGCTGATACCGTGTTCGTTCATTGCGTCGACATGCTCCGGCCATTGTTCGATGAACGTCACGTCGAGGCCCGCAAGCGCAAAGTCGGCGCCAATCGAAGCGCCCTGCGCGCCGGTGCCAACGAATGCGATCTTCAAATTGCGCTCAGATTCCCAAGACATTGTGCGTCTCTCCATGTCCGGCACCGCACTGTGCCGTTCCATCCGAAGGCATGGTTAGAGAGCACAGCCGATTGAGTCAAGTGCAAACGTTTGCTCAAATAGTTTACAAATACACGTGCAAAAAATATGCCTTTTGTCGATTTTTATAAAATATCCAATTGCTTATGAAAATTTTCGATTAGAGCAATCGTTTGTTTAAAACTAAAAAGTTTTTTCAACGGTCCCACGATTTGGAAAAAGTGGGCCGGCAAAAAGACGCGCTCAGAGCCTGCCGACTGCACCCGTCGCTTACCAAAAGAGGAAAATTAAGAACAGGATCCAAAATCAACGATTGCATAGACAGAAATAGCTCATTCGCCAGGGGTGGTCGCAAATCGGCCGGCGGCACTCTATGAGCCACCTTGTGTGCAAAGGTTTGATCGCATATTTTTCCAGTTAATCGAATCCGAATGTTGAAGTAGTCGGCACCGAATGAGCGATACCCCGCAAGGTCACCAGAGCAAACGCCCGCGCGTCACCATCGTCGACGTCGCCAACGGCGCCGGCGTGCACGTCTCGACGGCGTCGCGTGCGCTGAATCCCGGGACGAGCCATCGGATATCGAGCAAGGTCGTCCGGAAGATCGAAAAGGTTGCCGAGCAACTCGGCTACAAGCGCAACAGTCTCGCCTCCAGCCTTCGGACACAGAAGACGGGAACGATCGGCCTCATCGTCCCCAATCTCAGCGACCCCCTGTTTTCTCCCATCATCGCTTCCGTAGAAGAACGCGTCGCGGAAGATAGCTATGTCACTTTCGTCGCGAACTCGGACTACAGTCCCGTCAAACTCAGATCGATCGTCGAACGCATGAGCAGCCAGTTCGTCGCCGGGCTGGTCGTCGCAAGCTTCGAGTTGAATGACCCCTCGGTCGAGCTTTGCCTGGAACTGGGCATACCGACCGTCGCCGTTCTTCGGGATCCTCGGCACTCCCGGATGTCTTCGGTCGCGATGGACGATGCGGCAGGCGTTCAGGCGATGGTCGAGCACGTTCTTGACCTGGGTCATAAGGACATCACCTATGTAACACCGCCGCTCGCGGCCTCCACCGCTCAAAACAGGCTGGCGGGGTTCAATGCAGCGACCCGCCTTGCGAAGGCGGCCGGTTGCCGTTTCGATGTCATTGAAGCGCGAGCCTATGATGTAGCGGAAGGTGAGCGGATCATGGGACATATGCTTGCATCCGGACTGACCAGTACCGCGGTCCTCGCCTTCAACGACCTGCTCGCCGTCGGTTGCCTCGTCGCCCTGAAGTCGGCTGGCGTCGCTTGTCCCGAACAGATTTCTCTTGCCGGCGTCAACGATCTACCGTTCATGAATCTGTTGTCGCCGCCATTGACCACTTTGCACACCGCCGGCCGCGATCTCGGATTCGAGAGCGCTGACCTGCTGATGAGCCTGATCAAAAATCACTCGCAACCGGTTAAGCGCATCCTCCTCACCCCTCATCTGGTGCTAAGAGGCAGTACCGGACCGGCACGCAAGCCTGGATCGAGTTCCGATCCTTCGGCGATTGTTACCCGATCGGATCCCATAAGTGTTTGAACCTGACGGATGTCATCGCGGCGAAATCATCGTCAATAGGCGGATGTCCGGGTCTACTTTGAAAAACTCGTTCTTTCGTACAATCAATTCCTTGAGATACGGCGTTTCCATATGCTCATCCAACGCTGCACGATCGATCCAATTTTCATAGAAGGCAAAGTTCGCAGGGTCTTCCTGGCTCTGGTGCAAATGATAATCGACGCAGCCCGCCTCCGCGCGCGTGCGCTCGATCAGCGACATCAGAAATTCCTTGGTGTCCTGGATCTTATCCGGGCGCGCCACCAGATGCGCGATGACCGTTAGCTGGTCCGACATTCGTTCTTCTCCCCTGAACTTCCAATTCGCGTCTCAATCACCGCGTGGTTAAGTGAATCGGCAGCCGCCGTTGACGTCCAGCGTCGCGCCTATGAAATAGTTGGCGTCGTCGGTAGACAGAAAATGAATTGCAGATGCTATCTCCGCCGTTTCCGCAGGACGACCCATCGGGATCTTGCCCCATTCGATCTCACGCATCTCATCGGCGGAAATCCCGCGCTTTTCGGCCTCAACCGCAAGCGCGTTGAAATGCATCGGCGTGTTGATATTGCCTGGAGCAACGCAGTTTACCCGGATATCCGGCGCAAGTTCCGCGGCGACACTCTGCGTCAGCGAAATCAATGCGGCTTTCGATGTGCAATAGGGGCTGAAGTAGGCATGTCCTTCACGGCCCCAGAAACTGGCAACATTCACGATGGAAGCCTTGCCCGCCTTCCGCAGCAACGGCACACACGCGCTGATGAACTTGACGTTCGCGCGCAGATTTACGTTGTGCACTCGGTCCCAGAGGGCCATGTCCAAGTTCTCGATGCTGACGGCCGGATGGTTGATCGCCGCCACGAGCCCTAGAAAGCGCAACGGAATGCCGGTCTCAAGGGCCGTCTTCGCAATCTGGTCGACCTCTTGATCATTCGCGAGATCCATCTGAATACCGAGGCAGGCATGGCCGAACTCAGCTGAAAGGTCTTTCGCCAGACCGGCAATCTCAGCGGTCCGGTCGCAAAGAATCATCGACCACCCGCTCTCAGCGAAGCGTTTCGCTGCCGCCCGGCCAACTTCCCCCGCGGCACCTGTCAAAATGCAAAGTTTCATATCCGTCATATTGCGCCGCTCCTCCCAAGCCTTCGGGAGATGCTACAAACAATTTCGTGGTTGAGAACCGTGTAATTATCCATTTTGGACTTGGCTGTCCCTGAAGGGCTCTGTCTCTACCTGGCAGGGCCAACGCCAGGCGGAAGGACGGGTCGACAGGGCGGAATCCAACAGGAGGGCACCCAGCCAGGTTGCCCTCCTCAATTTCCCGGAGAGTGAACTCAGGCGGGACGCTCTTCGCCGGCGTTCGGACGCCAGGTGATGAGCTTCCTTTCGATGACATCGAGGATCAGGTCGATGATCAGAACGAAGACGGCGAGGATGATGATGCCTGCAAAAACACCGACGGCATCGAAGTTGCCTTCCGACCGGGCGATGAGGTAGCCGAGACCCGCCGATGCGCCGAGATATTCGCCGATGATCGCACCGACAACGGCAAAGCCGACGGAGGTACGCAGCGACGACAGGATCCAGGTTGCCGCGGCCGGGAAATACACGTGGCGAAGCAGGTCGGAACGCTTGGCGCCGAGGATGCGGGTATTGGATAGGATGACCGGGTTGACTTCGCGGACGCCCTGCATCGCGTTGAAGAAGGTGACGAAGAAGACCAGCGTGACCGCCAGTGCGACCTTCGACCAGAGGCCGAGCCCCAGCCACAGCACGAAGATGGGAGCGAGCACGACGCGCGGGATTGCGTTCACGGCCTTGATGAAAGGATCAAGAACTCTGGCGACGAACGGGCTGAGGCCAAGCCAGACCCCCGCCGCCACGCCGAGACCAGTCCCGATCAGGTAGCCAAGAACGGTCTCGCCGAGCGTGATGCCGACATGTTTGTAGAAACCGTGATCACTGATCCAGGTCGTCACTTGTTTGACGATATCCAATGGCGCCGGAAAGAAGAAGCGGTCGATCACCCCGGACGAAACCCCGAATTGCCAGCCGCCGAGGATGATCGCCAGAAGCGCCACCTGGATGAGACGAACGTTAATGGCCTGCATAGCTTTTCTCCACTTCGCCGCGCAGCGACGCCCAGATGTCGCGATAAAGGGTCATGAATTTCGGGTCGAGCTTGATTTCGGCGACATCGCGCGGCCGTTCGAGATCGACGCCGAAGGTTTCGATTACCCGGCTCCTGGGGCCGGCGGCCAGAACGGCGACACGATCGCCGAGTGCAATCGCCTCCTCGAGATCATGCGTGATCATGACCACGGCGCGGCGGTCTTCCTGCCACAGCTTGAGAAGCTCATTCTGCATGAGATGGCGGGTATGGATGTCTAGCGCCGAAAACGGCTCGTCCATGAGGATGACCTTGGGCTCGGTGATCAAGGCCTGCGCCATCTGCACGCGTTTGCGCTGCCCGCCGGAAAGTTGGTGGGGAAACCGGGTTTCAAAGCCCTTGAGACCGACCTTTTCAAGCCATCCCATGACTTTTTCGCGCCGTTCGCCGGCGGACACGCCACGAAACCGCAGCCCAAGCTCGACGTTCTCATAAGCCGTCTTCCAGGGAAGGAGCGCGTCCTGTTGAAAGAGATAGCCGATATTGTTCTGCACGCCCTTCACTGCAGCGCCGTCGATCGAGACCCCGCCTACCGAAGGCTTCAAAAGGCCGGCGATGGCGTTGAGGATGGTGGACTTGCCACAGCCCGTCGGTCCGACGATGGAGAGAAATTCTCCGTCGCCGACGGTCAGGTTGACGTTTTCGACGGCCACGAACGATCCGAACGCCATGGTGACGCCGCTGATGGAAACCATGGGTGTCGGGTTTGATTGGGCCACGGCCTGAATTTTCCTTGCTGTCACTGACATTGGAGGCCTCTTAGTTGGCGGCGCGCAGGGCTGCGGCCTCTACGAACCTGTTCGTGTAGGTGGCATTGAGATCGATTGTTGCCTTGTGAACGCTCTCGTTGAAGCTCTTGAGAACGGCGAGCGGCGTCTCGGTATCTTGCGCGACGAACAGGCCGTCCTTCGAGAAGATCGCCTTGGCGTTCTCGACTGCCTTGATGTAGGTCGCCTTGTCGCCGGAGACGAAATCGTCAGGGAGCTGCTCGACGATTTCGGCTGCTGTGTGATTTTTCATCCAATGCAGCGCCTTCACCGTGGCGTTGGCGACCTTCTGGATCACCTCCGGATGGGCCTCGATATAGGCCTGGTTGGCATAGAGAACCGAGGTCGGATAGATACCGCCATAGACGGCCTTGGCGCCCTCATCGCTGCGAGCGTCGATCAGGATCTTGCCAATGCCGCGCTCGACGACGATCGTTGCAGCCGGATCGTAGTTGACAAGAAGGTCGACTTTGCCCTGCTGCAAGGCCGCCACTGCAGCCGCGCCGGAGCCGACGCCGATGATCGAGATATCGTTTTCGGTCAGGCCATGCTGCTGAAGATAATAGCGAATGAAGAAATCGGACGACGAACCCGGCGCCGTGATGCCGATGCTCTTTCCCTTGATCGTTGCCGGCTTGGCCGGATCGAAATCGGTGTCGTTCTTTCCAACGAGGACCAGCCCCGAATTGCGGGCGAGCTGTACGAAGCCGACGACATGCTTGCCCTGCGACTGCATCTGGATCGTGTGATCATAAAAGCCAACGGCGACGTCGGTCGAGCCAGCGACAAGAGCCTGCAGGACCTTGGAGCCTCCTTGAGCAAAATTCTCCGTAGTCACCTCCAGCCCCTCTTCCTTGTAGAAGCCAAGGCTTTCGGCAACGGGGAACGGCAGGTTATTGAGATTATAAGAGCCGACGCTCATCCGAACCGGCTCGGCATGAGCGACGCCGGCAAGCACCATGATGGCGGCTGCCGCGAGCAGACAATTGCGCATGAAATTTCCTCCCTGACTATATCCGGTCCTCACCGGATCGATTGGTAATGATCTAGGCCGCGTGTTCGACAAACCCGGCGGGCTTGGCAAACGCATAGCCTTCGAAAAGACGACGCGCGGTTCGCACGAGACCGGCCACGGTCACGCCGCCGCGCGTCTCCAGCTCGACGTCGAGACGGCCGCCCGGATGTTCAATCCGCACAGTCGCCGGAAGAGATGAGCCGCCTACAAGATCGGCGGCAATCGTCCCCGGCGTGACAACCGCAGTTGCTATGCCGACCGCCCCCGTCGTCGCAAGGGCCGGATGGCAATCGTTCGGCATGAAATAACGAACCGCAAGTGTACCGCCCTTCTGCGGCGGCGCAATCAGGACCGGCTTCGGAATGACCTTGTCCGACACATCGCCCATGCCCATGATCTTGCCGGCCCGGATGCGGATCGCCGACATGCGTGCGATCAGCTCGCTATTCCTGGACAGCGTCGCGGCGTCTTCATATCCAGTGACTCCGAGATCGGCAGCGCGCATGAGCACCATGGGTATGGCGCAATCGATGATCGTCACCCTCATACCGTCAATGACATCCGATGCATTGCCGCTTGGAAGCAGTTTGCCGGTCTTGGCTCCCGCGGCATCGAGAAAGGTGAGCGCGATCGGTGCGGCAAGTCCCGGCACGCCGTCGATCGAGGCATCACCGAGATAGGTCACCTCCCCGTTGCGGGTCGGCACTTTCGCCTCGATCACCTTGCCGGTGTTGACATTGTGGATGCGTACGAGCGTTTCGGCTGCCCCGGCCTTCACCAGGCCGGCTTCGATGGAGAAAGGCCCGACGGCCGCCAGCATATTTCCGCAGTTCGGCGAGTAGTCGACGATCTGCCGGTCGGTCCGGACCTGAGCGAACAGATAGTCGACATCGGCGCCGGCAACGCTCGGCGGACCGATGATCGCCACCTTCGAGGTGACGGGATTTCCGCCCCCTATGCCATCGATTTGCAGCGGATGACCCGAACCCATGATCGACAGCAAGGCCGCATCGCGGCTGGCGGCGTCCGACGGCAGGTCCGCGCTCAAAAAGAACGGCCCCCGAGAGGTTCCGCCGCGCATCAAGACGCAAGGAATCCGCACCAAATCGTTCATAACAAACCTTCTAAGTTTCATAAAGTGGATCAATCCACCGGCTTGTTGCAATATGTGCAAGAAGCGGTTATTTGTGAAATGCAATTTTCGGAGGGATTATTTCATTATGAGCATCAATTGCGAGATTTTGGACCTTCGTGCATTCCAAGCCGTGGTCGAACTCGAGAGCTTTCATCGCGCGGCGGAGGCCTTGCACATCTCGCAGCCGGCTTTGACGCGCCGCATCCAGAAACTGGAACAATCGATCGGCGCGCCATTGCTCGACAGAACCACCCGCCATGTGGCGCCGACGGCCACCGGTCAAGAGATGATCCCTCTCGTTCGGCGCATGCTGGAGGAGTTCGACGGCTCGCTCTTTGCCATCAAGGACAGTGGATCACAGCGTCGCGGACTGATAACCATGGCCTGCGTACCGACCGCCGCCTTCTACTTCCTCCCGACCGTTATTCGCACCTTTGGCCGCGACTATCCTCACATACGGTTGAGGATCCGGGATCTGACCGCCAATGAGGGGCTACAAGCGGTGGCTCGAGGAGAAGTCGAGTTCGGTATCAACTTGATGGGCAATTCCGATCCGGATCTATCGTTCGAGCCGTTGATCGACGATCCATTTGTGTTGGCCATGCGCAAAGACCATCCGCTTGCCGCCTTTGACGAAATCCACTGGAACCAGCTCGAGGGCCACCCACTTGTTGTGGTCGATCGCTCCAGCGGCAACCGCACGCTTCTTGACGCGGCGCTCGCCCGGGCAAACCTCAGGCTCAACTGGTTCTACGAGGTGACCCATTTGAATACCTCGCTGGGGCTGGTCGAGGCGGGATTGGGAATTTCCGTGCTTCCAAGGCTGGCAACGCCGCAGGAAGAGCATCCGTTTCTCGTCACCCGCCCGATCGTCAATCCTGTCGTTACTCGGACGATCGGCATCGTCAGACGCAGGAGTGCCACCCTATCCCCCGCAGCCGACCGTTTCATCGATATGCTTTTGACGACCTGGAAACGGCCGGAACGAACAATTGCTGCGAACTAATCGCGTCGTTGCCGAATGTGAAACAGCATCCAAAATGCAGCCGCGTGACGACACGGCTTAAGTCGATGAATATATTCATTTGTTAGAAAACTACTGCTCGTTGCGGCGTCGCCCATTCCCCCTTTGATGCTCCGATTTCCCCATGTATGTCAAATGATGGTGGCGTACCGACATTGACGAAAGCTCTCGAAAGAGGGGGTAACCAACCTCACATGTCCACGAACCACACAAAGGGACTCGGCGCGGTCGTCGACCCCGTCGAACCGCATCTCCATTAGGAGCGAAGGTTTTCGCGCATCCACTCTTCGGTGGTTGTGACTTTTATGACATTTCGCTCTAAAGTTGTCGCGCTTCGGCCATGCCACGCCCCTTCCTTGGGCAAAGACCGCTCGATATTTTTTGATTTGATTGTCGGAGGTGCTCAATGATTTTGCCAGGATGGTCGAGCCCGGTATCATTAAGACGACGCTGGTTATCGCGGTGATCGCCAGTGCGGAAACGCTACTGTCGTCCGCGGCCGTCGATCGCATGGATGATGGCGTGTGGCACGCTATCATGAAAGCGGGCGTTCGACAGCGGAATGACTTGGTCTTGATTCGGCCCAATGCTGAAAGATCAAAGCCCTGGCCACATGCCGCCGTCAAGCCGCAGGTTTGCACCCGTTATATAGCTGGCTCGCGGACTTACGAGGAAAGCGATGGCATCAGCGATTTCCTCAAGCGTTCCAACCCTTCCCATAGGGACTTGGGCAAACATCGGCAGCACAATTTTCTCGATCTCGTTCCATGAAGCGTCTGAGGCAAGGCCTTGCCCGGCAGCGACCTTGCGGAAGCCTTCGTCCAACTTATCGCTATGGATGGTTCCGGGCGATACCGTGTTCGCTGTAATGCCATCCATGGCAACCTCCTTTGCCAACGAGGCCGTCATCGCGATCATCGCTGCCTTGGCGGCACCATAATCGGGCCTTTTCGCAGGAGCCATCATCGCCGCCATGCTGGAGATATTGACGATTCTTCCCCATTTGGCAGCCCGCATGCTTGGCAGCAGCCGAGCGGTCACCCTTACTGCCGCCAGCACGTTCCGGTCGTAACCGGATGCCCATGTCTCCGGGCGAGTGGTAATCCAGTCTTCCACCTCGCCGGAGCCGCCTGCGTTGTTGACCAAGATTTCGACTGGTTTCACGAAAGCCTGCGCATCATCGGTGAGCCCTTGTACGTCATCGTCATTCGTCAGGTCGCCAAAGACCGTATAGGCACGCCCACCCTGGGTGACGATGTCGTGGGCGACTTCTTCGGTACTGGTTTTGTTGCGGCCATGGACGATGACGATAGCACCCTCACGCGCCAAGCCTCTGGCTATTCCTTCGCCGATACCCTTGCTGCTTCCTGTGACAAGCGCAATTTTTCCATCAAGTTTCAAATCCACCTGGCAATTCCCATGTTAGTGCGATGCACCGATAAGGGGACAAGACGATGGACGAGGCAATTACGCACTTTAAAGTGCCTGTCGAACGAGAACCAAGGGAGGTTTGTCTCGGCCCCGATGGATCGGTTACACATGTCGCAAGGGTGCTTCGAATGATAACTGGTCGGTGGAAGCTACCTATCCTGTTCCGGCTCCTTGCCGAGCCGTCGATGCGGGCATCGCAATTCATGCGGGACATTCCTGACATCTCCCAGAAAATGCTGACACAACATCTTCGGGAGTTGGAGAATGACGGACTTGTCACGAGGCGTGACTTCGGCGAGCAGCCGCCCCGTGTCGAGTACGGTCTTTCAAGTGCTGGCCGTGGCCTTATGCCGGTCTTGATGTCAGTGCGGGAGTTCTCTCGGGACTACCCGGAAACGTCCGGCTGACGATCATGAGCGCTCAATGAACGCAAATGGCGCACAGGAGACGAGACCGTGCCTAACACGATGTCCGCTTTCAGGGAGGCGCGACGACGCCCTGTATGACCGACAAGACGGCGCTAAGCCGCCACGACAGCGTTTGGCCCTACGCGGGCGATTTTCCAGCGTGGGGGGCCTGGCAAGCAAATGCCGCCACACGTGTCAGCGGCCATGAAGCCCATAGACTGCTTCCGCTTCGTTACCAGAAACCAACGCTTGTTGCCGCCATATCCCGGGCGGATATCCGTGGTGGCGCCGGAAGGCTGCAGCGAAGGCATATGGCGAGCCATAACCAATTAGATCGGCGATCTCCGCCAGGCTCATTTCACTGCTGCGCAAGTAATCGCGAGCCAGGGTCATCCTCCAATCCGTCAGATATTGCATGGGGGCCTGGCCGAGCGCGTCACCGAACGCTCGTGCAAAGGCGGCGCGTGACAGTCCGCTGATCCTTGCAAGTTCGGGTACCGCCCATGCTCGTCTGGGGTCCTCGTGCATCCCTTGCAACGCTGCCTTTAGTCTGGGATCGGCCGAAGCGCGGTACCAGCGTGGAGTTGCGGCGCTCTGACGGAAAAAGGTTCGGATGGCGAGAACCAGAAGGATGTCCAAGAGCCGGTCCAGAACGGTGTTCTGCCCAGGCTCAGTGGAGGCTAGCTCACGGGAGAGCAGGCCGATCACGTCGCGCAGAGGGTCGCCGATTGCGGGCGACAATGGCATGACCTGCGGCAGCGCATTGAGCAGGCCGCTGCCGATATCTCCCGAAAAGCGATAGGCCCCGCACAGGAACACGGTCGCATGCGGGTCATCCGACAGCCCGTCAGCTTGAAAACGTGTTCGGAACCCCTCTGGCTCCAGGCAATCGGTTCCGGGTTCATGCCCGATGAAGTGATCAGGCCCACCGCGGACAAGTATCACGTCCCCCGGCGAGAGCCGCATCGGACCGTATGAGGCATCGTCAAGCCACAGCCATCCTTGTCCTTGCGCGACGGCATGCACGGCAAGCTGAATGGCGCCGCCGAGGCGCAAGCCCCACGGAGGCTTAGCAACGGTTCGGGCGAAAACGGCACCGGAGGCGCGTGCTCTCGTCAGATGGTCAACGAGCAAATCCATGTCCAGCGGAATAAACCAGGCAATCGTCTTGGTCAATTAATTGAGCGTTTCAATTAAAAGAATGAGAGATACGCAAATTGAGTCGCTCCCCGGTCATCGTCATTATTCGTCTACAATACACAAACGGAGGCGAGAGATGGCAAACTCACGAAACACGGCACTTGTACTCGGCGGGACCGGACGAACAGGCGCGCGCGTGGCAAAAAAACTCGTGGAACATGGCTTGAATGCACGAACAGCCGCCCGCCATGGCGCCAGCGTAATGTTCGACTGGGACAACCCCGATACGTATTCTGCGGCGCTGGACGGCGTCGACAGAGTTTACCTCGTTTCGCCCACCATGCGGGTCAAGTTCGCCGACCGAGTGGCTGACTTCCTCGATCTTGCCGAACAATCCAGGGTTCGTCACATAACCTACCTCAGCACCTACGGCAGTGATCGAGCACCGGCTGAGGTCGACATACACGCCGTCGAGCTTGATCTTGCGCGCCGCAAGAGTTTCAGTCATTCAATTCTTCGCCCGGCTTGGGTGATGCAGAACTTCAGCGACGAGCATTTGCCTCTCATCGGCGGGCAGATCACGGTGCCTACCGGCAGCGGCAGCGAGGCCTTTGTCGATGCCGAGGACATAGCGTCGGTCGCGGTCGCGACGCTGCTCACTCCTGCCGCTCATGCGGGCGCGACATACGCGCCCACTGGTCCCCAGTCGCTCAGCTTGGCCGACGTCGCCCACATAATCGCCAAAGTCGCCGGTTGCCCTGTGGCCCACAATGATATTGATCCGGAAGCCTGGATCGGCGCCGCGGTTGAAGCCGGGTTCGTGCCCGCCGATTATGCGGTCACGCTCCGCTGGCTAACCACGGCGGTCATCACCGGCAATGGTTCACGACCCAACGACGACGTCGAACGCGTCACAGGCAGACCGGCGACGACATTCGAACAGTTCGTGCGGCGAAACGCGACTGCGTGGATGTGAGGCGCGGCGCGGCGTCGGACCCTTCGGGTATCCGGCAGGATGACCGGCTTTGTCGACAGGCCGCAGGCGAACAATCCGAAAGATGCATGGAGATAACAAAATGTCAGGCGAGAATTATTCCTCCTACAAGGCTGCCCAACCCTATTTTGATCTTGTGCGAAGGGCACTGGGAGACCTTGTCGATGGTGAACACTTCTTCGATGTCGTTGCCGACGACATCGTTTACGAAGTCCGTTATGAATTGGGCTGGCCTCGCGTGATCTCCGGGCGCGCCCGCCTGATGCGACAGTTCGAGGGATATGTCGGTAATATCCAGCTCCGATCCGCCGATAATTTGATCGTCAACAAAGCGGATGGCGACGGGGTCGTCATCATTGAGTACGAGGTTCATGGAACGATCATCTCTACGGGTGCCGATTATGACAATCGGTTCTGCTCGATTATCGAATTGAAGAACCGGAAGATCGCGCATTGGAGAGACTACATGGACTCACACGCGGCTTGGAGCGCCTTGACAGCCGGCACCGCGTGACTGCGCTTTGATGCCGTCAAGGCGTAGCTTCATCGACGTCTGCTTTCAGGAAGACCCGGACTGCTGCACGTCGTAATAACCGTCATCGTCGGCCTGCCAGACATCGACAATGGCGTTGGCGGTCGGTTGGCCATCCGCCGATCTCACCACCCCGGAGACGTAAAGCAGCTCGCCCTCCATCGATGCCGAGATATCGGCGCCGACCTGCAATTCCGAGGCGTCCTGCACATAAAACGGACCGAGCACTGTCGTTTCGGTCGCGCCTTCCGGCATGCGGTGGTTGATGGCATAGACCAGCATGGAAATCCCGAGCGTATCGGAGAGAAGAATGAATTCCTGGCGCTTGGACGTGCAGATCCGTCCGGTTCGGGTGAGGAAATCGATCGTCTTCCCAGCTCGACCGCTTGCACCTTAGCCGCACACTGCTTCCTGATGCGATTACGCGGATCTCACGACGCGGCTCGCATATTCGTTGTGGAGGCGCTGTTGGTTCAGGGCATCCTGTTTGGGCGCGATGCCAAAGGTTCTCGAATATTCTCGGCTGAACTGCGACGCGCTCTCGTACCCGACCTTGTAGGCGGCTTCAGCAACATTGGCAGCCTGCGTGACCATGAGGCGGCGCGCCTCTAGCAGGCGTAGTTGCTTCTGGAACTGGAGCGGAGTCATCGAGGTCAGTGCCTTGAAGTGCTGGTGAAACGACGACGGGCTCATCCGCGCAACATCAGCCAACTGATCGACGCGCAAAGTTTCCGCGAAGTTGGTGTGCAACAGGGATACGGCCCTTACCACACGTTCGATGTTTGATTCCGGACAGGCAAGCTTGCAGATCTCGCCGCCATGTGGGCTGCTCAACAGCCAATAGCAAATCTCGCGCACGATCGAAGGCGCCAGGATCGGAATCGCCTTCGGAGTTGCCAGCAGTCGAACGAGACGTAGTATGCAATCGGCAAGCGGCTGATCCACTTTGGCGATAAAAGCGCAAGGACCGGTCGCGTCGGACTGCACTGGCGGCGTATCCAATTGTTCGAGAACCTCCCGCACGGTTGCGACGTCGAAATCGATCATGACGCCGACATAGGGCGTTGCGGCACTGGCCTCGACGATCCTTCCGGTCGCCGGGACGCCGACACTGACGACCAAGCACTCCATGCTGCGGTAGTTGAGATGTTCGTCGCCGAACTGCAACTCCTTCGCCCCTTCCAGCACGACGCATAGCGACGGCCGATAGATGTTTCGCATGGGCATCATCGATTGAAACGAGCGGACGATATTGAAGCCTTCAATGGCCGTCGGGAACAGGCCTTGTCCGCCCCCCTGGTCTTCGATGTAGGCGATGACGGCAGACAGCAATGGAGAATTCAAGCAAGGCTCCGGTTGTTTCAGGGGCCACGGCAACACGTGGCTTCTCGCCGGCATCATCGCCTCTCTTGCAGGAATAGGCAAATTTCTTGAAGGTTCGGGCATTCTGGTCATTGGACACTCCATCTAGCTTAAGGGTGCAACCAAGCGAGGAGTGACCCCAAGATGACAGAAATTGTCGCCCGGTCAATAGACCCGTTAGAGACACGAGCGCCGCCCGCTGCGTCCAGCCGGGAATACGCAAGAGGCCTGCGAGTGGCCGCCATATGCATCGTGCTTCTCCTGATCAACGCGTTCTCGCAGATCGATCGGATCCTTCCCTTCATCCTTGCGGAGAAAATCAAAGCAGACCTATCGCTGACCGACACTGAGATGGGCCTACTTACGGGCCTTGCCTTTGCGGTTTGCTACGCACTCCTCTCGTTGCCGCTCGCCCGCGCAGCAGATCGGGGATCTCCCCGGTTCGTACTGGCGTCCTGCGTCCTGGTCTGGAGTGTCATGACGACACTCGGCGGTTTTGCCGCCAGTTTCATGTTCCTGGCCCTCACACGCTTCGGCGTTGCGTTCGGAGAGGCTGGCGCAGTGCCTGCGGGTCATGCTCTCATCGTCCGCAAAATTGGCCCGGAGCGACGCGGTCTTGCAATCGGCCTGTTCGCCATGGGCATCCCACTCGGAACGATGGTGGGTTTTGCGGCAGGCGGCGCGATTTCAGATGTATTTGGCTGGCGCGTCGTTCTGATCGGTGCTGGAGCCATCGGCATCTTGATCGGATTGTTGACCATTCTTGTTGCCGGTTCCACTCCCCCTCCTCCAACAACAGCCGCTCGCGACGAACCCTTTCTGCGAACCAGCCTTGACCTGTTATCGTCTCCGGCCTTCCGCTGGTTGTTCACGGGCGCCGTTTTCCTTGGATTCGCAGCAGCCCCTTTCTATGCCTTCGCCATACCGTTTCTGATCCGCACCTACGGTTTTACCGCGACGGAGGTCGGCGTTTCGTTCGGCATGTTGCAAGGGTTGATGGGGATCATCGGTACATTGGGCGGTGGACGCTGGTTTGACTACGCTGTTCGCTCAGGCACCGGCAAAGTGCTCGGCCCGCCGGCAATTCTATTCCTGATCGCCAGCGTAACGACGATTGCGGCGCTGTTTGCACCGACCGGCTGGATGTCCATTGCGCTCTTCGTGCCCGGAATGCTGTCATTTTCGTTCATGTTGCCGTGGGGCTTCGGAGCCGCGCATCTGATCGCCGGTCCTGGACGGCAGGCACAGGCGACCAGCCTCGTCATGATTGGAAGCGGCCTCCTCGGGCCCGCACTAGGCCCTCTGATCGTTGGCATTGTCAGCGATGCTGCCAGCGCAGCCGATATTTCAAACGGCCTCGGCCTTGGCATGTTGATCGTGCCTTTGTCGACCGTGCTAGCAGGCATCACTCTCCTCATCGCAAACCAAAGGGTTGGCGCCTTCCTTCGCCAACCCTGACCGCGAGCCGCCATTGCGGGCTCAAACATTCGAAACTTCTTAGGAGATATTCCAATGTCCAACACAGACAATTCCCGGCGCACGTTCCTCGCCCTCGCGGCGGCCGTGCCATCCGCTATTGCCATGAGCGGTATTGCATCGGCTCAATCGTCCGATACCGGCGCTATCGCCCAACCAAGTGACAAGCGTGGCGCGATCGTCACCGGCTCTTCCCGCGGCATTGGGGCAGCCACCGCCCGGCGTCTGGCGCGGGACGGTTTCGCCGTGACTGTGAACTACCTTACCAATCGCGAGTTGGCCGAGCAGGTCGTTCGCGATATCGAGACAGCCGACGGCCGTGCCATCGTTCGCCAGGCAGATGTGGCGGATCCAGCTGCGGTCAAGGCTCTTTTCGACGCCAATGACGAAGCCTTCGGTGGCGTCGATATCGTCGTCAACAACGCCGGCATCATGAACGTCGGTCCTTTCAGTCAGATGACCGACGAGGCCTTTGACCGGATGATGGCCACCAATATCAAAGGCAGCTTTAACGTGCTGCGCGAGGCGTCACGACGCGTCCGCGATGGTGGCCGGATCATCAGCCTGAGTTCAAGTATTATCAAAATGAGCCCTCCCGGCACGGCAGCCTACGCTGCAACCAAGGCGGCGCAGGAGATCTACTCAAACGTTCTTGCCAAGGAATTGGGCGGTCGCAACATTTCGGTCAATGCGATATCGCCAGGCGCCGTCGATACCCAACTCTTGCGTCAGCACGGGGAAGAGGCGCTTCGCGGCATACCGGAAGCAACCCCGCTTCGTCGGCTGGGCCAGCCCGAAGATATCGCAAACGTCATAGGCCTTCTCTGCTCGCAGGACGGTGCGTGGATCGATGGTCAAAACGTCTTCGCGAATGGCGGTATCGCCTGACGGATGCCCGCTATGGCGTGCATGCGCCGCAGCGGGTTCGCAACCAGATACTCTTACAGGACATCCGTCATGAAATACAACACACTAGGAAATACCGGCCTTTTCGTCTCGGAGCTCTTCGGCACGATGACCTTCGTCGCTGTAAAGCCGCCGCTCCGCAAACGTATCGACGCCATCGAATAGGCTCGGACCGGAACCGCCCCGTTCCGGATCCGCGAAAGGTCGCTTCCCCCCGTGGCGACCTTCTGTCCGCCGAAGAACGTGCCCCGCACAACGCGTCTTCGGCGGACGATCTTGCCCCAGCAGAAACAGAAGGATTTGATGATGTCACAACCGTGGACACTTGACGATATGCCGTCTCAGAAGGGCCGGACGATCCTGATTACCGGCACCGGTGGATTGGGCTTCGAAGACGCGCTAGCCCTGGTCCGAGCCGGTGGCGACGTGATCATCGCAGGACGCAATCCGACGAAGGGCGCTGAAGCTGTCCGGCGCATCAAGGAAAGATCGCCCCAGGCATCGGTCGCACTGGAGATTGTCGACCTCGGCGACCTCGCCTCGATCGAAGCGCTTGCGAAAAGACTGAAAGAAACGCGCAATCATATCGACGTTCTCATCAACAACGCCGGCGTGATGACGCCACCAACGCGCCAGACGACCAAAGACGGTTTCGAACTGCAGTTCGGCACCAACTATCTCGGCCACTTTGCCCTGACGGGTCACCTCCTGCCGCTGCTAATGCGGGCACAAGACCCGCGCGTTGTGACGCTTTCCAGCATTGCTGTTCGAAGCGCAAACGTCGCCATCAACTTCGACGATCTGCAAGCGGAACGGGGCTACAAGCCCATGCCTGTCTACAGTCAGTCGAAGCTGGCATGTCTGATGTTTGCTTTCGAGCTGCAACGGCGGAGCGAAGAAGCGGGCTGGGGTCTTACCAGTATCGCGGCGCACCCTGGGATATCGCGTACGAATCTGCTTCACAACGGCCCCGGTCGCCGCAGCGCTCAGGGCCTTCTCAGGTCTTTCCTGTGGTTTCTGTTCCAGCCCGTTGCACAAGGCGCGCTGCCGACCTTGTTTGCGGCTACGTCTCCAAAAGCCCGAGGTGGTGGCTATTATGGCCCCGATAAACTCGGCGAGACCCGTGGACACCCGAGCGAAGCGCAGATCCCGCGACAGGCGATGGAAAAGCATGTGGCACATAAGCTTTGGGAGATTTCGGAAAAACTGACGGGTGTCTCGTTCGACGCGCAGGTTCCTCCAGAACTCTCCGGTCTCAACGCGACAATCATCAGACGGGAAGGGTGAGATATGGACCCCCTTGGAAACCTTGTCGACTGGATTGCGGTATACGGCATATTCGGTCTGTTTGCGCTCGGGCTGGCGGAACGTTTCCTGCCTGCCCTACCCTCCTATGGTGTTCTCGTTGCCATAGGCATTGCGGCCGAAGGCGCCGTCTGGTCTCTCCACACCGCTGTCATCGCGACGACGGTCGGGAGTTCTATGGGCGCCTTCGGTCTCTATCTTCTCGTACGTGCCATCGGAAGAAAAAGATCCGTAACGCTTCTCTACTCGGTCGGCAGATGGGTGGGTCTATCGCAGCCGCGTATCGACTGGACATTATCCTCGCTGCGTGCCCGGGAAGGAGCGCTCACGATCCTGTCGCAACTCATTCCCACCGTGCGCTTGATCTCGCCCATAGCGGCTGGGCTTTTAGGCACGAATACGCTGCGGTTCGTATCTGGCGTAGCAGTCGGCATCGTTCTGTGGAACGGCTTGTTCATCGCCGCCGGCTACCTGGCTGTGCTGGCCATTCCCGGCATCAATTCGTCCACGCTCGCCCTGAAAATACTGGTCCTGCTTGTTATCGCGGAAGTACTCACAGCCTTGGTGTGGCGGCTTCAGCGACGATATTCGGTGCGCCTGAACGCGGGAGCCAGCAAGCGATGACGAACAGGACTGCCGATGCGCTTTTGTTTTTTCGGGCGTGGCTTTCCGCGCCCCTCCGGGTCGCCTCCGTTACACCGTCGGGGCGTGCGCTGTCTTCTCTCATGACAGCCGAAATATCTGCGGAGACGGGCACAGTCATTGAACTAGGCCCGGGGACAGGCGTTTTTACGGAAGCATTGCTGCATCGAGGTGTCGCTGAAGAAAACCTCGTGCTGATCGAATATGGCGCGGACTTCGCGACGCAGCTTAGCCTTCGTTTTCCGACTGCAAGAATCATCGAGATGGATGCTGCCAAATTGAGAAAGTTGCCGCTGCAAGCGTCGGCACCTGCAGGCGCTGTCGTGAGTGGCCTTCCTCTTCTGTCAATGCCGTTGCGCAAGGTGCATGCTATCCTGGGGGGCGCATTTTCGCATCTTCGCCATGGTGGAGCATTCTACCAATTCACTTACGGTCCGCGATGCCCGATTGCCAGACCCTTGCTCGACCGTCTGGACTTGAAGGCGACGTATATCGGCTGGACCCTTGCCAATATTCCACCGGCAGCCGTCTATCGCATCAGTCGACGAGGAACGCGTAGAGCTTTCGATCGAACGCATCATGATCTGTTGTTTGATAGTCGGAGGAATTCATCATAGTCGGCATCAGCTAAACTGCTCGGCCATTTCTGTTCTGGATGAGGCCGTGTCGGGGCGACTGCAAACGTGGTCAATACGCCCTACAACGCCACCGGCAGACGGATCCGGCATCTGCCAATTCACGTCGAAGAAGCTGCTGTAGCAACCATGCCGGAACGACAAGGCATGCGGACCTAGAAAGGGCGATCAATGCCATTCTTGTGTAAAATCACGCAACCGGCCAGCAACACGATCCTACAGCTTTTTGAAATGCGGGAGTACCTCTGCCCTCAGAGCCATGATGTTGATTGGCTGCAGCACTGCTTCTTCCAGCGCCGACATCCGTATCGGATCGGCAACGGCGTAGGCCGGATCGGCGATCATGTCGACGAAGGCAGTCCGTTTCGGATAGCGCACCAGCGCCACCGCGTCCCAGGATTGACCGGGTTCGGCGCAGAGTGCAGTTGCGCCGTCGCCGGCGAAAAGGATTTCCGCGCCATACCGGGCGACGATCGGACCGGCCATGGCGAGATAGTCGAGATAACGCTGGCGTCCCCCATCTGCCTTGAACCGAAGGAGATTGAGCATCACGATGGGCTGGTCGTCATCTTCGACAAGAAAGCGGTCGATATCAGCGGCGGTGACTTTAATCATCGAATTTCTCCAGCGATGGGGGCATCGGCCTCGTTAAGTCTTCCAGCAAATTATGCTATCGCATTTGCACGTTCCATAATTCAAACCCCAGGATACTTTATCTAAAGTCCAAGAATGGATCCCTTCCTTGATATTGTCCGATTGCTGCGGCCGCGCGCCGCCCTTCTGGGTCGCGGCATGGACGCCGCCGGCGACTGGGGTCTGAGCTTTCCAGCGCTGGGAGACCTGTTGTTTTTCTGGATAGAAGACGGCACTTGCCAGTTGATACGACCTGGTTGCGATCCGATGTGGCTGGAAACCGGCGACTTCGTGCTGCTGCGGACAACGCTTTCTTTTACGCTGACCTCAAGTGAGGAAGTAGAGCCGTTGGATAGCGTCGCGGCGGTGGCCGCCAAACAGGAGGGACGGTTGAAGCTGGGCTCCGGTCAGGAAAGGCCGATTTCGCTTCACATGGGCAAATTTCTGTTCTCGACAGCCAACGAGGATCTCCTGACGGGGCTTCTCCCGCCCATCGTTCAGATCCCCTCTCGTTCACCCAAACTCCACCGGCTTCACAACCTGCTCACGATGATGGAATCCGAAGGCCGCGATCCTGGACCGGCCAGCGAGTTCATCATCGTCCGTCTCGTTGAGCTGGCGCTGGTCGAAATTCTCAGGATGCCTGCATCGGGTCTTTCGGAACAATCTGTCGAGCCCGCCAACGGTGGCCTGCTTGCAGGCCTTCGAGACCCTGTCGCGGCCAAAGCAATTCGTGCCATGCATGAGAATGTCGGGCAAGAATGGACGGTCGAGTCTCTGGCGAGGCTTTGCGGTGTCTCGCGATCCGCCTTCGCCACACGCTTTCGTGACATCGTCGGGATCGCTCCGATCTCGTACCTGTTGCGGTGGCGCATGGCGCTTGCCAAGGAGGCGCTCAAGTCTGGAACAGCAGGGGTGGAGGAGATCGCCTTTTCAATTGGCTATAAGTCGGCGAGTGCGTTCAGCACTTCCTTCACACGCGCTGTCGGCTGCTCGCCGAGCCGCTTCACGGAAAGCTCGTCCCGCTCCACATAAGGGAGGAGCCTTGAGGCCCGCTACCGCCGTGATCGGCCTCCCCAAGGATCAGGCCTTGCCCTGCATGCCGTGATCGATGTTGCCGGTGATATTGTCCCAGCCGGAAAGCGCGATTTCAGCCACAGCATGCAATTCGTCGCGATCCGCTCCATCGCGGGCGCGGATAGCCATCCCGCTTTGGACTGTCTGCACGAACCTCGCCAGTTTGGTCGTGTCTGCCGCGGCCTTAAGGTCACCGTCGCTCTTCGCTCTGTCGAAGCGCGCCTTGAGGAGATCAAAACCGCCAGCACGGGTGGCTCGCATGAGTTCGCCCAGTTCGGCATGTCCTTCGCTGCCCACGGTGGCGAGCGTCGCCATGCACCCGTGCGGCAGATCGCAATCTCCACCCGTCATGGCGATGGCGGAATCTTGAAGAAATGCTAGCGCTGCGTCTCTCGCGGTCAAAGCAGCCCTGAAGCGGGTCCAGACCAACCCCTCGTAGGTCGTGTAGTAATATCGGAGGGCCTCCGCATAGAGTGCATCCTTTGAGCCGAAGGCTGCATAGAGGCTCTTTGTGCCGATCCCCATCGCTTCCGTCAGATCGGCGATGGAGGCAGCCTCATAACCCTTGATCCAGAACAGTCTTGTCGCGGCGGCAAGCGCAGCCTGGCGGTCGAATTCCCGCGGTCGGCCGCGTAAGCGGTGGGTCGGCTCTGCATGCTCTGGAGAGGTCAAAACGTCATTTTGCATCGACCACTGCATAAATCAGTTGACGGCAATTTGCAATGGTCTTACCTATTTATACATCGATCACTGCATAAAGGTAATAATGATGGAATTGCTTGGTAAACGTGCCTTGGTAAACGGCGGCTCCCGGGGAATAGGGGCCGCGATTGCCATTGCGCTGGCCGAGAATGGCGCCGATGTCGCATTCACCTATCAGCGTTCTGCAGACAGGGCCGCATCGGTAGTTCAGACTATCGAGGAAAAAGGCCGGCGCGGGCTTGCCATTCAGGCCGACAGCGCCGACCCGGATGCCATCCGTCACGCCGTCAGCCAGACGGTCGACACACTTGGAGGGCTTGATATTCTAATCAACAGCGCAGGCATCGGAACCGCCGGCATGACCGCGGATCTGGCGCTCGCCGACCTGCAGGCCATGCTTGATGTGAACGTTCGCGCACCCGTCCTGTTCGCGCAGGCGGCGATCCCGTATCTCTCATCGGGGGGCCGGATCATCTCCATCGGCTCCTCCCTGGCGGAGCGTGTGCCTTTCCCGGGTGTGACGGCTTATGCCATGTCGAAGTCGGCGCTTCTGTCGTTCACGCGGGGCCTTTCGCGCGAACTCGGCCCTCAGGGCATCACCGTCAATCTTGTTCTCCCCGGTTCAACGGACACGGACATGAACCCGGCCAATGGCGAGAATGCTGATTATCAGCGCAGCCTCACATCGCTTGGTCGGTTTGGCGAGCCCCGTGAAGTCGCCGGCGCGGTCGCGTTTCTGGCGGGTCCGGCTGCAAGTCTGATTACCGGTGCGGTTCTCAGTGTAGACGCCGGCTTCAACGCCTGATTTGCTCTTCGCGTTGTCAGGACGTCGTGCTTTACGGCGTCCGGCAGGCGATTTTCAATAGCGGCCGTAAGATGCGTTGAGAGCGGTTGTATCTGTCAACGAGGCTGTGCAAATGAGCGGAATGCACGTCAACGCAAATTGACAAAGCCTTAGGTTCCAAACCCAATCATGCATTTGATTTTGCTTGAACTGTATGATTCAATCTGGATATTTGAAGGAGATTGGCTCATGGCAGGAGAATTCTG
>NZ_JAAZQP010000014.1:0-179541 GCF_012275435.1 Rhizobium sp. SG741
AGTCGGCGCTCTGCTACCCCGCTTCACTCCGGCGGAATGCGCAAACTACTTCAGGGCCGCTGGATATGACCCGGAATGAACAAGATCTGCTCTAGGTATTTTCACGATGGGCATCGGGCAGTCGATGATTGCTTTGCATTGCTGGAATTGCCGGCAATCTTGCAGGTGATTGTGCCCGGCTTGCCGTGGGCTGTTAACTTGGCAAGAGGGCTCGTGACGCCGGAAGCAACGTCACCCGCAGGATCGTCACGCCTGCGCTTCAATAGTCGGCCGGGGCGGTCCTTGGGCACAGAGCGCGGAAGATCCCCATATTTGTCGGGTAGCCAGAGGCAGATGAGCCGTCCGCATCGTCATTGGTCTGCAGGTTCACCAGCCGATACTTCGCCATGCTGTCGGGGGCAGGGTTGCGACCGCGGAATTGATATCGGTCGCCAGCGAAATCTGTGAAAATCCCGGTCTTACAATCGGCCTCGATTACATCGCTCAACGGCATCGACAGCTCTTGCCTGATGCAGTCCGGAGTAACTTTCTGAACGTACTCACGACAGAAGGCGATTGCATTTGCGCGCGTATGCTTCGTCCGGATTTCGGCATGAGAAGTATCCAGACCCGACATGCTGACGATGGTGACTTCCATCCCGGCACGGGAGCCATAGTAAATGGTGCCGGATGCAAGTGATGAACCTGCCATCGAGGTCAGCAGAACCGCCGTCAGCGTCACAAGCTTCAAGGTGCCATCCCCCCAAGTTCCCGATGATCATCTTCGAATCCACAGCGAGAGTCGAGCGCGAGAGGTCGCCCATGGCTTACAAAGGGCAGGCCGATTGTGTGAAGGCCGAAACTCAACGTGGAAATTGGGACAGCCGCTCAAGACAAGGCCATCATTGCTGGCCGGCGTTCTTAAGTATCAATGCCATTGGCTTTGCAGCGATCACGCACTTGCGCCGCCAACTCATCCGTCTGCCCATAGGCCATCAGGTTGAAGATGGTGACGTTCTGGCCACCAAACTGACTTTGCACGAGCGTGCCGATGTATGGGGCATTCGGGCTGTCTTTGCCAAGGTTCGCTGTGCCGCAGGCATATGTCGCTCCGCCAGACGATGTGCGGGCTTTCCCGCTGTTAACCGCCACTTGCTTCAACGAGAGTGATTTTTGAAATCCGTTTTGAACGGCGCTGGTTTCCTCCGGCGTCAATGGACGTACGATGGAGGGAGGCGCTTCGGGGGTAGGTCTAAGTGAATGACACGATGCTAGTATGGCGCATGCCAGTATCGAGATATATTTTTTCATACTTTTCTCCCCTCAAAACCCCCTTTTGGATACATCAGAGAGGAGAATTGCTCAACCTGTGTTGAACAGTTCGACCGCGGCGCATCCTATCGGCGACGCTTCTTGCTATTGCGAGATGAAGTGAGCTGGCCGTTTACACTGTGCCGGAGAACTCGCTTTGCAGTCCGCGACCAACACAATCCTTCGTTTGCAAGAATCTATAATCCGTAACACACGGTAACGTTCCGGCCGGGTTCCTGCCTCCAGGAATCTCGATAATCGAACTGCTGTATCGAGGTCTCCAGCACCTAAAGGCAATGAGCCAAGCGACGATAAAGCGTGCTTGACCTTTCAAGGCCTGCTGCATTCCGATGAGATCGGAGGGGACCGCGTGCTTCTGTTTCTTGCCTTCATGGCGACCATCATTCTTGGTTGTTTCATCATGCCTCAGCCTCCCGAGGCCCAGGATGATGAGGACAACATCTGGTAAGGGAATGAGGTAGATTGTGTATGGCCAAAAGGACGTTATCGCGTTTTGCTCGGGGCCGAGGCCCCACATTATCGGCCAGGTGCTAAATATCGACGGCGGCAAGACTTTCCTCTGAAAGACCTTCGCCCGGTTATACCGCGCGGTTTCCCTGGCCGGTCCGACCATCAGGCTGAACGCCGAGCCCGGCCTGGCGCTCGATATTTCTTAATGTGATTACTTGGCGCAAGAAATCCCGTTTTGGCTGAGCGGGGCTTCCAAGCAGGACCGCTCCCTCCTCGACGTCGGAAATTACACCCGCCTGTGCGCCGATCTGCACGGCGCGGCCGATGTTCAGGTGACCGGCAATTGCCGCTTGTCCCCCGATTTTCGCGAAATCGCCCACGGTGGTGGAGCCAGCGATACCCACCTGCGCAACGACGACGCATTGGCGGCCGAGAACAACGTTATGACCAATTTGAACGAGATTATCTATGCGAGTACCCGCCCCTATGACCGTGTCTCGCGCTGATCCGCGATCGATGGTGGTGTTTGCACCGACCTTGACATCATCTTCGATGACCACGAGCCCGAGCTGGGCCACGCCCAGAAAACCCTCTGCTGTCGCAGCAAAGCCGAAGCCTTCCTGGCCTATTCTGACGCCGGGAAAAAGCTCGACACGAGAGCCTATGATTGCATGGCTCACGGTAGTTTGAGCCCCAATCTTGCAATCTCGTCCGATGACGACGGCTCGACCAATCACAGATCCGGCGCCGATCACGCAGCCGGCGCCGATGACGACGCCGCTGCTGATGACGACATTCGGTCCCACCTCACAGGAGGGATCTATTGAAGCGCCTTCCTCGATGATGGCGGATGGATGAACCCCTGGGGATACAAGCGATTCAGGATGAAAGAGTGCGCAAACACGCGCCCACGCAGCGTAAGGCTCAATAGTCACAATAGCCGCGGCAGAAGGCGGCAGATCGGATTGCAAATCCGGATGCACGATAATCGCGCCTGCCAGAGATTTGCCAAGGAAAGCCAGATAACGGCGGTTGTCCAGGAAGCTGATGTCGGAGGGACCAGCTGTCTGAAGAGTGGCCACACCGGTCAGCACGAGATCTTTTGAAATCGCCGAGCCGCGCGCGCACGATGCTACCGTCGCCAGATCGAAAGGCCCGCGTTTTTCAAAGAATCTCGAATCAGCCATCATTATGATCTTTCCAGCAGGGTTAAAATATGCACCGGCATCAAAATCGATGCCGGTGTGAAGCCTCTACGTTTGAACTGCGGCTTTTCAATATTGAATCCTGTGACGAAATATTGCTCATGGACAGCGCATGCGAGGGAGCGCGAGCACAATGGGCGGAGTCGCCTTAACAAACGTCACATTTCTTCCGGTGACATCGTCATCTTCAAAAGTGTAAAATAGGGTTGAAGACTATCGATGGAGTCCACGGTGAACGTCTGCTCTTGCGAACACTCGTTCACGATTTCGATTTCACATTGCCTCCAAACCACCTGAACGAGCTGTCATCGACACGATATCATCAGCTTCGCTCGTTCGGTGGTGCCGGGTCTATCTCGGCAGGATATGGGTGCAGTCGACGGGCACGGCGACAATCATGCTCGGCCTATGGGGCCCTGGCTCTACTTGTTCTTCAGAAGCCATATCTTGCCGGCCATGGTTATGGCGTACACGTCCTTTTCGGCATCGTCGTTAAAGTGGAGACGCTCAAGAAAGCCGGGCTCCCTCAACTCTTCCAATGTTTTGGCGCTTATGAATTTGATTTTCTGCGGTCGTTCTTTCCAACGATCGGTCTTTGCATATGTCACGGTTGCGTTCTGGTGCGTCCACTTCTTCGCAGACTGCGGATAAAGGTCTCCTTGCTGGGCAAGTTTCAACCCTGCGATCTGGGACGGTGTTAGTTCAATCATGGGTGCGAAATGTCTCCATCGCTATTACTCTCGGGCGCACTTACCACAAAAAAGTCGAGTGTTTCCCAAAAATGCGCGACCGGTGTTCGTATATCTGGTTGGTGCATAGTATCTCTGCGGAGCGACCAACTCAAGAAATGTCAGCTGTCGGTGCGCAATTGACCATATTCGTCGTGAATATGCGTCATTACCGATCGGCGTTTCGCAGGTCGCATGCGGTCCAAAACGATATTCGACTGTATGGGCCGATGGTTCAAGTTTCCTCAAGGCGAGAGCTTTGAACCGGACGAGGGTCGTGGCCTCGGATGGGTAAGCGCAGGATCATCATGACCGGGCAACTTCGTCGGGTAAACCGAATTGAGGCGGGTGCCCGGCGTCCAGCGCTGTAGGTGTCGTCTGCGGGAAATGTCGGGCAACGATCGGTTGCTTGTTTGGGTCAGCCATCACCGATGGGGGCACTGTGCCGGCCACTGCCGATTTCATCTCGCGATAGTGTTCCGTCAATCTCGCCAGGTCGAAGGCCCTGTTGAGTCCGCTTGCCTGCCCCACTCGACATGCGTTCGAAGGCTGATAGCCATGTATGCCGCCTTTCCCAGAAAGGCCTTCCCTGGGGGAGTGGAGGAGAGAGCGACCCGATGCGCTAGACGTCCTCGCCAAGTTAACCGATAGACCGCCCGCCGACCCGCCGCAGCTGGCGATGCCGATGTCGGCGATCTGTCGCAGCTGTGACCCCAGTGTCTTGCGCCGCACTAGCCTGCTGAGCGCCGTGCGGCCTAGTCTTTCATCTTCATGGCGGCGCGCAGGGTGTCGTTGATCCGGTCCTGCCAGCCAGCGCCGTCTGCCTGGAAATAAGCCAGGACTTCGCTGTCGAGTTTCAGGGAGACGAGTTCTTTGATATTCGGAAGCGGCCCCCGTTCGACCGCGGGAGCAGGCGCCTTTTTGACTGGCTTGAAGAGCGCCTCAGCCGCTTCGAGCGGACTGCCTGGCCGTCTTGGTGTACGCATGGATTCTACCTTGCTCTCTGGCGGCGGTCATTCGTGCCTGTCGCCATCGACCGACCTCTTGGTACGGCGAGTTGGATATTTCCTGGCCGACACGTTTAGGAAACAATGCCGGCGAATTCTTTCATCGGTCAGCTGGTCAACTTTGGACCAATGTCGTTCTAGTGTTCGGGAAGCTCTTTGTGAAGTCCCTTGATCGCATCGTTGAGATGAGGCGCTGGCAAACGATCTTGGCGTCGCTGTTTCGAAAGAACAATGCTCCTCCGGACGGCGGAGCAGAGATCGGACAGTGAAACCTCGGCTTTTGACCGTGTCTTCCAGGAAGAAGTGGCCGAGCGGGTTCCGGGAAGGATTGCGGCAAACCCGATTTTTTCCATCTGTTGATCATCAATTCGTTCCCTTCGTTGTTATTGCCTGCGTTTGGCAGATTGGCCGGTGCCGCATCGGGTTCGCCGAGCAAAGACTTGTCCGGATCGATAGCGGGAATGGCGGCGATGGGCGCTGCAGTAATTGCGATGACCGTGCTGTTCGTCGTAAACATTCTGCCTGCTTGTTTTTAGAGGAGGCACAGCATGGACCGATTCACCGGCGGTTGCCTGTGTGGCGACGTTCGAATTGTGGCGTCGGGACGCCCATACCGGGTCGGCGTCTGCCACTGTCTCGACTGCCGCAAGCATCACGGCGCCCTTTTTCACGCTTCCGCGATATTTCCTCAGGATGCGGTGACGATCGAAGGCGAAACACGCGACTACGCCGGGCGTTTTTTCTGTCCCCGCTGCGGCTCGCCCGTTTTCGCCCGCACCGCGGACGAAATCGAAGTGAACCTGGGATCCCTGGATGCCCCTGACCAGCTGAAACCAACCTACGAACTCTGGACCGTCCGTCGCGAATCCTGGTTGCCGCCGTTTCCGCTCACGAGACGATACGACCGCGATCGTGACGCCTCGAGTCGCTTCGAGGGGTAGGTCGCGCGACCGGTGCGAAGGCGCCGTTGCGAGGTGACAGAGATGCAGGCCTTGATCGACATCTCGAACCTGATGCTCGCGGACTTCGCCTTCGAGATGGAAGGCGAAGTCCGCGGCGAGGCGACGAGCATTTTGTCAGTCGCAGATTAAGGCTGCGACGCGCTCACTCCTGTTAAGCGTATTGAACCGCAAAACCTTCGTGGACCATTTCCTCGCTTTTTGCCCGGAGCGCTTTCGTATGCTCGCAATCGAGCGCGTAGGAGATCGCACGCCTTCGCGCACCGGGTTGATCAGCCTCGCGGGCGTCGGCATCGGCACGCTCTATCGCCAGTTCCCGTCCCGCGATGCCTCGATCGGTGATGTCTACCGCAACGAGACCGAACAGCTCACCAAAGCCGCAATTGAGTTGGCTGAAAGTCTTCCGCCGAAGGAGGCGCTGCGGCAATGGATGGCGGTATTCGTCGAATACATGGCGAGACTCTGGTTGCGCCGAGCAACCAGAGTGGACGTTATTCCTGCAGCTGACGACGGTCCGCTCCCAGCACCTTGCCAGGGTTCATCATGCCTGAGGGATCGAGACTGTGCTTGATCGCAAGCATGAGGTCCTGCTCGACCTCGCCGCGATATTTGAGCACCGCACCTGCCTTGAGCGTACCGAGCCCGTGTTCGGCTGAAACGGTTCCGCCGAAGCGCAGGGCGCTGTGGTTGATGATGCCGTGGATCTCATCCGATCTGGCCAGGAAATCCTCGGGCAAAACGTCATCGGGCTGGATGATGCCGAAGTGGATGTTTCCGTCTCCGAGGTGGCCGAAAGCAATGATGCGGGCTCCCTTGACGGCCTCGGAAATCGCCGCAGAGCAGATCTCGAGGAAATCCGGTATCGACGAGATCGGAACAGCGATATCGCCCTGGATCGTCGGTCCCTCCATCATGTCGGCTTCGGCCAATCCTTCGCGCAGCGCCCAGAAACTTCTGCTTTGGCTGAGAGAAGCGGAAACGACGGCGTCGCTGACCAAGCCGGCCTCATAAGCCTCGGCAAGCACGGCCGTCATCCTTTCCTGGTGCGAGGCGGTTTCGTCGCTCGAGGAAAATTCGATCAGCACCTGCCATTCGCAAAGCCTTTCCAAGGGGAACCGGCAGGCTGGGAAATGCTTGAGGACAAGTTCGAGGCCGCTCCCCGGCATGAGCTCGAAAGCAGTGACCTGCCCGCCGGTTCGCTGCTTGCAAAGCGCAAGCAAATCCAGCGCTGCCTTGACGGATGGCACGGCGCACACCGCCGTCGCCACGGAGGCGGGCCTTGCAAAGAGTTTCAGCACGGCTCCCGTAATGATACCGAGGGTGCCTTCGCTGCCGATGAACAGTTGCTTGAGATCATAGCCCATGTTGTCCTTGCGAAGGCCGCGCATGCCGTTCCAGATGCGGCCATCCGCGAGAACCACTTCAAGCCCGAGAACCAGATCCCTTGTGTTTCCGTAGCGCAGGACATTGCTGCCGCCCGCATTGGAGGCGAGGTTGCCGCCGATCTGGCAATTGCCTTCGGAGGCAAGACGCAGCGGGAAGAGACGTTCGTTTTTCTCTGCCTCCGCCTGGATCGAGGCGAGAAGGCATCCCGCATCGACAGTCATTGTATCGTTGACGGTGTCGACAGCCCGCACCTTGTTCATGCGGGCGAGATTGACCAGGATCTCGACACCCTTTCCGCTCGGCACCGCGCCGCCAACCAGGGATGTATTTCCGCCTTGCGGCACGATCTTCAGCCCATATTCCCGGCAGATCGAGACGATAGTTGCGACTTCCTCCGTCCGTGCCGGCTTCAGCAGCAGGGGCGAACTGCCGCGCATCACGCCCGTCCAATCGACGACATGCGGTTCGAGAAGGCCGGGATGGGTGCTCCAGCCGGAAGGCCCGACCGTCTCCTTCAGACGTTCAAGCGCTTCCGCAAGCCTGTCAGGCCGTATCTGCTCTCCGGATACGCCCGCCTTCATGTCCAGCGTCATTGGAGAAAATCCTTTCATTTCCGGCGGGTGAGGTTCAGGCCCTCATCCTGTGGTGATCGGCCGCGCTGGGCGCGCGCGACCGACGGGATGCGCTAGGGCTTCAGGGACGGGCTGAAGCGGATCAGGCTGAGGATTTCGAAGAGCATCTGTGCCGCAACATGAGCGGTATTCGTTGTCGCGTCATATTGCGGCGCGACCTCCACCACATCGCCGCCGACGAAATCGATGCCCTTCAGTCCGTGGAGGATTGCAAGCACTTCGCGGCTGGTCAGGCCGCCGATTTCCGGCGTCCCTGTGCCGGGTGCGAAAGCGGGATCGAGACTGTCGACATCGAAGGAAAGATAGGTCGGGCCGTCTCCTACGACCGCGCGCGCTTTTTCGATGATGGCATCGATGCCCATCCGGCTAATGTCTTCGGCATGGATGACGGTCATTCCGGATTCGTAGGAGAACTCCCAGAGATACTCCGCCGCGCCACGGATACCGATCTGAATGGTGCGCGTGGGATCGAGAACTCCATCCAGCACCGCATTCCTGAACGGTCCGCCGTGATGGAACTTGGTGAGGTCATAGGCACCGCCCGTATCGCAATGCGCGTCGATATGGATCAGGCCGACAGGGCGCTCCTTGCCGACGGCCTTGAGGATCGGGTGCGTGATCGAATGATCGCCGCCGACCGCCAGCGGGATGACGCCGGCAGCAACGATCTGCCCGAAGCGACGTTCGATATCCTCATGGCTGAGCTCGAGGCGATAGCGGCTGCGGAATGGGACATCACCGATGTCGGCGACCTTCGTTTCGAAGAGGGGCGCGCATTTCAGCACGTGATTGTAGGGTCCGACACGCTCGATGGCGCGCAGCGCCCGCGGCCCGAAACGAGAACCGGGGCGATTGGTGACACCGAGATCCATCGGAACCCCGATCAAGGCAATGTCGAGATCGCCGAAGTCTGGATTTTCGGCGTCAATCGGCCGGTAGGTGGCATCGAGGAGGGTCGGAATGCCGCTAAAGGGCGCAGCGCGAGTACCGCTTGCCGAAAAGATTTTGTCGGCCACGGCTTGGAATTCCGGATCATGGATGTTGCCACCATGCCCCTCGCCAAATTTTTCACGCAGCTGCTGCAGTTTTTCGTGGTCGAATGCCATGTCGTATCACCCCTCGTCTCAAACTGAAGAAGCTTTGCGCTCTTTTTCCAGCGTTTCAAAATGATCCGTGATCTGCGCTCCGGTCGCGATCCAGACGTCGTCCTTCGACTGCACGTGGCGCAGGAAGTCGCGCAATATGTGCCAGCGCATCGGCCGGCCGGAGACCTGCGGATGCAGGACAAGCGTCGTCACCCCGCCCCATGCATGGGTTGCCTCGAATTCCTCGATCCAGAGCGGGAGCACCGTGTCCCGCCCGAAAAGTGGCCGCGGACTGGTGCGGCTCGACATGCCGAAGTTCCAATCGTCAAAGGCGAAATTGACGGGGATCTCGACCAGGCCCGGCCGATCGCCTGCGGACCGATGCCGATAGGGCAGGATGTCGTCGCGGAACGAGCTCGAATAGCGGATGCCGGATTTGGCAAGATAGGCCAGCAGTTCCGGGAAGTTCTCGCCCGAAGGGGCGCGGTAGCCGACAGGGCGGATACCGAAAATCTTTTCCAGCGCCTCGAAGCCGCGATCGATCTCCTCGAACGTCTCGTCCAGTTTTTCGCGATCCGGCATCTTGTGCAGATAGCCGTGATGTCCGATCTCGTGTCCGGCTTTCAGAATGCCCTCGCAGACCTCGGCATGGGCGAGCGCCGTCCATCCCGGCGTGAAGAAGGTCGCCTTCAGGGACAGTTCCTCCATCAGCTCAAGAATCTTGCCTATCCCGACGCGTGCATCATAGCCGCCGTGGGAGGTGGTGACCATGCGGTCGATATTGGACGGATTGTTGCCGATCCATGCGGTTTCCGCATCGACGTCAAAGCCGATGAACAGGGCGCTTCGGGCACCGTTCGGCCAGGTCATCGCCGGGGCCTTGTCAGCAGGGTTGAGCGGGCGCGGGGTCAGGTCATAGGTCACGGCTGTATCCTCAGCAAAAGACGGGGCGGTTGTCCGCGTTGCCCGCCAGCAGGGTTTCGAGCCTGCGGCAGTCATCCAGGTTTTCAAGGTCGGCGATCGCGGCCCAAAGCCGATCGGCCTGTTCCGGCTCCATGGCCATGGCCGTGAGCTCGCGAAACTTGGCGGCGACCGCGGCAGGCTGCATCGGCCTTTCGGCAGAGCCGGTGGCCCGCGGCACCATCCGCGAAGCGCTGGAACCATCCGTGAAGATCAGTGTCACCACCGGCTCGTCGAGCGGCAGCATGCCATCATCCACGGTGAGGCGCATGCGATCCATGATGCTGCGGAGACGGGCGTCGGAGCGCCGCTCCGCCGAATAGGCTTGGAGCCCTGCCGTGCCGAAAACGCAGCGCGCGGCAAGGGCATAGGGCAGGCTCATCTGGGTCGGCGCCATCGCGCCGGTCTCCTTGGCACCGCACATGCCCATCAACATGGGACTTAATCGCAGCTCGATCGTCGTTATCTCGCTGGCCCGGCGGCCCGTTTCCCGCAGGAGGTCGTCCAGTGCATCCACGGCAGAGTGGGCACCGCGGCAGGAGGCGTAGGGTTTTAAAACAGCGCGTTTTACTTTCCAGCTTTCACCGAGCGCGTCGCTGAGCTTCTCCGCCTCGCAGGCCGATTTGTTGAAGGAGCGGAAAAAGCCGCCCCAGACGTCATCGAAGACCTTGGATGGTCCGGCAAAGCCCTCCGTGGCCAGCTGCGCGGCAAGCAGGCCGCCTTCGGCTGCACGGCCGGCATGAATTTTCTTGGCCTGCGAACCGTCGTGGATGAAAGCCCACAGACCGGACGAAAAGCTGGTCGCAAGGGTGATCGCATCGCGCGTGGTAGAGGCATCGAGGCCGCAGATATTGGCGACGGCTGCCGCCGCAGCAAGCGTGCCGCAGGTGCCGGTCGAGTGCCAGCCGAGGCTGTTGTGGCTGTCATATCCGCCGGCTGCTTCCAGAATCCGCCGACCGACATCGTAGCCGGCGACCACAGCCGCGATCAGTTCCTTGCCCGTTACGACGCGCGATTCTTCAGCAATGGCGGCCATGACGGCGGGCATGACGACGGCACCGGAGTGATCACATCCCCCGGCATCATCAAGCTCAAAGGCATGTGCCGCAACACCGTTGATCAGCGCGGCGTCGCGGGCGGATACACGCTCAGTGGTACCCCAGAGCCGCGCGTTTCCCTGCGTTCGGCCAAGACGCCTCGCGATCCGGAATTCGTTCGAGCGGCCGCCGGCGAGAGCGGCGGCAAATGTATCGGCAATATGGATTTTGGTCTTTTCGACGACATCGGCGGGAAGGGCCTCAAACCGGAGTGCCGAAATAAAGGATGCCAGTCTGTCGATCGGGGCGTCGCCAAGAACGCGGGACATGATTGTCTGCTCTCTCGTATTTGGGAATGATGGACCCGAATGAAGCTGCCTTCACCGGGTCATTGGTTTGCGGCCCCGGCGCTTTCACGCCGGAGCCGCGGACGCCAGGCGTTACTTTACGGCTTGAGCGTTGACGTAGATGCCGTCCAGCATCGCACCTTCGAGGCCGTATTTGGCGAAGATCGTCTTGTACTCGCCGCTGGCCATCAGCGCCTTCAGCGCGGCGGCATAGGCATCGCGGAGCTCGGTATCCTTCTTGGCAAAGCCGATGCCCTGATAGACGGCCGTAAAGGGCTCGCCGACAACGGTATAGGTGTCCTTCTCGAGGCTCAGCAGATAGGGAAGCGTTTCGGAACCCTGCACCGCGCCATCGACGCGACCTTGCTTCAGCTGGGCACGGGCGTCCGCCGAGCCTTCCGTACCGACAACCTTGACGGCCGGCAGTCCCTTGGCTTCGCAGTTGGCCGCACTCCACTTCGCCGTCTCATCCGGGAAGGAGGTGCGGCGGCTCATGCCGACGATCTTGCCGCAGAAGTCGGTCGGCTTCTTGAACTCGTCCTTGCGGGCAAAGGATGTGTAGAACTGCGCGCCGGATTTCATATAGTCGACGAAATCGAGCGTGTCGCGACGGGTGGGCAGGTCGCTCATGCCGCTATGGATGAGGTCGACGCGGCCGGTCGTCAGGGAAGAGACCATCTGTTCGAAGCCGATATCGGACCATTCCACCGTGGTGCCGAGTTGTTTGGCGAGCGCGAGGCCAAGATCGATGTCGAGGCCCATGAGTTTGTTGGTGGCCGGATCCTTGTATTCCATCGGCGGATAGTTCGCCTGGTTGGCGACGACGACCTTGCCGGCGGACTTGATTCTTTCCGGCAGGCCTTCAGCGTTGGCTGCGGTTGCAGCAACGCAAAGAGCTGCGAGCATGACGAGATGCCTGTTCATGTTGTTCCCCATTTTGACTCTGGTGCAAAGCCGGAGGGCTTCCTGTTCCGCCAGCTTCCTCTTCTCAACTGTGAACGGCTTTGATGAACTCCGCCGTTCTGGCGCTTTTCGGAGTGCTGAGAACCTCCGATGCCAAGCCTGTTTCGACCACTTTTCCCGCTTCCATGAAGGTGACGGTATTGGCCACATTGCGGGCAAAGCCCAATTCGTGGGTGACGACGATCATGGTCATTCCGGACGCTGCAAGATCCTTCATGACGTCGAGCACTTCGGAGACGAGTTCCGGATCGAGCGCCGATGTGGGCTCGTCGAAGAGAATGAGATCCGGCTGCATGCCCATGGCGCGGGCGATGGCGACGCGCTGCTGCTGGCCGCCTGATAGTTCGGACGGATAATGGTTCGCCTTCTCGGCAAGACCGACGCGTTCCAGAAGGATGGAGGCTCGTTCGCGGGCCTGCTCCACGGACTGTCCGAGGACATGCACCGGTCCCTCGATGATGTTCTCGATCGCGGTCTTGTGCGGAAAGAGGTTGAAGCGCTGGAAGACCATGCCGATGCGGCGGCGCTGACGGGAGATTTCCGCATCGCTGATCTGGTGCAGATTGTTGCCTTCGCGGCGATAGCCGATCAGCTCGTCATTGACCCAGATGGCGCCGCCATCCATCCGCTCCAAAAGGTTGATGCATCTCAGAAACGTGCTCTTGCCAGAGCCGGAGGGGCCGATGATACAGCTGACCTCGCCGCGCACGACCTCCATGCTGACTTTGTCGAGGGCGCAGAAGTCGCCGTAGTTCTTCGTGACGTCGACGGCCTTGACGAGAATATCCTGTTTCATGGTCGACCTCACATGGACGTTTTGATCGATTTCGAGCCGCGCCCGAAATAACGCTCGATATAGTGCTGGCCAACCGACAGGACGGAGACAACGGCGAGATACCAGAAGCTGGCAACGAGCAGCAGCTCGAGAACGCGGGTATTGGCAAAGTAGATGATCTGGGCGTTGTGGAGGATTTCGGAATACTGGATGACGCTTGCAAGCGATGTCAGCTTCACCATGCCGATCACTTCATTGCCGATCGGCGGGACCATCACGCGCATGGCCTGCGGCAGCACGATGCGGCGCAGCATCTTCATCTGCGTCATGCCGATGGTCCGGGCGGCCTCGTATTGGCCGCTATCGACTGAGAGCAGCCCGCTTCGGACGACCTCGGAGGTGTAGGCGCCCTGGGAAATGCCGAGGCCAAGCATGGCGGCGACGAAGGGCGTCATCACGTCAACGGTTCGGAATTCGATAAGGCCGTGGATGCCCATGGTCGGAAAGATCAGCGCCAGGTTGAACCACAGCATCAGCTGCAGCAGCGCCGGCGCGCCACGGAAGATCCAGACATAGCCGATGGCGATGTAGGAGAGCACCGGATTGCCGGAAATGCGCATGATGGCGATGAGGACGCCGAGCACGATGCCAACAGCCATGGCGGCTACGGTCATCAGCAGCGTATTAGTGAGACCGTCGAGAATGGCTGGCGCGAACAGAAACTCGCGAACGTAGCTCCATTCTATCTGGCCGACGCTGAAAGCGCGCACCAGCCCCGCGAGCAGGACGAGGACGATGGCAGCGGCGACCATGCGGCCGATATGCCGCTTCGGCACCAGGCGCAGATGGGCGATCTCGTATTTGTCATCGGTGGGCGAAGGGCTGGCGCTTGCAACTGTCATCGGCTTCGAAGCTCCTGAGGGTCGTTCTCTCCATGGGTGGCACGGGCTGCTTTCGTCGGCGCGCCGGCAAAGGCGCGGCAGGCATCGATTGCCGTTTCGAAGCGGGCAATCTGTTCGCGCACGCGCACCGGCGCGGTGGAACCATAGCCGGTGCGGCTGGCAAGCGCCTTGTCGAGCGTGATGGCGGCAAGCATATCCTTGTTCAGCCGCGGATCGATCTTCGGCAGGTCGTCTTCGGTGAGCCCGGCAAGATCGTGGCCGCGTTCCTCGCAATAGCGAACGACCGCGCCGGTTATCTCATGCGCCTCGGCGAATGGCACGTTCTGGCCGACCAGCCAGTCGGCGACCTCGGTTGCGAGCGTGAAGCCCTTGGGAGCCTCCTCACGTAGCTTGTGGACATCGAATTCCAGTGTTGCCACCATGCCGGCAAAGGCTGGCAGGATCAATTCGAGAACGTCGATCGTTTCGAACAGCGCGCGCTTGTCTTCGGCCAGGTCGCGATTATAGGCGAGCGGCATGGCCTTCATGGTGGCGAGGAAGCCCGTGATGTTGCCGATGAGAGTGCCGGACATGCCGCGCGTCAATTCGGCGATATCGGGGTTCTTCTTCTGCGGCATGATGGAGGAGCCGGTGGAATAGGAATCGTGCAGCCGCACCCAGCTGAACTGCTTGGAGCTCCAGATGCAGATTTCCTCTGCCAGCCGCGACAGGTCGACCGCGACCAGCGAGCAGATAAACAGAAACTCGGCGACATGGTCGCGGGCGGCGACGGCGTCGATCGAGTTTTCGCAGGCGGCCGAATAGCCGAGCTCAATGGCGGACAGGTCGGGACGGCAGGCGATGCCGGAGCCGGCAAGTGCCGCCGCGCCGAGCGGCGAGCGGTCGAAGCGACGGTCCCAATCTTCGAAGCGCTGCAGGTCGCGCAACAAGGACTGGGCGTGCGCCATCAGGTGGTGACCGAGGACGATCGGCTGGGCCGGCTGCAGATGGGTGAAGCCCGGCATGACAGTCTCGGCATGGTGCGAAGCCTGCTCAGTCAATGCTTCCTGGACCGAGATGATCTCCCGCGAGAGCTCGCGCGCCATGCGGCGCAGATAGAGGCGCGTGTTGTTGGCTGTCTGGTCGTTGCGGGACCGTCCGGCGCGAAGCTTCCCGCCGAGCGCGCCGAGGCGTGCCATCAGCAGGCGCTCCAGGAAGGTATGGACATCCTCGTCGCCCGCGATCGGTTGCTGATGACCGCCGGCGACATCCGTTTCGATGTCGTCAAGGGCAGCTCGGATCGCTGCGAATTCGCTTTCGTCGAGAACGCCGGCGCGCTTCAGTTCGGAAGCATGCGCGCGGGAGCCCGCGATATCCTCCCGGAAAAGGCGGAAATAGGACAGCGGCGCGCGTGACAGATTGGCCAAGGCCTCGGACGGTCCGGACTTGAAGCGCCCGCCCCATAGCTGCGTGGGCTCAGACATTGATGTCCCCTGTTTGTTTAAACTTTTGGCAATGCTCCTACGTGCTGATTTAATCGGCAAGCGAAGTTATTTCACTACGCTATGACAAAACCGACTAGCTCGAATTTCGTCAGTGGATTATTGAAATGGGCCGAGGAGATGTAGCCATGATCGGCGCTCCTGCGGAGAACTCATGGTATCGGGCCGACAGCACTTGCCTTCGATGACTGCCCTGCAGGTTCTGCTTGCCGTGGCGGAGAGGGGATCGACGAGTGCTGCCGCAGAGAGCACATCCCTGTCCCAGAGCGCCGTCAGCAAGCAGTTGCTCGCATTGGAGGACCTGATCGGCAGTCCGGTCTTCACTCGAACGCCGCGCGGCATGATCCCCACGGAGATCGGTCTGATTTACATCGAACACGCGCGCACCGCGCTGAAGGCGATGGAAGATGCGGCGTTGCGCGTTGCGCGTCTGAAGCCCGGCCCTGGTGTGCTGCGCCTGCAGGTTCTTCCGATTTTCGGCGATCGTTGGCTGCTGCCGCGTTTCGTTCAATTCGCTGAACAACATCCGGAAATAGACGTGCAGTTCACGACCTTCGTGTTACCCACGCAATCGGAGACGGCGGACGGCATATTCCGTTTTCTCATTGCACCGAACAAGGGAGAGACTGCGCAATATCTGTTCGGGCACGAGGTTCTGATCGTCAGCGCGCCATCCTATTGGCAGAAGAATGGCATTCCGGGCACGATCGACGAACTGGCCGAGGGTGTCATGCTGGAACATCCGCAGACGCCGCTGCATTGGCAGCATTTCGCCGAAAGCCACGGAAAGCCCGATATCGCCGTCCATCACATCACGCGGTTCGGCTATTACACCATGGTGATCCGCGCGGCCCTTGCCGGACAGGGGATGGCGTTGATACCGCGCGGCCTCATTCTCGATGAGTTGGAGACAGGTCGACTGATCAACCCCAATGGCTTCGGCTATCGAAGCGAATACGGATACTGGTTCGCGAAGCCGGAAGACATCTCCCCCGGCGCTTCGATGCGGACGTTCGAGGCATGGCTGATGGGGCAAGCCGAGAGCATGCGCGACTGAGACAGGGAGCAGCGTTGCAACAGGCTGGCGGTCAGATCGTCAGTTCTTCGAGCGCCTTTCCATCAAGGCGATAGAACAGCTTATCGGGTTTGCGCGTGCCGCCGAGCCCGTCGTAGAAATCGAGAAGCTTTGCGTTTTCAGGGTCGGCGGTCCAGTCGATCCGGGCAAGCCCCCGCTCTTGTGCCAGCTCGGCGAGCGCGCGCATGAGGTCTCGGCCCAAGCCGCGGCTGCGTTGCGCGGCGCTTACGAACAGTTCCTTCAGAAAGATGCCCGGTTTCAGGCCAGGTCCGGGAAAGATCCCGGAGAAGGCGGCGAAGCCCAGGGTGGCGTCGTTCTCCTCCACGATCAGGATCTCGGCACCTTGTGGCATTGCCTTGAGCCCGGCAATGATTTCGGCCCGCGACGGACAGGGTACCTGATAATGCGCCTGCATTTCTTCCATGAGGGCAGCCAGCGCCGGCAGCGCTGGATCGTTCGTCAATAGAAGACGGATTTTGGTGGTCACGATTCGCTCCAAGCTAGGTTTCGGATACCGGACAGACCGTGCGAGCGGAAAGCCTTCTTGTCGCCGAGCTTTAGGGGCCGGATGCCGAAGCCGTCAACATCTTCGATCTGGCAAAACAATCGCCGGCAATTCGCTGAGGAACGGTTTGCTCCGACAAATCGGTTGAGATCGTGACCGATATCGGTGTAGCAATCGGTCTCCAAGGAACCCATCGACATGCCATCCGCAATCCCCAATCCTTTCGTGACGCGGCTTTCGCCGCCACCCATCCCCTCCGTTTTTGCATGGGCGCGCGACTATGCCGGCGCTCACGGTCCGCTGATCGATCTGTCGCAGGCCGTGCCCGGCTATCCCGCCCATCCCGAGATGCTGCGGCTCCTCGGCGAGGCGGCGGCATCGCAGGCCATGACGGGCTATGGGCCGATCGAGGGAGAAACGGTGCTGCGCGAAGCCTATGCGCGGCATGTGAGCGACATCTACGGCGCGTCGATCCAGGCTGCCAATATCCACATCACCTCCGGCTGCAATCAGGCCTTCATGTGTGCCGCCATCGCCCTTGCCGGTGCCGGTGATGCGATCGCACTCACAAATCCCTTCTATTTCAATCATGAGACGACCTTGTCCATGCTCGGTATCGAGCGCGTGCTTGTCGAGTGCGATGCGGTCGGTGGCTTCCTGCCGGATGTTGTCTCGGCCGAGCGGGCGCTTGCCGCCGGTGCCCGGGCGCTTGCGGTCGTCACGCCGAACAATCCGACCGGGGCCGTCTATCCGCCGTCATTGCTGCATGATCTTTTTGCGCTTTGCCGGAAATATGGCGCCTGGCTCGTGCTTGACGAGACCTATCGTGACTTTCTTCCGGGCGATTATGGCCCGCCACATGCGCTGCTGTCGGAGCCGGGCTGGGAGGATACGCTCGTCCTGCTCTACAGTTTCTCGAAATCGTTCTGCATTCCCGGCCACAGGCTGGGGGCGGTGACGGCAGGGCCTAAGCTTTTGGGCGAGATCGCCAAGATCATGGACAATATGCAGATCTGCGCCCCGCGCTCCGCCCAGGTGGCCGTGGCTGCCGCCTTGCCGGTGCTTGCCGATTGGCGGGCGGGAAACCGGCTGGAGATCGCGCGCCGGGCGGAGGCGCTGAAGGCCGTGGTGTCCGACCTGCCCGGTTGGGACATTGCCGCAATAGGCGCCTATTTCGCCTTCGTACGGCACCCCTTCACTGACCAGTCTTCGGCTGAGGTGGCCGAGAGACTGGCAAAGCGGGTGGGTATCGTCAGCATACCCGGAAGCTATTTCGGCGTGGGACAGGAGCGCTATCTGCGTCTTGCCTTTGCCAATGCTGATGTCGCTTCGATCGGGCTGCTCGGGAGCCGGCTGCCGCTAGGCTGACGGGCTCTTCGCAAACCGGTTGGCCGGCATGGACAGCCCCAGGTTTTCACGTAGCGTCGAGCCTTCGTATTCTTCTCGGAACAGCCCGCGGCGGCGCAGCTCCGGCAGGACAAGCTTGACGAAATCGTCAAGGCTGGAGGGCAGGGTCGGGAACATCAGGATGAAGCCGTCCGCGGCGCGTGTCTCGAACCATTCCTCCATGAAGTCGGCAATCTGCGTCGGTGTGCCGGTAATGCCGTTGCCGGTATGCTTTTCCGCATAATGGCGGACAAGCTCGCCCACCGTGCGCCCGCTTTTGACGAAATCGACGAGCTCGTCGAACAGGGCGCGCGAGCCTTTCGGTGCCGCCGGAAGCCGGTCCATCGGGAAGGGTTGATCCAACGGTACGCCGCGCAGATCGGCCTCGAGGAATTCCGACAGCATCAGCCGGCCGACGTCCGGATGCATTTTGTCGATGAGATAATTGACTTTGGCTTCGGCTTCAGCCTGCGTTTCCCCGACATTGATGACCACGCCGGGCATGATCTTGAGGTCCTCCGGGTCGCGGCCATAGGCGGGCATCCGGCGTTTGACATTGGCATAGAAGTCGCGATTGCGGTCGATGTTTGAGGCAAGGCTGAAGACGATCTCGGCGGTGCGCGCCGCCATATCCATGCCGGGTTCCGATCCGCCGGCTTGTGCTATGACAGGCCGGCCCTGCGGCGTGCGGGCGATGTTGAGCGGCCCTCGCACCTGGAAATGCTTGCCCTTGTGGTTCAGCGTGTGATGCTTCGTCTTGTCGTAATAGACACCTGTTTCCCGGTCGAGAAGCAAGGCGCCTTCCTCGAAACTGTCCCACAGGCCGAACACCACATCGACGAATTCGTTGCCCCGCTCATAGCGCAGCGCGTGGGGATCCAGCCCCTCACGGTTGAAGTTATAGCCCGTCTCGTCGTGGTCGGAGGTCACGACGTTCCAGCAGGCGCGGCCGCCGCTCAAATGATCCACCGATGCGAAGAGGCGGGCGACGTTGTAGGGTTCGTAATAGCTCGTCGAGAGGGTGGCGACGAGGCCAAGATTTTTGGTGGTGACGGAGAGTGCGGCTAGGAGCGACACCGGCTCGAAACGGTTCATCTTGGTCGGGATGCGCGCGAGCGCATCCGGATCGCCGACGGCTGCGGCGGGCGAATCCGCCATGAACATGAAATCGAATTTGGCTTCTTCGGATCGTTTGGCGACGTCGAGGAGGTGGCTGAAATCATTGGCGCCGTGGACGTCACTGGCCGGATGAAGCCAGGAGGCCGGATGGAAGCCGAAGGTGTAGACAAAAGTGCCCAGCTTCATCTTGTCGGTGCGCGCCATGCCGTTCTCCTGATCGCCAAGCTTAAAGTCTGCGCAGATTATCGTCCTGCGATTTTTTTCATCAATATCGCGCCGCTGTCTTTCGTTTTAGTTTTTCTAAAAATCTACACCGGTGTGGACGGCGCGGATATGCGAGCCTGTTGACGCGAAATCGAAACAAGCCAGTCGCGAAATGCCGGGCCGAAGGGCTTCTGCAGCGCCGCCCTGTCCCAGGCGAGAAAATAGCTTTCGCGTAATGGGATGCGGATATCGACGGGAATGACGAGCGTCTGCGCTTCAAGCTCGTCTGCGATCATCGACATCTGAGCGAGGACGATGCCGCGTTTGTTGACGGCCGCATCGATGGCGCTGCTCGATAGGGTAAAGGAAAGACCGGCGGTGGTCTCCTTGAGTGCCGCCCCTGTCTTCGCGGCGAATTCGCGCCAGCTCGGATAGGGCGTGAAATGGCGCTCCCATTCGACATGCAGGAGTGGGTATTCGAAAAGCCGCGCCGCGGAGGGCGCCTTGCCCTTGATCAGCGCCGGTGAGCAGGCCGGGACCACCCAATCGCGGAACAGCTCCGTATAGTGTTCGTGCTGCAGCACATCCGATCCATAACTGATGCGGAAATCGATGTCGTCGAAGCCCATGCGCGGTTCCTTGTCGCGGCCGACGATCCTGACATGGGCGTCCGGATGAAGGGCCTGCCAGTCGAAGATCCGGCGCCCGATCCACTTGTTGACGACGGAAGACAGGGCGCTGAGAACCAGGGCATTCTCATTGCGCGCCCGTTCCAGTATCTGCTCCGCAAGCGCGAATTGCTCGAAGCCCTTCGATATTTCCTGATGGTAGAGCCGCCCCCATGGGGTGAGCTCCACGGTACGGCCGTTGCGCTCCAGCAGGGTCACTCCAAGAAAGCTCTCGATCTTGCGGATCTGCTGGCTGATCGCGCCGGGGGAAACCTTAAGCTCCAGGGCCGCGGCGCTCACGCCGCCGCAACGGCCGACGGCTTCGAAGGCCTGCAAGCCCTTGAGCGGAACTGTCCTGATAGCCTGTTTCTCGGTCAAGAGGCGCTTCTCCGCGGCAGTTGATCCCTGACGCCTCTCTCAGTCGGATGAAAGTCGCCGGCAAACTGGAAACGGTCGCCGGGATGAATGATCTCGACATAGGTGACCGTGCGGCTGTTCTGCCATGTCTGGCGGATGAGTGTAAGGCAGGCCTCGCCGCGCTCGGTCTCAAGCAGGCGTGCCGTGGCGGCATCGGCCGACACGGCGCGGATGACATGCCTCGCCTTCGACCAGGGTACCATGTTCAGCAGCCATTTGCCTGGAGGCACCGAGGCAAAGCCTTCGGTTCTGGCGGATGGCACCATGGCGAGCATGATTATGCGTCGTTCCAGCGCATTCGGCTTGCCGTCCACCGCATGCAGGCAGTGAAGCCGCAGGATTTCCGCTCCCGTCGGTTCGCCGAGCTGTGTTGCGGTGACAGCATCCAGCGTCTCGATTTTTCGCATCAGGATCCTGTAGCTGTGGTCATGCCCCGCCAACTCGGCTTCCGTTGAGATGTCCTGAATATCCATCACCGTTCGGTCGATCTGCCGCGCGGCGACGAAGGAACCGACCTTGCGGCGGCGTATGATCATGCCGCGCTCCGCCAAGGCCGACAGCGCCTTGTTCACGGTCATCCGAGAGCATTGATACTCTTGTACCAGCTCGTGTTCAAAGGGGATGCGATGACCGGGCGGCCAGGCGCCGCTCATGATCCTGGCTTCGATGTCTTCGAAAATTCTCCGATGAATTGAGACCAATGCTCACCTCGATCCAGCCATGACATTCAGTTGCTGCGAAAGCCGCTTTTGCTAGGTCCATTGCCGCTGTACGGCATAAATCTTGCGTCCAATGAGTTTAATGTTTGACAGTGTAGGCCAGCCTGTATCTATTTGTATAGACAAAAGCGGGTCATAGAAATCCGCTTGGCGGGACAACGCTTGGGGAACCTGGACCTTCCACCGGAAGGGCAAAAAACTGGAGAGAAAAACATGAGGATGAATTCGCTTCTGAAGGGGCTGGTCGGCGCCGCATTTTTGTTTGGCGCGACGATTTCCGCCCATGCGGCCGACACGCTTGCCGCCGTAAAGGCCGCCGGCACCTTGAAGGTCGGCACCGAGACGGCCTTCGCACCCTTCGATTTCATCGATGCAGGCGAACATGTCGGCCTGAACGTCGATCTCTTCGCTGAGATCGGCAAGGAACTCGGCGTGAAGATCGAATGGGTCACGCTGCCCTGGGATGGCGTCTTCCCGGCGCTCGAAGCCGGCAAGTTCGACGTCGTCGCAGGCCCGGCGACGATCACCAAGAAGCGCATGGAGCGCTATCGCTTCACGCCGCCGCTCGCCGAGGCGACCATCGCAATCCTGAAAAAGGCTGGCGACAAGACGATCAACAAGCCGGAAGATATTGCCGGCAAGAAGATCGGCGTCGGCAAGGCGACCGCCCAGCTCGATCAGCTCAAGGAGTTTTCCGAAACCCTGCCGACCAAGGTCGACATTCGCGAATATCCGGCCTTTACGGAGTCCTATGCAGACCTCGCGGCCGGCCGCATCGCCGGTGTCGCCAACTCGCTGCCGAATATCGCTTTCGTTGCCAAGCAGCGCGAAGGAACGTTCGAAGTCGTGCTGCCGCCCTTCGGCAAGAAATCCTATTTCGGCTTTATCGGCCTGAAGGATGCCGATCATGCGCCGCTGATGGATGCGATAGATGCTGCCATGCTGAAGATCAAGGCTGACGGCCGTATGGCGACGCTGCAGAAGAAGTGGTTCGGCGCGAGCTTCGACACCCCGGATTCCGTCAAGGACCCGGCATTCTGATCAGCCATCGGAAATCGGCCATGCCCGCGGCAATGTCGGGGCATGGCCGAGAAATGCGACCGCACCTTTCTGGCCGTCAAGCGGGCGAAATCTGAACCATGTCCATCAAGCTCTTCGAGTTGCTCTTGCAGGCATCGATCTACACGGTGACGATTAGCGTCGTGTCGATCCTCATCGGCTTTGCGATCGCGATTCTTCTATCGGGAATGCTGCTGTCGGGGCGCGGTCTCTTTGTGCGACCTGCCCAGATTTTCATCAGCTTCTTTCGCGGCGTGCCACTGCTGGTGCAATTGCTGCTGATCTACAATCTGCTTCCGGGCATCGGCATCAATGTGCCGAGCATCGTCGCCGCGATCATCGGCCTGTCGCTCTGCACGGCAGCCTATCAGGCTGAGAATTTGCGCGGCGGCTTTGCCAGCGTGCCTCTCGGCCTTGTGGAGTCGGCGGAGATGGTCGGCCTGACGCCACGCCAGACCTTCCGCCGCATCAAGGTTCCGATCGCCCTGCGCCTCACATTTCCCGCTCTCGTCAACGAGGCGATTCTCATTCTGAAGGCATCGTCGTTGGTCTCAGTGGTCGGCATCGTCGAGCTGACCCGCATGGCACAGGATCTTGCCGGCAGCACCTTTCTGCCGCTGCAGCTCTTCGCATCCGCCGGCCTCATCTATCTCGTCATCAACTGGTTGGTGGCGCTTGCCGGCGGCCTGATCGAAAGCCGATTGCCCGGAGTGCCGCGATGACCTTCGACATCAATGTCATCATCGGACAGTGGCCGGCCATCGTCAGCGGCGCTGGCGTGACGATCATGATCTGGATACTGGGCACGATCGCCGCGGCCATCATCGGCTTCCTCATGGCAGTCGCCCGGCAATATGGCGGCATGTTGGTCGATAAGGCGCTGGGCGCTATCGTCGCCGTGCTGCGCGGCACGCCGTTTCTCATTCAGATCTTCCTGGTCTATTACGGCGGTCCCTTCGTCGGGCTGGATCTCGATCCCTTGCCTGCCGGATTGATCGGTATTTCGATCTATGGCGCGGCGTATTTCAGCGAAATCTTCCGCTCCGGCTTCCAGGCCGTGCCGAAGGGTCATATCGAGGCCGGCGAATGTGTTGGCCTGACGCGAGGGCAGATCGTCTGGCGCATTCTGTTGCCGGAAATGACGATGCTGGTGCTGCCGCCATCCGTGAACATGGTGGTCATCCTGATGAAGGAGACGGCGGTTCTATCCATCATTACGGTGCCGGAGCTGACTGCAACGTTGAGCGCGATCGGATCGCAGCAATATGCCTTCGTCGAAGCGCTTTCAGCGCTGGCGCTCTTCTATTGGGTGCTGGTCGAAGTCACCGGCTGGCTTGGCAATCTTGCCGAAACGAAACTTTCCAGATTCAGGTTTTTCAACGCATGAGCGTCCCCGCGATCGCAGTCAGCAATCTCGTCAAGACTTTCGGAGAGACCACGGTCCTTCATGGCATCGATCTTATCATCGAGCCGGGGCAGGTTTCCTGCCTCATCGGCCCATCCGGCTCCGGCAAGAGCACGCTTTTGCGCTGCATGGCTTTTCTGGAGGAGGCAACGCGCGGGACGATCGCCATCAACGGCGAGGTGCTCGGTTTCACCGAGGATTCGCAAGGACGGCGCGAGCGCATTTCGGCTGCCGCCAATCGTGCGATCCGCGCCCAGATCGGCATGGTGTTCCAGCAGTTCAATCTCTGGCCGCACATGACCGCGCTCGGCAATGTCAGCGAGGCGCTGAAGACGGTTCACAAGATGAGCCGGAAAGCGGCCGAGGATGCGGCGATGGCGCAACTCGTCAAAGTGGGTTTGGAAGCGCGGGCAGGGCACTATCCCTCGCAGCTGTCGGGTGGACAGCAGCAGCGCGTGGCGATCGCCCGTGCCCTGGCGTTGAAGCCGAAGATCATGCTGTTCGACGAGCCGACCTCATCGCTCGATCCGGAGCTGACGGGCGAGGTCCTGAACGTCATGCGCGATCTGGCGGCCGAAGGCATGACCATGGTTGTCGTCTCGCACGAGATAGGTTTCGCGGCAACGGTCGGCCAGCAGATCATCTTCCTCGACCACGGCAAGGTATTGTTCACCGGGCCGCCGCAGGAAGTCTTCAAGAAGCCGAGAAATCCGCGTCTTGAGCAGTTCCTCGATACCTATCTCGATCGTGGCGCCTCGATGCTGCTTTAACTTATCGGCGATCCCGCGGGCATCGGCCCAAATACGGAGCTAGGTTGCCCGATAAGGCGGTTCCGCGCGTCTTGGGATCACTACTCCAACTGTTCTCTCGCAAAGCTGATCAGGCTTTCGATATGAACCGCAACTGCAGACCGCGTTTGTTCTGCATCCCCGCGTTCCAGCGCCTCGATGATGACGAGGTGCTCGGTTGAATCGGGCTTCAGCCGATCCTTCAGCCGGTCGATCTCGAACAGGCGTGTGGTGGCGCGCAGTTCGCGCAGTACTTTCGCCATGACCGCGTTGGCGCAGTGGTCGATGATCAGATTGTGCAGGTTGTCGTCGGAGACCCAGTGCGCATCGGTGTGATAGGCCGTTGCATCGAGAAGCTCATGGATCTCGCGCCTGACGGCGATCAACTGCCGGCGCGGAATATTGGGGATTGCCAGCACGGCAGCCTCGGGCTCGATCAGCAGGCGAAGCTTCAGGCTCTGTAGGTACTCTCCGATATCAACCCGGCGAACCACGTAATTGCGGCCATCGCCTTTGCGCACCAATCCTTCGCCCTCGAGCCGCTGCAGGGCTTCCCGCAGAGGCGTCCGGGAAATGCCGAGGGCTTCGGCCAGCCTTGCTTCGACAATGACCTGTCCGCCTTTCAAGCGGCGATGGCGAATCATGTCGGACACGGCCTTGTAGGTCAGCGAGGCAAGATTGTGCTGCGTGCCCGCTGGCTGCGTATCCGGCAAGATTGAAATATCTGTCACCTTTACCTCATTTCGCGTGTTGAGGGCGCGACCGTGCAACGACGCACTTTCTTCCAGTCGGCTGGTGTTACATATGATAGCCCAACTCGCAAACAACGAAAAAGGGGTCTCATGGACGATCGCTTGAACGACGCGGAAGACGAAAGCCTTGCGGAGGAGACCTATCGCCTGCTTCTAGCCGATATTCTTTCGGCCCGGCTCGCCGGCGGATCGGTGGTGCAGCAAAGGCGGCTTGCCACCAAGCACGCGGTATCGCGCTCGCCGATGCGGCATGCGCTCGGCCGCCTCGAGGGGGAGGGGCTGCTGGTCCGCAACGACAAGGGGGTGCTTTGCGTCCGGGTCATCACGCTGAAGGACTATCTCGACAGTCTGTCGATGCGAATGCTGCTGGAGCCGAGCGCGGCCGCCGCCGCCGCCCCTCATATGCCCGTGGAGGCGTTGACGTCGCTTTCCGCAATGCTCGATGCAATCGAAGCCGATCTGGACCCGGATCAGGAACTCGTCTGGCAGTTTGATGATGCTCTGCATATGTCCATCGCCAATGAGAGCGGCAATTCCTTCATGGCCGCCACGATCGGCGAGATGCGGCGTTATACCACGATCTTCGAAAGGCAGATGGCAGTGATCCGGGCAAAGCCCGGCATGGCCGAGCATCGGGCAATCCTCACCGCTTTGTCGGCGGGCGATCCCGAGGCGGCGCGGCAGGCAATGGCCCGTCATCTCGATGCGGTCCGACAAGGCGTTCTCACAAATTACTGACAGCTTTCGCGACAGCACTTGCATCGGCGGCTGAATTTTGTATAAAATTGGGATCCCAGATGAATGCAACTTTGGGACGCCAATAAAAACAACTCCAGAGGTCATCATGTTCCGAATTCAATTGTCCCGCGGCGTTCTTGCCGCCTCATTCCTAGCTCTGACGACATCGCTCGCTCTTGCCCAATCCTGCATGCCGAAGGTTGCGGCCGGCGAGTTGATCACGCCGGGCAAGCTCGTCATGTCGACCAATCCGACGCTGCCGCCCTTGCAGTTCATCGACTCCAGCGGCGACCTGAAGGGCATGCGCATCGAGCTCGGCACCGAGATCGCCAAGCGCCTCTGCCTTCAGCCGGAATATATCCGCATCGAGTTCTCCGCGATGGTGCCTGGGCTGCAAGCCGGCCGCTGGGACATGATCAACACCGGCATCTTCTTCACCGAAGAGCGCGCCAAGATCATGCAGATGATCCCCTATGAAGACCAGGCGATCAGCGTGTCGATCGCGCCGAATTCCACCAAGAAGGTTGCCAGCAAGGACGACCTTGCCGGCATGACGATCGGCGTCGAAATCGGCGGCTTCGAGGAAACCAAGACGCGTTTGCTCGACAAGGAATTGCGCGATGCCGGCAAGCAGGGCTTGACGATCCAGACCTTCGACAATTTCGCGCTTGCTTATCAGGCTTTGCGTGCCGGGCAGGTCGACGGCGTCGTATCGATCGATGCCGTCGCCAAGGAATATGATGCGCGGGGCGACTTCAAGCGCGCACTCAACGGCCTCTATCCCGCGCCGGTCGCCGTCGCCTTCAAGAGCCCGGCCCTTGCCGATGCCGTATCGGCGACGCTCAAGGCAATGAAGGCCGACGGATCGTTGAAGGCGCTGTTCGACAAGTACGGATTGCCTATGGTGTCCGGTGATTATTCCGTGAAGGGCCCTGGCCGCTGATCGGCTTGATCGGTCCATCGGAATGGCGATGCGCGGGTCTGTCGCGCTCGCCTTGAGCAGAAAGCTACGTTCATGACGCTTTGGAGCTGGTCGGGTTTCTTCGGATACCTGTTTAATCCCTTCATTCTCGGCGGGGTCTTCACGACCATATGGCTGACCGTCGTGTCGCTGACGGCGGGTCTTATCCTTGGATTTGCCCTTGCCCTGATGCGGCGATCACGCTTCCGGTCGGCCAAGATCCTCGCCAAGACCTATATCTGGCTGTTTCGCGGCACGCCGCTGCTCGTCCAGCTCATCGCAATCTACACAGCGCTGCCGCAGTTCGGCATTCGCTTCACCGTGGTAGAGGCGGCCTTGATCGGGCTTGCGCTCAACGAAGCCGCCTACCTTGCGGAAATCATCCGCGCCGGCATCGAGGCGGTTCCTGAAGGGCAGGCCCGAGCCGCGCGAGCGCTCGGGATGACGGAACGGCAGATCATGCGCCACGTCGTCATGCCGCAAGCCTTCAAGGTGATCATTCCGCCGCTTGGAAACTCCGTCAACGGTCTGCTGAAGACGACCTCCGTGACGTCGGTCATCTCCATGGAGGAGCTTCTGAGGCGAACCCAGGTTCTCATCCAGGAACGTTTCATGGTGCTGGAGCTCTTCGCGGTGGCGGCCATCTACTACCTCCTTCTGACCACGCTCTGGGATTTCTTCCAGAACCATATCGAGAAGCGTTTCGGTCAAGCCACCAACTCGCGGCTTTCCATCACCGAGAAGCGCTAGAACCAGGATATCTGACATGACTAGGAAGTTTCGCGGTGTCTATACCGTGATGATCACGCCGCTGGACGCGAATGGCGCCGTGGACCTTAAGGCGCTCGCCGCCTTCACCGATTGGCAGGTGCGCGGGGGCATACATGGTCTCATCCCGCTCGGCTCGACCGGCGAGTTCCTGTCGCTGAGCGAAGAGGAACGCGACGGGGTCGCAAGGACGGTGATCGAAACCGTCGCCGGCCGGGTTCCGGTATTGATCGGAACCGGTGCGGAAGACACGCGCGAATGTGTTCGTCTGAGCCAAAAGGCGGAAACCATGGGCGCGGACGGCGTCATGATCATTCCGCCCTTCTATTCCACGCCGACGGATGACGAACTCGTTCATCACTACCGCACGGTTGCTTCTGCAATTTCCATTCCGATCATGGTCTACAACAACCCGGCGACAGCCAATGTCGATTTGAAGCCGGAGCTGGTGAAGCGCATCGCCGAGATTAGAGGTTGTGACTATATCAAGGAATCGACCCTCGAAGTAACGCGAGTGCGTGACATCATCCGTCTGGCGGGTGAGGATATGACCGTCTTCGGTGGTATCCTCGGTTTCGAATCCTTCGTGATGGGGGCTGAGGGCTGGGTGGCGGTTGCATCGAACGTCGCGCCGGGACCGATGGCTCGGATTTTCGAGCTCGTTGCGGATGAGAAGAAGATCGATGAGGCGCGCGCTCTTTACCTGAAGTGGCTGCCAATCATCCAGGCCGTGGGCGGGCAGGCTTATGTTGCCGGTTCGAAGTCGCTGCTGACGCATATGGGCTTTGCCGCCGGAACACCACGGCCGCCGCGCCTGCCTTTGCCGCCCGCACAGGATGAGGCCATGAAGAAGCTGGTTTCGGACTTCGGTCTGATATTTGGCGCCTGAGGATCGAGCAATGTCCGCCTCCCTTGCAATCTCGCAATCCGGATCGGAAACGCGCGTCGAGTTCTTCCTCGACGGCGCGGCTCTGTATGCCGAAAGCGGGATGACGATTGCCGCGGCAATCGAGGCGGGCGGGCGGCATGATTTTTCCCGCGGCCTCAAAGGCGAGGCGCGGGGTCTTTTCTGCGGCATGGGCGCGTGTCACGATTGCCTTGTCACTGTCGACGGCAAGGTCAGCCAGCGCGCCTGCATGACATCGGTCAAGGAAGGCATGCGGGTCGACCGGCCGTCCTCGAGGCCGGCACTTGCGGCAAGCGACTTTGCCGACCTCTGCGGCGTGCCGGCGTCGATCCACTGCACCGAGATGGATGTGTTGGTTATCGGCGCGGGACCGGCGGGCCTTGCCGTTGCCGAGGTCGCTTCAGTGGCCGGGGCGAGCGTGACGCTTGTCGACGAGCGCGCCATCGCCGGCGGGCAATATTTCAAGCAGCCCTCGACATCGAAGGCGACATTGCGCCTTGCCGGCGACGAGCAGGCACGATCGGGAGCCGACCTGATCAATCGCGTGCAAGCTGCCGGCGTATCGACGCTGGCCAGTACGGTCGTCTGGGGTGCGGAGAATGACGAGAGCGGCGCAAGGATCGCCTGCTACGGTCCCCAAGGCGCTTTCTACTGCAAACCGCGAATGATCGTCATCGCGACGGGCGCCTACGAACGGCCGGCTGCCGTTCCCGGTTGGACACGGCCCGGCGTCATGACGGCAGGCGCGGCGCAGACGCTGCTCAGAAGCTATGGCACGGTGCCCGCCGGTCGGATCGTCATTGCCGGCAACGGGCCACTCAACATCCAGGTCGCCAACGAGATCCGCAAGGCGGGTGGCTCCGTGGTCGCTCTGGTGGAATCCGCTCCGGCGCCGTGGAAGCAGCCGCTGACGGCGCTTAAGCTTCTTGCGGCCGACAGGGCGCTTGCACTGGGCGGTGTTCGGCAGCTAGCAGCCTTGCACGCCGCCGGCATTCCGATTCTGTGGGAAAGCAGCCTTGCGGCGATAGAGGGGACGGCCAGTGTCGAAGCGATCACCATCACTGGACCGAATGGTGAAGCCAGGCTTGAGGCGGATACCGTTCTCATCGGCGGCGATTTCGCTTCATCGAACGAGCTTTCCCGGCTGCTCGGTTGCGGCCATGAAGTCATGGATGGAAACCTTGCCGTCATCCGCAAGGACGATGGCGAGACGACGCTTCCGCATGTGCATGTGGTCGGGGAGGCGGCGCGTTTCGGCGGCGCGCATATCGCTCTGGCGCAAGGTCGGCTCGCCGGGATCGCCGTGGCGCGAAAGCTGGGGTTTGACGTCGCTGCCGATACCGAGGCCGAACGCAGGCTTGCGCGGCACAGGGCTTTTCAAGCCGCGCTCTGGACAGCTTTCAAACCGGCTCGTCCTGCGGCAGGCAATGTGCCGCCTGATCAGACCGTCATCTGTCGCTGCGAAGGTGTGACCTATGGCACGCTGCGGGCGCTTGGCGAGCACAGCGCCAAGGATATTGCGACGCTGAAGCGGTTATCCCGTGCCGGGATGGGGCGCTGCCAGAGCCGCTATTGTGGGCACGCGATTGCCGTCGTCGCTGGAGAAACCCGCGCATCCGGCGAAACGCGCGGCTTTCTGGCGCCGCAATTGCCATTACGGCCGGTGCCGCTCGCAGCACTCGCGGTTGAAAAGCCGGAATGGGGTGGCCACAGGCGGGCGCTGCTGCCGGAGAGGCCACCACTGGAAAGCCGCGAACCGCTGCCGTTGTCGCAAACGTCGACGCTGGTGATCGGCGCGGGAATTGCCGGGCTGTCGACGGCCCTCTTTCTCGCCCGTGAAGGCGAGGAGGTCACGGTATTGGAGCGCGCCTTTCCGAACTCGCTGGCCTCGGGCGGCAATGCCGGCAGCCTTCATGCGCAGCTTCTGTCTTTCGATCACGGCACGCGCGCCGAAGGCGGCGGTAGCGCGGCCGCGCAGACGCTGCCCTTGCAGCGCGATTCCATCGCCCTTTGGGCCGCCCTGCAGGATGAACTCGGTTGCGATTTCGAGATGAAGGTGACGGGCGGGTTGATGGTCGCCGAGACCGAGGCGCATATGCGCTTCCTTACCGAGAAAGTCGGTGTCGAGCAGCGGGCCGGCATTGATTGCCGGCTGATTGGCCAAGAAGAATTGCGGGCGCTGGAACCGGCCCTGTCGCCGGACTTTGTCGGCGCCGCCTATTGCGCGCAGGAAGGCAAGATCAATCCGCTGGTCGCCACACAGCGCATTCTCGAAGCGGCGCGGGCGAAAGGTGCCCGCATCTTCGACCGATGTGAAGTCATCGGCATCGTGCCAGGTCCGGCCGGCTTCGATGTCGCCACGTCGCGCGGCGTCATCAGGGCAAAACGTATTGTCAATGCAGCCGGCGCCTTCTCGTCGCGCATCGGATCGATGCTTGGTCTCGATGTTCCCGTCTTCGGCGCACCGCTGCAGATGGTGGTGACGGAGGCGGCAGCACCCCTGATCTCCTGCCTCGTCGCCCATGCCGATCGTCACCTGACCCTGAAGCAGGCGGCGAACGGCAACTTCATCATCGGCGGCGGCTGGACGGCCGGTCTGGATCCGGTGCATCAGCATCCAAGGCCGCTGCTTTCGAGCCTTGAGGGCAATCTTTGGGTTGCCCAGCATGTGGTCCCGGCGCTGCGCAAGCTTCATGTCATCCGCAGTTGGGCGGCGATGAACATCAACATCGACGGCGCGCCGATCCTCGGCGAGCATCCGTCGCAGCCCGGCTACTTCAGCGCTGTCACATCGAACGGCTACACGCTTGGCCCGATCGTCGGCCAGCTGACGGCGCAGCTCGTCCTTGGCCGGGAGAGCGGCAGAGCGCTGCAACCGTTTTCCATCACTCGTTTCGCGAAAGGCCGCTCATGATCGAAATCAGTGGCGTCTCCAAATTCTACGGCAACTACGAAGTCCTGAAGAACTGCACCGTCAAGGTCGATCGCGGCGAGGTCGTCGTGGTTTGCGGCCCGTCCGGTTCCGGCAAGTCGACGCTGATCAAATGCGTGAACGGTCTGGAGCCTTTCCAGAAGGGCTCCATTCGCGTCCACGGGATCGAGGTGGGAGATCCGAAGACGGATCTGCCGAACCTGCGCACACGCATCGGCATGGTCTTCCAGAATTTCGAGCTCTTCGCGCACCTGACCATCATCGACAATCTCATGCTGGCGCAGAAGATCGTGCTCGGGCGCAGCGAGACGATTGCGAAAACGAAAGCGATGCAGCTTCTCGATCGCGTCGAGCTTGCCGACCATGCCAATAAATATCCGAGCCAGCTTTCCGGCGGCCAGCAGCAGCGCGTGGCGATTGCGCGGGCGCTCGCCATGGATCCCCTGGCGATGCTCTTCGACGAGCCGACTTCGGCGCTCGATCCGGAGATGATCTCGGAAGTGCTCGATGTCATGACCGGGCTTGCGAAAGACGGTATGACCATGATGGTCGTCACCCATGAAATGGGCTTTGCCCGCCGTGTCGCCACCCGCGTGATCTTCATCGACCAGGGCGAGATCGTCGAGGACCGCCCGAGCGAAGAATTCTTCGCCGGCAAGCACAATCCGAGAACCGAAGCTTTCCTCGGAAAGATCCTGCAGCACTGAGGAAGCAACCGCGTCCGATGCTTTCCGGGCCGATAAGCGACATTTCCAACTCAAAGAAAGAAATCCGATGAAATTGAAAATTACTGCCGGTCCTTTCGAATTCGATGCCGTGCTTGAAACCGCGAAAGCGCCCAAGACCTGCGAGGCCTTCCTCAAGCAGATGCCGTTCGAGGGCCAGATCGTTCATGTCCGTTGGTCGGGCGAGGGCGTCTGGATTCCTCTCGGCGATCTCGACTTCGGCGTTGGATACGAAAACCATACGAGCCATCCGGCACCGGGGCATATCATCCTCTATCCGGGCGGCATCAGCGAAACCGAAATCCTGCTTGCCTATGGCGGCGTCGATTTCTCGTCGAAAATGGGCCAGCTCGCCGGCAATCACTTCATCACGGTGACTTCCAACCTCGACAAGCTTGCTGAATTGGGTCGTCTGGTGCTTTGGGAAGGAGCGCAGCGCATCAGGTTCGAACAAATTTCCGACTAGAGCAATACCAGGCCCCTAGGTCAGCGGAGGGATTAGGCCCAGACTCAAGCTTTCCTGGACGGAAAGAAGGCTCGGTCGGAACCGAGCCTTCCTCTCTTTTCTGATCGGAGGCCTATTTCAGATCAGATTGGATTAGAAACTGCGCTCAAAGCGGAGAATGCCGGCCCACTGGTCCTGATTGATCGAATCCCAGCTGGTGTAGGAGAGCTCCGGCTCGATGAGCAGATTCCTGACCGGGTACCACTTGATGTTCGTGGTCGCTGCGAAGATCTTCGAGTCGGTGTAGGCGAGCTGGAGGTTCCACTTCAGCTTTTCGTTGATCGGAACGCCAACGCCGCCCCAAAGTGCCCAGTCGCCCCAGCCGCACAGGGCCGGACGACCAGCAGGGCAAGCGGTCCCGGTATTGGTGCCGGCATACTTGTTCAGCTTGTCGCCGTCGGTGTTCCAGCCACCCATCAAGAAGGCCGAGAAGACACCGAAGTCAGCATCGACACGAGCCTTGATGGCGCCTTCTTCGACGATGGAGTCATAGCCGCCAACGACCTTGAAGCCCCATGCGCCAGACTTGAAGCCGGCACCGGCAACAACGTCGGGAGCGTAATGGTCGGAGCTGTCTTCGCCGTTAGCGCCAGTAGCAAACGGGCCAGAGTTGCTGTCTTCGACCGAGATCACGGCCGTGAAGCCGTTGCCTGCATCGTAGTTATAGGTGATCTGGTTCAGTTCGTACGGACCGTCATAAACCACGTCGTCGTTGATGACGTCGCCGGCATAACCGGTGAAGACGTTGAACTGCGAGTCTTCCTTACCAACGGTGAAGCCACCGAGGCTGATGCTGGCATGCAGCAGGTTGGTGAACGTCGAGCCGCCGTCGTCCCAGTCCCAACGCAGCTCGGTGTTGGTCCTCAGCGGACCGTATTCGGTATCCGTTGCCGTCTGCAGCTGCAGCTCAGCGCGGGTGTGCCACAGCGTACCGAAACGGGCGTTCGGATCATACGCGCTGTACCACTGACCTTCGGTACGAACCTTGCCGCCGATCTTGAGGCAGGTTTCGGTGCCCGGGATGAAGAAGTAGCCGGCGCCGTAAGCATCGCAGATGCGAACATATTCGAGCTGCTCCGGCTCAGCAGCGACGACAGCGTCGGCCGCATGAGCGCCGGAAACTACTGCCAGTGAAGCAGCGGAGCCGAGAAGAAGGCTCTTGATATTCATTAGTTTCTCCAATCGCTTTGCCTGATCGGAACGACGCTGACGACCACCCGCTACGCTCATTGATCCGGCTGTTCCCCCTTGATTGGAAGCCGACGGCCCCCCGCGCTTACGATAGAGAAGGAAATGCACGTGCCGAAATCCAATATTTCGGTCATGCTTTGTAATCTCTTCATATCAATAGGTAGTAGATGCGCAACTGCATCACGCAGAAACAAAATGTATAAACATAATATATGCTCGAATATTATAAGTATTAATAGAAAAATATTTGATAAATGTATGTAACCTGCGGATATACTACTATAAGCCGTAATTGGTATTCGCTCACCGTATTTCGTATGAATCAATCGGCCCTAAACCGTAACGTCAAATCGCATCAAGCAGGCCGCAGAGCGACAGGGTTCAGCTTGGCGCGCGGCGAGCTTGGAAAGCGGGCGGGTTGGACGCCGAAGTCACAACAGCTTGTTCCATCATCGCCGCGCGAGCTTTCAGCCTGCAGGAAGCAACCACAGGGGGTGTGGCGCGGACGGATGTGAAGCGCCCCGACCGGACCGGGGCGCGGTGTTTCACTCTGCGAGCTCGAGCACGAGTTCGACTTCAACCGGCATGCCGAGGGGCAGGCTGGCCACTCCGAGGACGATCCGGCCCGACAGCATCTCCGTGCCGAAGACCTTGAGGAGGAGCTCGGATGCGCCATCGGCCACTTTCGGATGATCTCGGAAATCGCCTTCCGTCGCAATATAGACGCCGAGCTTGCCGATGCCTGCCACCTTGTCGAATGAACCGAGATATTCCTTGATGGCGGCAAGCGCGCTCAAGGTGGCGATCTCGGCCGCCTTGCGTCCGTCCTCTGCGGATAGTTCGCCGCCAACGCGTCCAACATATTGCGGCTTGCGGTCAACGACCGGGAGCATTCCGCTCAGGAATAGCAGCTTTCCGATCTTCACCGCCTCCACATAGGCGCCGAGCGGCGTGGGAGGCGGGGGAAGCGCGATACCAAGATCCTTCAGCCGCTGTTCTGCGCCAGCGGCCGGCGCTTTGCCAGCGCTTACCATTTTCCCAAATGTGCGCCGCCGTCGACGTGCAGCACCTCCCCGGTTATACGCGGAGCCTCTGTCAGGTAGAGGACGGCGTCGGCGATCTCCTGGACGCTGGAAATGCTGTGCATCGGCGATAGCGTGTTAAGGAAATCCCTCGGATTATCCTTGTGAAGCGGCGTGTCGACGACGCCGGGCGCTACCGTGTTCACGCGAATTCCTTCCTTTGCGTATTCGAGGGCGATGTTCTTGGAGAGTGCCTCGATACCACCCTTGGTGGCCATCGCGACGGAAGCGTTGACGCCGGCGATCGGGTGATCAACCAGAGGCGTTGTGATGCTGACGATACTGCCGCCGGTCTTCTGCATCAACATCTGGCGCACGACCAATTGGGTCAGATGCAGAAAACCCTCCAGATTCGTCGAGGATAGTTTGCGGTAATCTTCCAGGGTGTAGTCGATGAACGGCTTGGTGAAGAAAATCCCGGCATTGTTGACCAGAGCGTCGATCGTCCCGAAGCGGGCGAGCGCGGTCTCGACGACGCGCTCAGCCGTGGCGGGATCGGCGATGTCGCCGTCGATGCGAGCCAGCCTGTCGGAGGCCTTGATCTCGTTGGTTTGACTGACGCGCCGCGATGTCGCGACAACATTATAGCCTCGGTCGAGGAAGGCATTGGCAAGGCCGGCACCAATGCCCTGCGAAGCACCGGTAATCACTACTGTTTTTTCTGTTTGCATTGTCGTTCTCCATTTCACGAAGCGACCTCACCGCCATGCATCGGCCCGGAAGGCCGGACCGATCGAGAGAGGATGAGGTGGTTGGTTTGCTCTCGTGGGAGAAATATGCCCACTTGGGCTTTACGTGATTAGATGGAAATATATGGAATCAATTTTCCATCTATGCAAAAATCAGAAGATGACTGATCTGAACGACATCGCTGTTTTTGTGAAAGTAGCGCAGCTCGAGAGCTTCAGCCGGGCCGCCCATGCGCTCGGCATGCCGGTCTCGACGGTGAGCCGCAGAGTAACAGCGCTCGAAGAGCAGCTGGGTGTGACGCTCCTCCAGCGCACGACACGCAAATTGAACCTCACCGCACAGGGACGCGCCTATTTCAATCAGTGCAACGAGCCGCTCAACCACCTCTATGATGCCGAGCGGGTGCTCATTCACGCACAGAGAAAGCCGGAGGGCCTGCTTCGGATTTCCGTGCCGGTGGTCCTCGGGCAGGAACCCTTCTACGATTTCATTTCTGCGTTTCTGAAAAACTATCCGCACATCCAGGTCGATCTCTTCATCACCAATACGTTTCTCGACCTGATTGCCGAGAATGTCGATCTCGCCATCCGTTTCGGAGAATTGCAGGATTCGACGATCATTGCGCAGCGCGTCGGCAAGAGCGTCCGTTATGTGGTCGCGACGCCGACCTATCTGCAGGGTCGTGCCCTACCCACCAAACCCGAGGATTTGCGGGAGCATCAATGCGTCCTGTTGAATGGCCGCAACAATGAAACCGAATGGCATCTGGTCAACGGCCGCAAATCGGCGAAGGTGCAGGTTTCGGGACCGATCGCGAGCCGCGATTTCCAGTCGGTAAGCGCATTTACCTACAAGGGCCACGGCGTAGGCCTGTTGCCTTCGAATTATTGTGACGACCGGATCGAACGCGGCGAACTCATCCACCTCCTGCCGGATTGGTCCTCGCCCGAAATCTTCGTGCACGCGGTTTACCAGACGCGGCGCTTCCTGCCATCGAAGCTGCAAGTCTTTCTCGATGCGTTGAAGGCCTGGAAGAGCCCGCTCTGGATTCCGCTGCGGTGACCATGTTCCGATAGTCGGATTGATTAGCTCGAGCAGCAAGGCAGAGGTTCGCTCAAGGGCCGCGCGCGCTCTCTTCTCCTGCAAGAAGCCTCAGCCAGGGTCCGGCATGGAACAGGCTCATCAGCAGATACATCGGCGCCATTCCGCCAAACAGCGAGCCGCCTTGCACCGAGCAGATCATTTCGGCTGCGCCATCGCGGGCGGTCAGCAGCGCCATGGCGGCGAAGGTTGGCGCCGCGGCCAGCTGAAGCCAGCGACCGATGCCCGCATATTGCAGCAGGCCGGCGGCACGCGCGCCGGCCCTTTCGTGGATTTCAGACAATCTGGACATCGGCTAGGCTCCATAGCGGTCGTGATGACGCCACCAGACACCGGTTTCGTTGCGGCCGAGCGGCGCCCGGTCGAGCCACTGATACATGCCCCAGAGGCCGTCTAGTCCGCGGGCATAGGACGAATAGGTGTGATAGATCTTGCCATCCTGCATCGCGAAGGCGCTGACACCCGGCCGGTCGCGCGTGTAAGTCGCGACATCCGTTCCTGTCATCGAGGCGATCTGCGCGACCGGGCCTTCGCTGCCTCGCAACTCCCATTGCTGCACCGTCTTGCCCGCCAGCGGCTCGGGCATCGGCGGCTCGCGGCGGTAGTTGTATTCGATGTTGCCGTCGCGCTGTTCCTCCGGCGTGAACCAGACGTTGAAATCATGGTTGAAGTCGCTGTTGGCCGACGAGGCCCAGTCGAAGGTCCAGCCCATACGGTGTTTGAATTCCTGCAGTTTCGCAAGCGGCGCCCGGGATACCGCGGAAAAGGCGACGTCATGGTTTTCAAGATGCACGGCAAAGCCGTTGAAGCCATCGGCGATCGACGAGCAGGATGGGCAACCGGCCGTGTAGTCCGGTCCGAACATGAAGTGGTAGACGAGAAGCTGGGAGCGCCCCTTGAAGAGCGCCGAGAGCGGAACCGTGCCATCCCCGGTTTCGAGCCGATAGTCCTTTTCCACCCTCACCCAGGGCAACTGCTGGCGGCTCGCGGCAATTTCATCGCTGCGCCTCGTCAGCTCCTTTTCCTCTTCCAGCAGGGAAAGCCGCGCCGAAAGCCACTCCTTGCGCGTTCCTGTCCTGTGCATCGTCATGGTTGATCTCCTGTATCTGCTAGGTTTGTCTATCCGGCGCGGCATCTTGCCGGCCGATGGGGAATAACTTACGGCTGGAAGCAGGACGGGTGGGAGTTACAAGTGTGACGGGATTTCGATGGACTCGCTGATCATCGCCGCCGCACAGGCGCTTGCGTCAGGCGATCCGCTGGGCGCGATGAAACGCGTGGCGCTACGCGACGATGCACCGGCGCTGGCGCTTCGCGGCATTGCGATGGCGCAGCTCGGCGACCTAGTCCGCGCCAAGACGTTGCTGAAGAGCGCTGCGCGCGCCTTCGGCCCCCGCGAGGCGGTGGCCCGCGCCCGTTGCGTCGTGGCCGAGGCGGAGATTGCCCTCGTTTCGCGAGATCTCGGTTGGCCGAAAAAGACGCTGGAGACGGCGCGGGCCGTCCTCGACAAGCATGGCGACCGCATCAATGCCGCTCATGCCCGCAACCTGCAGATACGACGCCTGCTGCTTATCGGTCATCTCGACGAGGCCGAACGGATGCTCGCGAAACTTGATCCCTCGCCGCTACCGCCGGCCGCAAGGGCAAGCCATGAGCTTGCGGTTGCCGGTATCGCCATCCGCCGCCTTCGCACCGAGCAGGCTCGTGGTGCCCTGGCGCGAGCGGCGGAGGCGGCACGCAAGGCCGGCATTCCCGCGCTCACGATCGAAGTGCGCGACGCCGAGCGCGTTCTCGACGCACCGGCGGCCCGGCTGATCGCACACGGCAGGGAGCGCCTGCTTTCGCTCGGCGAGGTGGAGGCTCTGCTGTCCTCCGGAGCGCTGGTCATCGACGCCTGCCGCAATGTCGTGCGCAGCGGCGGTGAAGTCGTGTCTTTGGCGAGCCGGCCGGTGCTGTTTACACTGGCGCGGGTGCTTGCCGAGGCTGCTCCCGCGGACGCGTCGCGCGCCGTGCTGCTTTCCCGCGCTTTCCACGCCCGCCATGCCGACGAATCCCACCGGGCACGGCTCAGAGTCGAGATCGGCAGGCTGCGCACTGCGTTGGAACCTTTTGCCGATATTGGCGCGACGACGCACGGCTTTGCGCTGACGCCGCATGGAAAACGCGATATCGTTGTGTTGGCGCCACCTGTCGAGGCGGAGCACGCCTCTCTGCTGGCCCTGCTCGCCGACGGCGAATCCTGGTCGAGTTCGGCGCTGGCGATCGCGCTGGCCACAAGTCCGCGCACGGTGCAGCGGGCGCTCGATGCACTGGCGGCCACCGGGCGGGTGCAAAGCATCGGCAATGGCCGCGCTTGTCGCTGGATGATGCCGCCGGTCGTCGGCTTCCCGACAACATTGTTACTCCCGGGACCGCTGCCGAGCGACTAGGGTTGGAGCTGCCGAATTCAACAGATGCTGACCGGAGGATGGATACAATGAAAAAGTCTCAAGCTGAGGTCATTCGCGAATATGGCCCCTTCGAGAATGCGCCCCGCGTAAACGGCGTTACCTTCGACGGCCGGCATGTCTGGTTCGCCTCTGGCGAAAAGCTGCACGCCCTGGACCCAGAAAGCGGAGCGCAGGTGCGCTCGATCGACGTCGCCTCGCATGCGGGCACCGCTTTCGACGGGCGCTATCTCTACCAGATCGCGGAGGACCGGATTCACAAAATCGATCCCGAGAGCGGAAAGGTGCTCTCCACCATTCCCGCGCCCGGCAACGGTGGCGATTCGGGTCTCGCATGGTGCGAGGGAAGCCTGTGGGTAGGCCAGCACCGCGGCCGCAAGATCCACGAAATCGACCCCGAAACCGGTGCTATCAGGCGCACCATCGAATCCAACCGTATCGTTACCGGTGTCACATGGGTCGATGGCGAGTTGTGGCACGGCACCTGGGACGGCGACGAAAGCGACGTTCGCCGCATCGATCCGATAACGGGCGAAGTGCTGGAACGGCTGGAAATGCCTGAAGGCACCGGCGTCTCTGGCCTCGAATCCAATGGCGGCGACCTCTTTTTCGCCGGTGGCGGCGGCAGCGGTAAAGTGCGAGCGATCCGCCGCCCGCGTTGAGGGATATGCTGCGGCGTTTCTGCACATGCTTGCTTATTTGTATCGATGGCAAATTGGTCACGTTGGGCCGCTTCGTCTGCGCCTTTGAGCTGCCGTTAAGGGCGTCGATAGTCGTGGCGAACGCGCATCGCGCAGAGGCAACCCGCGCACGAAATGACAGTTGCAGAAATCGGACCAACACCTCGCCAATCCGCGCGCTCTTTCTTTCCCGTGCCGATCAGCTAACGAAGTCATTGTGTCTTCGTCAATCTGCATGTCAGTGCGAGGGATCAAAGGGCGTTGCGATCGCAACCCGCGACTGCGCCACCTGGAAATCGGCCGGCAGCATCCGGTGATAGGCAAGCACGAGCTGGCAAGCGCTGCGGGCGTCGTGCCGCAGATCGTGATGAATGACGAAGGCAATATCGCCAGCGGCCAGAAGCTTGATATTGTCTTGATCGAGATCGTGAGCCGCAAAGACCGTGCATTCGCGCCGGGCCTCGGTGAAGGCTTTCAATATGGCGCGATTGCCGCCGCCGATCGAGTAGACTGCGCGAATGTCCGGTTCCTGTTCCAGCGCATCGCGAACGAGCAGTTCTGTCGTGCGATCGACGCCGAAACCTTCGGAGATCCGCGCGACGGACAGCCAGGGAAATCGCTCGGCCAGCACATTGCGGAATCCCTGTTCGCGCTCGTCTTCGCCGGCAAAGAGCCTGCTCGACAGCGTCACCAGCACCTTGCCCGTCCGCCCTCCCGCCATGCGCCCGAGCAGATAGGCCGCCGTCGCACCCGCCACCCGGTTGTCCATGCCGACATAGCCAATCCGGGAGCTTGCCGGCAGATCGGTCACCAGCGTGACGACCGGAATTTTTGCCGCCATGAGCTGGGCAGCAAGCTCGGCAATCGCCGGCGTCGAAGCGGCCTTCAGGATGACACCATGGCTCCCGCGCCGGCGTATGGCGTGCAGGATGGACAGCAATTCCTGCTCGCTCATCGTCTCGGCGACGTGAAATCGTGCGGAAAACGAAGCGGGACGCATGCCGGGCAGTTCGGCCTCGAATGCTTCGCGTACCGCCGTGGAAAAGCGCTGAGGCGTGTCCATCACGACATCGATGACGAAGCGCCGCCCGGCGAGGCCCGATTGTAGATACTGCCGTTCCAGTTCGGAAATTGCCGCCGCGACCCGCGCTCGCGTGACGGCGCGAACGCCCGCTCGTTCATGCATCACCCGGTCGACGGTCACCAGACTGAGGCCGGCCTGCAAGGCGATATCCTTCAGCGGAAAGCGTGATGTCACCGGTTTTCCTTTTGAGGTGTTTTTGAGGGCTTTTCTGCCTTTCTCATAGGCCGGGCGGATATTACGATCAATGCATAAGTCCAACACCACTTCGGGAGGAGATCACCATGGACACTCAGACGCTCGCCAGCCCGCGCAGCCGGAAAATTTGGCTTTCGGCCGATTGCGGCAGCTTCGATCATTTCAGGACTTTGGTCGAAAAGACTGCTGACCCGGCAGACTGGCCCTTTGCCGACGGAATCGAGAAAAACATCCTCATCTATGATGGCGAGAAGGTCCGGAACGCCGCAGGAGATGAACATGATCGCCGCGCGCTGATGGCTGAATGGGTCGAAGCATTCACCTCCGGTCCCGGCATCATCGCCATCAAGAATGCCATGCCCGACGGTGCGGTTGTCGATCGTGCCACTGCCGTGTTCGATGCAATCGTCCGCGACGAGCGCGAGAAAGGCAAAGGCGCGGGCGACCACTTTGCCAAGCCCGGCGCCAATGACCGCATCTGGAACTCGCTTGAGAAGCACTGCCTGGCGGATCCGGAGAATTTCGCCCGCTACTATGCCTCCACCGTCGTCGCCATGGTATCGGAAGCCTGGCTGGGCGCCGGCTACCAGATGACCGCGCAGATGAACCGGGTCAATCCAGGCGGCACCGCGCAGAAGCCGCATCGCGACTACCACCTCGGCTTCATGACGCCCCAGCAGATGCAGGCCTATCCCGGACATATCCACGCCGTTTCGCCTCTGCTCACCCTGCAAGGAGCCGTCGCGCATTGCGACATGCCGCTCGAAAGCGGACCGACGCTGTTTCTACCCTATTCTCAGACGTTCTTCGAAGGCTACATCGCCTTCGGCCGTCCGGAGTTCCAAGCGCACTTCGCGGAGCACCATGTGCAGCTGCCGCTGCAGAAGGGCGATGCCGTCTTCTTCAATCCGGCGGTCATGCATGGAGCCGGCAACAATGTCTCAAAGGACATCTACCGCATGGCAAATCTCCTGCAGGTGTCATCGGCATTCGGACGGGCAATGGAAAGCATCAATCGGAACCGGATGTCGGTCACAGTCTATCCTGCGTTGCTCGCCGCGCTTGAGGCAGGCGCGATGAACCGCGCCGAGACGGCCAATGTGATCGCATCGACGGCCGAAGGCTATGCCTTCCCCACCAATCTCGACAGCGATCCGCCGGTCGGAGGCCTTGCACCGAAAACGCAGGCCCAGATCATGGCCGAGGCGATCGACGCCAAGGTGGATGCTGGGCGCTTTGCGGAGCTGATCGCGGCTCACGCAACACGCAGGGAGGCGTGAAGGTCCGATGAATCGCCTGGATGGAAAATTTGCCGTCGTCACCGGCGGCACGCAGGGGCTGGGTGCGGAAGTCGCACGTCTTTTTGCCGAGCGCGGCGCCGCAGGGATTACGATCTGCGGCCGCAGCACCGCCAAGGGCGAGGCCAAGGCACGGGAGATCGGTGACCGATATGGCACGCCGGTCGTCTTCGTCGCAGCTGATCTCGGCCGGGTTGAGGATTGCCGCAAGGTCATAGACACAGCGGCCGAGCGGTTCGGCCGGATCGACGCCCTGGTCAACGTTGCCGCGATCACCGACCGGGGCACGATTCTCGATACCGATCCGGAGCTGTTCGACCGGATCTTCGCAGTCAATGTGCGTGCGCCGTTCTTTTTGATGCAGGACGCGATCAAGAACATGATCGCCAATGGCATCGAGGGCACGATCGTCAACATCTCCTCGATGTCGTCGATGGCCGGGCAGCCCTTCATCAGTGCCTATTGCTCGTCCAAGGGGGCGCTCGACACGCTGACCCGCAACACTGCCTTCGCCCTTTTGAGAAACCGGATCAGGGTCAATGCGCTCAATATCGGCTGGATGGCAAGCGATGGTGAGGACCGCATCCAACGGGAGTATCATGGCGCTGGCGACGACTGGTTGGCGAAGGCGGCTGCCAATCAACCATTCGGCCGGCTTGTCGAGCCGGCCGAGGTTGCACGCGCTGTCGCCTATCTGTCTTCCGGGGAATCCGGTCTGATGACCGGCGCTACCATCAATCAGGATCAATCGATCTGGGGCGCCTATGAAGATACACCGCATCCAAGGGAGGCGATTTGAGGCAGGGCGGCTGGCGGGGGATGCTCCCGCACCGACGATGAGCAGCGGCGTCAATTGGCGCTGAGCCCGAGGCTTGCTTTGTACCGAACCCCTAGGGGGCGATCTACTTCGATACGCCTTCCATCCGATGTTCTGAAAAGGCGGGTTGGCGAAAACGAATTCGCCGACCTCGACGCCTGTGAGAATCTTGATAAATATTCCCGCCGACTTCGAAGTACGGCGATTCACCACCTTCAGTTCCTGATTGAGCGCGGCAGCACGAAAGATCCGGTGGAACGACGGGAGGATATTGTCCCACATCCGGAGTAGTCTTGCGCATGGAAGCTTGCAGGTGTCCCCGGATATCCTTGTTAAGGCTTTAACACCATCTAATATGGAGGTGGAGGCGAATGCCGCAGCCTCCCGGAACTCTGAGAACGAAGGGCCCAGACGATGCAAAGAAACTACTACTCTTCCCTTGGCGGCCATCCGCCGCAAAGTGATCTCCTGACAGGAAGAGCTGTATTCACGGAGGCCTATGCGGTCATCCCCAAGGGAGTGATGCAGGACATCGTCACCAGCTTCCTGCCCTTCTGGAACGACACGCGCTGTTGGGTGATTGCCCGCCCGCTCTCCGGCTTCGCCGAAACCTTTTCCCAATATGTCATGGAAGTGGCGCCGGGCGGCGGTAGCGACCGCCCGGAGCAGGATCCTGAAGCCGAAGGCGTGCTCTTCGTCGTCGATGGCGAGGTTGAACTGACGCTGCCGGCCGGCAAGCACATTCTCCAGCCGGGCGGTTATGCCTTCCTGCCGCCGGGCCTGACGTGGTCGCTGCACAACCGCAGCACCGCCCATGCCCGCTTCCACTGGATCCGCAAGGCCTATGAGGCCGTCGAAGGGCTGGATCATCCCGAACCGCTTATCCTCAACGAGAAGGACATCACGCCGTCCACCATGCCCGGCACGGAAGGGCGCTGGGCGACGACCCGTTTCGTAGATCCTTCCGATCTCCGCCACGATATGCATGTAACGATCGTCACCCTCCAGCCCGGTGCCGTCATTCCCTTCGCGGAAACCCATGTCATGGAGCACGGCCTCTACGTGCTGGAAGGCAAGGCCGTCTACCGCCTGAACCAGGACTGGGTGGAAGTGGAAGCCGGCGACTTCATGTGGCTGCGCGCCTTCTGCCCACAGGCTTGCTATGCCGGAGGCCCCGGCCCGTTCCGCTACCTGCTCTACAAGGACGTCAACCGCCACATGACGCTCCGCCCCTTCGGTTCGCGCCGTTAGGCTCGATGCTATCTTCAGCACCCCGCGCCCTTCTGGCGCGGGTTTTTGTTTGTTCAGCGGGTTGGCTGCATTGCCGAAAACTTCGCATTGCCGGCTGCCGGCTGTACCGCCGGTCCTTAGCCGGAGATGACGCTCCATTGAAACTTTGTTTGCCCCATCATGCGGGGCGTTGTGTAACTATCCTGATCGCTTCGACTGGCCGGCCGTGCCTTGCGCTCGCTTCCAGCCTGGCGCGAGGAGGCAGTTCGAACGCCGTGTATGGTGGAGAGAGATCATGGATCTGCAAAAGATCAAAACGCTGATCGAATTCGTCGGTCGGTCGCGAATTTCCGAGCTGGTGGTGAGCCAGGACGGGACGACGGTGCGAATCTCGAACAGCATTTCCAGGCGGGCAGCCGCTGCGGACAATCCGGGTGTTGCGTGATAACAGCCTGTTCAGCCATCTGTCGTAACGGATGCCGTCGAGCCCGAAGGCGACAAGGCTGGCCAAACGGTGATCGCGCCCAGGGGCGGATCATTGCCGAAATTGCTGGTGCGGCCGCCTTTGTCGAACATCTGAGAAATGCGGGTTGGGCTGTTGCTTTCGCGACAGGTGGGCTGCGCAAAATGTCACGAAGAAAACTGACCGCGATCGGTGTCAAGTTTGCGGATGATTTGCTCGTGACCGCTTCCGAATATGTGACACGGGAAGAACTGGTCGTGCAGGCGATCGAAGCAGCTCGAATACATTACGCCTTCACCCCAGGCCGGGTTGTCTCGATCGGTGACGGAATTTGGGACCTGAAGACTGCCGCGGCCCTGGGGTTGCACTTCCTCGGCGTAGGAACAGGCTCAAAGGCGGAAATCCTCGCAAGCGCGGGCGCAACCGTGGTATCGGACTTTCGGGACAGAGCCGCAGCGACAGCCTCTTTGCAGCAATGTGGATTGGCGCAGTATTAAGGCCCCTTGGACGCGTCAGGCTCTCCCAAGGCGGCCCTCATAGGTCGTAACAATCGTAAAGATCCGTCAGGAAAGGAAGCCGCAGGCTCTTGGTCGCGCCTGCTCGTCGTTCATGCCGGTCGCTTTCGCGTGCGTTCAGCGCAGGCGCGCCGAAAACAACCTAGACAAGTGTGATGTCATCGGGATCAAGGCCGCTTTGTTGATTCGTAGAACGTTCAGCAAAAATGCTATCATAACAGTACTTAAAACAAGCCACCCCATGAAGCGTTAAGTCATACTTTAAGGCGGCCCTGACCCACGTTGCTGCGGTGAAGCATAGAACTGCCGTGATCTGGAGCCACCCTTCAAGGATTCTACGTTTCTTGCTTTATTTATCTTGTGTAGTGAATATGGTAACCGACATATTGATTGCGTGGGAGCATTGATGGTGAAGTTCAACTTCGGTGAACCTCCGGCGGATGAAGCCGCTGCCGACATCTCGACCGAGTGCCAGCGCCAATTGCGGCCTCTCGTCGATGAAATTATCCAAGCAGCGGTTGCGGCCGGGTGGAATCAGAAAGATGTTCTTTTGGCCTTGGCGGACCTGGCATGGGATCTCTATGAGGACCGTCGTGGTGATCTGTAACCAGAGGCTCTTGCGGTAAGATAGGAAGCTCGATCTCAATCTGGAGAGCGATCGGCCGGCTGGCACCACGTCTAGGCACTGATCGACGAAAGGTGCAAGCAACCGGTTCTTTCTTTTGCTTCACACACATTTCCGCCTTCACAATTAACTGTTCTGTCCTATCTAAACTGCGCGCGTTCAGCTGATTTTTGGCGGCGCTGTGCGGCAAGTGGGGTTGGGAAAAGAAGGGACGTCAAGCAACGCTTGGAGTCCTGCCTGCTGGTTCGTGCATAGATGATTTCGTTCGGGCGGGGCGATACAGAATGAGAGATACGCAAGAGCCTCGGGAGCGAGGCGCTTACGGTGATGTTGATCGTGGGCTGGCGGAACGATATGTCTTCGATATAATTCCCGAAAGCGCAGGTCCGAGAAAGGCCACCATGCGAGGGAGCGTGATACACTCCATTCGCAGCCCCGGATCGCAGAAGTTCCTGGCCAAGGAGCATTCTGTTGGAATTGTGCTGGCGCCCGCGCGCAAGTTGAGAGCCTCGCTCGGTAGCGACAAAATTACGGAGTACGATGCGCCGGTCGGCTGTATCGCCATTAATCCTGCGGGCGTCGATAGTAGCCTCTCCTGGTTGGCGACCAGAAAAAATCTCGTCGTAGCTATACCTCCCGAAGTGCTGTCCGAGTTAGCTCTTCATGAGTTCGATCTCGCCGATGTAGAGCTTGAGCCGCCTGCTTTCGGTACGGTCGATCTCTGGGCGCTCAATATAGCCCAGAGGGTCTCCGGCGAGCTGACTGAGAAAGCACGTCCGAATGAGCTCTATCTGGACTCGTTGGTGACGCTGTTCGGTATTCATCTGCTTCGCACTTATACACGCCGCAAGAAGCAGTCCGCGTCACCCAAGGGCGGGCTCTCCGCCCATAGCGCTCGACGTGTTCAAGAATACCTCATGGAACATCTTACGCAAAAGGTACATATCGCCGAGCTCGCGTCGGTTGCGGGCATTTCACCGAATCACTTCATAGTGAGGTTCGCCAAGACGTTTGGAGTGCCGCCGCATCGCTACCTGATTAACCTGCGCTTGGATTTTGCGGAAAAACTGCTTGTCGATAGTGAGTTCGCGATTACCGAAGTCGCCTACATGGCCGGATTTTCGGATCAAAGCCATTTGGCCGCCACCATGAAGAAGTACAGGGGAAGAACGCCGACCGAGCTACGATTTTCAAGGTAATCGGTCCTGGCTCTGGTGGAATTCGCTATTTTGAGCAGGTCCGCTCATGGCTATATGGGCGCGACGCCATTCGTTCCGCCCGCGTCTACACTGAAAAATCATTCATCTGGTGGCGTGCTTGTGGTTCGTCGGCCGACGCTCGACACCGGTGCGCTATGGTCCAATGAAAAGCGGAGCAGGCCGAATTGAGTGTGGCAAAGCGGACACACTTACTGTTCGCCGAGTAAAGACCGGAATTTCTTATAAACAGTCCGTAGTTTTCTAAAATACCACCACCGCAAATATGGCCAAACTCGCTATGGTATTAATTCGGTGGGTTTATGGACATTCAATTCCCTGAATTTGAAATCTTTGCTCCGAAGATCGAGGTAGCCTGGACTGCCTTGCAAGATCGATATGCCAGCCGCCTGACCGGCGCGGAGATCGATTATCTATTTGCCTGCCTCGTCTTCGGTTTGACCTCTCCGGCCTATGGGGAAGGGGAGCCGCTATTCCATTTCGATGTCTGCCGCGCCCTGGTGACGATGAAGCTTCCGCCCGATCGGGCCGAGGCTGCCTTGTATTCCGTTCCGGAGCTGACGCAGCCATGGGCCGATACTGTCCGTGAACAGCTCGAAAGTCAGGCCGCCAAAATGGGTCGCGCGCTTCTGCAAGCGCATAATTTCAACGACGATGCAGCCGCCGATGCGGGTTCACGCGTGCTTGGTCGTCCAGATAGCAGCGAGGAGAAAGCAGCATGAGCAAGTGCGTTGGGGAACATCTGCAGACCAAATCGCGTAACGGATTTGCACGAAGCTGGATTTCGGGCGGTGATGGCAATCGCATGGGTCGCCGCCGACTGATGGCGGTGCTGCGGATGGCATCTCGCGTGCTCGGCTTCAAGCGGAGCCGTCTGGGGCACGGGATGCTGGGTATTGGTGGAGCGGTGGCACTGGGTGCGATCGCATTCGGGGGCATTGCCACACCGGCTCTGGCGCAGTATGCCGCCGGCGGTGGAACCGCGACAGGCGGCAACTCCGTCGCCATCGGTAACAGTACCCAAGCGAATGGTGCGAACAGCGTGGCGTTGGGCACCTCTAATAGCGCAACGGGCGATGCTTCGATCGCCATCGGCTATTCGATGAGTGTCAATGGCCTCAATTCCATAGGCATAGGCGTCTTCGCGGGCGCGACCGGCGTCAACGCGCTCGCCATAGGCGGGAACGCCAAAGCTACTGCGGACGGAGCAAGCTCCATTGGCGTCAACTCGGTCGCAGCCGCTGGCGCGGCCGCCTTTGGCCTGAACGCGCGTGCCGACGGCACGAACTCGACGGCAATCGGCTATGTTACCCGGGCAACCGGGCTGCGCGCTACTGCGCTCGGGTTCGGGGCAACCGCGTCCGGACTGGATTCGATTGCCCAAGGTAATAGCGCTACCGCAAGCAACCAGAACTCCATAGCCATTGGCTTCGGAGCGACCGCGACTGCGATCAATGCCGTCAACCTTGGTAACCGAACTGTTGCGGGAATGGGCGCTCTTCAAGAGAGCTCCATCGCCATCGGCACGGATGTATTGGCCTCTCAAGTCGACGCCACCGCGATCGGCCGCCAAAGCCAGGCTACGGGCACGAGCGCCATTGCCCTCGGCAAGACAGCGGCCGCATCGGGAACCAACTCACTCGCCATCGGCCCGACCACCGTTGCGTCGGGAGCCTTCGGGGTTGCCTTGGGTAACCAGTCGCAGGCGCTCGCTGCCGGTGGGGCTGTCGCAATAGGTTCGGGCGCAATCGTTGCCGCCACCGGAACCTCGAGCGTCGCGCTCGGCAACAATGCAAATGCCGCAGGCGTTTCATCGGTTGCCGCGGGCGCTGGTGCCAGCGCGAGCGGAGATAATTCGACTGCCACAGGACCTACTGCTCTCGCCAGTGGCACGAACGCCTCCGCATACGGTTCTGGAACGAAGGCGACGGGCAACAATTCTCTCGCTGCCGGCGTCAGCGCCAACGCCGGCGGAATCGCCAGTACCGCACTCGGTATCGGCACCGTAGCTGGCGGCGACAACTCGGCAGCCGTAGGCTTCCAGGCCAGCGCAACGGGAGCGCACTCGTCCGCGATTGGTTCTGAAGCCAAGGCCGCTGGTAACCGTGCGTTCGCCGCTGGCCGTATCGCCAATGCCGGAGGGGATGACTCGACCGCCATTGGCACATCGGCCGTCGCGACAGCAGCAGCCTCGACCGCACTCGGTTCGGGCGCGGTGGCCCAAGGCGTGAACGGGATCGCTATCGGCACCGCCGCCGGCTCGCTCACCGACGATTCCGTCGCTATCGGCACGGGCGCGATCGCCGATGGCGGTCAGGCCGTCGCCATCGGCTACGGCAATACCGCTTACGGCGACGGCGCGGTCGCCATCGGCGATCCGAGCTATGCGAGCGGCACCGGCGCCTTCACCGGTGGCGCCAACAACATCGCCAACAGCGACGGCACGGCGACCGCCACCGCCGCCAACCAGGCTGCCGGCGCGGTCGCGATCGGCAACAACAACAAGGCGATCGGGCAAGGCTCCGTGGCGCTGGGCAATGGCTCCACCGCAGGCGCATCCGGTTTCGTCGGCAACATCGCATTGGGCAATGGCGCGACGGCGGCCGCGAGCTCCGGCGACGTGGCGCTCGGCTCGGGCTCGGTGACCGCCGTCGCGGTCGGCACGCCCAATGCAGTGATCAATGGCGTCACCTATTCGGGCTTCGCAGGTACCACGCCGGGCTCGACGATCAGCGTCGGCGCGGTCGGGGCGGAACGGACCATCACCAACGTCGCGGCCGGGCGGATCAACAACAGCTCGACCGATGCGATCAACGGCTCGCAGCTCTACAGCGTTGCCAATACGCTCTCGGGCCAGATCACCGCGAGTGCGACTCACGACTATAGCGTCAACAGCACGGCGCCGGGAACCGACACCAACTACAACAACGCCGGGGCCACCGGCGCCAACGCGCTTGCTGCTGGCGTCAGTGCGAGTGCCGCCGGCGCGAACGGTGTTGCGGTCGGCACCGGTGCCGCGGCACGGGCGTCATCCGACACGGCGCTCGGTTCGGGCGCGCTTGCCGCGTCGCTCAGCAATTCGCCGCAGACCGGGGCGGTTGCCATTGGTGCGGGGCAGGCCACGAATGATGGTGCCATCGCGATCGGCAACGCCTTTGGCGGCGGTCCGAAGGCATCCGGTCGTGATTCGATTGCTCTCGGCACCGCCGCGACCGCCGGCAACGCCGGCGATGTCGCGCTGGGTTCCGGCTCGGTGACCGCCGTAGCGGTCGGCACGGCCAGCACCGTGATCGGCACCACTACCTATAATTTCGCCGGTACGACACCCTCCTCGACAGTGAGTATCGGGGCGGTGGGCGCTGAGCGCACCATCACCAATGTTGCGGCGGGCCGCCTCAACAATGGTTCGACAGATGCGATCAACGGTTCGCAGCTCTTTGCCACCAACCAGCAGGTGACGCAGAACACAACCGACATTACGACCATCAACGGCAATCTGACCAATCTCGGCAATACGATCAACAATATCGCCGGTGACACATCGACGACCTATACGGATGCGAATGGTAAGGGCATCCGATATGTGCGCACCAATGACAGCACGCTTGCCGTCAGCGATTCCTCCGCTCAGGGCGTCGGCTCCACCGCGGTCGGATATAACGCTACCGCTGCAGCCGACAGTTCGCTCGCGCTTGGACGGGCCAGCCAGGCGACCATCGACGGTGGGGTCGCCCTCGGCTCCGGATCGATTTCCGATCGCACCCTGGCGCCGACCACTGGCCAGATCGCGGCCGGTCCCACGAACTTCATTCAATACAATACGACCGATAAAACACTTTTGGGCGCAGTATCGGTCGGCTCGAGCACGTCCTACAGGCAAATCATCAACGTCGCTGACGGCACCAACGCTCAGGATGCCGTCACGGTTCGACAGCTCCAAGGCGCCATCGCTTCGGTCGCAACGACGCCGAGCAAATACTTCCATGCGAACTCGGCCGCCGGCGATTCCCTCGCCGTCGGCGCCGAGTCGGTGGCGGTAGGCCCGACCACGGTGGTCAATGGGGACAACGGCATCGGTATCGGCAACGGTGCCATCGTTGATCAGGTGGCACCCGGCGGAACGGCAATCGGCCAGAACGCCCACGTCATGCTGGCTGACGGCGTGGCTCTCGGCACGAATTCGACCGCAGCGGGCATTCAATCGGTCGCGCTCGGCGCTGGTGCGCAAAGCAACAACATCAACAGCGTTGCGCTCGGCGCGCAATCGATAACCACCGTCGGCGCCGAGACGAACTACACGGCTTACGCTCTTGCGAGCCCGCAGACCTCGGTCGGCGAGGTATCGATCGGCTCGGCGGGAGCGGAGCGCAAGTTGACGAATCTTGCCGCCGGTTCGGCAAATACGGATGCGGTCAACGTCTCGCAGTTGCGAGGCGTCTCGCAGAATGTCGCCAATCTCTTCGGTGGCACCACAGTGGTCAATCCCGATGGCTCGATCACCGGTCCGACTTACAACGTCCAGGGCAACAGCTATTCGACCGTCTATGACGCCTTCGGCGCGGTCGACAGCACGCTGACCAACATCACCAATGGCGGCGGGATCAAGTATTTCCATGCCAATTCGACGCTGGCGGACTCTCAGGCCTCCGGCACTGATAGCGTCTCGATCGGCCCGGAAAGCGTCGCCAGCGGAACGAACAGCCTGGCGGCCGGACATGGAGCCACCGCCGTGGGACAGGGGGCTGTTGCCCTCGGCCAGGGCGCGCAGGCCAACAATGCCAGTGATGTGGCGTTGGGCTCCGGTTCCGTAACACAAGCGGCTGTCGGCACGTCCGGAACGACCATTCAAGGACAGCATTACGATTTTGCCGGGACCACGCCTGTCGGTACCGTCAGCGTTGGTGCTCAAGGCGCGGAGCGGACCATAACCAATGTCGCGGCAGGCCGCATTTCGGCTGACAGCACGGACGCCATAAACGGATCGCAGCTTTATGCCACCAATTCGGCGGTTGAAAGTCTGCAGACCGGTGTTGGAACTATCACCAAAAATGCCGTCACATATGACCTCAATCCCGACGGCAGCAAGAAGAACAGCATCACGCTGCAGGGTGGTGACGTGAATGCGCCGGTGGTCATCTCCAACGTCGGCAAGGGCGTCGCCCCCACGGATGCCGTGAATGTTGCCCAATTGGGCGATAGCGTCACTCAGGTCAAATCGTATGCGGACACCGCTGCCGCCAACACGTTGACTGCGGCCAACAACTATACGGACCAGAAATTCGGTCGGCTGAACCAGGAGCTTGGCGACGTACGCTCGGAGGCAAGGCAGGCGGCCGCGATAGGGCTTGCCGCGGCATCGCTTCGTTATGACGATCGTCCGGGCAAGGTAAGCGTGGCGGTCGGCGGCGGCCTGTGGCGGGGAGAAGGTGCCCTGGCCTTCGGCGCAGGCTACACCAGTGAAAACGGTCGAGTTCGAGGGAATTTGTCTGGTACGGCAGCCGGCGGGCAAGTCGGTATCGGCGCCGGTCTCAGCGTCACTTTGAATTGAGTCCGATATGGTCAAGGGAACGCTTTCCGGCGTTGTGGCTTTCATCGCCTGTGTGCTCCTGTTCGGTCCGCCCGCGGCCGGACAGGAGGCGGCCTCTTCCGACTATCGAATAAAGCCTTCCGAAGTCGTCGTGCCTCCGGAGCTGAAGCTTGGTGACTATCAGAGGACCATTCGTCCGTTCGAAAACTGGACACTGATTTGCGACGAAAACCTGAAGATCCGCCAACGGGTTTGCAACGTTACCCAGATCATCGAGAACCAGGCAGGACAGGTTGCGTTCAGCTGGTCGCTTGCGGCCAACAAGACAGGCAATCCTTACATGATCTTGCGCACCGCCCCGGTTGCCGCGAGCAACGGCCTTGTCTCGCTGAGGTTCGAGGGACGCAAGGAACCGATACAAGTCCAACTCGAAGGATGCAACAAAGCGGTTTGCGTCGGCATGCTGCCGGTGGGGCCTGTACTGCGTGAACAGATTTCGAAAAACGCGGCGCCAATGATCTCCTATTTGACGACGGATGGGACGACGATCAGCGTGACCGCCACCCTCAAGGGCCTTTCCACAGCCGTTAAGGCGATAAATTGACGGATCCATATTCAATGAATCAGCAATCAATCCATGATCGAATAATGTCCCGAAACCAGAACGGCACTGAGAGCCAAAGCACGGTCAGCGACCAAGGGAAGCCGAGGCGCAACTGGCGGAAAGCAGTCATTTTCTCGCTGCTCGGAATTGCCGTTGTCGGTGCCGCCGCCGCCATCGTCATGCACTATGATGCGGTCGAGAACTTCATATCGCAGCCGGCTGTTGCGGCGACCAACGAAGTCAATCAAGCCCTGGCCGACACGCCGTTCCTGCAGCACGCCAAACAGGCGGGCTTGCAATCCTGCTCCACCGTCTTTCCCGCGCTCGGCGAATTGTTGACAAACGGCACCCAATACAATGTCCAGTCGGTCTGGAATAACGGGGCCGCCGACAAGCATGCGGTGCAGGCCCTCGTGGGCATGAACTATGCCACGCAGGGCTATAGCGGCCCGGCCGCGGGCATCGTCTTCGCCGCGCCGGTTGCATCCGGTTGCGAAGGCTCAATGGTCCGCGTGGCGCCGTTCACGGCCTCCTGCGCGGATATTTCGGCAAAGTTTTCCAACGGCAGCAAGCTCATCAACACTCTTGGACAGGTCGGCGTCTACGAACTTGGCAATAGCGGAGGCGACGCGATGCTCCTGCCGGCCGGAAACGGCTGCATCGTTATCTCCGTGGCGTCGGCCGCAGGGAAGCAAGGAGGTGCCAAATGAGATTCAGGTCCAGCATTGCGGCGATCGGCATGCTGCTCGCCTCCACAGGGCACCCGAGCGCGGCTGACCTCTCCACGGAGGCGGAGGTTCCCGTTCCGCCGCCCGAGCGCGGCATATGGGCCGCAATCGCCTACTCCACGCCAGACGAAAAGCACGGTTTCTTCTGGGGTGCCGACAAGCGACAGGAAGCCATGGATATCGCCCTCAAGCATTGCGAGCGGGACGGCGGCAGCAAGTGTGTCGTGGTCAGCGTGTTCCGCAATCACCGGCATTGGGATGACGACGACAACACTGGATTTCCGTATTATCACTGCGGCGTGCTCGCCATCGGCAAGCAGGAAAACAATCGCATCACGCCGTGGAGCGCAAATTCGGCACCGACGCGCCAAGAAGCCGAGGACCTTGCTCTCAAAGCATGCGGGCGCTCAGGGTCGCAATGCAAGGTTCGCGAGTGGGTGTGTACATGACCCGATCGTGACCAGGTGCGGCCACCGGGATGGAAGCCACGGAGGCCGTGCTTCGAGCGGTCGCGCGGACCTCAGCCCTTCGTCCTTCACCGCCCTATAGACCCAATCGAGGACGGTGTCCTCCTTGTAACAGAAAGACGTGCTCCCTTGCTCATCGCGACATCTACCCGACCCCACAGGACGATCGATAGCATGTCTCGTTCGGGGTTTGCCCTTCTTTGTTCGAGCCTCATATTCATGTTTGCTCCGGCAGCCTTTGCCCAGTCAGCTATGCCAAACGGCGCATCGACCGTGCAGGAGACCTACCAGGACTGGCGTGTTGCATGCAACCTGCGCGACAAGGCGCCGGCATGCGTGATTTCGCAGGATCAGACCCAGCAGAACGGTCAGAGGCTGCTTGCCGTCGAGATGCAGATGCGCCCCGATGGCAGTGCGATCGCAACGTTTCTCCTTCCGTTCGGCATCGTCCTCGACTCCGGCGTAACGCCGAATGTCGATGATCAGCCGCCTTTAAAGCCGATGCGTTTCCGCACCTGTTTGCCGACAGGATGCATTGCCTTGTTGGCGATCGATTCCGCGACACTTACAAAATTGCGGACGGGCTCGCGCCTAAACCTCAAGGTTACCGCCGATGCGGACAAGCCGCTGAGCTTTCAGGTGTCGCTACATGGGTTCTCGGCAGCCCTCGATCGCGTTGCCGCCTTGAGTCCCCGGTAGAAAATACCGGGGAGAGTCAAAGTTTCGCAGAGGTTTGATCCGTCTTGGAAGAATGCCATAAACTGCGGGATGCGACGGTCCATGGTATGAACCAAGGAGATCGGTCGGATATATAGCGTTCCTCTGACACGCTTCCTTAATGCGCAATCGTAAACAGCTCCATTGCATCGGCGAACCCTTTCAGCCGCTGCGGCCCGATCGGGACCGAGTCTCCAATGCGCGCTTTTTCGCGGAAGGAGAGAGACATCAAGAGCGCGTCGCCCCTTTCGCTGCAGATGCTTTGGATGCGGCTGACGACATTGACGTCGGGGCCGATCAGCGTGAAATCCAGCCGGTTGCCGGAGCCGACATTGCCGTAGCTGACTTCGCCGTAGTGCAGCGCGATGCCGACCTTGACGCGGATACCGTCATATTGGAAGTCGTCCACTTCATCGAGGATGGCTTTTGCGGCCGCCAATGCGGCTTGGCATGCTCCGGGCGGATCGATGCCCGGAAAGAAGGCGAGAACGGCATCGCCCATGAACTTCAGCACCTCGCCGCCTTCCCGGGTGATCGCGGGCACGACCTTGTCAAAATAAGCGTTCAGCAGTCCGAGGACGGTGCTGCCAGGGAGTTGATTGGACAATTCCGTGAAGCCGCGAAGGTCGCAGAGCAGAAGCGCTGCTTCCATGGATTCGATCTCGCCGCGGCGGATGTGTCCGGCAAGGATCCGGCTTGCCGTCATGGGGCCGATATAGGTGTCGAGCAGGCTAAGTTCGCACTGTCGCAGGACGCGCAGTTCGCTGGTGTTGCGCAGTGCCGGCAGGATGCGCTCGATCACCTGCTGTTCGGCAGATGTAAAGCCGCCGGGCCGCTTCGTGCCGAACGCCGCGCAGCTGATCGGCCCATCGGCGTTGCACAGCGGCGCTATCATCAATTGTACCAGCCCGCGGCCGGAGAAGATGTCAATGTGCTGCCAGTGGCCATGCGGGCTCTCGCCTGGACCGACAATCAGTGGTTCGCGGGTCTCCAGCGCTTTCTGGAGCGGTGTATTGGCAAGCGCCAGGCGCATCCCGTGTTCGCGGTCGTGGATCTCGATCGGCTCGCCCGGTGCCCAGGCGATGGTGCGGCCGATGAATTCAGGGTGCAGCGTCATCAGGTGCAGTGTCAGTCGATCGACAGGAACGCCGAGCGCCTGCAAACGGCGTCCCAGCCCGGAGACGAGATCGGGCTCATCGAGAGCGTGGCACTCGTCGCCGGTCAGCCACTCGATGAGGCTCAGCGTCGCTGCGGTATTGGCGCCGGCGCGTGTGACCTTGGAATTTAGAATTGCGGTTTCGGGCATGTCTAGCAGCATGGTCATGACTATCTCCTCCTGTTTCAGGTGCGGCGCTCAGTGCGCGCCGGCACCGGAGAGGTGACCGGGTTTCTTGAGGAACAGGCTGGCAAGCAGGGCGACACCGAGTGCTACGCCGAGCAGGAAGAAAGTGTCGCTGAAGGCCATGATGTTGGCCTGTTTGCGCAGGCTGGAAGCGATAGCGACGACTGTCTTGTGGGTGGCAAGCGCCTGGTCGCTGACGCCATGGTTCATGAAATAGCCGGTGAGCCTGGCGACGCGGTCGCGGGTGGCGTCTTCGAAAACCGAGACCGAATTCGTCAGGATATTCGAGTGGAACTGCTCGCGTTTGGTCAGAAAGGTCTGCAGCGCCGCGATGCCGACTGCGCCGCCGAGATTGCGCATCATGTTGAAGAGCGCCGAGGCCGAGCCGGCATTCTCTTGTTCGATGCCGGCGGTGGCGATCGCGGTGAGCGGGGTGAAGGCCAGCGCCTGGCCGACTGCGCGCACGATGTTCGGCCAGAAGAGCTGATCGCTGGCATAGTCGCCGGTCATGTAGACATTCATGAAGTTCGAAGCGGCAAAGAGCGCGAAGCCGACGAGGATCAACAGGCGGGCATCGAAGCGCTTCATCAGCCGCGGCACCAGCGGGATCAGGATCAGCTGCGGAATGCCGGTCCAGGCAAGCACCATGCCGATCTGCTCGGAATTGTAGCCCTGGATGCGTGTGAGGTAGATCGGCAGGATGAAGACCGAACCATAGAGCGCGATGCCGAGCAGGAAATTGGCGACGATGCCGAAGCCGAAATTGCGACGTACCAGCAGGCGCAGATTGAGCAGCGGATGGGCGGCCCGGAGCTCGATGATGAGAAAGAGTGTCAGCGAGATCGCGGCGATGACGGACAGGCGCACGATGAACGGCGAGCCAAACCAGTCATCCTTGTTGCCTTCCTCAAGCACGGTCTGCAGCGCGGCAAGGCCGATCGCCATGGTGATGATACCCGGCCAATCGCCCTTGGCGAGCAGGGAAAGGTTCATCGGCGCACGGTCGAGCGACGCCCAGAGCATGCCGACCATCAGAACGCCGGGCACCAGATTGACGTAGAAGATATATTCCCAGCCCCAGTTTTCGGTGAGGTAACCCCCGATAGTCGGGCCGATGGCCGGCGCGAAGGTCGCGGAAAGGGCGAAAAGGGCAAGGCCTATCGGCTGTTTGGGTTTCGGCAGCATCGTAATGATGATGGTGAACGCCATCGGGATCAGGACGCCGCCGGAGAAGCCTTGTATGGCACGCAGGACAATCATCTGCTGCAGGTTTGCCGCAAAGGCGCAGGCGACCGAGAAGAGGAGGAAGAGGATGGCATTGGTCAGCAGATAGATGCGGACCGAAAAGACGCGGGCGAGCCAGGCACTGAGCGGAATGACGACGATCTCGGCAATCAGATAGGATGTCGAGATCCAGCCGCCATCATCCGTCCCAGCGCCGATAGCGCCCTGGATGTCGGCAAGCGAGGCATTGACGATCTGGATGTTCAAGACGGCCATGAAGGCGCCGAGCGTGGAGCCGATCACAGCGGTCCACATGCGCAGCGGGCTCATGGCGGGTCGGGCGACCGGGGCGGCTGCCGCGGCGGAATTGTTGTTTGCGGCGATCTGAAGAGTGGCCATGATGCTTCTCCTTCCGACTGATGCGGAAATAATCTCATGACGATGTTGAGATGATAATCGGCGAAGAATGGGAAGGATCATCCAGCGTGACTGGATAATCCTTCGGCGTTGGCAGGCGCGGTTTGCGCGGCCTTGGTATCGATTTCCGGCTCGACCGACATGCCGGAACGCAGCAGCCCTGCCGGGTGTTCGTCGTCGATGACGATCTTCACCGGGATGCGCTGGACGATCTTGGTGAAGTTGCCGGTGGCATTGTCCGGCGGCAGCAGCGAGAATTCCAGCCCGCTCGCCGGCGAGAGACTGTCGACGTGGCCCTTGATGGCGACGTCGGGGAAGCTGTCGACCTTGATCTCTACCGACTGGCCGGGACGCACATAGGTCAACTGCGTCTCCTTGAAATTGGCGATGACATAGACCGAATGCAGCGGGACGACCGCCATCAGTTGCGTGCCTGACGTGACGTACTGTCCCAGACGAATCGAGCGGGCGCCGACCGTGCCGTCGACGGCGGCGACAATGTCCGTATAGGAAAGGTTGAGCTCCGCCTGCTGGACCGCCGCGGCGGCGCGGTCGCGCTGGGCGGCGGCCTGGTCGCGCTGGGTCTGCAGCACCGGCACCTTGTTCTGAGCCGCAACCAGGGCGGCCTGATCACGCTCGACGGCGGCGGTAGCCTGGTCGCGGGTCGATTGCGTCTGTTCGACGCGCGATTGCGTGCCGGCGCCATTGCTGATCAGCCGGGCCGAGCGGGCGGCATCCGATTGCGCGAAATCGAGCGAGGCCTGCGAAGCGTCAACCGTCGCCTTCGCCTGGTTGATCAGCGATTGCTGCAGCGATATCTGCGCATCGATGTTGGCGATCGCGGCCTCGGCGGCCTTGAGATCGGCCTTTGCCTGGGAAAGAGCGGCCTGGAAGTCACGGTCGTCGATGCGGGCAAGCACCTGGCCGGCCTTGACGGTGTCATTGTCGTTGACGAGCACCTCCTTGATGTAGCCGGCGATCTTCGGGGCGATCGTGGTGTAATCGGCCTTCACATAGGCATCGTCGGTGGATTCGATGAAGCGGCCGACCGTCCAGTAGTGGTAGCCGAAGTCGGCACCGAAGGCGACGCCGGCCAGCAGTGCGGCGGCAAGCACGCCGCGCTTGATGAGCTTGCGGCCGGCCTTGGGGGCCGTAGCAGCGGCAGAGGCGGGCGCCTCGGCAACCGGTGCATGCGGAGCCTCGGCGACGGGAGACTTTCCCACTTCGCCAGCCGGAGCGGCCTCGGCCTGGCTTGCGTTTCTGAACGCCTCGTTGCGGGGTAGTTCGACCATTGTCCTTCTCCTTCGATATCGCGGCCCCATTTGCATGGGGTCCTGTTTGATGCGATGAAGATGCGTCCGAACGGTCCTTCTGATAATCTCCTTAAATCTGGAAGGATCATCAACTCTCAGCGGATAATCCGAGGGCAATATGGATCGGCTGACCAGCCTCGCAGTCTTTGGCCGGGTGGTGGAATGCGGCGGCTTTTCCGCCGCCGCCCGCCGGCTCAACATGTCCGTCACCATGGTGGGCAACCATGTGCAATCGCTGGAGGATCGCCTCGGCGTGCGGCTTTTGAACCGCACCACGCGCAAGGTCAGCCTGACGGAAACCGGCAAATATTATTACGAGCGCTCCTCGCAGATTCTCGCCGATCTCGAGGAGGCCGACCAGGCGGCCGGCGCGCTCGCCACCACGCCGCGCGGTACGTTGAAGATCCATTCCAGCACGGCGGTTGTCCGCTTCCTCTTACCTGTCGTCAGCGAATTCATGGCGCTCTACCCGCTGATCTCGCTCGATTTCAGTGTTAGCGAGCGTATGGTCGACATGATCGAGGAGGGTTACGATCTTGCAATCCGCGCGGTGTCGCCGCCGGATTCCACGCTGGTCGTGCGCAAGCTCACGCCCTGGCGTCATATGCTCGTCTGCTCGCCGGCCTATCGCGATGCACATCCCATGCCGAAGACACCGGCCGAGATCGCCGAACACAACTGCTTGCAATACGCCTATTATCCCTATGGAGACGAATGGCATTTTGAGGACGCCGACGGCAGGCAGCAAAGCGTCAAAGTTTCCGGCAATGTCGTCTCCAACAGCCCCGAGATGCTGCGCTATCTGCTGGCGAACGGCCAGGGGATCTTCCTTGCCCCGAGTTTCATCGTCTTCGAGGAGATCGCAGCAGGCCGGCTCGTTCGCATGTTGCCGGACTACCGCCCCGTGGAGTTCACCATCAATGCCATCTACCCCAACCGAAGCCATCTGCCGACCAAGGTGCGGCTATTCATCGACCTCCTCGTGGAACGCTTTGCCGAGCACCGCAAATGGATGGCCTGAGCGGTGCGGCCTTCTGCCGCCGGCTGCAATCCTGCTTGCCGATAGGGCAGGAGAGGGGTGTATTCACCAGCGATGCCCATGATGACAGGAAGGGAATGAATGGTTAGCGAGCCCAAAGTGAATGGCGTGAATTTATCGATTGATCACGCATTCTTCAAACTGTTGACGGAGAGCTTTCACCGCATCGTTGGGGTTTCTCTGGTCAACGAGGAGTTCGGACCGGATTGGCTCTACCACGAGGCTCCTTTCGTGGTCGTGGCCCACAATACGGACGCCGATCCGCGCTTCATCTATGCCAACAAAGCCGGGCAAAATTGCTTTGAATATCCATGGGACGAGTTTGTGACCCTGCCTTCACGTCTTTCGGCGGAGCTTCCCAATCGCGCGGAACGCCAGCGGTTGTTGGATGCGGTGACGCGCAATGGCTTTATTTCCGACTATCGTGGGCTGAGGATTGCGAAATCCGGGCGGCGTTTCTGGATCGAGGACGGTATTGTCTGGCAGCTCGTCGATCGTGATGGGATCAGGTGCGGACAGGCAGCGACGTTTTCCAGATGGAAGGACGCGTAGGCTTGCGCGGCGATAGCAATTGTCTCCCTATCGCCCCAAAAGCCGACAAAGCCGATTGTAAAGGCTGAAAGCTGGAATTCTCCCAAGGTGAAGGATGAGGTAGCAGTCTTGTCCTAGGTGCTGTGCCCGCCTGGCTTTACGAACCGATGCCATCTTCGGTCATTAAAACAATGTGACATCGCCGTCGCTGTTCTTGTAATTGGGGGGCTTTAATAGTAATCGTCGCGGCATGGACAGAACCTACAGAATTGCACAGAGCGCAATACTGGTTTTTGTGCGGCTGGCGATCATCGTATCGCTGGCGGGATACACCATGTCCAGCGCCAACGCTGCAATGCACGGTTCGGCTTTTCCTGAAATCCAGAAGACCATGTCCGATGTGACACCGTCGAGCAACGGCCATCATATGGAGCATGCATCCGCTGACGACCATCGTCATGGTTCTGCCTCCTCGGATGATGAGGGCGCTGTGAAACTCGTCAAGAAGGAATGCTGCAAGGACTTCTGCGGCGGCTTCGCGATCATGTGCGACGAGCCCAGGCTCGGCGGCCTTGTCGTTTCCTTCATCCGCGAGTTCATGAACGACCAGCGCTCGTTTGGCGAACTGCCGACGCTTCACCGCCCCCCGACTATCTGAATAGCGAGACTGCCTGTCTTGGGCACTGCATCGGATCGTTATCGGCTTCGTTGAGCCGACGACCTTCCGGACACACACTCCTATTCGGAAAAGAACATGAGACCTACCATTCTGGTGGTGGCACTGCCGTTGATCGTCGGCGGCTGCTCATCCATGCCTCCCACTGACGTTCCCACGCCGGACGAAGACCTTCTCTCGACGGCACGGTCGATCCAATATCGCACTCCGCTCACCGGATATGTCGCACGCCAACCCGCCGATCCGAAACAGTGGAAAAGGCAAAACGAGTTGCAGTCTCCTTCAAAAGGAGATGCATCATGACGTTCAGCCTCAAGAACGCGGCCCTCCTCATGCTCCCGATTATTCTCGGCGGATGCATATCCACCGAATATGCAAAACGGGAAGCGGGTTTCGAGACGGTCGCCAATACCGCAGGCGCCGCGACTGCCAAGCATGCCGTGTGGATACAGAACAAGCTTCAGGCGCAGGCCGTTTCCGACGAGGTAAAGGGCTTGATCGGCAAGCGGCCTCTGGATGCCGAGACCGCCGTTCAGATCGCCCTGCTTAACAACAAGGGGCTGCAGGCAGCCTATGCGGATCTCGGCGACAGCGCCGCCGACGCCTGGCAATCGACCATGCTGATCAATCCCAAGGTCTCGATTGCAACCAGTGGTTTGGGAGCCCCGGAACTGGAGGCCTTCAAGACCATTGAAGGCATGATCGCCACGAACATTCTGGCTTTGGCTACCCATAAGAAGAATGTCGAGATTGCCGGCACTCGGTTCCGGCAGGCGAGGCTGGGAGCTGCAGTCGCGACCTTAAAACTGGCTGCGGATACCCGCCGCGCTTGGATCAACGCCGTCGCCGCGGCAGAGAATGTGGGGCAGCTCCAGCGTGCTCAGCTTGCCGCGGATGCGTCCTCCGAGCTGGCATCCAAGCTTGGCGAAACCGGCGCGATGACCAAGGGCTCGCAAGCCCGCGAGCATGTGTTCGCAGCGGAACTTGCGGGGCAGACGGCTCAGGCTCGACTGGCGGCCAGGCTGAGCAAGGAAGAGCTGACGCGGCTGATGGGGCTATGGGGCCCTTCGACCGACTATCAGATACCCAACAGGCTTCCTGCTCTTCCGACGACGCTGATTAAACGAGACACTATCGAAGCCGAAGCGCTTCAAAAACGCGTCGACCTTCAGATGGCAAAATGGGAGCTCGATGCCACCGCCAAATCCTACGGCCTGACGGAGGCCACCCGATATGTGACGGACCTAGAAATCCTGACCGGCTTCGAGACGGAACGGACAATCGAGGACGGCAAGAAGAAGGTTGAGACGTCCGGCCAGGTCGAGCTGGGATTCGCGATACCGATCTTCGATACCGGCAAGGCCCGCTCGCGAAAAGCCGAGCTGGCCTACATGCGCGCCGCAAACCAGCTTGCGGAAAAGGCCGTCAACGTTCGCTCGGTAGCTCGGTCAGCCTATGAGGCCTATCGATCGAACTACGAGATTGCCAAGCACTATCGCAACAACGTCGTACCGCTCAGAACGAAGATCGAGGAAGAATCGCTCCTGACCTACAACGGGATGATCTCGAACACTTTCGAGCTGCTGACCGACACGCGCGACAAGATCAACTCCATCCTGCTCTCCGTCAACGCCAAGCGCGACTTCTGGCTGGCGGACGCCAATCTCATGCCGGCGATTTATGGCGGCGGCTCCGGCGAGGCGGCCGGGCCGGGCGAAACCGCGTCGACACCGAATGCCGGCAGCGCAGGACACTAGGGATCCCGAACATGTTCAACAGAAGACAGATCATCGGAGCAGGTGCCGCCCTGCTTTCAACCGCAGCATGGACGAAAACATCGGCAATGGGCCTGCCGGATGCCCCGACAATGGGGTCGGCCGAGATGCAGCCGCCAATTCATCCCAACTCAGGCCCGGATTATCAGCCGGTGGTCACCTTGAACGGCTGGACGCTTCCTTACCGCATGAACAATGGCGTCAAGGAATTCCATCTGGTTGCCGAGCCGGTGGAACGCGAGATGGCGGACGGCATGACGGCCTATCTCTGGGGCTACAACGGTCAATCGCCAGGACCGACGATCGAGGCGGTCGAAGGTGACCGGGTTCGCATCTTCGTCACCAACAAGCTGCCGGAACACACGACCGTCCACTGGCACGGCATGATCCTGCCGTCCGGAATGGATGGCGTCGGCGGCCTCACGCAGCCCCACATCCCCGTCGGCAAGACATTCGTCTACGAGTTCGATCTCGTGAAATCGGGGACGTTCATGTATCACCCGCATTCGGATGAGATGGTTCAGATGGCCATGGGCATGATGGGTTTCTTCGTCATCCACCCCAAGGACCCGAAGTTCATGCCGGTCGACCGCGACTTCGTGTTCCTGCTCAATGCCTACGACATCGATCCGGGTTCCTATGTACCTCGGGTCATGGAAATGACCGATTTCAACATGTGGTGCTGGAATAGCCGGGTCTTTCCCGGCATCAGCCCGCTGGTGGTTTCCAAAAACGACCGTGTTCGCGTCCGCGTCGGCAATCTGACGATGACCAATCATCCGATCCACATGCACGGCTACGATTTCGAGGTCACCTGCACGGATGGCGGTTGGGTCAGGCCCGAGGCACGCTGGCCGGAGGTCAGCATCGACATCCCCGTCGGTGCGATGCGGGCCTACGAATTCGACGCCAAATATCTCGGCGACTGGGCGATCCATTGCCATAAATCGCATCACACGATGAATGCGATGGGCCACGACATCCCGACCTTCATCGGCGTCGACAAAAGGGGAGTGGCGGAGAAGATCCGCAAGCTCCAGCCCGAATATATGCCCATGGGCACCAAGGGCATGGCCGACATGGGCGCGATGGAAATGCCCATCCCCGAGAACACCATCCCCATGATGACTGGCTGGGGTCCGCACGGCCCCATCGAGATGGGCGGAATGTTCTCCGTCGTTAAGGTCCGCGAGGGCGTCTCCGCGGACGATTACTCCGATCCGGGCTGGTACGAAAACCCACCCGGAACGCAGGCTTGGGAATGGACCGGCGAAGTGCCGGACGCGACCAAGATCAAAGACGCCAAAACGCAGATCACGCCCAAGCCCACAAAGGGCTGAGCGCTGCTATCTCCCATCACACACATAAGGATCTACCATGAAGAAATATGCATTCGCGCTCGTGTTCGCCGCCCTGGCCGGCCCTGCGGTCGCCTCTGGCAGTCACGCCGGCGGCCATGACGAAAAGATGGCCGTCGGCGAGGCCGGCGATAAGGCCAAGGCGACACAGACCATCCGCGTCACCATGAAAGAGACGGAAGACGGCAGAATGATCTTCACCCCTGATGTCATCAAGGTGCGCAAGGATCAGACCGTCAGAATCTCGCTCAAGAATGCCGGAACCGTCGACCACGAGTTCGTGCTTGATCAGCAGGACAAGATTCTCGAGCACAAGGTGCAGATGGAGAAATTCCCGGAAATGGAACACGCTGACGCCAATTCGATCCGGCTCTCTCCCGGTCAATCCGGTGACATCATCTGGAAGTTTACGACGGATGGCCAGTTCAAGTTCGCTTGCCTCGTGCCGGGTCACTACGAGGCCGGCATGCATGGCGATGTCATGGTCGCGGCGAAATAACAATTGAACGGAGGAACGAAGATATGAGAATCGCAATCACGACCGCTATTGCCACCTTGCTCTTGCTGAGCACAGCCTTTGGGACATTTGCTCAGGAATTCACCAAGGGCGTGGTCAACAAGGTCGATGCCAAGGCGAAGAAGGTTACCATCAAGCATGAGGATCTGAAGAACCTCGATATGCCGGCAATGACGATGGTCTTCCGCGTTGAAGACCCCGCGCTGCTGCAAAAGCTCAAGGAAGGTGCAGCCATCGAGTTCGTTGCCGAGCGCGTGAACGGCAAGCTCGTCGTCACTCAGGTTAAATGATCGAGGACGCCGCGCCTGGGTATCCCGGGCGCGGCAGACCGGTTCGTCAAAATTTGACATTCCAATGTGAGCTGTAATTTATTCGAGTATTATCCGGCCAATATCGGTTTCGCAGCAATAAACGGAGTGCTCCATGGTTCTCCATATGCTTTGTTGTCTGCAACTTTCTCGAACGACAATTGTGAGATCAACATGAAAAATTCGATTGGCATGCTCGTCTTCGCGATATGTATTGCGCCTGCCGTTGCGGAGGCAGGAGCTCCCTCCGTTGCCGCAAGCTGTGAGTCACTTCAAACGGCCATTCGTCAGCGTGGAGCTGTGGTTATTCACTACTCATCTCCACGCGGCGTCCCATTGTTTGACAGATTTGTCGATGGCCCGGATCGCTGCCCAAGCAAGCTTACCGAGCGCCTTGCCCTGAACTCCGCTGGCGGACGCCCATGCCAGTTACAGGTTTGTGATCCGTCGAATGACCTGCGCCCCTAGGCGCAGAGTGTATTGCCTGCGAGTTGACGGCGAAGTTGACCGAAGATAGATCGCAGGTGAATTGGTGTGACTTCCGGAAACTCAGAAAGCGTGCGCCGAGGCAATCTCCAGGCCGGCTTGCCGGCTGTCATCCGATCAGGCCAATCAGCCTGTGTAGGATGCTGCGAATACAACTGAATTTTGAAAATTAGATACTATCGGCAGGTAAGATAATTATTTCCGCGCGAAATATAAACTTGCTTATTCTTGCATGACGAGCAAATATAGGGCGGATTTCGGCATTGCAGGAGAAGGGCAATGAATCGGATCTTCTCAATCAATCCCGAGGATGCGTGGCCGGACTTTCCGCTGAGATCTTACGCTCGCCTCGACCATCACGAGCCGGACGACTTAACGACGGCGCAAGAGGCGGTTTTCTCGTTTGACGCCGTCGATGCTGGCTGGTTCGGATTTCCGCTCAATGAACGGATGGATTTGGGAAAGCCCGTTGATACGCGCGACGAGATGCGCGATTTCTGGGCACAATTGTTTAAAGGTTACCTTGGTCCCCCTAAAGACCCCTTCGATGAAATGCCGATATACAACATCGAGGTAACGTCGAAGAAGGGTGATCGATATTGGGACGTCCTGATCGCTATCGGGGAAGAGGATTGGCTCGATATCGAGCTCGGTGACACAGGACGTTTTCCCGTCGATGTCTACGGATCGCTACTGGCAGCCCCGGTTATAGCGCACCTGCTCGCTTTGTTGCAGGTTACGGGCGATACGGCGGCGGCACTGTCGAATGCATTCGACGTGGATGCGTGGCCTGACGCTGCCGATGGGGACGTTGACGCTATTCTGTCCGGTGTCGGTACGATCGACATGCTTGCGATGTATGATATCGGGCAGGGCAGCGCTATCGGTCTGCTTGATAGTTCCGAGACCGCCCGGCTGTATTTCGACCTCGGCGCGGGCGCCTATGGCAATCGTCAAACACGACCAAGGCCGCTTCGGTTTTGCTGGCGCGGTTCTCCTTCGATTGTCCTGTCGCATTGGGATACCGATCATTGGGCCGGGGAAAACAGCGATCATGGAGCAAGGGCAAGAAAATGGCTTGCGCCGCGCCAAAATAATCTGGGGCCGCGCCATCACGCATTTGCTCACCGCATCCTCAAGAATGGTGGCACGCTCCATATCTGGTCCGGAGCGCCGGGGAAGGTACGGTCGATCAGCAACGGCCCTGGGCAGACCCTATCGATCAAGCGCTGCAGCGGCACCTCGCGAAACGGCAGCGGGATCGCCTGCTATCTTGACGACGATAATTATCAAGCCAGCTGGCTTTTGACGGGCGACGCAGGCTATAGCGAGATCGGCGCCGGCCCGGCTTATACCTTGACGGCGCTGACGGTCCCTCATCATGGCGCCGATATGAGCCATAAGGGGGCGCCTCCCGCTGCGATGGCTCTGCATGCAAGGCTGTTCTACAGCTTTGGGCCGGACAACAAGCACGGAAAGACGTCGATCAGCCACCCGACGGCGGTCGCGGTCACCGCACACGACGGTGCCGGATGGAGACACGGAGCATGGTCGCTCACCACACCGGCGCAGGTTGTCGCGGGCGGCGATGTTCTGGCAACGGCGTCTCACTCGAACGGGGCGAATTTGGCAGTGCATCTTGAAAGCGCCGTCGCCGGCTGGACGGCTGCGCCGGCAGTACCATTGAGCACCGTACCATGTGTCTCGGCATGTGGCACAAAGCATGGCTGCACGAGCAACGTCATCCAGGCTTGATGATCGCCTTATATCACTTTGATCCTGTTTTCTGAGTGTTCACCGGTAGGTTTGGGAGGGGCGCATGGCTTTTTTCGATGACAGCGAATTGAATGAGCTCAAGATCGAAAGGATGATCTTCCACCTGGTCGGGCCGAAGAACGGCCTGGTCAAACTGGAGGAAGTCAATCCCGGCGAGTTCGAGAGTTTCTTCGTCGACCGCATCAGGTCTGTAAATGGTGGCTTGCCCTATGCTTTTTCGGATGCATCTTCGACGCGCGATCGTCTTGGCCGCATCGCATCGAACGGCGGGCTCTTCCAGGAGGAAAGCGAAAAGCTGGCCGAGGATTTTCAAAGCCATCATGGCGGGACCGCGGCTGAAGGTGCGATTTTGCTATTTGTCCTGAAGGCAAAAGCAACGCGATCGTTCGCGCTTCTCAAATATGACGATGAAACAGTTGTCGCCTACGACCTGAAGGATGGCAGTGGCGGTCGAAAGACGGTCAGCCTTGAAGCCATTCAGCGAACTTTCGTCCAGAACAAGGCGGCGCTGCAAAAGGCGGCCCTCATCAAACTCACGGACAAGGGTGGCGAGCTAACGGTGCTGGACAGGCGCAACCAGCAAAAGGTCGCGCAATATTTCGAAGCCTTTCTTGGCGCGCGCCAGACGTTGAGCGATGCGGAGCTGACGAAGAAGCTCGTGGATGTGACGCGCAAGGTGATCGGCGATAATCCCGAGCTCGTTGATGGCGAGGTGGTCAAGGAATTGACCAAGCGGACCTACGACGCTGCTTCGGGTGGCGGCAGGATCGATAGCGAAGATCAGCGGTCGTTTCTCGAGACAGTCGTCGGGCACAAGCTTGCGGACGACAACGCCTTGCTCGGCAAGTTCAACCGTGCCCTCAGCGTCGAGCGAATCTCAGGGGTACCGATGAAGCTTGTTCCCGATCAGGTGAAGGGACCAAAGACCCTGTACTACAAGACCGCAAACGGTATCGAGATCCGGGTTCCGAACGAATTCCGCGCGCTGATCGAAAAGACCGACGACGGCATGATTATCATCCATGACAAGCTGGTGGTTGAAACCGATGACCCCAACTGAAATCCTCGATCTTATTCTTCGCACGCGTCCGACGAAGGAGGTCGAAGAGCACGCGGAGCTGATCACCATCAGGGCAAGACTTGATGATGCGGGTTTGCGTGCAGAGTGGCAGAGGTTGCGCGCCAATATTCCTGCCTTTCTCAGCTCCGTCACCATCAGGCGAGAGGGGACGGACACCGCCCTCAATGACGACGAGGTGCCGCTTGCGAACACGGTTTTCGCCATTACGCTCAACAAGGCTATGGATGCTGCCGTTCTCCGGCTTTTCTACGGAAAATCCTTGATCAGCCCGGCAAAAAACCTGGATAGCTGCCTTCATGTGTGCGTTGCAGACCTGACCGCGGATCAGGCATTCACCTCCTATGGTGCGAGGTTTCAGCCTTGGACCGAGCAGCCTCCAATCCCGTTCGATCGGGCGACGGAATTTCCCAATCCTCGAAGTATAAGTCATGATGCCAGCAGCGTAGGGCTCGTGCCCGGGGACATACGACCGTGGCTGCTCCAGGATCATCCGCAGCAATCCTCGCCCACCTTCGCGGCCTGGCGCTTGTTGGCGGCTCCCCGACTGATGGCGGCGCTTTCAGACCAGGTTTACAAGGACGCTGCCAGCACGGTCTATCAGCTTTCCGGTCCGCCCAGCCGAAAGGTCAGCGCCTCCGCTGCCGAGTTGGTTGTGCTGTTTGAGCGGCTTAGTGACGGTGTGCTTTGGGTGTTTACAGGCGGTGAAAGGGACACGGAGACCCGTCACGTGCTGCTCGCGGCGGAGTGGGCGCGCAGCTATCGTCAAGGGGCACTCGCCGCATTCGGAGACGGGAGTCTTGAATCCGCGAAGGCAGCCTACGCGGCCTATGTAAAGGCCGGCAGCAAGGAAACGTTGAAGGCGCTTGCCGACTTGCGCAAGACAGTCGTGGACGAAGCGCAGAAAGCGACCCAGCGAGCGCAGGATATGACGGGCGCATTGTGGAAGGATCTAGCCGTTGCGACAACGCCCTTCGTGATCAAGATTCTCTCCGACGCCTCGAGGACGCCCAACGCCTGGATTGCTGGCCTATTTGCCATTGGCGCCGCTGCGTTCCTGATCTTGTCGTTTCGCGTCCAGACATTCGTGAACGGCAGCTACTTCGCAGGCCAGGACAAGGCCCGTACAATATGGACCCTGCGATTGAACCAGGTGCTCACGGCCTCTGAAATCGAGGAGTTCAGCGAGACGCCGATCCAGAAGAGCGTGTCGGACTATAATCGGGTTCGGAAAATTGTCGGCACAGTCTACGGCGTGCTTGTTGTCATCCTTATCATTTTCGGTGGTTTTCAGTTCTATACGGCGGCAACCATGAAGGCATCGCCGAGCGTCGGCGCAACGAATGCAAAGCAAGGTCAATCGCAGACCTCGACCGCAACCGGGTCGACGCAAACAGGTTCCGGCGCTGCCAACACGCCTGGAAGTCCTCAAAAGCCTGCGCCGGTTCCCAATGCGCCGGGAGCCACGCCACCATGAGCCGGAGCTTTGGTCTCTACGGGCGCGGCGACGTCCAAGGCAGCAAGTCATCTGGCTGCTGCAAAGACTGCAGCCAGATGAAACTTTTGTTAAACCCAACAATTGCCATTGCTCTTGGTTGCAGAGCGAATATCGTAAATCCAGTCTAAGGTAGTGATGGAGGGTGACAGCAGCCAAGGAGGGATGAAATGGCGCCTGTCAAAATATTGATCATGCGGCATGCCGAAAAGCCCGGCGACCAGGCCGATCCAAATCTGGCGTCTGAAGGTCAGGATCGGGCTAAAGCCCTTGTCACCTGGTATCCTGAAACCTTTGGTCCCCCCGATTTCATATTCGCCGCGGCCATATCGAAACACGGCGAGCGACCCGTTCAGACGGTGCAGCCTCTCGCCGATGCCTTGGGCCTCGAATTGTACACACCTTATGCCGATGAGAACTATGCTGCCTTGGCCGAGGCGCTGCTTTCCGAGCGTAAATTTGACGGCGGCACGATCCTGATCTGTTGGCATCATGGTCATATTCCCGGATTGATGCAGGCGCTTGGCGCGCCCGAGGGAAGCTATCCCGATCCATGGGTGCCGACCGTGTTCAATCTGGTTCTTGTCGCTGATTTCCGCGATGGCGTGCCCACTGTCTCGGACGTGTCCGAACCATTCTAGTCTGATCTTAACAGGCCTTCGCAGCCTTCAGCAGCCGCGCATGTGAGACGAGCATCACCTTCTTTACAACGAAACGAGGGGATTGAGATGGCTTTTGCGAACACAGGTACCAACGGCAGCCTTGCGGTAAAGCTCTGGCGAGGCGAACGCATGTGTCTCATCGGGATGGACGTTACCGACCCCGAGGACGATTTCGTCGGCTTCGCGATCGAAGTGAAGAGTCCGGGTTCGGCCGATTATGCTGCCCTGAAGAACCGCTTGAATTTTGACTACAATACCCCTGGAGGGAAGGGCGTCGACGGCTTCCGCAATTTTCCGTCGACCTCTGCGCCCTTCCAGAAGTTCCGCTGGATCGATTTTCCCTATGATCCAACGGATGGCGACTATCTTTATAGGGTGACCAAGATGCACATGAACGCCGCCGGCGCATTGCGCAGTGGCGATCAGGTCGCCGACCTTCCGATCTCGCTCGACCACATGACGTACAGCGATTATCTCGACGTCGGTTTCACCCGCAACTTCGCCTCCTCGCAGGCTTATGCCGATAAATTCGGCAACAATCCGAATGTAATCCCGAGCGATCCTGATCAGGGCCTGACATTTACGAAGGTGCAGGGCGACGTCTACCAATGGCTCGGCTTCGAAGCCTATGACCTCATATTCGGTCTGTTGGACGAGGTGGTGAACGATCCCAATCTCGCCATCGATGTCTTCGCCTATGATTTCAACGAACGCGACATCGTTGCAAAACTTGAGAGTTGCGGTGCGCGGGTTCGCGCCATCATAGACGATTCGGGATCACACAAGCCAGCAGGCAGCGCTGAATCGCAGGCGGCTGCGCGCCTCGCCGCCTCGGCCGGGTCGAATGCCGTAAAACGGATGCATTTCAAGACCTTGCAGCACAACAAGGTCTTTGTCGTCCGGCGCGGCAGCCAACCCATCAAGGTGCTGTTCGGCTCCACCAATTTCAGTTACCGCGGTCTCTACATACAGGCAAACAATGCCCTCGTCTTTCATTCGAGCGACGCGGCCGAACTGTTTGGCCGTGCTTTCGATCTGGCCTTCCAGGGATTGGCGGCCTTCAGTCAGGACAGCATAAGCAGCAAGTGGAACCTCGTTCAGGCCGCCGGCATGCCTGCCGCGCATTTCTGCTTCTCGCCGCACAAGTCGAGCGATCTGTCGCTCAGTCCCGTGGGTGCGGCGATCGACCAGGCGTCGTCGTCGGTGTTCTATGCGATCGCCTTCCTCAATCAGATTCGCTCGGGCTCGGTGCGCCAGGCGGTCGATCGGCTGATGGGCAAGGACGTGTTCAGTTATGGCATTTCCGATAAGGAAGGGGGGCTCGAAATCCGCAAGCCCGACGGCACTGTCGGCCTGGTGGATTTCAGCTATCTCGCAAGCCACGCGCCGGAGCCCTTCAAGACCGAATGGGGTGGTGGAAACGGCATTCATCAGCATGACAAGTTCGTCGTGACGGATTTCAACCTGCCGACCGCCAAGGTGTTCACCGGATCGTCCAATCTGTCGCCGAGCGGCGAAACGGGCAATGGCGACAATCTTGTCATGATCGAGGATCAGCGGGTTGCGACATCCTACGCCATCGAGGCCCTGCGGATATTCGACCATCTGCATTTTCGTGCCGCAATGCAGGGTTCGGGCGCGCCCAACAGCTTGACGCTCGCGCGACCCCCGGCTGCCGGGCAAGATGCCTGGTTTCGTCGCTTCTACACGGCGGGTTCTCAAGCCGCAAAGGATCGTCTTCTCTTCTCGCATTGAAGACTTGATGATCCTGGTCGCGGCAATTGCCTGCCCCGACAACGAGGCGATGGTCCATGAACCTTATTGATGCGTTGCCCCTTTCCACCGAGGGGCGATTGCAAGTCTCGCCCCCTACGGGCGCACCTACCCGGTTAAGCAATCTCGGTGACGACGTATCGAACGAACTGGTCAGCTGGGGTTACGCGATCTGCGATCTAAGTGTTCGCGCAAAATACAAAGGGCCGGTATTGCGGAGTGTCCCCGCCTGGCCCTTCCCAAAGACGGCATAATTGTTTTCAAGAGCTTGGATGACCCATCGCCTGTGCATGGGTGCGTCCGACGACACTGCTGGGGGTGTAGTCTCGTCGGACGCGGCACTGGCCGGGTTGGGGGTGGCATCCGACCCGGTAGCGTTTATTCTACCATCTACTAGAAGTTTATTTAACCCACCCGAACGGGCAGTCATGAGGCCATCCTAGCTACCCATGGGCAGGATGCACCTGTCGTGTTGCGAGTAGAATAGCATCCAGTCGTTGTGTCCACGCTAATCAAACGCGCGCAGTCGTCGCAACACCCGCCTATTCGAAGAATGCATCGTCAAGGCAGTCCTATTTCTTGGCCAGTCATTCAAAAGCCACAAAACTGAAGAGGCTCGCAGAGGTGCAAACGGATCGAGCATGATCCCTGGCACCTGTTGCTCGGCATGTCTCTGAGACAGCATTTGCGTCCCAAACGCTGCGTTTGCCGGGAACCTACCTATCCATAAGGACCTGAATGAGAAGGTTCGCCGCAACCAAAGCAAATCTGCGAGGTTCAATGCGATGTATTCCATCCAAGACCGTGTTCCAGTTTCCATTGTTATTGCGAACTACAATTACGCCCGCTTTCTCCGGCGCAGCATCGATAGTGCGCTGGAGCAGAATTACGACGATACGGAAGTCATTGTCGTCGATGATGCTTCAACGGACGACACGGCCGATGTCGTTGCGTCCTATGGCCCGCGAATCAAGACCCGTCTGCGGGAAGTGAACGGCGGGCATGCCGCTGCGTTCAACACCGGCTTTGCATCGAGCAGCGGCAAGATCGTGCTGTTTCTCGATGCCGATGATTATCTCTATCCAAACGCAATATCCGAGGTCGTCGACGCTTGGGAAGAGAAGACTGCCCAGATGCAGTTCAGGCTGCATATCGTCGATGAACATATGCACGTAAAGGATGTGTTTCCGCCTTCGGAGCTGCCGTTCGATTCCGGTGACGTCACCCCGAAGCTGCTGCGGAAGGGGCGCTATCAGACGACCGTCACGAGCGGTTTGGCGTTCAAGCGCTCGGTCCTGGACAGGATCATGCCGGTTCCGGAGCAGGATTTCAGGCAAGGGGCCGACGGGTATCTGGCAACCGTCGCGCCGCTGCATGGGGACGTGACATCGATCGACGACTGCCTTGGCGCCTACCGCATACATGGAGCCAACCATTCGGTCTTCGCCGAAAAGCTGGGCCAACGCGCGCGCTGGCGCATACAGCATGATTTTCATCGGCTGGAAGCCTTGTCGGATCAGGCAACGGAGATCGGCTTGGAGGTGCCGCCGGATATCGGGCTCCGCGATCCCGTTCATTTGGAAGAGCGTTTGGCATCCCTTTGCATCGATAGGGACCAGCACCCCATAACCGATGATTCCAGGTTCTCCTTGGCGACTGCCGGGGCGGTCGCAAGTCTGGAAATGAAGACATCCCTACGACGTCGTGCGATGCAGGCAGCCTGGTTTCTCTCAGCAGGCATCCTGCCTCGCCGCATGGCGAAAGCCGTTCTGTCCTGGAAGCTTGTCGCCTCGTCGAGACCTAAGTTCCTTTTGCGCCTTTCGAAAATCATCCGGTCTGCCATGGGATAGAGCGGCTTCAGGCTCTCAGACTTAGGAAATGGTCATTTTGGCGACCACGAAAATTCTGTCCGCTCTTCGGGCAACCCGCGAACTCCGGGGTCTATTGACATTGTTGAATCATACAGGCGTTGCAAGGCTGCAATCAGGGAGAGCCGAATGGGAAAAGGGACGCTTGACCTTTGCATCATCCGTTTGGAGGATGCGCCTCAGATACGACTGTTTGTGACGAAGAGGTTCACCTCTGTCGGCAATGACGAAAGTGGGGGGACTTTGGAATTGAGGGAAACTTACGGCCGTACTGCGGAAGCTACCTGTAAGGCGCCTCGAACGGCTGCGCTCTTGAAGCTTGGCCATCCAGCTCCAGTCCAAAGCAACGAAGACCTCGAAGATTAAATAGAGTGGGCCAATACGCAATCTTTCTCTAATGGAGAATATTGCCTGCGAACAATACAACCAAAGAAAAGCTTTTTGCAAATAACATATTGTGCTGATTGCATTGAATACATTATGATATTCTTAATTAGATTGGTTATCGTAAAGTAAAATTTAACTAAAAACTCATTATAAATCTTCAACGCGGTGCGCGTCTTATGGAGATGGATAATGAGAAAAGCCATACTTGCTGCTTTCGTGATGGCGATATCCGCCTCGACTGCAAGCGCACAGACGATCGGCGTGTCGATGTCCGGTCTGGATAAATTCAGAACCGCATTGCTCAACGGAGTCCTTTCGCAGGGAAAGACGATTCCTGGGCTGAAACTTGTCGTGCAGAACGCCAAGGGCGACAACGAGGCTCAGAAGGCGCAGATCCAGCAGTTCATAGCCGATAAGGTCGACGCCATCATCCTGGCCGTTTCCGATGGCGACCTCGGCCCGCAGATGACCAAGCTTGCCGCCGATGCCCATATTCCGCTGGTCTATATCAACAACGTCCCCTCGAACCTGTCGGATCTCCCGGAAAACCAGGTCGTGGTCGCGTCAAACGAAGCGGAATCGGGAACCATGCAGACGAAGGAAGTCTGCTCGCTCCTGAAAGGCAAGGGACGCGTCGTGGTGCTGATGGGCGAACCCTTCCACGCAGCCGCGCGGGCACGCACTCAGGACATCGACAATGTCATCGCCACGCCTGATTGCAGAGGTCTCCAGATCGTGGAGCGGCAGGCGGCCTATTGGTCGAGCGACTACGCCGATCAGCAAATGCAGGAATGGCTGTCGGCTGGCGTGAAGTTCGACGCTGTTATCGCCAATAACGACGAGATGGCGGTCGGCGCGATCCGTGCCATGAAGCGAAACGGCATGTCGATGAAGGACATCGTCGTCGCAGGCGTCGATGCGACCGATGATGCGCTGGCGGCGATGCAAGCGGGCGATCTGGATGTCACCATCCTTCAGAGTGCCTCCGGCCAGGGCGCTGCAGCGGTCGATGCTGCAATCAAGCTCATAAGCGGGCAAAAGGTGCCACGAGAAAACAACGTGCCCTTCGAGCTCGTCACGCCCCAGAACATCGCCCAATACTTGCCGAAGACCCAGTGAGCAAACGAGGATTATGATGTTGCGCTTTTGGAATAAACTTGGCATCCGCGCGCAGATAACGGCTGGTTTCCTGCCGCTGATCCTGCTCATGAGCCTACTCTCGGTCAGTGCGATTTCCGGCATGGACGGACTTTCGTCTATCTTCTCTTCCTACCGCAGCACCGCTGGCCAGAGCCTTGCTATTTCCGACTACAGCAATCAGCTGCACGAAATCCAGATGTCGGTGGAAGCTTTCCGATCCACCCCGACGCAGGATGTCGTGAGCCGGTTCCGTGCCGGGGTTAAGGCATTTGCCGCCGACGACCAGCGCTTTGCCGAAAACAACGCTCTGCAGACAGGAATGGCAAGCATCCGCCAGGATGTTGCGGCCTATGGCACGGCCTTCGAGCAGATCGTCTCCCTGCATGCAAGGCGCGAAGCCTTGATCTCCAAGGTTACCGAGTTCGGCCCCTGGACCAGTATCGCGCTCAATGACGTCATGCGTAGCGCCTGGCGGCAGAACGACGTCGCTCTCCTGCATGCGACCGCCGCAACGCTCGAGGCCTTGAATCGCAGCCTCTATTTCTCGGAGCGCTTCATCTACTCCGGTGATCTAGCATCTTACGACATCGCGCAATCGGCGCTGAACGACGCGATGGCTTTGAACGACACCGCCGCCAAGGTGGCAAAGGGTGAACTGCAGCATAAGCGCGTTCTGGGCGCTGGTCAGTTGATGCAGAACTACACGAGCCGTCTTGGCGACGTGAGGGATATCTTGCTGCAGACCAACAAGATCCGTGCGAGCGAACTTGATGTTCTGGCACCGAAAATCGCAACGGGCTTCCAGAATCTGCAGGCCACGGTCATCGATGGACAGAAGACGCTAGATGGCTCGGTCGAGACGACGGTTGCCTCCGCCACGCGCTCGACACTCATGTTCAGCGGGCTGCTGATCGTGATTGGCCTCGTGCTCGCCTATTTCGTCGGTCAGCTGATTTCCTCGGCCGTGCGCAATATGGCGCAGACGATGGAGCGGCTTGCTCGCGGCGACGACACAATGGTGGTCGACGGTACCGAGCATCGTCATGAGCTCGGCGCCATGGCGCGCTCGCTGAAGGTCTTCCAGGAGACGGGACGCGGCAAGCTAATGGCGGAAGCCAATGCCGAACGGGCTCGCCTTGCGGCCGAAGAAGAGCGCCTGCGCCAGGAAGCCGAGCGGCTTGCCGATGCGCAGGTGATGGAGCACGCCTTCCAGCAGATCTCTCTGGGTCTCGATGCACTTTCGAAGGGCGACCTTACCGTGCGTGTCGGCGAGGTTGACGGTCGTTACGTCCGTATTCGGGATCACTTCAACAACTCGGTCTCCAGTCTGGAAGAGGCTCTCGATTCCGTCATCCGCGCAGTCGGCACGATCAAATCTGGCCTTTCGGAAATCTCGACGGCCTCCAACGATCTTGCCCGCCGCACGGAACAGCAAGCTGCCTCGCTTGAGGAAACGGTGGCAGCCCTCGGCGATGTGACGCGCGGCGTCAATGGCACGGCGGAGGGGGCAAGTCATGCTCAGAACGCGGTGGCGACCGCGCGCGCCAATGCCGAGAACGGCGGGGCGATCGTCGCCCGTGCGATCGCGGCCATGACGGAAATCCAGAGTTCATCGTCCAAGATCGGCAATATTATCGGCGTCATCGACGAGATCGCCTTCCAGACCAATCTTCTTGCCCTCAACGCGGGTGTGGAAGCGGCGCGAGCCGGCGAGGCGGGGAAGGGTTTTGCCGTCGTCGCCCAGGAGGTGCGTGAGCTCGCCCAGCGATCGGCCAGTGCCGCGAGAGAGATCAAAGCGTTGATCTCGACCTCTTCCGCGCAGGTCAAGGCAGGCGTGGAACTCGTCGGCGAATCCGGAACGTCGCTTGCGCAGATCGTCGAGCAAGTCAGCGCGATGAGCAGCACGGTTGCGGAAATCGCGGTTGCCGCGCGTGAACAGGCCGCCAGCCTGAGAGAGGTCTCGGCCGCCGGCGATCAGATGGACAAGGTCACTCAGCAGAATGCTGCCATGGTGGAGGAAACCACGGCGGCTGCCCAGAGCCTGACGCAGGAGACGGAAAACCTCGCGGACCTGGTGCAGCGGTTCAAGACACGCAGTGCCGCTGTCCCCGGGTCCCGTCTCTACGCATTGGCATCCTAACGTCGGCGCTAAGAGCCTTCGATCACGCGGCCGGGCTGAAACATGTTTCAGCCCGGCCGCATTCGTTCGTGCATCGAGGCGTGGTTGGCCGCCTCACGACCGCACGGGCGCCGAGGTTGCCGACGTCGTCAAGTCCCCAAATGTCGATGCGATCCTGATCGCGACGCCGGCACCAAGCCATGCCGATCTCATAGAGGCAGCCGCGAGAGCCGGGCCGGCGATCGTTGACTAGCACCCGGCAATCCAGCCTCTTTTGGTGCGATTGCCCGCTCGACGATGTCACGATTGAGACAGGGGAAGCGTTAAATCGAGCTTCGCCAATTTGACGTTTGCGGTATGACTTTCGCCCACAGGCCGTGTGCAGATCACGATGAGCGTGGGAAGTTTCCCGCCCGGTCTTGGGCGCTTGTTTAGTTTTGCATGGCCGGCCTATTTGTTTTTTCATCGCTCGCGATTAAAGCTTGGGCGGAGACGATCCATTCTGAGGGCATGACGGCCTTGGTCGATAATGAAACGATGCTACAGGTTGCGCAGTTGATGGAAGCTGCGGGGGTGCTGGTTGCGGTCTACGACCAGGATGATCGTGTTCGCTTTACCAACCGCGCGTTTCGCTCGGCGTGGTTCATAGAGGAGGATGAGTATCCGCTATGGCCAGAGCTCATGCGGCGCAACTTCCATGCTGGTCGCGGGACGATCATCAAGACCGACGATTTCGAGAGCTGGTTGCTGACAATGCTGGCCAGGCGCGGCAAGAGCGGGTTTCGGGCATTCGAGACGGATCTCCATGACGGCCGCTGGCTTTGGATGACGGAGACCATGCAGCCCAGCGGCTGGATGTTGTGTGTTGCAAGCGACATCACCTCCATCCGGTCCGATGAAAGAACACTCCGGCAAGATCGCGACTTCGCGCTCAAAGCTTCACAGACAGACGAATTGACAGGGATTCCCAGCCGGCGGTTCGTCATGTCCAAGCTTGACGAGCTGGTGCGCAGTCATGGCGGTGTTGCGGAGCCGGTTGGATGTCTTGCCGTGCTGGACCTCGACAATTTCAAATACATCAACGACCGCTTCGGCCACGCTTTTGGCGACTTGATCCTGAAGGATTTCGCCATCACGCTGCAAAGACTGGTCCGCAGGACGGATATTTTCGGGCGGGTCGGCGGCGAGGAGTTCGTTCTCATTCTTCCGAACACGACCCCGGACGAGGCGGAGGTGATCGTCCATCGTATGCTGCTCGCGGTGCGGCAGTCACGGCCGCTACCTGAGCACGCTGGTTTTCGCTATACGTTTTCCGCCGGTATTGCCTGTGCCGTGGGTGGCGACGATGTCGGTGAGCTCTACCGAAGAGCCGATCTCGCACTTTACGCTGCCAAAATGAAGGGGCGCGACCAGATCAGTATCGAACCGGATGCGCATCCTGCTCGGGCGGCGAGGCCATCGTAGTCGTTCGCCGGTGTGTGGAAAAATCCATCCCAATCATGGCTGTGATTTACGCCCAATCCGACGGAGATTCGTCCTTTGCCGCCGCGAAGGAAACATATTCCCTGAAGCTCGAAGGCTTGGCGGACAGGTGCCGGCGCTTCGTTTCGATCCTTTGCAGTGGAAATTTCCATTCGGCGGATCGCCGAGAACGAGATGTCGCCCACAATGCCGGGAAGCGATCTGACAGACAGCAAATATGCTTCTATGATCCAGAGCAAGACCGCGTTGGCGCAACGAAAACCGCCCATGCGCTCTCCGCTTCAAAAAGAACTGTAAGAAGAGAAAATCGCAGAGGCTGACCTTTGTCACGGGCAAGCTCAAGTCTCCGCCGCAGTCGGGTGTCCATTTGAAATTCTTAGGCTGCATTCACCTGAATGCCGCATAGAATGAAACCGACAAGCGCCGGAATGTCATGAAATTGTAGCGCTGCGCTAGCGGACCGGCGTCGACCTGCCCAGCGGCTCAAATCTTTTCAAGGCGCAAAAACCGACGTTGGCGATGACGCATGCCTTGGCTGAGGCCGCTTCGTCTGTCGCCATATCAAGTTCACGCCGACGATCGCTATCTTTGGCGATGCCACATGGTGGGCAGCAACCAAAGCTCGCCGGCGCGATCAAAGCGTTACTGCACGAGTTCCCGGATCTTGTAGGCAACTTCCGTGCGGTTCGTCGCATTGAGCTTCTTCATGATGTTGCGGATATGAACCTTCACGGTGCTCTCGCAGAGGTCCATTTCATAGGCAATGATCTTGTTTGCCTTGCCGCGCCTCAGCGCCTCGGCAACGACGACCTCGCGCGGTGTAAACAGACTGTCGAGGCAGCAATTCTTGCTCGCGGCGGGAGTAATCGACTCCTTGGCAGCCAGAATGCTGCTGGCAGGCACGAATACACCTCCCGCACGGGCAAGGGCCACCGCTTCCGCTGCGACCTTGACATCGACACTGGTCGGAATATAGCCGCGGGCACCGCATTCCAGCGCTTGCAAAAGCTGTGCGAGCTCGTCGCTGTCGGCGCCGACGATCACGGGGCTGGCCTTGAATCTCTCCACCAAGGCGCAAATTTTCGTGCTGATTTCGGAGTCGGAAACTTTGCGTCCGCCAATCATGAAGAGAATGGCTGACGGTGCGACCTGCATGTCCCGTATCTGCCATTCCTCGAACGACGCTACGGTGACGATATTCATGCTGTCGTCATAGTCTGTGAGGCTTCTTGATAGGCACTCGCGGTCTAGAGCCCTGGAATCGATCAGAAGGACATAGTCCTCTGATTCTGCCGCGCCGGCGATGCCCGAGGCAACAAACGGCCTCAATGAATCCGGTGTTCGAACTGAAATGATGCGAGCTGCTGTTTCTGAAGCGAATTTCTCATTCGTTAATGACTGTCCGTTCATGGTCGATACCCCCAACCTTTAGTGTGACCCTTATTCTTCTTGTGACCGCCCGAATACTTCTATTCTTTGGATAGCAAAGCCCTTGTCTAAATTTCAGCATTGCTTCTTGCTTCATATTGCTCCCCTCAATCTAGGTTTATCTTATTACAAACTATTACTTTATATATTTTTGCGCGCATTAACATATGTTAATAAAAACTAGGAATATTGAGGTCACGAATTCTTACAACTCGAATACAACAATAATCTTGGCCGACTTGTTCACATCACATGCTTATCAAAATAGGACTCATCGAAATCGACGAGCTCCATGAGGCGTTGACGATCGAGAAACGCAACGACACCGTTGCGGAACGAAAGAAGGCCTGCCTCGCGCAGATCCCTGAGCACACGGTTTATATGTACGGTCGATAGACCGACGGCGTCGCCGATGTCGGCTTGCGTCAATGGGCAGTCGAAGCCGTCGGAATTCCGATGCTGCCGCGAGGCTCCAATCCGGGTCGCCAACTCGAGTAAAAGATAACCGGTTCTCTCCATTGCATCGCGCCGGCCGATATTGGCAAGCCCTTCGGACATACGGGCCTGGCGTCGCATTAATTCCGTGAGGACAACGCGATAGAAAGAGGCGGGCGCTTCGATCTTCGGAAGCGATGTGAAGTCCGGAAAGACTATGACGCTGACATTGGTGATCGCCTGTACCGTCTCGCGTGAGAGCACGGTCAGCGGGGTCGAAACCATGTCGCCGCGCAATATGAATTCGGTGACGATGCGCGTGCCATTCGGCATCATTTTGCTGGAGGCCGCCCATCCCTCCTGGATAAAGAGGAGGCGTGGCGCATCGCTCTCATAATCGCAGATGATGTTACCGGCAGCAAAGGTACGCGGAACGCCACCTAAACTCTGTATATGATCGATCGAGATCTGCGCTGCCATGATATCGGCCCCTCAAACCGAAAGCATATCCTGAACGTTCAAAAAGACCATTCGCAAATATAAATCTCGCTATCCGCGGCAATTTTATATCATATAAAATCAGATGTGTCTTTGATCGAAATCGATCTACAATCATGACCGCGCTGCACTATTATAAGTATATGAAATACACTTTCTGTAAAGAATAAAATAGGATGGTGAACTAGGAAAATCTGAGCGAAGAAACTCACATTAAAGTATTACATGTGGCTTCCTTGATTATACTTTGTGCATGGCCTGCAAGTCATCCCCGATCAGATGTCGGCGCATATTCATGATTCCGGCCTCGGCTTCGGCCACAGTGGTACGATGACGATTCGATTCGATTCCCTCGGACTCCGCGGCTTTCAACAACCAAGCGATATGAGGGGGGGACAATGCTGCGTTGCCGACGAAATATGCCTCTCGCCCCACCGAATTGAAGAAGCCTTCGACCTTCCCGTCCCAGCCCAGTCCTACATGCGGAATCCTCAGAGCATAGGCGGCGATACAAGCATGCAGCCTGTGTGCCAGAATAACGTCGGTCGAATGAAGTATCCGGACCAAATCATCTGGAATCCGCGGGCGTTCAGCGAGATCCAACATTCCGGCTGCAATGACTCGATGCATCGAGACTGAATTCCGAATCTGTTCGGCAAAGACTTGATCTTCTTTGGCGCCGTTACAGAACAGGATCACCCGATAACCATCATCAAGAAGTAGTCCGATCAGATCCCGATAATCTCCAATATTGCAGAATGGGATTTTCGACATGTTCCGGCTGGCGTGTCGCTGCAGGATCATAGGATCCGTCACGCAGAGGCCGACCGTCGGTTGGAGCCCTTGCGATGGCATGCGACGTTCATGGCCGGAAAATGCCTGGACCAACAATCCCGGATCGCGAACAATCTTGGCGGCTGGCCCTTCAGGAAAATGCTCGCGCCAATTATCTTGGGCGAAGCCGTCACGCACGGAAAGATGGACGAGCGGAGCCTGCTTCAGTCGAGCGAAGAGATCATACGCTTTCTTCGACCAGCGCTCGCTGACGCCCACTGCGTAGATCGCCAGTGGCCGATTGTGGCGACAGACGCAGTCAAGGACCTGGCCGACTTTCAATGGGAAATTGAGATCGTCATCCTGGAACAGGTTACCGCCGCCGATCACCACCGCATCCGCCGCCGCAATCTTGGCGTCCCACTGGTCATGGAGTTTGCGCAACTTCCGCTCCAGCATGAAGCGAACCAACCGTTGCCGCGCGAAGACAGGTAGCCGCTGTAGCAGCTTGAGCGCATATCGGCGTTGCCCGCCGCGGCCTGTCCCGAAATCCTGTCGCCCCGCAAGATCGACGGTCTCGACTTCTATATGGTCCGCCCTGTTCCTCAACGCGGTCTCGACGCATTGCGCCAGAAGCCCGTCGCCCAGATTTTCGCTGTATTTGACGTTGAAGACGACAATCTTCATTGCAGTTCTCCGACAATACCGAACTGCGGCTTGCGCGCGATACTCATCTGGCTTGCTGTCGCTGTCAGGGCGGAAATGCCGCCTGCAAGGATGTAGAACATCAATCCCAGATCATAGACCGTGCCGGAGGTTGCCGCCGAAATCAGGACGGTAATGAGCCCGGCTTTGGCCGCGCGCACAACTGCGGAAACCTTACGGGACGGCAAATGTCTGGATCGCGTGTCGGCTGCCATCAGCATGGCGACGAAGCTTGCAAACATCAGTGTGCCGATGACCCCGACATTGGATAGGAGCACGAGGCCGAAACTCGACGCCCGGGCGCTGCCGAGGCCGGCGCCGAAGCCACTCGTGTCGAGGAATGCCTGGTAGGCCATGGCGTTCCACATAAAGCGTTCGCGCCCGGACTGGCTGTCGGCCTTCGAGAAGAGCATCTCGTCGAGAAAATCATGCAGGTTGTGAGCAAGATCAGGCATGACGATCAAGACGAAAAATACGACGAGCGGCATCGCCGCCAGAATCGACACAATCATGACAGGTCGCCCCGCGCCCGGTTCGCGACGAGAAGCCAGAAAGGATTGCAGACAAAGGATCGGCAGCAAGACAGCGAGCCCAACCAGTGCTGTCGCCGACGTCGAAAGGATCAGCGCTGCAAGCAATAGCCCGGCGACAATGCCTGTCGTGGTGGAGCGGATACCGCTCAGCCACAGGCTGGTTGTCATAGCAAAGAGAACAAGCGTGAAGTCTGCAAAGGCGGAAGCTTCGGGAAACGTCCCTGAAATCCGCTTGAGGCCACCCTTCTCGGCGCCGGTCAACAGAGCGTAATTGGCCGTTCGGACGAAGCCGAGAAGAAAATCGGTGTGGGTGAAATGGGTGACGATATCGGCAAGCGCGAAGCCGAGGTTGACACTCGCCACAACCAAAATGCCGTTGATCAGGATTCCAGGGGTGCCGTTGCTTCGGAAGAAGGCAAAGGTCGCGGCGAAGCAGATGAGGCCCCCCACCGCATAGACGGATTGGGTAATATTGTTCGACGAGAATTTCAGCGGCACCAGCGCAATGAGATTACGTGCGCCGATTGACCGCTCGACCGACATAGTCTGCGTCACGCCCTGAAACAGGCGCGGAAAGAAAATGGCCGTTGCCAGGCCAAAGGCGGTCAGAAGCAGTAGGAGGAAGCCCGGACGCGGGGGTGCCAGGGCGGCAAGGAACGGCCCTTCTCCATGCGCCATGAACAACCGTGCCGTGAAAAATAACAGAAAGAGGCTCGGCACCAGAACCGATGCGCCGCCGAGGCCGGGCACGCTGAAGGCCGCGGCTGCGCCGAAGATCGTCGACAGTATCATGACAACGAACGACCACCGCACAGGTGCGGCCAGCATCGCAATGCCAACGATCAATGTCACCAGTCCCATTAAATTCATAGGTTGTATCCCCGAGTTCCTGCCTCATTGTTGCCACAAGCTATCATGCCGGTATGCTGCTGTATTTCCGCCATGCCTAAGCCTTTTGGTGGACGCGCTAGCCGAAAAACGTTCTATGCCGGACGAGCTGCGCCGTTCATGCTGGCAACATGGATCACACCTCGCGCAGACATATCTGGCCATGCTCGAACGACCGCCGCACATTTCTCCGCGCCGGGCTCGTAGCGGCATTTGCCGCAATCGCAGGTATTCCGGCCGCACATGCCAGTGATACCGGAGATGGGCTCGACCTTGGCGCTATGGCGCTGACATTCGAGGACAATTTCGACAACCTGAGCGTTTCCGCTTGGGGGCCGGGCACTCGCTGGATTGCTCATACGCCCTGGAACGGCGACTTTGGCGGCGCGCGCTTCTCCGATCCGAACGGCGACTTTCCCTTCACGGTCGAAGACGGCATGTTGCGCATTACCGCGGCGCGTGATGGCAAGGGCGTCTGGCGCTCGGGCCTGCTTGCCTCCGTCGATAGCAAGGGCAATGGCTTTTCTCAGCAATATGGCTATTTCGAAATGCGTGCCCGCTTGCCCGACGGCCCGGGTGTGTGGCCAGCCTTCTGGTTGATCGGCAAGGACCGATCGAAATCCACCGCCGAAATCGATGTCATCGAATATTATGGCGACAAGCCGGGCGCTTACTCATCGACCGTTCACGTCTGGCACAAGGACGGCCGACACGATTCCGATTATGCCCGCATCAAGGTCTTTGGGGCGGCAAGCCCCTCGGAAATGCACAGCTATGGGGTGAAGATCGATTCCGACTTCATTCGCATGTATTTCGACGGCGCGCTGGTCTGGAAAACCAAGGTTCTGCCGGAACATCGCCAGCCCATGTATATTCTCGTCGATCTCGGCATTGTCGAGGGAGTGACGCGGATGGTCGCCTCCGATCCTTCCTTCATGTTCGTCGACTATGTCAGGGCCTACCAGTTCAAGTAGCTGTCGCCGCAACAATATCCCTCCCCAAACCGTCTCCTGGCCCGCGTGCGCTCCACGCCGCGGCAACCTCCACATCCCTGCCAGAAATCGGTGCGTTCCTCTTGCCGGCGCCGTCCATAATGCTTTCGGTCAGGTTGCAACTGCTCCTTCGATCTCTTTCGACGAAATGGCTACATCACCTAAGGCTTAAGACTTTTGTGGGTGGCAATGGTCATCCCAATGATCAACTGGTGATTTTCCGGCAGCGTGAAATTCTGCGGATGGCGATGAGGCACGCATGTCGTGCCAGCGCCGGCCGCAAGACAACCCGGAGGGTAGCAATGATCGATCGCGAGTCTCTTAAAAATGCAGTTGGTGCTGCAAGTATGCATTACGATCGCAACCGCTGCCTTCACGACATGGTGCACGCCCAGGCAGAGGCCGCGCCACAGGCAACGGCCCTGGTTTTCGGCGACACCACGGTGAGCTACCGCGACCTCGATCGGCTTTCCGACGCGCTTGCGACGTATCTTATAAAGCTCGGCGTCCGGAAGGCAGATATCGTTGGCCTGTTCCTTCCACGCAGCCTCAACGCCATCATCTGCAAGCTGGCCATTCTCAAGGCCGGCGGCGCCTACCTGCCTCTCGATCCCGCCTTTCCAATCGAGCATCTCGACCATGTCATCGGCGAATGTCAGCCGAAGGTCATTTTTGCCGATGCAGCCCATGGCGAAACGCTCGGCTCGGTTCCCAGCATGGCCGCAAGGGTTATCGAGGCCGGCGCCATCATCGCGGAGATGGCAAATCGAGCCCATGCTCCCGCCCCAGCCGTCAAGGTCGGCGGCGACGATCTCGCCTATGTCATGTACACGTCCGGTTCGACCGGCAGGCCGAAAGGCACCATGATCTCCCACCGCAGCATTGCGCGGGTCGTGCTCGATCAGACCTATGTCGACTTTCGGCCTGAAGACGTCGTTCTTCACACCGCCACCATCGCCTTCGACGCCTCGACCTTCGAAATCTGGGGAGCCCTGCTCAACGGCTCCGCCTTGGCAATCATGCCGGACACCAGCCTCTCCGTCGCCCGGCTGTGCGATTTCATGCGGACGACCGGTGTCAGCATCACCTTCCTGACGACCGGGCTGTTCAACGTGTTCGCCGATCACGCCCGCGGACCTCTGCCGAAGCTTCGCCATGTTCTGTTCGGCGGCGACGTCGGATCGGCGGTTCATGCCCGGCGCTTTCTTGAGCGTCATCCCGGTTGCAAGCTCACCAATGCCTATGGCCCGACGGAGACGACCGTCTTTGCGACCGCGTTCCAGGTGCTTCCGAACTTCTCCGACAAGGAACTGCCGATCGGCAAGGCGATCGCGCATACCGGTATCGCCGTCCTCAACGAGGAATTGCGCGAGGTTGGCCGGGGAATCGAAGGTCAATTGGCGATATCGGGCGACGGCCTGGCGATCGGCTATTTCAAGCGGCCCGAATTGACGGCCGAGAAGTTCGTGACGATCGACACGAAAAACGGCAGGACCCGCTACTATCTGACCGGTGACATCGCCTTCCTGCAGGCCGACGGCACGGTTGCCTTCAAGGGTCGCCGCGACCGTCAAGTCAAGATCAATGGCAAGCGCATCGAACTGGATGAGATCGAGGCGGCGCTGAGACGCGATCCGCGTCTTGCCGACGGCATTGTTCTTTGTCATGAGCAGGGTCCAAATCTGAAACGGATCGTCGCCTATCTGTGCCCGAAAGAGGATCGCGCGGGCGCGGGTCCCGATCTGGGGCCGAGCGTCATGGCGGCGCTGCGCGCGGTACTTCCGGCCTATATGATCCCGAGCGCCGCCGTGATCGTCGATGCTTTGCCATTGACGCCCGCCGGCAAGGTCGATCGCTCCAAGCTTACTCCGCCGGCAATTGAACCCATCGCGACGCCCATGGGCGCAATTGCCAAAAGCCGGACGGAAGAGCTGCTGACAACGCTGTGGCAGGACGCATTGGGCCTCGGCTCAGTTGAAATCGACAGGAACTTCTTCGATCTCGGCGGAACCTCCCTTCAGTTGATGGAGATCCACGCCGGCCTGGAAACGGAGCTCGACCATCCCATCGACGTGGTCGCGCTGTTCCGCCATCCGACGATCCGGGAATTGGCGCGTCACCTCGACGGTAAGGCTCCGGACCCGATACGAGCAGCGGCGGCCGCTCAGCGCGCTGCACTTCAGCAAAAGGCAATATCCCAATTCCGCAGGAGCTCCTCATGAAGGCAAGTCACCATGGCCAGGGCGAAGAGCCTGATTTCTTGGATAGTGAGGATCTGGCCGGGCAGGGTTCCGGGCACATAGCCATTATCGGCATGTCCGGTCGCTTCCCCGGCGCGCCTTCGGTGGACGAGCTATGGCAATTGGTTTGCGAAGGGCGGGACGTCTTTTCGCGTTTTTCGCCGGACGAGATCGAAGACGCCTTCACGGACGAAGAGCGGTCGCAGCCGAACTATGTTGCGGCAAGACCTCATCTTCCGGATGTCGGGATGTTCGATGCGGAGTTCTTCGGCATGTTTCCGCGGGAGGCGGCGGTGACCGATCCGCAACATCGGGTCTTCCTGGAAATCTGCTGGGAAGCGCTTGAAAGCGGCGGATACGATGCGCAGCGCTACAACGGCATGATCGGCGTCTTTGCCGGATGCTCCATGCCGACTTACCTCATCAACAATGTTCTGCGTGACCGCGCCAAGGCGGAGGAATTCACCTCCAATTACCAGATCGGCTGCTTCCATGAGCTTGTTGGCGCTCTCAATGATACGCTGGCAACGCGCGTCGCCTATAAGCTCGATCTTCGCGGCCCTGCTTTCACGGTACAATCGGCTTGCTCGACCTCGCTTCTGGCCGTGTCGCAGGCCTGCCAGAATCTGCTCACCTATAACTGTGACATGGCGCTGGCCGGTGGGGTGTCGATCACCATTCCGCAAAGGCGAGGCTATATGTACCAGGATGGCGGCATGGCCTCTCCGGATGGAACATGCCGACCTTTCGACGCGAACGCTGCCGGAACGGTGTTTGCAAGCGGCGCCGGCGTCGTTCTTTTGAAGCGTCAGGAAGATGCACTGCGCGACGGCGACCATATCTATGCGGTCATTCGCGGCTATGGCATCAACAATGACGGCAGCGACAAGGTCGGCTTCGTCGCGCCGAGCGCCGAGGGGCAGGCCGAGGCAATCGCCGCAGCACTCGCCAATGCCGCCGTGGAGCCGTCGACAATCGGCTATGTCGAATGTCACGGCACTGCGACACCGCTTGGCGACCCCATCGAGTTCAACGGGCTGAAGAGGGCTTTTGCACAGAATCCGCCGACGGCCGCAAGTTGTGCACTTGGCTCGATCAAGGGCAATATCGGACACATGGACGCCGCCGCTGGCGTCACCGGCCTGATCAAGGCGGCGCTGGTGCTGGGCTCCGCCAAGATCCCGCCGATGGCCAACTACAAGCAACCCAATCCGCACATCGATCTCGACCACAGCCCCTTCTACATCCCGACAGCAATGATCGACTGGCCACAGGGGCAAGGTCCCCGGCGGGCCGGCGTCAGCTCTTTCGGCGTGGGCGGCACGAATGTCCATGTTGTCCTAGAAGAGCCGCCGCGCAGGCGCCTTCAAGCCGAAGAGCTTGGAAGACGATATATTCTGCCGCTCTCGGCGCGCAGCAAGCCCGCCCTCGCGACGATGCGGGCCGCTCTTGGCGATCATCTCGCCAAGAACCCGAAAATTTCCGTGATGCAGCTTGCCCATACGCTTCAGGAAGGGCGCCGCGAGTTCAGCCATCGCCTCGCTATCTCTGCCAGCAGTGTCGAAGACGCCATCGGTCGGCTGACAACGGAGAACTATCAGTCTTTCATTGCAGCGGACGAACCGCCCGTCGCGTTTATGTTTCCAGGGCAAGGCGCACAATATGTCGGCATGGGCGCTGGCCTTTATAGGTCGGAACCCGAATTCACCCGCTGGATCGATCGTGGCGCCGAGCTTCTGAAGATGACGCTCGGGCTCGATCTGCGCGACTACATCTGCCATACCGGGCCGGTAACCCAGGCGATCACCGATGAGCAGCGCGAGACGCGCATCGCCCAACCCTGCCTCTATCTTGTCGAATATGCGCTGGCACGGCTGTGGCTCAGTCGTGGCGTGAAGCCCTATGCCATGATCGGCCATAGCGTCGGCGAATTTGTTGCCGCCACGCTTGCCAACGTCATCTCGTTCGAAGACGGCTTGCGGCTGGTCGCCAATCGTGGGCGCCTGATGCAGCATCAGCCGCAGGGAGCCATGGTTTCGGTTCGCGCGGATGTCGAAACGACCAGCTCATACTTGCGGGGCGAAGTCGAAATCGCCGCAATCAACGCGCCGAAACTCTGCGTCATCTCGGGGCCGTTTGCCGATATCGATAGGGTTTGCGGCGAACTCGAATCCGCCAATATCGCCTTCAGCCGCCTGCACACATCGCATGCCTTCCATTCCGCGATGATGAACGACGCCGCCGAGGCACTGCGTCAGGAAACGGAGAAGGTTACCTATGGCACTGCCACCATGCCCTTCATCTCCTGCGTCACCGGCGACTGGCAGACAGGGGAACTAGGAACCTCGCCCGACTACTGGGCCATGCATTGCCGCGACACTGTCCGCTTCGCCGATGGTCTGGCGACGCTATGCCGTGACCGCAAGCCAATCCTTCTTGAAGTTGGCCCGGGGCGCACGCTTTCCGTCTTTGCCGCGCAGACAATCGCGCGTGACGATCTGGCGGCGGTGGTGCAATCACTGCCTGAACACGACCGCGCTTCCGCTGCGGCCGAAACGCTCGCCGAAGCACATGGCAAGCTCTGGATGGCGGGTTGTTCGCTCGTCTGGCCAGCTCTCCCGATCGCCGCCAAACAGCGACTGGTCTTGCCAACCTATCCTTTCCAACGCCAGCGCCATTGGATCGACGCCCCCGCATCGGCACGACGGGCGTCGGCACAGCAGATCAGCGCCATGCCAGGCAATCCCACCATCACCATCCCCGTCGCCTCAGACGTCAACCTCGCCGAGGAGAACAAATCAATGAATGTCGCAGCACCAATCTCCGCTTCCCACCGCGTTCTCACATTGGAAACCAGCCTCTTGACCCTGCTCAGCGACATGTCGGGAGAGACGCTCGGTCCGGATGAGCGGGCGGTGACATTCCTGGAGCTCGGCTTCGATTCACTCTTCGTCGGACAATTCGCGCAACGAATCGAGAAAGACTACAAGATCAAAGTTTCTTTCCGGGAGTTGCTCAGCGCGATACCCTCGGTCGCGGATCTGGCGCTCTATCTTGACGAGCAGATGCCACCGGACGCGGTAAAGGTGCCCGAGCCACCGATGGTCGCGACACCTGTCGCAGTTGCACCGGCATCGGCTGCACCAATGCCTGCACAACTGCCGATGCCAACGGCGATTGCCGCCGCTCCAATACAGGCGATGCCGGGCGCTGGGTCGGATCTTGCCACGGTAATGCAGTCGCAGCTCCAGATGGCGCAGTCCCTGTTCGCACAACAATTGCTGATGCTGCAATCCATGCAGGGCAATTCTCAACCCGTTGCCGCCTCCGTGCCCGAGCCGGTAGCCGTAAGCCCACAGGCGGCACCGCCCGCACCGATGCCGGCACCCGCAGCTGCCGAGCGCGTCCCTGCCGTTACCGTCGAAAGCGAATTCGGCACCGAACGCATCAAGCTGTATCGCCCGAACGCAAAGAGCCTGGCACCGGAGATCTCCGCGACCAAACAGGCCTTCATTGCCGACCTGACGGCGGCCTATGAAGCCAAGAACGCCAAGTCGAAGACCTTCACGCAGGAACATCGCAGCCACCTGGCCGATCCACGCTCGGCTTCGGGCTTCCGGGCGGACTGGAAGGAAATGGTGTTCCCGATCGTCTGCGAGCATTCGAAAGGCGCTTACATCTGGGACGTCGACGGCAACAAATATGTCGATCTGGTCAACGGCTTCGGGCAGACGGCCTTCGGTCACGCGCCCGATTTCGTGATCGATGCCATCAAGGATCAGGCTGACCGCGGCTTTGCCATCGGCCCACAGACGCCGCTGGCCGGCGAGGTGGCGAAGATGATCGCCGAGGTCACGGGCCATGAGCGCGTCACCTTCTGCAATACCGGCTCGGAGGCTGTCATGGCTGCCATGCGGCTTGCCCGCGCCGTCACCGGCCGGGACCGTGTCGTGGTCTTTGCCAACGATTATCACGGCCAGTTCGACGAAGTGCTGGTCAAGGGCCGCAACCGCTCCGACAAGCCGATTGCCTTGCCGGTCGCCTCCGGCATCCCGATGGCGTCCGTCTCCAATATGACAGTGCTGCGCTATGGCGCGCCGGAAAGCCTCGATTTCATCCGCGCCAATGCCGACGAGATTGCCGCCGTCATCATCGAACCGATCCAGAGCCGCCATCCGGAATTGCAGCCGCGGGAATTCGTCCTCGAGCTGCGCGATATCGCCACCAAATCCGAATTCGCCCTGGTCTTCGATGAAGTCGTCACCGGCTTCCGCGTCGATCCCGGCGGCATGCAGAAGATCTGGGGGATCAAGGGCGACATGGCGACCTATGGCAAGGTTGTCGGCGGCGGAATGCCGATCGGCGTGCTGGTCGGAAGCCCACGCTTCATGGATGCGCTCGATGGAGGCTACTGGGCTTATGGCGACGAGTCCGTCCCCATGACCGCTCCGACCTTCTTCGCCGGCACCTTCGTGCGTCATCCATTGACGCTCGCAGCCGCCCACGCCGTCCTGCATCACATCAAGGGCGAAGGATCAGCCCTTTACGGTCGGGTCGTCGAGCGGACGGAAGCCTTGGTGGCAGAGATCAGGGCCGATCTTGCCCGGCGCGGCATTGCCGATGTCGTTCATGGTTACAAGAGCTGGTTCGCGACCGACTTCTCCAGCCAGGATGCGCTCGGGGCGCTCTTTTATGCCCAGATGCGCCTCAATGGCGTCCACATCCAGGACGGCTATCCCTGCTTCCTGACAACGGCGCATAGCGAGGAAGATTTCCGCGCGATTGCCAAGGCTTTCCGCGACAGTCTCGATGCCATGCAAGCAGTCGGGATCTTCACGCCCATCCAAGATCACATCGCCCCTCCGGAGCAGATCCGGGCTGCGGTCCCGGCACCCGTCTCGCCACCTCAATCCGCGCCGCTGACGGAGGCGCAAACGGAGATCTGGCTGGCGGCCCAGGCAGGCGATGAGGCATCCTGTTCGTTCAATGAGTCCTTCTCATTGACGCTGGAAGGGGCTTTCGATGAGAACGCATTCCGCAAGGCCTTCGACACGGTCGTTGCGCGCCATGATGCGCTTCACATCCGCTTCGATCGGAGCGGCGAGCGCTTTCAGTTCATCCCTGGTTTCAAGCTCGATCTGCCGTCTTTAGATGGTGTCGACCAGGCAGGCCTCGCTCAGATCCTCGATGATGAGGCTCATACACCCTTCGATCTGATCAACGGACCGCTGGCGCGCGCCTGCATCGTCAAGCTTGCGGCCGATAAGCATGTGCTGGTCTTCACCGCCCATCACATCATCTGCGACGGCTGGTCGATCAACACTTTCGTCGATGAACTCTCGACCGCCTATGGCGCCTACCAGGCGGGCACCGCGCCGCAGTTCCAACCGGCTTTGTCCTTCGCCACCTACTCGACGGACCTCGCCCCCAGACCGGAGAAATCACAGGTCACCGAACAATTCTGGCTCGATCAGTTCAAGACGGTTCCGGACTTGCCTGACCTGCCGCTCGACCGGCCTCGGCCGGAATATCGGAGTTTCGCCGGTGGAACCTGCACGGGCTACATCGACGCCGATGTCTACAAGGCTCTGAAGAAGAGAGGCGCGAAATCCGGGGCGACGCTGTTTTCCACGCTGCTCGCCACGCTGCAGGTGATGATCACGCGTCTGTCCGGTCAGGACGATATCGTGATCGCGATCCCCTCGGCCGGTCAGAGCCTGCTCGACGGGCAGATCCTTGTCGGCCATTGCGTCAATCTTCTGCCGCTGCGTCAGGCAGTGGCACAGGCAGAGCCCTTCCTGGCCCATCTGAAGGCAACGCAGCAGCTGGTTTTTCAGGCCTTCGAGCATCAGGACTACACCTACGGCACGCTGGTGCGCCGGCTGAACGTAAAACGCGACTCGCGGCGCCTGCCCCTCACCGAAATCCAGTTCAATCTGGAGCGCATCGCCGGTGGATCGGCCTTCGGCAACCTCAAGCCAACGATGGAGCCGAATGCCAAGGCGTTCTCCAACTTCGACCTGTTCTTCAACATGATCGAGGCTGCTGATCACATTCGTATCGATGTCGATTACAATGGCGACGTTTTCGACCGCACCACGGTTGAACGATGGATCGGCCATTTTTCGACGCTGGCTGCGGCTCTGGCAAAGGACATGGATCGGAAGATCTGCGAGCTGCCGTTGCTGTCGGCACAGGAGCAATCCTGGTTGATCGATGACCTCAACCATACGGCAGTGCCCTACGACCACGATCAGTTCATGTTCTCGCTCTTCGCCAGAAGGGCCGCCGAGAGCCCGAATGCCGTCGCCGTTCAACATGCTGGCCAGGCAATGACTTACGGAGAACTCGAGGCCCGCTCGAACCAGCTCGCCCTTTACCTGCAGATGGCAATTCCCGAGCCCGGCCGACGTGTCGCGCTTCTGGTCGAACGGTCGCTAAATATGATCGTCGCCCTTCTCGCCGTCATGAAGGCAGGGCATGTCTATGTGCCGATGGACCCGGCCCATCCCGAGGCGCGCCTGCGTCAGACGCTGGATGTCGCCCGCATCGGGGGCCTGATTTGCGACAGCGACGACATGGCTCGACTGGTCGCTGCCAACACCCCCGTCATCCGCCTTGACAAGGATGCCAAGGCGATCGGCTCGATGACCGGCGCGCCCTTGAAGACCTTATCCTTCGACACGTCGGGTCCGGCCTACGTCATCTTCACCTCCGGCTCCACCGGCATGCCGAAGGGGGTCGAGGTCTCTCACCGGGCGCTCACCAACTTCCTTCTTTCCATGGCAAAGGAACCCGGCTTCAGCGCCGAAGACACGCTCGTTGCGGTGACGACGATCTCCTTCGACATTGCCGGGTTGGAGCTCTACCTGCCGCTGATATCGGGCGGAAAGGTCGTCATCGCCGACCGCAACCAGGTTCAGGACGGTTTCGCACTTGTGAAGCTCATCGAGGAGCACGACGCCACGGTCTTGCAGGCGACGCCAACGCTTTGGCAGATGCTGGTGGAGGCCGGTCTCAAGGAGCGGAAGACGCTGAAAATGCTCTGCGGCGGGGAACCCTTGCCGCGGGAGTTGGCGAGATCGCTGTTGGCGATCGGAGGCCAGCTGTGGAACATGTATGGCCCGACGGAAACGACGATCTGGTCATCGTTGCAGCGCATCACGGATGCCGATCAGCCGATCACCATTGGCCACCCGATTGCCAATACGCAACTCTACATTCTCGATCGGAGCAACAGTGTTGCGCCGATCGGCGTCATCGGCGAGCTGCATATCGGCGGCGATGGATTGGCGGAAGGATATTTCGATCGCCTTGATCTTACCGAAAAGGCCTTCGTCCCGCATTGCTTTACCGTCGGCAAGCCGAAGCGTCTCTATAAGACCGGTGATGTCGGCCGGCGTCTTGCCGATGGATCCTTACAGTTGCTTGGCCGGCGCGACCAGCAGATCAAGCTGCGTGGCTTCCGCATCGAACTCGGCGATATAGAAGCCGTCGTCGCGAAAGCGGAAGGCGTGCGTCAATGCGCCGTCGTCCTGGCCGAAAACCAGAAAGGTGACCGCTCGCTCGTCTGCTACATCGTGCCGGCCGCCAACGGCAAGGATATCTCCTCCGCCGATATCGCCGCCCATGCTCAGTCCAGCCTCCCGGCTCATATGGTTCCGGCCTTCTGGGTGATGGAAAGCGAGCTGCCTCATACCGCCAACGGCAAGCTCGACCGCAAGACGCTGCAACAACGTGGGGTGCCGCAGCGTGAAGTGGCCCAGACCAAGGCCCCGCCAAAAACCGAGATGGAAGAGCGGCTGCTGACGATCTGGCAAGATGTGCTCGATCTCGGCGACATCGGTGTCGACGACAATCTCTACGCACTGGGCGCCGATTCACTTACCATCTTCCGCATCGCTGCCCGGATGCGCGACGATGGCCTGCCGCTGGAGGCAAAGCACTTGCTTCGCCATCCATCGATTGCGGCGCTGGCGGCCTTTGCCGGCAGCTTGGAAGAGGCTTCACCCGATCCTATTCAGCTCCACGTTCCATCCTTGCGAGATTTTCGTAACGGCGCACGCCGCGGCCTGGGGACAGCACTATGAGCATCTTTGACAACAGCCCCGACGGTTCGCGTACCGAACCGCAAATCATCGGCGAGTTTCCGTGCACGCAGACGCAATTGCGTTGCTGGATTATCGACCAGCTCAGCCCGGGCAATCCCGCACTCAATGTCGCGGTTCGCTGGGAAATCCGCGGCGCCTTCAAGGCGTCAACCCTCGAGGCGGCTTTCCGCAAGGTGGTTCAGCGCCATGAGATTCTCAGAACTCGCTTCGTCGAACGGAATGGCCATCCCTTCCAGCAGGCAGTCAGCGAGATCAATTTCAAGATGTCGGTGATCGATCTTCGAGGCATGGCGCCCGAGCAGCGCCAGGCAAGAATCCTGTCGATCGGCGAGGAGACGGCGCAAGCCCCGTTCGACCTGAGCACGCCCGGCTTGTTTCGCGTCACCTTGCTGATGGCCGAAAACGAGCGCGGTGTCTTGCTCATAACAGCTCATCAGAGCTGCTTCGACGGCTGGTCGATCCGCGTCCTCGGGCGGGAGGTTGGTGAAATCGCCGCGGCGATTGATGCCGGCAGGCAGCCGGTATTGCCCGAGCTGCCGTTGCAGTATGGCGACTACGCGCTCTGGCAGCAGGAGTACCTGCAAGGCTACGGCTTCGAGACGGAAAAAACGTTCTGGCGAGAGACGCTGAAGGATGCGCCCTATTTCGAGGTCGCTCCCGATCGCCCGCGCGGCGCCGTCAAGACCAGTCACGGCAATATCCTGTCGATCGCCCAGCCTCTCGCCTTCAGCGAGCGCATGGATGCCGCCGCCCGCGCACACCGTGTTTCGCAGTACAGTTACGGCGCGGCCATCGTCAGCGCCGTCCTCCATCGCCTGACGCTGGCCCCGACCGTCCTGTTCGGCTCGCAGGTCGCCGGCCGCGAGCACAGTGATCTGGAAGATCTGATCGGCGTCTTCATCAACAATCTGGTGCTGCGTTTCGATTTTGCTTCCGATGTTTCCTTCGCCGAGCATATCCACGCGGTCAGCGAAACGGTCGAAGGGGTTTTGAACCATCAGCGTATGCCGTTCAACAAGCTGGTCGAGCTGATCAACCCCGTTCGTGATCCCGCCCGCAATCCGCTGATCTCTGTGAATTTCAATCTGCAGAAAGCGTTTCTGGAGGATCGTCGCTATGGCGGCTTCGAGCTGATCAGCTCGGCCTCGCAATCGCCCGGCGTCATCTACGATCTCAGTTTCATCATGATCGGCCGACCGACCGGCTGGCGCATGTCGATCGAATACAATGCCGATCTCTTCGAGGTCGAGACGATAGAAAGCCTCTTACAGTTGTGGCGGCAAGCTTATGAAATTGCTCTCGAACACCCAGAGGCGCCGCTTTCTTCGCTCATTGCGCCTGAGCGGCAAACAGCGACCCACGTCAAGGATGCGTCGGTCGGCGGCTCCACCGCAAGCAGCCCGTCAACCGATACACAAATGGAAACGCTTGCTGCTCTCTGGAGAGACATCCTACAAGTTCAGCAGATACGACCGGAAGATGATTTCTTCGCGCTCGGCGGTCATTCGCTTCTGGCGCTACGGCTTCTTTCGGCAGTCCGAACTACGTTCAATGCTCCGGCGACACTGGAACTTCTATTCAAAAAGCCGACGTTTGCTGGCTTTGCTGCAGCGATCTTCGACCGTGGGGAAGCGCAGGCGTCCCGCGAAGAAGCCGCGAACCCGTGGGAGTTAGTCACCTGCAAGCAGGGTACCGGAACGGCGGCGGTTTATACGCTCAACCATCCGTTTCTCTATTACCGTTTGGCCAACGAATTGCCAGCTACGGTATCGGTCCACAACGTCAACATGTTTCATGCGGATCTCGAAAGCGGCCTGGCCGATCTCCCGATCGAAGATATCGCACGCCATGCGATAGACACCATGCAAATCGATGCGAGCGCCGGGCCCGTTGCGATCGTCGGCCTCTGCGTCAACGGCATCGTTGCGATGGAGGTAAGCCGGCAGTTACGCGAAAAGGGCATCGAGGTCGGCTTTACCGCAATGATCGATGCATGGGCGCCGGGCTATTTCGCGTCGCTGCCGAAACGGGAGCAGAAACGTTGGGGTCGGGAGCGGCGGAGCAAGCGTCTTGCCTATTTCACCAAGAAACTGCTGCTGGGACGCATTCGGCTGATCGACTATCTCAAGGAGTTCGAAATCTCTCTCGCTCTTCTGAGGCTGTTTGGCGTCAAGGCAGGTGAATATTCCCCTGAGGAGCAGGCCAACGACGCTGTCACCAAATTACTGGTGATAGCCGCACGCCGCTACAAACCGGCACAAGTCAGGGACCCCAGCGTGATCCTGTTGCGCAGCCGCGCCAACCATCCCCGGGCTCGCAAGTTGTTGTTTGGCTGGGGCGAGGCCGTCGCGGCAGACACCATGGTCGTCGATATCGATGGCTGGCACGAGGATTCGCTTACCAGCAACGGTATTCGCGATCTGGCATCGATCTTCTCTCAAAAGCTCATCGGCAAGTAGATGTCAGCAGTTTGGGCGGCAACGGGCGAGGCCACGCAAGGAAACACAATTATGGATGTGACCAAGCCGTTGAGGATTGGCGTTCTCATTGCGCACGGGCGCGCGTTCGAGAATTGGGAACTCATGGTTCTCGATCGGATCCTTGCCGATCCGCGTTTGGAACTCGCGGCAGTGCTCATCCATCATTGCGCGTTCAATGAGCACAAGACCTCACGACTATTGTCGTGGGGTGCGTGGCTGGAGGCGAAAGCCTTCGCCAGACAGCCAGCCTATGTCTCAAAGCACTTCGACACCAGCCGCCATTTCATAGATTGCTACGACGCCGTCGCCAATCAAGACGGCACCGGCGGCAACATGACGCCGGCATTCCTGCAGCGCCTGAACCTCGATCTCGTCATACGCACGACGCCGGAAGGCATGCCCGATGACGCGATCCGCCTGCTGCCGTTCGGCGAATGGGCCTTCAATTTTTCCGACCAGCGGTCCGCAGATACAGACTGGTTCGGCTATGCCGACATTCTCGCCAAAGCTCCGACAACCAACCTGCTGCTCTATGCGAAATACGGCAGCGAAGCTGCCAGGGTCGAGATCGCCAGAGCGGCATTCAACATCAAGCTCAGCGCCGCCAGGGGCAGTGCCGTCGTGCGCGAGCGAGGTGTAACGCTCCTGCTGCGTGAGCTCACGCGTCTGGCCGATACCCGTCAGTTCGACCTGCCTCGCGTCTACGGGCAGCCGGATGTTCCCGCCCCATCATTCAGCGATCTCCTTCGCTACGCCCGTATTTTGACAGGTTCGGTCTCAGCCAGAGCATTCAGAGCCATCAAGGCTCGACTTCGTTCCGATTCCGCCATCTGGACACTTTATACGGGTCGCGGGCACATCGGCGATTTCGATCCAAGCCAGGCGATCGAAATCCCTCCGTCCGAAAGCAGCATCAAGGCCGATCCGTTCCTGTTCCAGCATGAAGGCGAGTGCTATCTGTTCTACGAGGCCTACGCGCGCGGCGACCGCAAGGCGCATATCGCCGTCGGCCGGTTCAACGGTGATACAGTCGAACAGGTCGGCGTGGCGCTGGAGCGCCCGTATCATCTTTCCTATCCCTGCGTGTTCCGCGACGGTGATCAGATCTTCATGATACCGGAAACCCATCAGGCGCGGCGTCTCGAGGTTTGGCGCTGTAGCCAATTTCCCCTGAAATGGGAACTTCATGCTACCGCTCTCGAAGGACAATCGCCTGCCGATAGTGTCCTGACGCGGCACGACGGCAAATGGTGGCTGTTCACCAACCTCTCGGATTATCATGCCTATGAGGACCACTGCAGCGAGCTCTATGTGTTCGAGGTCGACGGTCCCGAACTGACGCGCATCGAACCGCATAAACACAATCCCGTCGTGATCGGCAGCACCGTGGCGCGGGGTGCGGGGCGCATCTTCGAACACGACGGCAGGCTCTTGCGGCCGTCGCAGCGCAATACAAACGGCGTTTACGGCTACGGGCTTAACATCATGGAAATTGAAGAGCTTACGCTCGACGATTATCGAGAGCGCTGCATTCGCACGATCACACCCGGATTCAAACCCGGATTGCGCGGCTGCCATCATTTCGATGCGACAAACGGCCGTTACATTCTGGACGCCAGATTAGGCACATAGAGCATTTCCTGAAAAAGTGTGAAGCGGTTTTCCGTGCGGAAATGCGCAAGAACAAAAGGATAGAGCGCAGCCGTGACCTTGTTTGGAACGGAAGCGCTCTAGCTACATGTCCGCGTCTCGATAACGCAGATGGACGGGATGCCCTTTTGTCGAGGCGACGACGGCACCGGCAAAATTGACCGGCGTCTCAAGCTCCAGGATGCTCCAGTTCGATGGCGCATCCGGATCGCCTTCCAGCCGCTCAAGTCTTGGCTCGGCCAACCCGTCGAACGTGACGTCGAAGCTGTCGAGCGGTAGCGACAATCCGCGTCCATGTGCCTTGACGAATGCCTCCTTGCGCGTCCAGCAGCGATAAAAGCCATCAAGGTAAGTTGCCGCCGGCAGGCCCCGCAGGGTCTGATATTCCTTACGCGAAAAGAAACGCCTTGCGATGTCCTCCTTCAGGAAGCGGATCTCCTCTATATCGACGCCAAGGTCATAGCAATCGGATATGGCAAGGACCGCAAGGTCGGCGCTGTGACTGAGATTGAAGTAGAAGGGCGGGGTACCGTCGATGGTAAGGTACGGCTTCCCATAATCGCCATAGGTGAAGCATATCGACTGTGGCGAGAGTCCGAGATATCGTCCCAGCACGGAACGCAGTTGCGCCCTTGCGGCGACGAAACGCCGCTTGTCGCGTTCACGGGCGAAGTGCATGGCTCTCGCGCATTCATCAACTGATAGCAGCACGGTGCAGGCGCCAAGTGCAGGCGGCGGCACGTCCAAGCTCCAGGTCCAGACGTCGATCGTATCGGGGCCAATGACTTCCATGCTAGGTCGTTGCGTAAAAGAGGCTGCCAGCGGTCGGTGGCGTCGATCTCGCCATGCGTCGCGCCATGTAGGCGACCAGGGTCACCGGGTAGTTCTCGCCAAGGCTGATGCGACAGGTGCGCTTCAAGATATCAAGCGTTTGCGCGCAGGACTCGGGCGTATATTCGATCCGGCGATCCGTCCAGAGAAAGGGATTCATCGCTGGGTGGCCGGTGCGCTGCTGCAAGACCGGCTGCCAGTTGGTGTAGACGTGACGGCTCGAATCATAGAGGCGATAGACGCCACGCTTGTTTTCCTCGGCAAATTGCTTGGCATCGTCAGACGTTTCGAAAATGACGTGCAGCCCGGCAGCGTTGCCGATGTCATTGTGCGGGCCAATGCGCAGCCGCTTGTTCTTCGAAAGAATTTCACTCATGACGTCGTAACGCTCGCGCATGCGCGCGATCATCGGGTCGAGCCGTTTCAATTGTACGTTCAACATGGCGCCCTGGATCTGGCTCGCCTTGAAATTCACGCCGAGCATGGGTGGCTCATTGGCATTGTCGAGATGGCCGCGAAACATCGAGCCGATGTCGTGATACATCCGCGCACGCGCAAACAAGCGCGTATCGTTCGTAACGACGGCGCCGCCCTCGCCACAATTTATATTCTTGAACTGATTGAAGCTGAACGCACCGAAATCGCCGATCGTGCCGACCCGCTTGGTCTTGTAGCGCAATCCCACAGCCTGACAGGCATCCTCGATAACAGCCAGATTGTGTTCTCGGGCAATGCGCATGATGGCGTCCATGTTGCAAACCATGTTCGACATATGGACCGGAATGATCGCGCGGGTCTGGGGTGTGATTTTTCGAAGGATGTCGGCGGGGTCCATGGTCAGCGTCTGGTCAACATCGACCAGGATCGGGACCGCGCCGGCCGCCAATGGGGCGGCGGCCGTTGCAATCCAGGTATAGGCCGGCACCAGCACTTCGTCGCCAGGGCCGACGCCTGCGGCGATCAGCGCCGAAATCAAGGCTCCCGTGCCGCTGCTCATCGTCAGCGCATGGCGCACGCCAAACTTGGCGCAGAAATCAGCTTCAAAGCGTCCGAGCGGGCCACCGGTCTCGTCGCTGTAACGCGCGAGCTTCCCGGAAGCAAATACCGGCGCAAGCGCCAACCATTCACGTAACCCCACTTTGGCCATAACTCTCACTCCCCAGGGAAATCGACATTTTCCTGAAGAGCCTAGCGCTTGTTCCCGCCGTTTTCAGCATGGCTTTCCGACTAAGAAGGGCGCGATGTTCGATGAATATACCTATCCGAAATCGGTAGTCGTCGTCGCCGCCTATGCCAATTGAACGATTATCCGGATCGCTGCGATGCTGGTAGAAAGTAAAATAACACGCGGGAATACACGGGAATACTATGATGGCGATCGTCGATCTCAGATCAATATTAGATAATATTCAGATGGCTGCGGATGTGGCTATCATCGGCGGTGGGCCGGCAGGTATCGCCATCGCTCGAGAGCTTGCCGACACACGGATTCGCGTCCTTGTCATCGAGAGCGGCGGTACCGACTACCAGGCAGAGACCCAGACATTGAGTGCGGTTGAGAATATCGGGGAACCTCGAGCCTCAAAAAGCGTCGAGCCGACGGGACGCGGCTATGCCGGCAACCTGGCATGGCTGAACGACGTAGCGGCCTTCGAGCTGCGCGACCGTATCCTGGGCGGCAGCAGCCATACCTGGATCGGCAAGTGCGCCGCCTTCGACGAGATCGACTTCGCCCACCGGCCCTGGCTCCCGCTTTCCGGTTGGCCGATTGCACGCTATCAACTGCTGACAGCCCTTGATCGGGCAGGGGAACTGCTCAACCTTGGCCCCAATTTCTATGATAAACGGCTCTTTGGCCTGCTCCATTCGCGCCCAAGCGAACTTGGCTTGGACGAACAGTTTCTGCGTCCCTTCTTCTGGCAATTCAGCCACACGTTGGATCGACACGGTGAGCCGACACGCTTCAACCGCCTCGCCTGCGATATCGCTGCGGCAAATGTAGATTTCTTGACGCACGCGACGGTGACTCAGATCAATCTCGACGATCAGGGCCTCAGGCCGACATCGCTGAGCGTGGAAAGCCTCGCCGGCAAAAAGGCGACCGTCCATGCGAACACGATCGTCCTTTGTGGCGGAGGTATCGAGAACGCGCGTCTGCTGCTGGCCTCAAATTCGGTGATGGGTGCAGGCATCGGCAATCAGCATGACGTTGTCGGCCGCTATCTTTGCGATCACCCGCGCACCTCGCTTTGCAGCTTCACCGGGCATGACATCGACGCCATCGCCGAGCATTTCAATTTCTACGGTCTGACGCATGAAGGCCGGACGCATTTCTATCTGAGGGGATTGTCCTTAAGCCCCGAAATGCAGGAGCGGGAGGGTCTTACCAATTGCGCTGCCTATCCCGTGCAGATCCACGCCGATCACGACCCCTGGGGGGCGCTTAAACGCTTGGCTCATGGTTCCAGCAGGGCATTCATGCAGGATCTTTTCGCGATCGGAACGTCTCCGGCCCTGATTACGTCCGGCCTTTACAACCGGCTGATCCGCAAGCGGGGTCTGCCGCATCGCTCCACAGAACTGCGTTTCGACGCGATGGCGGAACAACGGCTCGATCCTGAAAGCCGCGTTACGCTCTCGAAGCAACGGGATCGGCTTGGCCAGCCTTTGGCACGCGTCGATTGGAAGATCGGCTCCTGCGAAATCGAGAGCATCAAGCGGTTCGCCCAAATCATGGTGGACGAATTTGATCGCGTTGGTTTGCCGCGGCCGCAATTGGCGGACTGGATCGAAGCCGACGACAGTGGCGCTGCCGCCTTCATGGACATGGCCCATCCCTCATGCACGACCCGCATGGGTACCGATCCATTGACCAGCGTCGTCGATCCCAACGCCATGGTCCACGGCATCGACGGATTGTTTGTCGCCGGCAGTTCGGTGTTTCCCACACCCGGCCATGCCAATCCGACATTGATGCTGCTGACGCTGGCGATCCGGCTTGCCGATCATATCAAGCGCCGCCACGAGATCGAGCAGTCGCCTAAGGCGTCTATCCGCGACCGGCAGTTATCGACGCATCACACCTAGGGCTAGGGCGTGTACCCACAAATTCGGTTCATATCCGCTTCATTCCGAAAGCTACGCAATTGCTGCTTCGCAGCGGCATGTCGCGAAGTGCCGGAATGGCATATTCCGACGCCTAGACCACAGCCACGATAACGTGGGCCTGAATCTTGGCAGCAACCTCGCCGGGACCGTGTCTGGCTGCGATCGCGGATGCAGCGCAGTCGGTCGCAGCCTCCAGGCTTCCCGCTTCCCTGGCCTCGATTTCGTTGCGAAGAACAGTTCCCTGACAATAAGCAATGGCCGGAAGGCGGGGCGAGGATGCACGGCTTTGTTCGGCTCTCGTTTCGATCACCACACGGGAGAAACCCGCGTCCTCCAGCTCGCTGCGGATCAGTGCCGTATCGTGGTAGCCGTGCGGCGTGCGTGCCAGAAAGCGCGGCGGATCGTTCGGAAAAATCTTTGCGAGAGCATTCGTCACCTCATCCGCAAATACATTCTCCTCGATGCGATCCCACACGTTGAACAAAAAACGTCCTCCGGGCTTTAGAACCCGCCTTGCCTCCCGGTAGGCAGCCGAGCGGTCGGGGAAGAACATCGCGCCGAACTGACAACAAACGAGGTCGAAGACCGCATTTTCAAACGGCAGCGCCAGAGCGTCCGCTTGGCGCCATTTGATGCGGGTGTCGGGAGCTTGCTGCGAAGCGGCGTAGTCGAGCATCGGTTGATTGAGGTCGGTGACGATATAGCTTGCGCCGGCGGACAGTTTTGGCGCCAACGCGCGACTGACAACCCCGGTGCCCGCGGCGATTTCCAAAACAGCGTTTGGCGAAAAGGACGCTGCTCGTTGTGCAAGATCCGCGGCGAACGGCTCGAAAATCAACGGCACCACATAACGGTCGTAATTTTCCGGAATCGAGCCAGCGAATACCTTGTCCGTTTCCAACATTGGCACCACCCTCCGTCCGTTTGGTAGCTCGTGAGATTAGCACATAATCGTCTGCTTTTGTCGGTTTCGACCGAGAGGCGTCAAACGGCATATGCGGCTATAGCTCCGCGAACACGGAAGCAAAATCAGGCTATCGGTGCTGTCATCATGGATGCGGTGGGTTGATGATAACGCCGGCGCGTTCGTCAGGCTCGTTTGTATCCGCCTATGGCTGCGCGTTGTGAGTCCGCGGCCTAGTCCAACCGAAAGTAGAAGCCGGCGCTTTCGCTGCGTCCCAGCTCCGGATGCGTGTCGATCACGTGCGACAGCGAGGGGATCGACCAGCGATCGACCAGCCGGTAGCCAAGCCGGGTTACATCATCGATAAAGGTAGCCTCGTCGCGCATATGATAAGGCACATGAGTCTTACCGATCCGCTCGAGCGTAACAACGGCTCCGCCCTTGCGAAGGGCAACCTTGTTGAGGATCAGGTGGGGCGGCAGACTTGGCAGGCGCTTCAGCAGATCGGATAGTGGCATATCAAGATATTGCATCAGCCCGGACCCTAGGAACAACGGCGTTGCGCCGGCGTCCTCGATCCGGTCGACAAAGGAAAGGCCGGTCAATCCGTCACGCTCGGCCAGGCTTCGGCCGGCTCGAACGATGGCTGCCAGATCGTAGACGATCCAGCGAAAGGAGCCATCCAGCGACAGCAACGGCCGAAAGGCGCGATATTTCGTTCCCATGTGCCCGCCGGCATCGATGAGACCATCCACTGTCGGCATCAGGCTCCGCATCCAGAACAGCACCGGATAGTCCCATGGCGCCACCTGGCACATTTTGGCAAAGGAGACGCTTGCGATTTCCTCGTGATCATAGCCGGCCATCGGCTGCCGGCGGGCGGCTGTCATGGCCGCCTCAAAGGTGCCGTAGGCGCCTGTAAATCGTCGTGGAAGAGGCGAAAGATAGTGTAGGCGCCCGACTACCGCCCGCAGGGGTGAAAACGCGTGTGCAGCCCTCTGTGCCGCGCCCTTGAGAATAGAACGTGTGTTGCCGGACACGGATAGGGTTGTCATCGTGATCTCCTCGTTACGGTTGGCTGGGCGACAGGATCGAAGCCGTGTCTCCGATCAGCTTCTTTAGAGCCGCAAGCACCAGGACGTAGATCGCTCCTCCGATCAGCACTTGCAGCATGAGCGTCAGGATCCGCCGCATGTTCCAGACTTCGGCGCAGCAGCCGAGCGCATAGACTGTTGCCGCCATCAGTAGGATCGCCACGGCGATGTAGCCGCTTTTGCGCATGACGCGCCCCCAGCCAAGGCCGCCGTAGTTTCGCTGCAGATGCATCGACGTCAGAAAGGAAATCAGGGCGGCGGCACATTGGCCCCAGGCGGCCGCTTCAACACCGAAGGGCGCCAGAAGCAAGATGAGGCCAACCGAGGCCGCGGCATTGAGCAGCATGGTCGGAGGCATGCGGCGGATATTGCCCGATAACGACAGGAGCGCCTCGGTGACGTAACCCGGCGTCAGCAGGACCTGCTTCATCGACAGGATCGTCACGAGAATTGCCGCCGGCGCCCATTTATCGCCAAGCACGATGTCGATCAGATTGGACGAGATGAGCGAGAGGCCGAGATAGATCGGCGCAGAAATCGCCATGAGGACTGTCATGAAAGCCGTTGCGGATGCGCCGATATCGCGCTTAGGCGTTCCGTTGGAATCCGGTATCATCGCGGAACGGCGAAACAGCGTCCAGGCAAGCATGCGCGCCGGCTCGCCTATGAGCTCGGAAAAGGCCGCAATAATGCGCTCGGCGACGCGGTAGTAGCCTGCCTCGGCAAGGCCTAGAAAACTGCCGATCGCCAGCGTGCCGGAATAGGAGCGCAGGAAGAGGATCAGCCGGTTCGACAGGATATGACCGGAGAATTCGAGAATCTCCCGCGCGAAAGGCCATGTCAGGTGGAGCTTTGGATACCATTTGAGCACAATGGCGGACGCGCCGAGGCAAACCAATTGCGCCGCAAGCCGGCCGGCTGCGAGCGAAAATACACTCCATCCCGCCCATAGGCCGAGCATGGTCACGCAAAGTCCGACCACTTCGCTCGCTATGCGGATGGCGGCCTGTTTGCGCAAAAGCCCTCGCGCAACCAATAGCCCGTCATAGACGACATAGAGTGATGACGGCAGGAACCAGCAGCTGAAGAGAACAAGGAGAAGCGCCTCGTCGGATCGTGGCAAAAGGAACCAGGCGAGAGCAGCAGCCGACAGGCCGGCAATCGTGACCAGCACGCCGGCGATGATCGATATCGTCCCGATCTGATCGAGTTCACGATCGGTGCAATCCCTCTTCATCACGAACTCGCCCCATCCGCCTTCCGCGATGACGACGAGCATGACCACGATGGCGGAACTGTAAGCGTAAAGGCCGAATTCGGCCGATTCCAGCATGCGTGCGGCAACGAGGAAAACGAGCAGCTGCACGATCTGCGAGACGACCTTCGAGCCGAGCGTCGAAGCACCGTCCCCGACTATTGATGGCAGGCGGGAAAGAAGCCACCGCTGCACTCTGGTTCGGCTGGAAATTTTGGGATGCAACGGCAGGCCGTCCATCAGCGCACCGCCTGTCCCAGGTCGCGAAAGAACAATATGTCCCTCTCGACCCTTGGCCTCCCAATATTGGTACTATATTGAGTGAATATCGGTGGAATAATCCAGTTTTGCGTCAGAAAAAATTTGTAGGGTTCCCATTCAGGACATGATTCCATGCCATGGGGTGCTGCGTCTAAGAGGGAAAAGCCGAGACTATACGACTTTGTTTTATAGAAAATACCGCCTTGGGAGCCGCGACCGGATCGGGTTTGTCGGCCAGAGAGAATGGGCTTGTCGGTAACTATCATGAAACACCATGCAGAGCAGCGTATGAAAGACGACAACCAGGATCGCGATCGCATCATCGAAGGGCGGGCACGCCCATCGCATCGGAAATACGCGGTTCGTTGGATGATCGTGATATTCTGCCTGATCGTATGGATCGCCGTTGCCATGTTCTTCATTTGGTAAGACGTTCTTTTTCATTGCGGGCAAGCAGCACGACGCCGACGGTTCTGATGAGAATAGCCAGGTCGATGCGCAGCGAGCGGCTGTGGTAATAATCCACATCGAATTGCACGCGCTCTTCATAGGTTGTCTCCGCGCGGCGATTGACCTGCCAGAGGCCGGTTATGCCCGGTTGCAGTGCCAGATAGCAGTAGAGGTGCGCGCCATAGCGTTCGAGTTCCGAGGCCACGACTGGACGGGGTCCGACCAGGCTCATCTCGCCGCGCTGAACGTTCAATAGCTGCGGCAGCTCGTCCGCGCTGCTCATGCGCAAATATTTCCCAAGCCAGTGCACGCGCGGATCGTTCATCAGTTTCTGTGTCGAAAGCCATTCCTGTTTTCGCTGCGCATCTCGTTCGAGCAGTTCCGCCAGCCGCCAGTCGGCGTCCTTGCGCATGGTGCGGAATTTCAGACATTCAAATGGTCGGCCGTCACGGCCGATGCGGGTGTGGCGATAGATGATGGGACGGCCGTCAACCAGGAGCAATGCGACTGCAATGACGAGAAACGCCGGTGCAAGAAACAGCAATCCCGCGCCCGAAAGAATAAGGTCCACAAGGCGTTTCGAACGGCTGCGCCGTACTGTCCGTTTCAAATCGCGAAGCGATTGCTCGCCATGGGCAAAGCCATCAAAAGCCGATAGCATGTTTCAGACCCCTTACCACCTGCTGAATCCTTTTCTCAAAGCTGGCAGTTGCCATCGCCCTTTACAATTGACCCTACGGGCATTGACCTAGTCCCATTGGCGTAGAGCCGCGAACACAAGGCTGACCGCCAGCTTAGCTTGTCTCGTCGACAACCTGACGGGCGACCGGAAAATCACTGTGCGCGGGCACATTTTCGCCCGTCCTGGTGGTGTTTGCCCGCTTCAGGATGTGCTCGTAGAGGACGAGCAGCGCATCGCGCCATGATGCCGGCGTGTGCGCCAGCTCGCCGGACTGGCGGATGCAATTGACGCTCATCCAACGAAGCAGCATGTCGTCATTGGCCAGCCGACGCATCCCGCTCGCGAGCGTTTCCACCTTGCCGCTCTGAAAGGTCAACCCGCATCCAAGCGCCTCGAGCTCGTCGCCCAGAAGCGCTGCATCGGGAAGGATGACGGGGATGCCGCTGGTCACGGCCTCCAGCGCGGCAAGCCCGAAAGGTTCCGGAACGCGCGAGGACACGACGAGCGCGCGCGCTTGAGCAATGATGTCCCGAATCTCATCCTTGGTTTTCCAGCCGTGAATGACGACTTCGGGATAGTCTTTTTCCAGACGCGCGCGGCCGGCACCGTCCCCGATGACGTGGAGTTTCACGCCGGCAAGCCGGGCTGCGATCGCAGCGTCTTCAAATCCCTTTTCGGGCTCCAGCCGGCCGACAAAGAAGAAATCGCGTTTCTTCCAGGGATCCATGGGGTGTTTCAGAAACGGTTCGACGGGATTGCGGATTATTTCAATATTGGCTGTCCGCATCTGGCCGCGCTCGAAATAATCGAGCATGCGCTGGTGCACGACAACGATATTGGCGGGTATCTGCCGTGTGGGATAAAAATATTCCCGCAGCAGATGACGCGCCGACCGCCAGACTTTCTCATCGTATCCGCGCTTGTCGCAGTTCGTCGTCAGACATTGGACCGACATGGGCGTCAGCGGACAGACCTGATTCTTGCGATAGTTGGCAAATCCGCCATTCGGACAGGACAGGAAATAGTCATGGGCGTGCAGGATGACACGCTCGCGCACAGGCCACAGCGCTCGAAAGATCGAAGGCGACAGAATCTTCGTCCAGCCGTGCACATGGTAGATGGTGCCAGGTGTATCGACGCGGGCGATAAGGCCCTGGAGGGCGGCATAGGCATGCCGGCTGTACAGGCCGCTGACGAGGGCGTGCATACGTGCCTGTTGCATCAGCGGCTGGGCGTCGAGATTGATGGTATCGGCCGCCGGCGGATCGGAGCCGGCGGCATCTCCGGCAAAATAGGTTACCGGGATCCCTGCGTCCTGCAGCAAACCAGCCGAAAGGATTGCAAGGTTCGATGCCCCCCCTATCCTGGCGGAGCGATCGTTAATGATGACGACGCGATCGAGATTGGCGGGGCGCACGGGGCTATTCCAGCATTTCGATGTTTTGTGGCGCCAGCCTGCCCTTCAGCAGGTCGTGGAAAGCCATGATGTTACCCTTGAGCCGTCCCTTACGGTCGACCCAGGGCTCCGGCCGCCAGGTTTTGAAGAGATTGGCGACCAGGTTGCGGCCGATCTGCGCCGTTGCGTGCGGCACGCTCATGGTACGCTTGCGCATCAGGTAGAGGGGGTTGGCAATCTGAGAATAGCCAAGACGGACACCGGCCGACCGGCCGCTCTTGGTGCCGAGATGAACACCTTCGAGCTGCTTGGCACTGACCACCTGACCATAATGAGCGGCAAGCCGGCTGAAGTCGACGTCCTCGAGCCAGCCATAGGATGGCAGGTTCTCGTCAAAGCGCAGGCCGGTAGCGTTGATGATGGCCATCCGGATTGCCATGTTGCAACCATAGGCGTTGTAGACCGGCTGAACCTGCATCGTAGGCTCCGAGCGCCGTCGGCGCTTGGCTTCGACCAGCCGCAAGCCGTCCCGAACGGAAATGCCGGGGCCGGTGATACCGTCGGCCAATACTGTGCCCGTGCACATGACGACATCGGGCTGGAACTGAAACAGCCGTTCGGCTTCTTCGATATAGGTCGGCGTCATCAGGAAGTCGTCGTCGAGGAACAGGACGATATCCGCATCCCGAATATTGTCGAGGATGCGATTGCGTTGACGGCAAAGGCCACGTTCGGAGATGAGCACCCGCACGGGGAAGTCGAGATTGCGAAGGCAGCTCGGATCGATATCCTCCGGCGACGAAAGGCAGACGACGACCTCGTCCGGCTTGCGGCTCTGGTTGGCGATATGGGGAAGGATGGACGACAGGATGTCCCGCCGGCCGGTGCTGGCGATGCCGACGACGACCTTGAGAGGGCGACCCGCCGTATAACCCACGAGGCGTCTGGTGGAAAAGCGCGTCTCGCGGCCCCGTGACTTGCGCCACCAGCGGCGACGTTCGCCATGTTGCCGCTTCTCGTAGCTGCGGTTGGCGATGATGCCGAGGATATTGATCGACGTGGTGCCGAAGCTTGCGAGCGCATCAGACAGCCGCTCGACCGTCATCTTGTTGGTCTGCCCGACGACAACGACGATACCTTCGAGATAGGCGCAGATGACCCGTGTATCGGCGGAGTCCTCGAAGGCGGACATGTCGACGATGACGACCTTGTATCGCCGCCGCAACAGGTCGATCTCAGCCTTCAAGGCAGGCAGGTGCCCGTACCGCTGGAAGGAGGCGACCGACTTCTCCGTCTCGTCGACGGTGACGACAGGAACACCGCCGTGGGCCTGCGCGGAGGACCTCTCGGCCTCGGGCTCATGATCGGTCTTCGCAACCAGCATGCCGCTTTCATGCGCTACGGCATAGCGGCGCGGCACATCATTTACGCTCAGCACCTCCATCCCGAAATCCATGCCGGATTCCATCGCCACGCAACTCAGCCGCGCGTTGAGAAAATCGGCATCGATCAGCACCACGGAGGCGCCTTCGTGCTGATAGAGTTGCGCAAGATTGGTCGCGACCGTCGTCTTGCCTTCGCCGGTGCCGACCGAGGTGATGCCGATCACCATAGGCGCATTGGGCGGGAAGGAGGAATCGATCGAGTGCTTGACGCCACGCAACGCTTCGGAGAATTGCGAATAGGGCGTGTCGAGCACGGACCTCAGCGGCAACATGGTTCGCCGCCATGAAGAGCCTCCTGCCACTATATTACCGGGCACGAAAGATGGGCTGGTATAGACGGGGACATGACCAAGCAAACTGAGCCCCAGCTCCCGCCGCAGCTTCTCGCTTGAACTGACGCGTCGATCCAGGCCATCCCGCAGGAGTGCCGCCATCAGGCCGGCCGTAAGGCCCAGCATGGCGGAGAAGGGGATTACAAAGGACGATTTCGGCCAGGCCTTGGTCAGCGGTGCGGCGGCGGCCGTCACAACGCGGACGTTGCCGAGCGGGAAGGATTCCTTCTGCATGGCGCCGATCAATTGCTGGAGAATGCTTTCATACATGCGGCGATATGTCGTTGCCCGGCTTTCCATTTCGGACAATTCCACGCGTGCGAGGTTCTTGTCCGTCCCGGTTTCCTTTAGCGAGGTCAATTCATCACCCAGAAGCCCTTCCCGGGTCTTGGCGACCTCAAGATTCGCGCTATAGACGGCTTGGATACGGGCAAATTCCTTGCGCATTTCGTTCTTCTGCCGGTCAATTTCCTGCTGCGCGGCGATAACGGCGGGATTGTCGGCGTCATATCGGCTGATAAGGTTGTTGAGCTTGGTGGTCGCCACACCGAGATCTTCCTGCAGCTTCTGGATGCGGGGATTGTTGATTGTCTCGTCGACGTCGCCCTCGACCTTGCCGCCCGCCAGCAGCTGGTTGAGCGTGGCAAGCTTGGCGGACTCAGCCGCCGTCTGCGCCTTCGCCGCGACTGCCTGGCTGCTGATCTCGGACAATTGTTGCTGATCGAGTGATGAAGAGTTGCTGATCTCCATAATGCCGTTCTTGGCGCGAAACTCTTCCACACTCATGGCCGCTTCGCGTGCCTGCCGACCGACCTCGATGAGCCGTGTTTCAAGCCATTTGGCACCACTTTGCGCCGCGGAGGCGCGTTCCGACAACCCCGTCTTGATATAGGCCTCGGCGATCGCGTTCGCCGCCAGCGCAGCCTTTTCCGGATCGATGGAACTATAGCCAATCTCAAGAATGTAGGATTGGCCGACCCGGGTGACGGAGACCCTTGAGAGAAAGGAGGCCATGGTGCGGCGCATCAAGTCATCGTCGCTCGGCACGGCCTTGACGCTGGCATCGCCGTGCTTGAAAAAGCTGATGAAGGCGCGCAGCTTGTCGTGGAAGGCCGCTTGCCACGACACGCCTCCGACGATCTCCGGATCCTCGCTAAGATTGAGTTTCTCGACCACGGCGCGCGCGGTCGCTTCGGACTTGACGATCTCGACTTGGCTGGCAATTTCGGCTGCCTCGATGATGACAGTGCCCGTGAACGCATCCTGGGACACTATACGCCCCTGGTCCGGGTCCATGACGACGCGCGTTGTTGCCAGGTAGACCGGCTGTGTCGTGGCCATATAGAAGCCACCGATGCCGAGTCCCGCCGACGTGAAAATGGTGAAGATCAACCAATGACGCTGCAGAAAGCGCCAGATATCGCGAAACGAGATGTATTCGCTGCCCCCCGAGCGCTTGGTATCCGATGGCGTACCGCGCAAGCCCTTACCGATCTCGTGAACTGCCATAATTGTTCCCCAACCTTAGTTTGATTGTCTTGATTGTCATTGGGATTGCGTGGGATCGACCGAGGACAGCACCGTACCGTCCAGGTTTCCGGAAATGTTGTAGCGAACGTCCAGAACGTCTCCGGGCTGCAATTCCGTCGTTTCCGACACTTGGGTAGCGGCGGTGTCGCCGCCGCCTCGCGTAATCCAATATTCGCGCGGCTGAAGATCGAGCGACTGGATACTCTGGCTGCGGGAGAGCGACGCGCCGGCGATCTGGAGCAGCTGCAGCGTCGTATTGCGCTTGAGTTTCGTGTCCTCGATATCTGTCTCGGTCGTCTGCAGTTGCTGCCCGGCTTCGGTCTTGCGCTGACCTTTGAGGTTCAGGGCGTCGCGTTCGGTTTCGCTCAGCTTCTGCTTGGCCTGCATCGACGCGACGACGAGGTCCAGCTTGCCGGCCTGCATCTCGGCAACGATCCGCTCCAGCGAGGTCTTGCGTGACGTCGTCAGGATCTTGGTGTCGACCAGCTTCGTAATATCGCTCAACTCGTCCTGGGCGATCTTCACCTGCTCGTCCTGCGAGCTCATCTTCTCATCGAGAATGTTGATTTCGTTGTGCAGCAGCGTCTCGAGGTCCCCCGCGGATACGAGCTGCTGACGCAGGGCGTCGGCACGGGCATTGAACAGATCGATCTCGCTTATCATGATCTGCTTGATGACCGACCCATCCGGTGCGGCCTTGATCTCCGGCGGGAATGTGATGGTCGGCTGATCGTTGAGTTCGGCCATCAGACGAGCGCGCCGGGCACTGAGCTGCTTCAATTGCAGCTCCATGCGATTGATCTCGCCGGCATAGCTGATCTGCTGCGCCTCGGAATAGTCGCCCGTCTGACTGGAATGGCGCTGGCTACCACCGGCCATGGCGATGGCCTGTTTGACTGTCAGGCCCGGACGGAACTCCAGTTCGCTTGGCTTTTCGACAGCACCGGAGACGTAGATCATCGGATATTTGACCACCTCGACCGAGGCGGTGGGCGCGACGGCAAGACCGGTGATCTGCTTCAGCTTGTCGCCGATGTCGGCGCTGACGATGCTGGTCGTCTTGTCGTTGACCTGCATTTCCCCGATCATCGGGATAGAGATTGTACCGGATTGCGAAACGACATATTCGCCGTTCAGCGCCGTCCATTCCTTGTATTCGCCTGTCGCGGCGATCCATTCGACGATCGCCACCTTGATCCGCGTCTGCGGTCTGATGTGGTAGGCCGTGTCGGCCGCAGCGCTGGTTGTGTCGAGCAAACCTGCCCCGGAAAGCGCCAATGCCAACACCCATGGCACCAGGGCTCCAGAGGGCTTGCGGCCGAATCGGGGAGAGAAAACGGAAGTTGGAAGCATGGGCGAGATCTCGTTGTTATGTCGCTTGCGTCGCCACAAACCGGGACAAGCGCTATGCAACGAGATCATCAGCTGAACGCATAACGTGTAAATACCCCGCGGCAGCGCTTGGGCTAATCACTTCTGGCAGGACAAACAGGCGCCTCGAACATCCCTAGGCCGGCTTGCACATCCTTGCGTGCAGGCTTTCATCGTCAGTTAACTCTTTCGGCTGCCCACTTCGGCCATTTGGATGCGATGGCGGACCGATATGGGTTCTGTCGCAAAGGTTGCCGCCCGCACAATGTTGTTGCGACCCAAGGAGGGAAAAGAACAATGCGGGTAGCAATCGTTCATTATTGGCTTGTGTCGATGCGCGGCGGCGAAAAGGTGGTCGAAGCCCTCTGCGACATGTACCCGGATGCCGACATCTTCACCCTTGTCTATGATGAAAGTCGCGTCTCCGAGAAAATCCGCAAGCATAAGGTCACCACATCCTTCCTGCAGCGTATCCCGGGCGCCATCAAAGCATACCAATCGCTCCTACCGCTGATGCCTTTTGCGCTGGAGAGCTTCGATCTCACCGATTACGATCTGATCATTTCGAGCGAATCGGGTCCGGCCAAGGGCATTATCCCCCCGCCGCACGCAACACATGTCTGCTATTGCCATTCACCGATGCGCTACCTTTGGGATCACTATCACTTCTATCGGTCCCATGCCGGTCTGGCGTCGCGGCTGATGTTGCCCGTGCTGGCGCCGCTACTGCGGTCCTGGGATGTCAGCACAAGTTTGCGTGTGGATCGCTTCGTCGCCAATTCGCACCATGTCAGCGACCGCATCAGCAAGTATTATCGCCGCCCGGCAACCGTCCTTCATCCGCCCGTCAGCGTAGACGATTTTACGCCGTCAGCTGTCATCGACGACTTCTATCTCTGCGCCGGCCAATTGATCCCCTATAAACGTATCGACCTGGCGGTAGAGGCCTTCACCCGGATGAACCGCAAGCTGGTGGTGATCGGCGAAGGCAAGGAGATGGAGCGCCTGAAGCGAGCCGCAGGCCCCACCATCACCTTTCTCGGGCGCGCGCCGTTTGCGGTGTTGAAGGAAAAGCTTTCCCGCTGCCGTGCGTTGATCTTTCCGGGCGAGGAGGATTTCGGCATTGTTCCAGTCGAAGCCATGGCGAGCGGCAGGCCCGTCATCGCCTATGGCAGCGGCGGCGCACTGGAAACGGTCGTTCCGGGCCTCAGCGGCATGCTGTTTGGCGAGCAATCCGTCGAAGGCCTGATCAAGGCGGTGCGTGATTTCGAGGAGAATGAGCATCTCTTCCATCCCGAGGCGCTGCGGGCGCATGCAGGTCAATTCAGTCTTCGCAATTTCATGGTGGGTATGCAGGCCATCATCGATGAGGAACTGATGATGCGAAAGACGGTCCAGCACCGCAGAGATTACAACATCGCCGCCATGCAACGCGCGTTCGAAGCGCAGTTGCCGGCGCTCGTCACCGAGCCACGTAGTGCAACGCTTCAATAGATCCGGTAGCCTCTCGATTGCGAGCGGTCATGCTGCTCTCATGTGTAAGCCGCAAGCTTGAAACCGCCGTCGGCAAGAAGAACAAGCGGGGAGCGAGTTCAGCGGATGGATCCGCATGGTCATTATACCTTTGGCGTAGGCGGTTGTTGTTCCCCATCCAAAAGGCGTACAAAGAAATAGCATGTTCACCGATATTTTATGATAGCTTGCGATAAGAGAATCTCGTTTTTCATACTGTGGGGGGATCAAACGCGTATTCTCACTTTGGGATCGAAGGCTTGTCTGGGCTCTTTGCTGGCCATTTTTGCTGTTTGCGCAAAACAGGCTTCGGCCCAGGACCAAGCCGTTTTCGCCGGCCAGGTCGACTTTTCCTGGCAACAATTCTCAATTCCGTCCGTAGGTTCCGGCACGCTTCCAATGGGAGAGAAGAGCGTGACGGCTTCCGGGCCGACAACGGGATTTTCGGCAGGCGTTCGTCTATCGCCTGACCCCGATGCCTTTTCCCTGATGTGGACCGGAAGCTATTTTGATCTTTCTGGGCATTCCAGTTCGACGAACGCTATTTCGAGCAACCCGTTCATTATCACGGTTGGCTCGCCGGGTTCCGGCGAAATCGATCTCTCCACAATTACGGACAGCTCCGGCGCATCAGCGCTTGCGAATGTCAATTTCACCGATAGCACCGGTGCGACGACCGCAATTTCCAGTTCCGCCTCCTCTCCGGCGGGTCCGAATTCCGTAACGCAATATGCGGTGAGCCCGACTGCCGCCGGCGCTGCGTTTGCGGCGCTGGTCACTGACGGCAGGGGACCGAGCGCTGCGTCCTACGGCGCCTTTGCGGATGGCCAGGGTTTGATTTTCGCGGGTGTCGGAGATTTTGGCGCGAGCACCGTCCGCACATGGTCTTTCGTCCATGCGACAGGCTATACCCAGACCGTCTGGCTTGCAAAGCCACTCGCGCCGGACAGGGATTTCACGCTCAAGGCTGGATTGACTTATCGCCGTAGCCGCGAAAGCTATGGAAACGGCATGGCCTTCGACCTGGCCAGCAGCGTTTCGGGCGCAAGCATACCGACCGTAAGCCTGTCGGAGGCCGGCAAGTTTAACGTCGAGGCTGGCGGCCCCGTCTTTGGTTTCGACGCGCGTTTCCATCCGCCCGCTCCTTTCATGATCGGTGTCAGCGGCACGGCGGGTATGGCGTTCTTCGGGGCGCGATCGAGACTGACCCACACAGTCGTCCTGCCTCAGGTGGCTGCAATCGAAGATGCGGCAAGCGTGCGGCGCGACAGCGGTGTGATGGGGCTCACCGGCATGGAAGTCAGCCTCATCTTCCCCTTGGAGGAGCGCGTTGAACTCCGCGTGTCCGGCAGCGTTCAGTCAACATTCGGCGCACCACGGCCGACAGCGGGCGATATCAAACGGTACAATACCAGCCAATATGGAGTAGGAGTGTCCTTGGCGGCGCGGTTCTGAAATAGAAGCGAGCGCTTTCGGACGCGCCGGCAATTTTGTCAGCAAAGACACACAGGAGACGAAGCAGATAGAGATAGCTGGTCTCGAATATCGCCCGATTTGCCGCCGGACGCATGCAGCAGCCCATATGATGACCGCGCTGCTGCCGTGTCCTTTTGACAAATCGCCAGAATAATTCGGGGAGAGAAACATGGCCGAAGAATTCAAACGAAGGATGCATCTCTACATCATTCAAACGATCTATGAGGCCGTTTGCAACCCCGAGGGATGGAGCGATGTCGTTGGCGAAATCAGGAAGATTACAGGCGCAACCAGCGCCTTTTTCATGGGAATAGGCCCCGGCGCGGAACAGAATGCCAGTGTCGTCAGCAAGCACGTGGACAGGAATCTGCTCATCAGAGCCGATTTCGTCGACATCGTCCATACCGTAACAGCAAGTCTCGGCCAGGGTGGAACCGTCGCCCTTGATATCAAGCGGAATGGCTCCACCTGGCAGGCATATCTTGCCGACATGTTTGATTGCGAGGGGCAGCTGGTCATTGCCATTATTACCAAAGAAGGGCAACGGCGTTTCATTCTCGGCCTGATCTTCAGCTACGAAGATCAGGCCGATGTCAGGCTTGCCAATGAATTGCTCATGGCACTGACCCCACATCTTCAAATCGCAATGGGCATTCATCGACAAATGCTGAAGGATCGGGAGAAGGCTGAACGGCTCGACCACTTCTTTTCCCAGTCCGCGACGCCGCGCGTCATTGTCAGCGATGATTTCAGGATTATCGAAAGCAACAGGGCCTTCGAGCGTCTGATCGAGAAGAACGGTTCGTTCCTGAAAAGATCGGAAGGCTTTCTCACGGTGGCTTCATCGGCTCTGCGTCAGGAGATCGACAGGCTTCTGGCGCGATCGCAGCAGCATGCTGAAACGGGCCATGCCAATATCGCCTGGGTAAAGGAGGCGGAAGGTGGTTTTGGTTGGTTGTTGAAAGTTGAGCCTCTTGGATCCAAGTCGCTCAATGTGACGCCATTTGCGAATCTCGGTTTCGGCAACGACGCCAAGTCCATGCTGAGTTTCTGCAAGATGGGGGACCGCAACGGATTGACACCCGCCGTCGTCGGCAGCGTGCTTGGTTTGACCACGGCCGAGGCCAGCCTTGCCTGCGAACTTGCGCAGGGAAATGCCCCAGCAGAGATCGCTCATGCTCGCGGCGTCGCCAAGAACACGGTCCATAATCAGCTGACTTCGATCATGGCGCGGCATGGATTTCATCGACAGGGGCAACTGCTCTCTTTTCTGTCAACGCTGTCTCTCTTTATCGGATAGTCCATCTCCACCAGGCGGCAGGCTGTTTTACCTACGCTGCGAAGTGTTGAGGCAGCCCCTCATGAACGTCAGCCCAAGTCATCTCTTAAAACCGCTATTAGCTTAGCCTGATTGAGGCACTGCAGAACGCCGGGGACGTCGATAGCCTGCAATAACCGTCAATGGGGACGGATATTGAAAGGGGAACATCCATGTCCATGAAAACTCTGATTCTTTCCGCCGCTATCGTATTTGCCTCGACTGCGGCCTTTGCCGGCGGCAACGTGTCTGTAACGTCGCAGAGCGGCACAGGCAATATGGCTGCAACCGGACAAGTCGGCCACGGCAATTTTTCTGGCATCGGTCAGGTCGGCAAAGGAAATTACGCCCAATCGCTGCAGAGTGGCAAAAACAATATCTCGGCAACGGCTCAGTTCGGCAAGGCCAATCAGTCCTATACGAACCAGGCTGGCAAGGCCAACCTCTCGGCGACTGTCCAGTTCGGTCATTCCAACTATTCTGAAACGGATCAGTCTGGCAAGGGCAACATGTCCGTGACGGTCCAGCACTAATGCGCTTGGGAGAGCCGGCGCTTCGCCCGGCTCTCCCAAACTGTAAGGAGCTCGAAGTTCGATGGTAAACGCCCTACCGCCCGCAGACACTTGCAAGATCGAGTACCAGGATATCGGTGGCATGACGCATCTTGCCGCCGTGCTGATCCCCGCCAAGGCACGCGAGGGAAGCTACCAGTTTCAGGTCCAGTCGACTTCGGAGGGAGGCGTGTCCTCCAACATGCAAGGGGGAGAGTTTTCTGCCAAGGGAGGACATCGCGAGGATCTGTCCAAGACTATCGTCGGCAGCACACCCAGTAGCTGGGCCGCGGAGCTGCAGGTCTTCGATGCATCCGGAAATCTGATTTGCCGTTTTGCCTTGCCGGAAAAAAAATAAGCGAGACGCGATGAGGCACCGAGCCATGGTCCGAAGAAAATCGCGCAGATATTGTAACTTTCAAGACGCTCGCCAAAGCCCCCGGCTCGCTCGGGGGCTTTTTTTGTTGGGTGCATGATAATGGATCACACGCAAGCATAAGCTTGACCTGTACTGGCATTCCGCGCGCCGTCACCATCGATCTCCTCGGCAATGATGGGGTATCCGCGCCGTCTGACTTTCCACCTTTCATTCAGGCTATGCGGGGCGGAGGATATGCGGGCGGGAGACAAGGTCGATGCGACCAGGCTCGACGAGCATTCCCGATGTGGAGCATCACATCAACAAGGACTAGAGCAGGCGGTCGGACGTACCTCCAAATCGATTAGATGCAACGTGCAATTCCGACCAAATGTCCTGTCTTTGGAGGGGGCGTCGAATATGAACCTGCTGGATATAGTCTAAGTGATTAAGTTGCTTGCGCAATTGGTGTCATGCTCACGGCGCGTCCATCGCTCTCCCCCTTCCTTTTGCTGATTTGACAGGTCCGGCAGTGTCGTCGCTAAATTCGGATCAAGAGGCCCGATTTATTGAGGCAAGCGGGCTCACTCGCCGGCTTGCTTCGTATCTGAATAATGACTTGCAGATCGGCACTTTGTCATCCTGACAATCCGGCATGCGGTACTCAACCAAACAGCGGTCTCAATAATAACATTAAAAAAGGGAGCAATTGCAATGCAGGCACGAGACATCGGAACGCCCCGGATCCTCCCAGCCCGACGTGCCGGCATCGTTGAGCATCCAACTGCCATCGTCATGGCCGGCGACAAGACCGGCAGCCCCGGCATCAATCCCAGCCGAAGAGAAGTCCTCTGGGGTGTATTGGAGATAGGCGATATCGATCTCGGCTTCGATGACGGTTTGAGTTTCGAGATCTCCCCGCGATCACTGAGGGATGCAAATCGGAACCGGCCGGCCTCCAGCGTCGGCACAAATGACACGAATAACTATGCTGACAGATCCTACCGGGCAGTCGATCAATCCGGCCGGCAACTTCTTCCCAACCGGCGTCATTCGAACAGTTAATTCCGATGCCCGTTAATGGCGACCTTGATCGGTGGAGCCGCCATTGAGCGTTCAGCAGGGACAGGGCTGAGATAGGCAGGCGCAAGCAGCCAGATGATGCTATAGGAAGTGCCTGGAAGCACAGGCAACGCCTTTCGATTCTTTCATGTTAAAATATACTCACGCTTTAAACTTGCACAAAAGCGTGCTGCACATGCTTGCAGAACGACGCTGGCTTTCGGCGAGGTCGAGAAGGTTGCTTTTGACTATCGATAAGGGTTCCGGCGAGCGTGGCTCCGTTAGCGATTTGTCAACAGCTTTTTCGCCCGTATATGTTGTAGCGCCAATTAGCTATTTTCTAATTAAACATCTGGTAATATGTTAATTTAAAATAGTCGCCAAGCGCCGATAAAGTTATGCCTGCGCCCGTACGATTGATGTGACTGCGATAATGGATGCATAAGCGCCGATGCGAACGGGCTAGTTCAAGTTGGATAGCGGCCACACGCCGGGTGGCTGTTTTGGGAGGACTAGGCCCTATGCCCGAAAGCCGTGTGGATCGGTCGCAGCTCATTCCACAAGAGTCCGAATCTGAGAGCGGTTTCGACGCGTTGATCTCACTCTGGGACCTCGATCTCAAACTGGTCGATTCCTCCAAGAAGTTTAAGGAGCATGTTGGTCTTGGATCTCGGACAGGCATAACGTTGCGGCAGGCCTATCCTGCCTTGGCGAAGCCCGCCCTTGCGGCCATCGTCCAGCTGGTGATTGATACCGGCCAACCGCGAACCATCCGGCTCGACGCTTCAATGCCCAAGAAATGCGACCTGTTGTTGTTTTATATCCGGACCGGTCTTTTGGTCATCGAGATCGACGGTGCGGATGCCAAGAAGAAAACGTCGTCTGAAGACGGTGAACGGGCACGGCTCATTCATCAGGCAACACATGATGTTTTAACCGGATTGCCGAATCGCCGCCAATTCAGCGCGGAGTTGGAAAAGCTGCTGCCGGCCAGCGGAGAAGCAGGACCTGCCCTGATGCAGCTCGATCTGGACGACTTCAAGCCCGTCAATGATACGTTGGGGCACGGCGCCGGAGATGTCATCCTTCAACTTGCCGCCGAAAGAATAAAAAAAACCCTCGGTCGAAATGGGACGGTTTACCGCCTCGCCGGCGATGAGTTCGCCATCATACAGGTTGGTTCGCAACAACTCTTCGAGGCTGAAAGATTGGCGGACGCTCTGGTCGCCGAATTCAAGAAGCCGTTTGTCGTCAACGGTATCTCGTTGTTCGTCGGCGTCAGTATCGGGGTTGCCGTCGCGCCACGAGACGGCAATGAGGGAGAGCAGCTGATGAAAGCTGCCGACGTTGCTCTCTATGCGGCCAAGAAGGAAGGCCGGCGTCGGGCGCGAACATTCGATCCGAGCATGCTGGTCGTGGTGGAGCAAAGGGAGTTGCTGCGTCGCAGTCTGCGCGTGGCGCTCCAACACGATGAGTTCTTCATCGAGTACCAGCCGCTGGTCGAGCCTCCATTCACCGTCGTCGGCTTCGAGGCGCTGATACGCTGGCGGCATCCCACCCTGGGGATCATTCCGCCGGCAGCCTTCATTCCCATGGCAGAGGCCGACGGCCTGATGAGTGAAATCGGCCAGTGGATGTTCGAGGAAGCATGTAGGGAGGCCCTTACGTGGCCGGTGAACTACAGCCTGGCCGTCAATCTTTCCCCTGCGGAATTCCTGACGCCGGGTTTCACCGATCGGGTCTCGCAAACACTCGACGTGGTCGGATTTCCCGCCGAGCGCGTGGAACTCGAAATCACTGAAGGCGTTTTATTGGAGCGCACCATCAACAATCTCGATACTCTGAACACGCTCAACGTGCTCGGAATCCAGATTTCACTAGACGATTTTGGGACCGAGTATTCTTCCCTGAGTTACCTCAAGAATTTCCCGTTCGATAACATCAAAATCGACCGGTATTTTATCAGGGACCTTTTGCAGGACAAAAAGAGCCAGACCATTGTTCGCTCCGTGATCACCCTGGCACATGGCTTGGACATGCGCGTAACCGCGGAGGGGGTCGAGACGGCGCAACAGGCCGCCTGGCTCCAGGGCGAAGGCTGTGACCGATTGCAGGGATATTTTCTCAGTCCGCCGCTCGATGTCGACCGGCTTCATGACTTTATAAAGCAAAGGGCGCGCGTGCATCCGGCCGTGACCTTTGATGAGGTCGAGGCCAGACCCTGATTTTTCTGAGGCACATTCCATCTAGGAGGTTTCGCTTGAACACCACGGAAACGCCGGCAGATGCTGCCTTCGAGCCGATGCTCGAGCTGGAAATGAAGATGGCCGCCTTTACGGCGGATTGGCTGAACTGCGATCAATGCTCGACCTATGTCGCCCGTATGGTCAGTCTTGATCGTCACGATCCCATCCGCCACGCCAATGTGCTTTCGTCGGCCCTGAATGAACTCTTCGAGATGTCGTTCCACGCGCGGGAGCGCGATGGTGCTTTTGTCTGTCGCTTCTACCGCCGCGACGAAACGGAGCGGATAGAACTGACCTTTCCCTGTTCGCCTGAGAAACGTCGCTTCTACGATGCGGTCGTGACGGGCTTGAAGAGCGACGAGGCGCTTGCGAATTATCTCGATGTGATCACGAGTGGTGCCGCGCCAGCCGAGCATGCGATCCTTCTCGGTCTGGCCATCAACTACGACGCCGACATCACGCTCTACTATAGGGATACCGGAATGTTGACCTTTGTCGTGGATCTGCCGCTCGAAAGGCTACTCAATTGAGCACCTATTCGTCCCACCGCTTCACGGCGCAATTCGACGTCAACAATCAGGAGTTCTCTCTCTGCGGAGTGCTCAGACCCCATTCGGTCTCGGAACTCGCCGATGATCTGGCCCTACTGCGAAACGGCGTCGAAACGGTGAAGGGCGTCTGCTATATCAATTTGAAGCGTGTCACCCATATGAACAACACGGCGTTCCGCGCCTTGGCGCATGTCCTCATCGACGCGACCCGCTCAAGGCCGGATATCAAGCTTACCGTGGTCGCGTCGAGCGTCGTCGCATGGGCGTCCCGGTTGTTCCGCCATCTAAACGATCTCTCGCCCAATATCACCGTCGAGATTTACGACTCTGCCTTCTATCCGGGTCAGACATTCGTCGAGAACCAGAGTTTCATCCCGATCCTCAGGACTCAAACCAAGATGACCTGGCGGCATGAGCGCGAGATATTGCCGCGCCACGGGCTTCGCGAGGGTATGCATATTGCCGATATTTGCTGCGGGATCGGCGATTTTGCGATGCTCTTGAGAAAGGACTTCAAACCGGCCCGGATCGTTGCACTCGACCACTCGATTCCAAGCCTCGCCTACGCCCGCACAGTGGCGGAAAATTTCGACGTCCAGGACATCGAATATACCTATGGTGACGCATCGCAGATGCTGTTCGAGAGCAACCAGTTCGACTTTGTGACCTGCCGGCACTCTCTGCAAATCTTCGACCGCCCGGATGTGCTGCTGCGGGAGCTCTATCGTATCTGCAAACCGGGTGGCAGGGTTTACATCACCAACGAGAAGAACTCCCATTGCCTTGGAGAGCCGAAAGCCGAGAGCATCCAGTGGACGTATAACGAGGTTGCCAAGCTATTCGCTCATTTCGACATGGATGTCGAAATGGGACCGAAAGGTCGTCGCATGTTGCTGGATGCCGGTTTCAGGAACGTGCAGATGGAAAGTTTCATGGTGACCAATCTCGACGACGATCCCCAGGACTTCGCTGACATCATCACGGCATGGCGGAATGTCTATGCCGATGAGATGGCGGTCAGGAGAGGCGATTCACCTGAATTCATCGATCGGTTTAAACAGGGATTCGAGGACCACATCTTTGCCGCGCTTCACCCAAGAGGCTATGCCGGCTGGCCTATCTGGGCCTCATCGGGACAAAAGCCGCTATGACGATGCCACCAACCGCTAAACCGAGACTCGGTCTGCGTTCCTTTCGCGCCAAATTCCTCATCGTTGTCGGAGGTGCCGTCCTTTTCGACCTGCTGGTCAGCGGCGGTCTTGCACTTTGGAATGTGCAGCGTCTCTCCCGCAACGCGACCGCCCAAGTGGGCGAAGGCCTGGAAAAGGCGAGCCAGGATTATATCCGCTCCTATACCAATTCCACGGCCGCCCAGGTCGGTCTGCTTCTCGACCAGGTGCATTCCGATGTGAGCGCGCTGGCAGGGGTGCTCCAGGGTCAGATCGATCATCCCACAAGGAATGGAAATGTCGGCACAGCCTTGGCCAAAGCTGCCCCCGATGCCGTGACGGTGACCTACGATCCCGTTGGCCAGTGGGCGCAAAATCTTCCGGGAGGGCCCTCCGTCATCAGTGTTTGGGGTTACATGCTGGACAAGGACCACCATCCCTTTCCGCAGGTACAGGCCGACATTGAGACGAGCGCCATACTTGATCTTGTCGCTCCATCGCTGCTGCATAACGGCGCGTCGAAGCTGCAAATGTACTATATCGGTCCCAGGGAGCGCCCGATCTTCCGGACTGCGCCTTACACGACGCAGGCGCAGACATTCGACCGGCTCTACCCAGGCCACAACAGTGCTGATTTCTGGACTTTCTTTTTTCCTGGCCTTTATGAATCCTGGCAGCAATGGGCTTTGTCTCCCTCGTCGCGGCCGGTTGCCGATTACATTAACCAGACCGCTCCCTACACGGACGCGATTACCGGAAAACTGATCGTCAGCTTCTTCCATCCGCTTTGGACAGCGGACAGGCATGGAGTGGCAGGTGCCGCCGGCGCCGATATCACCCTTACTCAGCTTGCCGAGATCGTCGAGAATGTGAAGGTTGCCCAAAGCGGCTTCGGCTTCTTGACCATGTCGAATGGAAATGTCGTCGCAATCAATCCGGTCGGAGAGAAGGCCATCGGTTTGCGAGCGGCGAACGACGCCGCCAACAAGGGCGTCACCGGTCTCGACCGCTCGCTGCGGAACAGCACGCAAAAGGCCATTGCGACCATGCCGCTTGATGCCGATGGTGCCATCCAGCACATCTCGCTCACCGAACACGGCGAAGAGGTTCCTTATCTCGTAGTCGTCAAGCAATTGCGTCCCACCAATCTCTGGGTGAGTGGGCCCATACAGCGCGAGGTCATGTCGCTTGGAATCGTCGTGCCAGAGCGCGAGATCTATGCTTCGCTGATTGCGGCCAAGGAGGAGATATCACGCGCGACCAACAGGATTTTGCTTTATCAGATCCTCGCGGTTCTCGTGTCGCTGATGATCGTCACCGCTGCGGTCTTTGCGGCGTCGAAGCGCATCACCGGCGGTATCAGCGCGCTGGCGGGTGCCGCCAAGCGCATCCAGGCAAAAGACTACTCCGTCAGGGTCGACATTCCAACCAGGGATGAGGTGGCTGAAGCCGGCGTCGCATTCAACCGGATGGCCGAGGAGATCAGCTTTCACACCGAAAATCTCGAGAAGCTGGTCGTGGAGCGGACGAAGGAGATAGAGGCGGCAAAGGAGGAGATCTCCACGCTCGCCAATCAGTTGAAGAGCGAGAACCTGCGCCTTGGTGCGGAACTCGATGTGGCGCGGCATATTCAGCGCATGGTTTTGCCGCGTGCCAAGGAGCTGACAGCCTTCAAGCATCTGGAAATCGCCGCCTACATGCGCCCGGCCGATGAGGTCGGCGGTGATTATTATGATGTCCTGCAGCACGGAAACAATCTGAAGATCGGCATTGGCGACGTGACCGGCCACGGGCTTGAGAGCGGTGTGCTGATGCTGATGGTTCAATCGATCGCTCGCGCGCTGCAGGAGGCCGGCGAAATGGATCCGGCAAAATTCCTGGCCGACCTCAACCGCACGATTTTCAAGAACATCGAACGAACCGAGACGGACAAGCACATCACCTTATCCTTCCTCGACTATGACGGTAAGAGATTGACGATATCGGGCCAACATGAGGATATGATCATTATCCGCCAGAACGGCGAGGTCGAGCGCATAGATACCGGCGACCTCGGTCTTCCGGTTGGCCTCGAAGCCGATATTACGCAGTTCATCGACACGCGGGAAGTATCGTTTGAGAAAGGTGATATGGTCGTCCTACATACGGATGGCGTCACCGAAGCTGAAAACCCCAGCGGCGAACTGTTCGGCTTCGAGCGGCTTTTGCAGGATGCGCGTCGCTTGCATGGCGGAACCGCGGAAGAGGTAGTCAAGGGGATACTCGACGATCTGATGGCCTACATCGGCACGCAAAAGATTCATGATGACATTACCCTCGTCGTCATGCGGCATAGGTGAGAGCATGACAGTCGTACTATATGGCCAAGAAAATCTCGTTTCTTTCGATACAAGCCAAGCTCTGCGGCTTCGCTTGCTTGACGGACCGCTACGGCTCGCGTGGCGGCATTCAGCTATAACCTCGGACTTTATCGCAGAAACGATAGCGCTCGGCTTTCGGTCTTCCGAACGCCACTACAAGACCATAAGGCATGACATAGGCTATCTTACGAATGAGCTGATCGAAAACGCCATCAAGTTTCGCGCTTCCGGTGAGATCGTTATCGAGGCTCTGACGGATGCCCATAACTTTAGAATGCGGATAGCGAACTTCGTCGACGACGATACCACCGCTCGATTTCAACAATTGTTGTCGAGGGTGATAGCCGGCGATCCGAACGAGCTCCTCATAGAACAGATCGAGGCTGCTGCGCTTGAAGGTGGCAACACATCCGGATTGGGACTGTTGACTTTGATGAGCGATTACCAGGTTCATCTAGCCTGGCGTTTCGAGGAAGATCGGCCGCACAGGCGAACTAAGCTGGAAACCTATGCTGCGATGGCAATTGCGCTATCGTGAACCCGCGAGAGGCATGTTGTATGGAAATCAAAGAAGAAGCGTTCCGCGTCTGGTCCGAAGGCACCACCTTGTATTTTGATGGAACCATGCGCCTGGCGGGTCCAGATGCCTATGCGCCGGTTTATGATCTGGCTAAAAAAGTGCTCGACGAGGGCGGTGGTAAGGCTACTTTCGATCTGACCGGCCTGCACTTCTTGAATTCTTCTGGTATCAACTTGCTTGCCAAACTGACGATCGAGGCGCGCAAGCATCCAGACATTCACCTTACCGTTTGCGGCTCTTCACAGATTCCATGGCAGATGAAGTCACTGCCAAATCTGAAGAAGCTTCATCCAAGCCTGGATTTACGTCTGACATAGTGGCCTCAAGCAATGAGCTAGGCCAAGTGATGTTGACGTCACATATTCTGATGTGTCCGGCACACATTTTATCCGCAAGGGCTGGATGACCACGCAGCATGGATCCCGGATCAATCATCCGTGGAGCACCGGGCTGGCGGTTGAGTTGACTCTGTCGTTCACTCGGCAGACAACAGGCAATGGCTAAGGAGGAAACACTGATGGCTGACGAGACTAACACGGGACCGCTTGCTGCAGTTACGGGGATAGAGGCAGAGGTGAAAACGCCGAAGGTCAAGAAGCAGAGAGCGCCACGCCAGAAGGCGGTTGCCACACCGGTTCAGGCTGAAGCAAAGGCGACTGATGCAACGTCGGCTGTGCCAGTTGCAAAGCCCAGGAGATATAGCGAGCAGGAAAGAGGCGAAAAGCTCAAGCTGATAGGAACGCAGGTCGCCGGGGGTACAAGTACGCTCAGGGACGCGATCAAGAACGCCGGCATATCGGAGCAAACCTACTATCAGTGGAAACGGACAGCAAAGGCCGTTGACCAAGGGGGGGAGAAGCCTGTTTCGGTCGGCAACGGGTTGGCCGATCTCGTTCAACTCGAAGAAGAAAACCAAAGGCTTCGCAAGATTCTGGCGGAAAAGCTGCGCGCAGAAAATGCGGAGCTGCGCAAGAGGCTAGGACTGGACTAATCCAAGATCGGAATGGAGCGGGCGGTCAGTCTCTCCATTGAGTGCCGGGCATTGTTTGACGCCGGCATTTTGTAGGCTCGTCTCCAGCGAGCTCCATCAGGGTGGACAATCGAAAAGACAAATGTTTCGCTTGTGGAATCACGTCAGCTACGAGACTGTTGATGCGCTGGGCAAAACGTCGCCCTTGCGCTCCAACCAGTTGAAGCGCGCGGTGAGGAGCTATATTTGTCCGCCAGCAAAATACAGCGGCGCCGATCGGCGTCGGTTTTTCACCAGTTGCTTAAGGTTGGGAATATATGAGAACGCCACAACGGAGTTTCGTTGTTGAAGTCAAGTCGGGGCGACGACAGTCAAAGACACGGGTGAGCTCAATTTGGGGAGACACTGACCTCAAGGCTCTGGCCCGCGAAGTCCATGATAAGCCATCGCATCCGTTCAGCTCGAATGACGTATCCCGCACGCCGGATGCGGGTGAAGACAAGCTACCTGATCCGAGCAATGCGGGTTCTGTCGGCGAAGATGCGGACGATCTCGATGTTGCACAAACGTTGATACCGTCGACCGTGGCTACGGAGTTTGACGCGCCGAAGCAGCAGGCGGATCGCCCGAACGTCGAAGCTGTCGCACAGATGCAGGAGAGCGAGCCGGCACCGCAGCCTCAAGCGGCTTCGGGGCGCGCTGCGAGGAAACGCACCAGGCACGGCTCCACCCATGCGAATGCGCAGGCTTCCACGGGTGCACACGAGAAGCAAAGCGCGCAATCCGCGACTTTCGAGGATCCGATTTCCTTGGACGAAGTGACCGCGCTTGAGGCAGAAAACAAGCGGCTCAAGAGGCTGCTGGCTGAACAGCTTCGAGCCGAGAATTTGCGGCTTAACAAGATGCTTGAGCGGTTTGATGTCACATGAGGAAACCGCGTCCTTCAATGGCCGTGGCGTTTACCCTGCTGATGTATCCTGAGTGTTCCTCAGCTTGATCGTATAGCAGCTGAGGGGCTTGGTTATGATCGGCATCAATAGCTGCTATCATGGACGACGCCCATAATCTCTCCGCGGCGGGATACGCTCACCAGGAGATTGTCGTCGCCTCGCGTTGCCTCGACCAGGTAGCGAATTTCGACGTGATTTACGTTTTTCACGCGATAGCCACGGCCCCCAGGAGACGGATCACATCGTCCGGACCGAAGTTGCCGCGGCGCTCTCCCCACCTGTTACGCGCATCGTGATGGTTGTTTCAGGCATGAAGGAAATTCTGCTCCGTGTCATCCTGGGCGGAATAGTCGTCCGACGACTGATCCTGGTGAATGACGACTTGAGCAAGTGCCGGGGTGATAGGGCCAATTATCGTGGCGGCAGCCAGGCCCAGCGTGATGAAGGCAGCCTTCATGGGTATAATGAAGGCTCGTAAGTCATGTCCGCGGCCACGGCAGGCACGGCGGAAGAGAGAGCCAAGGCGGCGATAGCGAATATCCTGAAATGCATTATTGAGATGCCTCATCTTTGTTCTGCAAAAGAGAGGGCACTTGCGAAACGCATCAGCCCGCCTCGTGACGAGTCACTATGTGCCGGGCCCATGTTGCGGAGAGGGATCCGAGGCCACTTCGTGTCCGCCTCATCAATCGCGTAAGGAGACTCTGCGCTCGCAGTTTGATCCAGATTTTCGATCAGCCACTTCCCAGATGGTTCCTGTGTAGCTTTCGTAAGCACGATGCAGCTACTCCGACCGTCGAGCCGACGGCGGAGGGATTGAAAATTGCACCATCGAACGGCTCGGCTCCGACACCTATGCCTATGTCGTTCATGGTGGCTATCAGACGACCGTCCGGCTGCCGGGCAATGTTCAACTAAGCGTTGGCCAGTCTGTCAGTCTCACCATCGCTTGGGAGCAATTCCATCTTTTCGATAGAGACGCCCATTGCATTTCGGTGAGCCATTAGGCCGGCTATGAAATACGATCTACCATGATGCGCTCATCTCCGTCTTCTGGTTGCAAAGCTTGATCCGGATTGGGAGGAGTTGCCTTCTGTCGAAATCTAAGAAGCAACTCCTCTCCATCTACGGACGCTCGCGAACGCTCCATGATATCGCGCTCGGCAGCAGCTTGCTTCCAATGTTCCTGATCGCATCCAGACGGACGCCCGGCCGCTTCCCAGATGGCGTAGGCACGCTTGCTAATCCATGCAAATCTGTCGTCAGCCATGTTTGCTCTTCCTCTGGCAACGTGGAACCTTGATTGAAGGACAGCCGGTCCAATGGGCTGCGGCTTCATGATGCTATGCTTGATTTTCCATCACATACGCATTGTGCGCGCCGACGACGAAGACATCGTGAACGTCCGTCTCTGTCATGATGTCTTTCGTCGGTCGGTAGCCCTACGAACCCTGACCCGCACCAATTGTTCCCGAGTGTTCCGCCTGGAAGTGCCCATGCCGCCTATGCCAGTGCCTGGACGGCCAACCAGGCTCTAATCTCTCCCTCACTCGTGCTCGTCGAGGTCGATCTGGCCTTTCTCAGCCAGGATCGGCAGGGCGATGTTGTGCTGCTGCTCGTTCACCTGCACGGTCACCAGCGTTCCGCCGCGTTCGAGAGCTGTGGCATAGGCGGCGCGCTGCTCCTCATGGAAGAAAATTCCCGTCAACGCGTCGAGGAAGCCGAGATGGTCGATAGGGTCCGTGTCAGGGCGGTTACCCGGCGTCATGGTGACGGCATCCTTGGGTATGCCGGCATCCATCAATGCTTCGGCCGCAGCCTCCGCATCATATTCATCGTCGAAGAACGCGGTCAGCGTGTAGGAGCCGGTCTTGCCTTCGCTGCTCATGATATCTCCTCCATGTGCATGATTTCTCCGTCATAACGAAGATCGGAGGTGAGGGTTCCCGAGTGAGGAAATGGGCCGGCATGGAACAAAAAGAACCGCGATCAGTTCGTCTTGCGATAGCTTTTAAAACCGTTGCGAGCCCCCAATGCTCGAAAAACTTCCTTTGTCCATCACTGGCCCATCGCTCGCGCGCGCTCATGCCGAAGCGGCGACGCTCGATGATCTGCGCCGCGATGCAGATGCCTGCATGCGCTGCGATCTCTATCGCGATGCGACGCATCTTGTCTTCGGCGAGGGGCCGCGGAATGCGGAGATCGTACTTGTCGGCGAACAGCCCGGCGACAAAGAGGATCTGGCAGGAAAACCGTTCGTCGGGCCGGCTGGCCGTCTTTTGGATCAATGTCTGGAAGAGGCTGATATCGATCGGGGCCGCTGCTACGTCACCAACGCCGTCAAGCATTTCAAATACCAGATGCGCGGCAAGAAGCGTCTTCATGCAAGGCCCAATGCCGGGGAGGTGCAGCGTTGCGCCTGGTGGCTGGGGGCTGAACTTGAGCTCCTGAAGCCGAGGCTGGTGGTGGCGCTCGGTGCAACAGCGGTATCCTCGCTGCTCGGCTCGAAGATCAAGGTCATGCGCGACCGCGGTCACATTATTCGTCCGGCAGGGGAGATTGATATTCTGGTGACCATTCATCCTTCGGCGCTCTTGCGGATCAGGGAGCCGGACGAGAAGGAAAGAAGTCGGCTCGCCTTCATTCGAGATCTGAAGAAGATCCGAAGTTTTCTGCGGCATTGACCACCGCCATCTGCCTACCAGCCGGGAACCGAACCGTGCAGGACAACAATCAAAGGTCATGTCATGGCTGACAATCAACCCAATATCATGGAAACCAAGCCAAATCGGCCCAAGCAGAAGATCCCCGCGAATGCGGATAGTCCAACCCCTGCGCCGGAAACGAAGCGGCCGTCTTTCATCCGTCGCCACCCCTTCTGGGTTTTGTGCGGCATTGTGGTGCTGGCGGCCTCGATCGTTGCGTCGTGGTTTGCCTGGCGGGTCTATTTCTATCCCTACGAATCGACGGATGACGCGTTCGTCGATGCACGCAGTTTTTCGGTTGCCGCCAAGGTCTCCGGCTATGTGGCGGATGTTCCGGTGACCGATAACCAGCATATGCAAGCTGGCGACGTCATCCTGAAGATCGATCCGCGCGATTACCAGATCGCACTCGATCAGGCGAATGGGCAGATTGAAGTCGCCAATGCCTCGGTCCAAAGCACCAGCGCACAAATCGACGCGGCCGACGCTGCTATCGACGTGGCAAGAGCGCAACAAAATTCGGCAACCGCCGCCCTTCAATATGCGCAGCAGGAAGCCAATCGTCAGCAGCAGCTGGTCAAGAGTGGGTCAGGCAGCGTGCAGTCGGTGCAACAGGCAACCGCGACTTTGCAGCAGGATCAGGCGAGCCTTGCACAGATGCAGGCGAACGTCACGTCGGCGCTGAAGAACAAGGCGGTCTCGGAGGCCCAGAAATCCAGTGCGCTTGCCAGCCTCAAGCAAGCCCAGTCGCAGGCCGAGGAGGCGCAACAAAACCTGAGCTATACGACGATCACCGCAGCCCAGCCGGGTCGCGTCGTTCGCCTCACCGGCGCCAAGGGTCAATATGTCGAGGCGGGGCAGGCGATCTCGATGTTCGTTCCCGACGAAATCTGGATCACCGCGAACTTCAAGGAGACACAGCTGACGGACATGCGGCCGGGCCAGCCGGTGGATGTGACGCTCGACGCCTATCCCGATCACACGCTGCACGGCAAGGTCGCCTCCGTCCAGCCCGGTTCCGGCACGGCGTTCTCGCTGCTACCCGCTGAAAACGCCACCGGCAACTATGTGAAGGTTACCCAGCGCGTGCCGGTCAAGATCATCGTCGACACATGGCCTGCCGATGTCGCCATCGGTCCCGGTATGTCCGTGGTCCCGACGGTTACGGTTCGCCCGAGGAACTGAGATGAGCGGGGCAAGCTCAGCCGCCGGCGGGACAGGAGTTGCCGCCCACGCCACCAATCCGTGGCTGATCGCGATCGTGGTGTCGCTTGCGACCTTCATGGAGGTGCTGGACACCACGATTGCCAATGTCGCGCTGCGCTATATCTCCGGTGGTCTTGCGGTTAGCTCCGACGAGGCATCCTGGGTGGTGACGACCTATCTGGTGTCCAACGCCATCGTGCTTGTTGCCAGCAGCTATCTTTCCGAGCGGTTCGGGCGGCGACGGTTCTATCTCCTGTGTCTCGCGACATTCACGATCGCCTCTATCCTGTGCGGTCTTTCCTGGAACCTGCAGACATTGCTGATTTTCCGGGTCATCCAGGGGTTTGCCGGTGGTGGTATGATCCCGACCTCGCAGGCGATCCTCGCCGATGCCTTTCCGCCGGCAAAGCGCGGCCAGGCCTTCGCGCTTTTCGGCGTGGCCGTCGTGGTCGCACCGGTCGTGGGTCCGACGCTTGGCGGCTATCTGTCGGACAATTTCTCCTGGCACTGGTGCTTCCTTATCAACGGCCCTGTCGGCGTTTTCGCCTTCGCCCTTGTCTACATCTTGTTGAAGGAGAGCCCCGAGACGGCGCAGAAACGTCAGGAGTTCCGAAAGAAGGGAGTCCGTTTCGATCTCGTCGGCTTTTTGCTGGTCGCGACCTTTCTCGGCTCGCTCGAACTTACCCTCGATCGTGGGCAGACGGAGGATTGGTTCGGTTCCGGCTTCATCATTGCGACGACGGCGATATGTATTTTGGCGTTTGCTCTCGCAATTCCCTGGGTGCTGACGCAGGCCAATCCGATCATCGATGGATGGCTGCTTGGCACCCGGCAATTCGGATCCTGTTTCATCGTGATGATGGCAACCGGCGCGATCCTGATCGCTACCACACAGTTCATTCCGCAGGTCGTGCAGCAGAACTATGGATACACGGCAACCTGGGCCGGTTTGGCGCTGTCGCCCGGCGGCCTCGTCACCATGGTGATGATGTTCGTCACAGGTCGCCTGAATTCATTGATCCAGCCGAAATATCTGATCGCCGTCGGCGCGGCGATTATCGCAGTGTCGATGTGGCAGCTGACGCGGCTTTATCCCGGCCTGAACTTCGGTTTCTTCGTCTGGTCTCGCCTCTATATCGGCCTCGGACTGCCGCTGATCTTCATCCCGATCACCTCGGCCTCCTACTATGGCCTGAGACGGGATCAGACCAATCAGGCGTCTGCCATGATCAATGCTGCCCGCAACATCGGCGGCTCTATCGGCGTCTGTATCGCTTCCAACGTGCTGGCGCATCGCCAGCAATGGCATCAAAGCCGGCTGGTGGAACATATCGTGCCGTCCTCGCCCGCCTACCACGAAACGCTGCAGACAATGTCGCGCTATTTCGCGGAAAGAGGAGCAACGACGGCGAATGCCACAGCCCAGGCGACTGCCTGGATCGGCCAGCAAGTGCAAACCCAGGCAAGCTTCCTGGCCTATATTGATGTGTTTCACGTGCTGATGCTGGTAGTACTCTGCGCCATCCCGCTCGCTCTGATCCTCAGCAACGTCAACCTGAAGGAAGGCGGCGGTGGAGGAATGCATTGAGGCTGTAAGCTCACCTTTGTGCGCCGAGAAGCGGCCGCAGCGCGTCCACCAACTCAATCTTGCCACGGCGGATCTCGCCTACATCGCTTTCCGCATCTATCCTGCCGGCATTGTGGGCGACATAAAGTTCTATCAGCAGCCGTGCATAGTCCTCGGAAAGACCCGCTCGTATCAGCACGGTCCGCCATTCCGTTTCGGGCAGCGGCTGGGCGACGACGCTGCTGCCGGCCAGAAGGCCAATGGCGGCGGCGACGTCATTTGGCGTGTAGCGTCTCGGACCCTCAGCGTGGACGATTCTGAGTTTTGCGGTACTGTTATCCAGCAGTAGTGCGGCTGATATCGTCCCCACGTCGAAGGCAGAGACGGTGGGGAGCAGCTTGGTTAGCGGACGATAGAAGCTCGGCAATCGGCCACTTTCGGCGGCGGCTTTTGCAAGACGTGACCAATTCTCCATATGTTCGGCCGATCGCAGGAGGATAAGCCTGGAAGGCAGCTTTCGCAGCCGCGCCTCCAACGCGTGAAAGATCAAGGTGACGCCTGTGCCGGAACTCTGCTCCGCGCCGTAGTCGGAGATGGCGAGGACGAGCTGAGGGTTGGCTGCCGCCAAAGTCTCGCCCAGTGAATCGATCAGTTGCAACATTCGCGAATGCGCATGCTCCGCACGAATATCGACCGGGCAGATGATCTGGACGGCGCGGGCGCCATTCATTGCCGTGGCCAAGGCCCGGCGATCATGCAGGTCGGCAATGGCGATCTCGCAGCCGAGGTCGGAAAACTCCCGCGCTTGCGAGGGATCGCGCAGCACGGCGCGGACCGGCGCCCCGGCTTTGCGCAGGGCGGCAATAGTCGTGCGGCCGATTTTCCCAGTGGCGCCTAGAATGACGTGCATCGCGTCTTCTCCTGTTCGTCTGCCAGCAAACCTATCCATTGGCGCACGCTGGTTCGCGCAGGTTCGGACAGCCTATTGCAGGTTCGGACGACAATCGATGTCAGGAATGCATTCGGGTTATCATGCCGGGCGTGAGCCCGAGAATGCGCCGCATCCAGTGCGCCATGTGGCTTTGGTGGGCAAAGCCGGTCTCCAATGCGACCTGAGCGACGGGCATGTTTGCAGCCATAAGAAGCAATCTGGCGCGCTCGACCCGGCGCGTCAGGACATATCTATGGACCGGCATGCCGAAGGTGGCGCGAAACAGTGGTTTCAAATGCGATACACTGAGCCCTGCGACCGCGGCGAGATCGGCAAGAGACAATGATTGATCGATATGATCCTCGATGAATTCCGCGAGACGTCGTTGTTGTCGGCTGGTCAATGTCGCGCGTGCGTCGGCAGGCTCGAACCGCTTTTGCCCGTCGCTTTCCACCAGGCGGATTGCGAGAGCCATGCCCAGCATGTCCGCATAAGTCCTGTCGGACGGTATGATCGCCTCGATCTCCGCCTTGATGGCCCAGGCTATCGACTCGATCCGTGGATCACGAAGCTGGAATTTAGGTGCCAGCGAAACGGTTTCCGGATCCCGGCCGAGCTCGCGGGCGGCGGCATTGAGGAGTTCCGGCCGGATGTTCAGCCGCAGAATGGTGCAATCGCGATCATCTTCCCACCAGCCATCCAGTCCCGCGGGAACGACGTCGATATCGCCGTGTTTCTGCTGCCGGCGATAATGCCGGCCGTCGCACTGGCAGTGGGCATTCACGGCGCGTCCAAAATGAATGCCCAGCCGGTGCGTTCGCGATCCGGGCACATGTGTGCGGCCGGCCTGAATATGCAGGAACTCTGCCTCCAGACCTGTCCAGCCGCGATCCCTGCTGGAAAGAAGGGTACTGGCGGCATTGGCGTTGCTGAGCCGATCCATGATGTCGTCTTCCGGCTAGATCCGACGCCCACAGTCTGGGGCGACCTTATTTCTCGAATATAGGGACGCCCGCGCATCCGGTCGAGCCGTGTTCTAGCTCCTATAGATCTGGGAGAGGTTGCCGATCGGATGGGTGAGAAGCTCGCCTGCCATTTCGTTGGCTATGGAGAGAAAGCGGAAAAATCTCCATATTCTTCGGTGCCATCGCGTCCGCTTGGCACGACCCGCAACCTCATGAGGCTAACGTCGGATTGAGCGCGATGTTCCGATTTGAGCATGTAGGGATCGGTGAGCTCATCCTTGGCGACGATCCAGGGCCCGAGCACATTGACACCGCCGAAGCTCTTGCCCTTGGAGCCGCGCCTTTACGAGGTAACGCGGGCACTCGGGTTTTCATGCGCAAAACCGCGGCCGCGAGCGAAGTTCAGCCCTCGAAGCCAAATCTTTCGCTGTCGAATTTATCCTCGGCAACCGCGGAAGCACTGTGCCCGGCGTCTGTTGCATCTGCTTCCATGGGGAGCGGCGCACCGACCAGATCGGGAAGCGTCATTTCCATCGCAGTGCCCGGAGGCTGTAAGGCCCATGCGACAAGGGCCCCTGTGGACATGGCGCCGACGCCGGCCGATACCTCCTGTGCGGCGGTGGTCGGCAGATCCGCCATGGGCTGCATCCTCGCCATGGCATCGTTCAGCGAAGCTCCCGAGCGATCCGCAACGAGCAGGTTGCCCGCATGGTTGCGTCCCACCACCAGGCTCGCAAGGGCCGTGGGGACGGTTCTTTCAGGGGCAGATGTCGGGATCACCACGATGCTGTTCGGTCGCGAAGCCGGCAGTGGGACGGTATAGGATGCGAGGTCGGCGAAGGGTCGAATTTCATTCTCTTCCGCTATCCGTTTGCCGAGTTGAAGCTCCAGTCCATTGCCGGCCCGGCTTCGCGGCGTCGGCAGCATGGCGGTGACAAGGCTTCTGCCGGCCAGAGGGTCGGAGGAGGTCGCCGGGGTTTCGGCGTCATCGTCTTCGTCCGCAATGGCCGCAATCCTGCTTCCCGCCAGGCGGACGCGTTTCTTTGATTCCGCGACCGCGACTTCGTAACCCGGCAGCGGCCTTCCATCTGCTGGCAGATGCATGGTCCGCCCCGTTGGAAAGAGCCGCGCGAGCTCCTGGCGCGACATTCTGGGCCAGGCACGGACATTGCCGACGTCCAGATGCACGAACGGCGATCCGGATGTCGGATAGAAGCCGACGCCGCCGACCTGCATCTGCATGGCCACTGCGCGCAGGGTCGCAAGCTTCACGCCCGGTATGTAGAAGTCCATCGCCTTGCCAAGCGTGTGCTGGCTGTGTTTCGCGACACCGGAACTCCGCGATCGGTTTCGCAGCATGCTGTTTGTCGAAGGCGAGCGATAGGCCGAGACGACGTGAATGGGTTCCCTTGCGCCACTGCGGCGATAGACTTCCCAGACCAGATCGAGCAAGTCCGGATCGATCCTGGTCGGCTCGTTCTTCCGCCAATCGCGCAGGAAGCGGTTGATCTGCGCCAGGCCCTTCGGATCGAATTTGCCGCCGCGCTTGAAGACGATGGTTGCCCGTTCGCCGGTATGCGTGAAGAAGAGCTTGAGTGCTCGGTCGTCGGCCGCTGCCTGCGCAGTTCCGGCTAAAGCGCCCAGTACCAGCACTGCAATCAGCGCCACTCTGCAAGCGACGAAGGACAGGGCCATTGCTAAAGTTGTCGTCGGAATGGAAAGGATCGCTAGGTGCACGGATACGACTTTCGCCCTTGGTAAAAGACACAGGAAATCAGAGGCGCCGCATCTGCGACATCGCTTTCGCTCCAATTATGGTCAACAAATGCCTAACGGATGGTTTATGGCGCATAGACGCGACGTGAACCGTCGGCTTGGCGATGCGGAAGCAGGCTGGTTCCGGCCCGAACAGCATCGGCCTGCGCGGCTAATCGGGCCTAAAGGTGACTGCGCTTACTCGGCGGGCAGCCGCGCGTCAGGCCGGCGGGCGGCCGATATCAGGAGCCGCCTTGCGCGGATTGCGGTCCATTGCTGGTCGATCAGCACCCCAATCAGGATAACGCCGCCCATGACCGCGAAGTTGAGCGAGGAGGGGATGCCGAGAAGATTGACGAGGTTCTGCAACTCCTGCAGCAGGATCGTGCCCAAGACCACGCCGATCAGAGATCCTTCGCCGCCGCGCAGCGAAAAGCCGCCCAGCACCGCCGCTGCAATGGCGTAGAGCTCGTAGAACTGCCCATGGCTCGCCGGCGAGATCGAACGGGTGTACATCGCGAAATAGATCGCGGAGAGCGCCGTCAGCACCCCGCATATGACATAGGCTATCATCACCATCTTGGCCGTGCGAATGCCGGAATATTTCGCGGCTTCCTCGTTCTTGCCGATGGCATAGAGATAGCGTCCATACACGGAGCGATGAAGGACGATCCACATGACGGCCGCGATAATCACCAGCGCGATGAAGGTGTTCGGCACGCCGTAAAATCGGCCGGCGGTCAGGAATTCCAAATCGGGAAAGTTTTGGCCGAAGGCGAAACCTGCCGTGCCATCAGCCGTATAGAAACGCGCCGCCCCGCGATAGATCAACAAGCCGCAAAGAGTGACGACGAAGGGCTGGAGGTTGAGCCGTGTAATGAGCCAGCCGTGGATTGCACCGAAAATGCCACCGAGGATCAGGATCACCGGCAGCGCGATGGGCCAGGGCATGTTCTGGACGGCGACAAAATCGATGAAGAGTACGCCGAGGAAGGCAACGAGGGAGCCAACGGAAAGTTCGATCCCGCCGGTGATGATCACGAAGGCTTGCCCGATCGATAATATCCCGAAAAGGCCGATGAGATTTGACGTATTGGCCAGGTTGATCGGCAGAAGGAACCGCGGATTGATGATCGCGACGACAATGCCGACGGCGATGATCAACAGGAGCAAGCCCAGATCTTTCTTACTCATCGTATATCCATTCGATTTGGCCGCAGCCGTTAGTGTATCGCCTTGCCGACGGCCAGCAAAAGCACGTTTTCCTGACTGAACTTATCTTTCTCGAGGATCCCGGCGATTTGCCCCTCATGCATGACCGCGATACGGTCGGAGACGCCGATGACCTCCTCCATGTCGCTTGAGATCATCAGGATCGCCACGCCGGCGTCGGCGAGTTTGCGCATCAGGCCGTAGATTTCATTCTTCGCCCCGATATCGATGCCGCGGGTCGGTTCGTCGAAGATCATTACCTTCGGGTTCATCGATAGCCACTTGGCCAGGACGACCTTTTGCTGGTTGCCGCCCGAAAGCGTGCCGGTGCGGGTCGAGACGGACGGCGCCTTGATACCAAGCCGCCTGCCCTGGATTTCCGCAGCGGCATTTTCCCGCTCCGACGAAACCATGAACCGAGGCGCGTGAACGGGAAGATTGGGCAGGGATATGTTCTGCGAGATCGGCAGATCGAGAAGGATGCCGTTGAGCTTGCGGTCCTCCGGCACCAGGAAAATGCCATTGGCGACCGCTTTCGTCGAAGAGGTAAGCTTGACGTCTTTGCCATCAAGCGCCGTGGAGCCGCCATAGTTTTTGTCGATCCCGAAGAGCACACGAGCGAGCTCCGTTCGGCCCGATCCGACGAGGCCGGCCAGCCCAAGGATCTCTCCATAGTTGATGGCGAGATCGACCGGCCGGGTCGGATAAGCGGCGGTGCGAATGGCCGTGACCTTCAGCGCGACATTGCCCGGCGGCCGGTGGGCTTCCGCAACACGCGCGGTCAGTGCCCGGCCGATCATCAGCTTTACCATCCGGTCGTGATCGATCAGGTTTTTGGGGAGCGTCCCCGCGAGCGTTCCGTCTCTCAGAACGATGACGCGATCGGCGACGCGCTCGACCTCATGCAGGCGGTGGGAAATGAAGATGACGCTGATGCCATCTGCCTTGAGCGCCGAGATGACGGCAAGAAGCTTTTCGGTCTCGGCAAGCGGCAAGCTGGATGTCGGCTCGTCAAGGATCACAAGGCGAGCGTTGATGGACAGCGCCTTTGCGATCTCGACCATCTGCTGTTGAGCAAGCGACAGCGAGGCCACCGGCGTGTCCGCCGAAAAATTCGCGCCGACGCGCTTCAAGAGCGGCGCGACCATCATACGCAGGCGGCGTCGGTCGACAAGCTTCAGGGGGCCGCCGCGCAGCGGCTCGCGGCCGAGGAAAATATTGGCTGCAACGTCGAGATTTTCGAACAGGTTGAGCTCTTGATGCACAAAGGCAATTCCAGACGCGATGCTGCTTTCAACGCTAAGGGCAGCATGTTCCGCTCCGTCGAGCAGAATGGTTCCGCGGTCGGGCTTTACGACGCCACCCAGGATCTTCATCAGCGTCGATTTGCCGGCGCCGTTCTCGCCGACGAGCCCGATCACTTCGCCGGGGCTGACATCCATCGAGAAGTCATCAAGCGCAACGACGCCAGGATAGGTCTTGCCGATGCCCGAGAGGCTGAGAAAGGGCGCCGTCGTTTCTGTTGATACCAGTGTGTCTGATCGTTGGTTCATAACGGATATAGAGCCTGCAGGATATGCGATGCGGCTTGAATGCCGATCTCAGCTTCGCGCGCGATCAAGGTGTAACAGCGCCGGATCAATGGCCGGCGCTGTTACAGGAGATGATCTTCAGTTGCCGGCCATCGCCTTCAAATTTGCGGCATAGGCGTCGACGTCATCCTTGCCGATAATCTTCGTCGGGATGATGATCAGCTTTCCAGCAGGAATACCCGATTTGTCGCCCTTCAGATAGGCGGCCATCAGTTTCATGCCCTGATAGGCCCACAGGTAGGGCTGCTGCACCACCGTGGCGGCAATCGTGCCTTCCTTGACACCGCCGAGCGTGATCGGATCGTCATCGAAGCCGACGACGGTGATCTGGCCGAGCTTGCCCGCTTCGCGCAGCGCCTCGTAGATGCGTGGCGTATTGTAGGAATAGAAGCCGACCATGCAGGTGACGTCAGGGCTGGCAACAAGTGCATCCTCGACGTTCTTCTTGGCTCTGGTCTGGTCGATATCGTCGCCGCGCACGTCTGTCAGCTCGATCTTCGTGCCGGCGATACCGTCCTTCATGCCCTTGATACGCTCCTTGGCATTGTCGGCACCGAGCAGGCCGACGAAGCCGATGCACTTGCCACCGTTCGGCATGGCCTTTTTGGCGATTTCGGCAGCTTGCTTGCCGGCATCGACATTCGACGAGCCGATATAAGCGACGCGGTTCGTATCCGGCGCATCGCTATCAGTCGTAAACAGGGCGGTCTGCGAGCCGATCTTGTTCAGGCCATCCGTCGAGGTCTTGGGATCGACAGCCGAAACCATGATGCCCTTGACGCCAGCTGAAACCAGGTCTTCCATCAATCGCTGCTGAATCGCGACGGAAGACTGCTCGGGATATTTCAGTTCCAAGTTGAAATCCGGCAGCTCGGCCTGTGCCTTCTTGACGCCGGCTTCGGCGGCCTTCCAGAAGTCGGACGCGCCGTTGACGACGAATGCCAGCGTCGGCTTGTCGGCAGCATAGGCGACCGTGGCCGTTGCATAGCTCAGCATCAGCCCTGCCGCAAAGGCGGCAGCACCACGTGTTACGTATTTCATGATAATCCTCCCATAGACCCGTTAGCAGGATCCAGTTGCAACTCGCGGCAGACCGGTCCTGAACCCCCTCCTAGGGCCTCTCGCAAGCGAGACACGGCACGTCCAACCACGCGGTCAACGGTATACAACTAATTTCAATTAGTAAATAGTATTACCTTAATGACCATGGGGCATTTCCTCCGACGTTGCGACACAAGTGTCGTTTTCCATCAAGCTTTTGGGCAAAGGACGGCTTTGATACGTTGACAATTCGCTATTCTACCCTTCGACAGTTGCCGAAATCCTCTCAACAGTGCTAATAAAAATTAGCGCGGGGCAAGGCGGTGGGGAAATGTCCGCCAGTTTCGCTTCAGGGGAGACGAGATATCGCTATGAAAAGAACAATCGCCGCAGACGGTGGGCAAGCGGCCGACGGCAACACGGCGCCGAAGCGGAAGGGCCGCCGTCTGGGCAGCAGGGTTACGATGACAGACATAGCCAAGGCTGCCGGATGTTCGCAGGCTGCCGTCTCTTTCGTCCTCAACAATACGCCCGGCATGCGCCTGTCACAACAGACCCGCGACAGGGTCATCGAAGCGGCCCGTCAGCTCGGTTATGTCGCCCCGGTGTTTACCACGCCGCCGGCGCTTGCATCCCAGTCGAAACTGGATGGCGTCATCGGCTTTGCGGTCGACCAGCTTGCAACCAGCCCGGAGGCGGTCGTTGCCATAGAAGGCGCGCGTCAGGCGTCGTGGAATGCCGGCAATGTCCTGCTCGTCGCCCAGACGATGAGCGATCCGGTCATGGAGCCGCGGGCAATAAAGGCGCTTACCAATAGCGGGATTTCGGCCCTTATCTACATGACGATATTCACCCGCGAGGTGGAACTCCCCGACTATTTGTACGACCTCAATATTCCGCTTGTTCTCCTTAATTGCTACACCTCGGACTATGCGTTTCCGGCGGTCATCCCGAGCGAAATCGCGGGCGGCCAGACGGCCACCCGGCATTTGATCTCGCACGGCCATCATCGGATCGCGACGATCACCGGCGAGCCATGGATGCAGGCGGCTCAGGACCGGCTGACGGGCTATCGCAGGGCTCTGGCAACGGCCGACATTCCATTCGACCCCGAACTGGTGATCGAGGGCGACTGGTCGGCGAGTGCCGGCTATTCCGCGACGATGAAGTTGCTCTCGCTTGCCGAGCGCCCGACTGCAATCTTCTGCCAGAACGACCGCACCGCCATCGGATGTTATGAGGCTCTCAAAGAGGCGGGGCTGCATATCCCGAAGGATATGTCAGTGATAGGTTACGATGACGAAGACATTTCCCGTCATCTCGTGCCTCCTCTGACGACCTCCGTCCTTCCGCACATGGCAATGGGCCAATGGGCGATCGAACATCTTGAGACAGCGATATTGCCGCGGGAGCGCCGTTATCAGATTACCAAGCTGGAATGTTCGCTTGTCAAACGGGCGTCCGTCGCTGCCCCCGCCGGTGTGCATGCGATTGCTGGCGCAAGGGCGGCCAATCGCAGAGCGCGAAAAGTCTGATGCATTGGCAGCTCGGCTTTCGCGGAAAGACGAGATCGCTCTCCACATCGGTGGATTGTCTAGGGGCTAAGCCCATTGGCCGCCAAGCCACAGCATCGCTTCATCGGCAATCCTGAACTGCACGGCGACTTCTTCAGCATATGCCATCGGCCGAAAACGGGCTCGAATTGGCAGGAACCGCCCCCTCGGATCGATTGCCGAGGGCGGGTGCCGACTGCCATGTTGCGGCCAACGAGACGGTTCGCCCCGCAGCCTTTTCAGCACCCGGCAACCTCGATCTCGGTATCGTTCAATCTTTCTCAAAGGAACCCATCGATGGCAGACGAACCGAAGATGATCGCGGGCATCGCTATCCCGGACAGCGCAATGACAAGGGCCGCAACCGAGCTGGTACGGGATACGGAAACGGATCTCCTCTACCACCACTCGCGTCGCGTTTTCCTCTTCGGCGCCCTGGCGGGCAATCGAAAGGGGCTCGGTTATGATCCGGAGCTTCTCTATATCGGCGCCATGTTCCATGACATGGGCATCATGGACGAATATGCCAGCGAGACGGACCGCTTCGAGGTCGACGGCGCAAATGCAGCCCGAGCGTTCCTGACCTCCTATGACGTCTCCGAGCGCGATGTCGATGACGTCTGGGATTCGATCGCGCTTCATACCACTCCCGGGATCCCGCAGCACAAGAGACCAACCGTGGCGCTCGTGACCGCCGGCGTGGAAATGGACGTGCTGGGCATCGGCTATCATGACGTCAGCGATGGCCAGCGCGAAGAAGTTTGCCGTTGCCATCCGCGCGGGCTGAAGTTCAAGCACGGCATCCTGACGTCCTTCTGCCTTGGCACGATCCGTAAGCCTGAAACGACGTTCGGCAACGTCAAGGCCGATGTGCTTTCCAAGATGGACCCGACCTACAAGCGCGGAGATTTTGTCGAGATGATCCTCAGCTCTCCGTGGGAAAGTTGATCGGGCTTCACTTCGGAGCCTTGAACTGATCTCGGTATTGCACCGGCGAGATGCCGAGATTTCGTGCAAAGACCTGACGCATGCGCTTCGGGTTGCCGAAGCCGCATTCGTACGCGATCACTTTGAGAGGGTCGTCCGTTCGCTCGAGCATGTTGCGCGCGGCGTCGATGCGGGCCTTTTCGACGAATTCGGCTGGGGGATGTCCCGTGCCGGCAACGAATGCCCGCGCAAAGCTGCGGACGCTCATGGAGGCGGCAGTGGCAAGGTCCGCCACCGAGAGCCGCTCTCTCAGGTTGGACATGACAAACGCAGCCGCAACGGAGATCGGAGATTTCTCGTCCGAGAGCGTTTCCACATAGGGGCTGAACTGCGATTGGCCGCCCTGACGCTGGGCCACGACGACCAGTCGCTTTGCGACAGAAAGCGCCAATGCTGATCCGTGATCGTCGCGGATCAGCGACAGGGCAAGGTCGATGCCGGCCGTCACTCCGGCGGAGGTAATCATCGGCCCGTCGCGCAGATAGATCCGGTCGACTTCAACATCCGCCTTCGGAAAGGTGGATGCAAGACGCCGCGCATTTTGCCAGTGCGTGGTAACCTTGCGCCCATCGAGAAGCCCCGCCGCTCCCAGACAGAATGCCCCGGTGCAAACCGAACCGAAGATCCGACTGGCGGCGGACAGGCGGCGGACGCAATCGATCAGGTTTTGCGGGAACTTGGTATCCGGAAGGGCGGGGCCGCCCGCGATCAGGAACAGGTCGTAGGGCCCGGCTGCTTCGTCATAGGATAGATCCGCGACCAGCGTCATGCCATTCGATGCGCAAAGGGGAGCTCGGTCGGGACCAATCAATGTCACCTGGTATCCATCGTCGCCGGTGAGAAAGACGGTCGCCTCGGCGAAGACATCGAGAGGTCCGGCCACATCCAGCATCTGAACGCCGGGAAAAATCAACATTGCTACCGTACGCATCCGCATCCCCATCACGCCCCTTGGCCACTTTTGGGTGCGTAACGCCAATGTAAAATCGGCCACGGCTAAAATGCCAGCATATTCATGATGATCCGCTCAAGGCAGCCGGTTGCCGCGTACCGGCTCGAACAGATGCGCTTTCTTCACATCGATCTTGAGCGAGACGGACTGGCCTGGCGACACCGAGGGGCGGTCCCTGACGGCCGCGTCTCCTGGGATAGAGATGTCAGCATACTCATCGCGCATCATTCCCGTTCGTTTCAGCGGGTTGAAAGCGCTGGCGGCGGCGGCGCAGCGGTTGTGCCGGAGCCGAGCGAGCGCTGGACCATCACGCTGTCGGCCCAGCGGCCGTAACGATAGGCGACGCCTGGCAATAAACCAACGCGCGCGAAGCCGAACCGTTCGTGCAGGGCGAGCGAAGCAACGTTATCGGCATCGATATAACCGATCATCTGCCGGAAACCGGCGGCTGCGCAGGCGTCGATCAGCCCGCGCATGAGCAGGCTCCCGACGCCCTGGCCGATATGGTCGTGATGCACATAGATCGAGTGCTTGACGGTGTAACGATAGGCCGGGCGTTTGCGGAACAGCACCACATAGGCGTAGCCTACCACCACTCCGCCTTTGATCGCGACGACATGGGGGAAGCGGCGGTTCTTCAAATTCTTGCGCCGCTCCCGCAGATCGTCCGGTTGCGGCGTGTCGCTATCGTCCACCCCATCCTCGATGCCGCGGCGAATGTGGCGGCGATAGATCGCCAACATGGCATCGACGTCGGTTTCCCGGGACGGGCGAATGACGATTGTTTTGTCCTGCTCCATGATTGAACCTGAATTTCCCAGCCTATTCGGCAACGACATAGGTATAGAGCCGGACGCGGCCAGATGCATCGGTCTCGCGATAGAGCCCTTGAATCTCTACCTCAAATCCGGGGAAGGTGTTGAAGCTGGTCTCAAACATCTTGAGATAATCGATCATGGGTTGTGCCTTGTCCGTCAAGCGTTCGCCCGGCACAATGGTGGCGATGCCCGGGGGATAGACCACGAACGGCGTTGTTGCGATGCGGCCGGCGATGGCGTCGATCGGCAGATACTCCACATCATTGCGCACCAGGCAGCGCGCCGCATCATGGGGCGAGAGCACGATCGGCGGTAGGTGTGCAGCGGAAAACTGCATTGCCTGAAGCGCGCTGACATTGGCTTGGCGGAAGAAGCGGTGCATTTCTCCGCACAGATCGCGTAGCCGCACCCCTGCATAGCGGTCCGGCCGGCGGCGATAGAATTCGGGGATTGCCTCCTCCAGCAGCGCATTGTCGTCGTGGAGTTTTTTGAAGGCGACGAGGCCGCTGATCAATGTACCGGCTTTACTGGCTTCCACGCCGGGGGTGAGGAGGAACAGCAGGGAGTTGAGGTCGTTCTTCTCCGCCACGATACGGTTTTCCCGCAGATATTGCGCGACCACAGGCGCTGGAATGCCATGCTCGGCATAGGTGCCGTTCGCCCGATCAAAGCCCGGGGTGAGCAGGGTGAGCTTGTTGGGATCTGTCATGGCGAAGCCCGGTTCCATCCCGGAAAACCCGTGCCATGCCGCGTCGGGAGTCAGGTGCCAGAAGGCAGGATTGGTGGCGAGTTGGTCGGTGGTGACGCTCTCCCAGGGCACATCATGAACCGCACCGGGGCTGGACACATCCGGGATCGCCACCCGGTCGGGCACGAAAGGTTCGAAGAACCAGCGACGCTCGGGGCGATGCTCCTTTTCCTCGAACTCGCGTCGCACGGCCCGGATCTTCTTGCGCAGCTCGATGCCGAGACGGATCGTGTCGTCCCACAACACCACGCCCGAGCGACCCTTCATCATCTGCGCGCCCACGTCGAGCGAGGCAAACAACGGGTAGAAGGGCGAGGTCGAGGCGTGCTGCATGAAGCTCTCGTTGAACCGCCGATGCTCCACGCGGCGCTTCTGGCCGGAGATATGCCGATCCTTCATGTGTATCTGGGACGCCTGCGAGAAGCTCGCGAGCTGTTTATGGGTAGATTGCGTGGCGATGATGCCCGGCGCGTCGGGGCCAAGATCACCAAGGCCCATGGCAAAGCGTCCGGTATATAGCGGGTGAAATTTCATGAAGCCCGCCCATGCCTCGTCGAAGAGGATATAGTCGCACAGGTGCCCGATGCGCTTGAGGATCATCTCGGCATTGTGGATCGTGCCGTCATAGGTGCACTGCTCCACCACCGCGACGCGGAACGGACGCGGCTTCTTATAGGCATCGGGATCTTTCACCAGCGGATGAGTACGGATGCGCTCTCGCAGGGCCTCCTCGTCCAAGGCTGAGAAATCTATCGGACCGATCAGCCCATGGACGTTGCGTTTGGTCGGCAGGTAGACCGGAATGCCGCCGGAGATCATCAGAGCGCCGTGATGGGCTGCTTTGTGGTTGTTGCGGTCGAACAGCACCAGATCGCCGTCGGTCACGAGTGCGGAGAGCGCAACCTTGTTGGAGGTGGAGGTGCCGTTCAGTACGAAATAGGTCTTCTCGGCGCCGAAGATCTTGGCTGCCTCCTTCTGTGCAGCAAGTGCCGGCCCCTCGTGGGTCAGCAGGTCGCCGAGGTCGAGCACCGAATTGTCGAGATCGTCGCGGAACACCGCTTCACCCAGATGCTCCATGAACACCCGACCGATGGGGCTGCGGCTGTAGAACACGCCGCCATTGTGCCCAGGGCAGGTCCAAAGCTGGTTACCTTCCTCGGCATAGTCTACCAGCGCGCCGAAAAACGGTGTCTTCAACGTCTCGGCATATTGCTTGAGCCGGCTGATAAGGTTCTTGGCGATGAAGGCAGGCGTTTCCTCGGAGAGGAAGACATAGCCGTCGATGAAGTCGAGCACCTCCACCGGCACGTCCTCGAAGCGTTTACGGCGGATAAGCAGGATGATCGGGAATTCGAGGCCGCGGCGGCGCATCAAATTGATGAGAGAGGCAGTCTTGCCCTCGAGCCCCTTCTTGCCCCAGTCGACCATCATGCAGCCGATGGCGGCGTCCGTCTGTACGGCGATCTCTGCGTCTTCCAGATTGCGCGCGCGCACAACCTCGAAACCTGAGCGTTCGATTTCCTCAACGATCTGGTTATAACGGGTTCCTTCCAAATCCTCGTTGTCGAAGGCCGGCGTCGCGAACAAAAAGTTAAAACGTCTGAAATATTCCATCTGGCCACCCGTTCTTGATTCGGCACGAGGTGTCGACGCATTTCATGACGTGGTTGTGACAGGGTACCGAATGTCCGAGAGACCGCAACAGTCTTTTCGGAGACAGAGCTGTGAGGACTGCAAATCTCCGCACTTGGCGCGAAGGGACAGCTACCTCTGTGAAAAAGCATCGAAGAAAGACCCCGTCGAGAGGGCGCTTAAGCTATTGAAATAGATTCGGCTTTCCGGACTGATGGGGATCACGACAGGCATCGGTCACGATCTCGCAGATGACCTGATTTTGCTATCAATTTCAAATCGTTGTCGAGATTTTCAACGGGTCGGCGTTCTGCGCCTGTTTACACTGATGTGTGGCGGGCAAGCGCTTTATGCTGGTCCGGGGCTATGAAGGGTCTTGTAAACAATCAATATATATTATATGAAATTATATAATGATTGTTTGGAGCCGTGTTATGAACCTTGTTAACGTCAGCGACCTGGTGACGGTGTCGGATCAACCAGACCCTACTGCCTTCGTTTCCCTTGTCGAACAGGGGTTCGCCGCCGTCATTAACGCCAGGCCGGATGGTGAAGAGGCAGGCCAACCGGGCAATGCCTCGGAATCCGCCGCTGCGCGATCGGCCGGCCTTGGCTATGCGTTCGTGCCGGTCACGGGTCGGACCATCACCGAGGCCGATATCCGCGCCTTCCAGAAAGCGATAACCGATGCGAAAGGGCCAGTCCTGGCCCATTGCAAGAGCGGGACACGGGCGCTCACGCTCTACGCGCTTGGTGAGGTGCTCGATGGGCGGATGAAGAGCGAGGATATCGAACTTTTCGGCAAAGGCCACGGCTTTGACCTGTCCGGCGCGGCAGGCTGGCTTAAGCGGCAGGCCGGGAAAGCGCCGCGCGTCAAGGGTTTCTACGATGCACGCACCGGCAGCATCCAGTATGTCGTCACCGATCCGGCGACGAGAGCCTGCGCCATTATCGATCCCGTGCTCGACTTCGACGAGAAGTCCGGCACGACCGCGACCGTTCATGCCGATGCGATCCTGGACTATGTGCGGGCCGAGGGGCTTACGGTCGAATGGATTCTCGACACCCACCCCCATGCCGACCACTTCTCGGCTGCACACTATCTGAAGCAGAAGACCGAAGCGCCAACGGCGATCGGCTCCCGCGTGGTCGACGTGCAGAAGCTCTGGAAGGGCATCTACAACTGGCCGGAGTTGGCCACGGACGGCTCGCAATGGGACAGGCTTTTCGCCGATGGCGACACATTCAGTGTCGGTACCCTTGAAGGCCGCGTGATGTTCTCGCCCGGCCACACACTCGCCTCCGTCACCTATGTCATCGGCGACGCCGCCTTCATCCACGATACGATCTTTATGCCAGATTCAGGCACGGCACGCGCGGATTTCCCAGGCGGCAGCGCCAAGGCTCTTTGGAACTCGATCCAGCGGATTCTGGCGCTTCCCGACGAAACGCGGCTCTTCACTGGCCACGATTACCAGCCGGGCGGGCGAAATGCGAAGTGGGAAAGCACGGTGGGCGAACAGAAGCGCGACAACGCGCATTTGTCTGGCATGACGGAGGACCGATTCGTCGCGCTTCGCGAAGCACGAGACCGGACGTTGTCGATGCCGAAGCTGATCCTCCATGCGCTTCAGGTGAATATTCGCGGCGGTCGGTTGCCGGAACCGGAGGATAACGGTCGGCGCTACCTCAAATTCCCGCTTGACGCGCTGGAGGGGGCCGCATGGTGACGGGAATCGAAAGATCGGCGCCCGCCGCTTTGGCGCCTGAGGAGATGGCAGGCCGGGCAGGCGAGGTCGCGACACTCTTGAAGACGCTGGCGCATCCCGTGCGGCTGATGCTCGCCTGCGCGCTCGCCGAAGGCGAATATTCGGTTAGCGCGCTGGAGGAGAAACTTGGCATCCATCAGCCGACACTCTCCCAGCAACTCGGCGTGCTGCGTGAGGCGGGCATCGTCGAAACACGCCGGGAGGCCAAGCAGATCTTCTATCGTCTGACGGAAGAGAAGGCGGCGCAACTCATCCAAGCGCTCTACGCTATTTTCTGCGGACCGGAGGGGCGGAGATGACGCCTTATCTACCCTCACTTTTCGGCGGGATGCTCCTCGGTGCCTCCGCCGTTCTGCTGCTCGTTGTCAACGGTCGGATCGCCGGCATCAGTGGGATCGTCGGCCGTCTCCTCGGCGGATATCAGGTTCCAGCCAACATCGCGTTCGTCGTCGGTCTCATGGCCGGCCCGCTCCTTTACGCCGCAACCTATGATCGTTACCCCGCAGTGACGATCGCGGCCCCTTGGTACCTTGTGCTTGCCTCCGGGCTGCTTGTCGGCATCGGCACCCGCATGGGCTCAGGTTGCACCTCCGGTCATGGGATTCTCGGCCTCGCTCGTTTCTCGAAGCGCTCCTTCGCGGCGACCGCGACCTTCCTGGCCGCGGGAATCATCACGGCGACCACCATGGGGATACTGAGATGACAGGTCTATCCTACGCGCGCCTCGCTGTTGCCTTCCTTTCGGGGATGATCTTTGGCTTCGGCCTGTCGCTCTCCGGAATGGTCGACCCCGCGCGCGTCCTCGGCTTCCTCAATTTGGCCAGTGGCCATTGGGATCCGAGCCTGATGTTCGTGCTCGGCGGTGCGGTACTCATCGCGGTGCCGGGCGTCATGCTCCAGCGCCGCATGAAAAAGCCCGCCCTGGACACGCGGTTCCACCTGCCTGAAAAGTCCGCCGTCGACACGCGCCTCATCGTGGGCTCTGCGATCTTTGGCATCGGCTGGGGAAGTGCCGGCTTCTGCCCGGGGCCGGCTGTCTCCGCGCTTTCGATCGGGCTGCCGTCCGTCCCGCTGTTCGTTGTCGCCATGGCGGCGGGCATGATCCTCCATGACCGGCTCTTGATGAGGAAGCGGCTGTGACGACCGTTTCCATTCTCGCAGCAATCGGCTCGGCCGGCTTCACCGCTCTTTGAGATCAGGCAAGGACGTCGTGCCGCGTTCTTCCGACCGACTGGACATCGATGAGGTCAGATCGGCATCCGACGCAGAAGGAACTTCTGAATCTTGCCGGTGGACGTCTTCGGTATCTCTGCAAACACGATGCGCGTGGGGCATTTGAAGCGGGCGATGATTGTTTTGCAGTGGTCTATCAGCTCCTGTTCGGTTGCTTGCCCGCCGGGCTTGAGCTCCACATAGGCAATCGGAGTTTCCCCCCATTTCTCGTGAGGCTTGGCCACAACAGCGGCTACCGCTACGGCCGGATGCTTGTAGAGCGCATCCTCGACCTCGATCGACGAGATGTTCTCGCCGCCGGAAATAATGATGTCCTTCGAGCGGTCCTTGATCTGGACATAGCCGTCCTCGTGCATCACGCCAAGATCGCCCGAGTGGAACCATCCACCGGCAAAGCACTCGTCATTCGCCGCCGGATTTTTGAGGTAGCCCTTCATCACCATGTTGCCGCGAAGCATGACTTCGCCAATGGTCGTTCCATCCGCCGGCACAGGGGTCATGGTTTCGGGATCGATGACATTCAGTTCGGAGAGGGCGATATAGGCAACTCCCTGCCGTGCTTTCTTGGCAGCCTGCTCGGCGCCGCTAAGGTTATCCCAGGCAGTGTTCCATTCATTGACCACGGCCGGACCATACGTTTCCGTCAGTCCGTAAAGGTGTGTCACTTCGAAGCCTGCATTGGCCATTGCTGCCAAAACCGCTTCCGGCGGCGGTGCAGCGGCCGTATTGAAAACGACCCTTTGGGAAAATGCGCGCCTATCGCTGTCCGGCGCGTTGACCAGCGAGGACATGACGATGGGTGCGCCACACAGATGCGTAACGCCGTGATCGGCAATGGCATCGAATATCGGCTTGGCGCGCACCCATCGCAGGCAGATATGCGTGCCGGCCTGCACGGCGACCGTCCAAGTGAAGCACCAGCCATTGGCGTGAAACATCGGCAGCGTCCAGAGATAGACGGGATGCTTGCCCATGCCGGCGTGAATGACATTTCCGAGCGATGCGAGTGCGGCACCGCGGTGATGGTAGACTGCGCCTTTGGGGTTTCCGGTGGTGCCGGATGTGTAATTCAGGGAAATGGCATCCCACTCGTCAACGGGCTCGGCCCATTCGAAGGCCTCGTCACCACCAGCTCGAAACGCCTGATAATTCATGGTCCCTATTGGCGCACCCTTCTTGAACGGTGCGTCCGCAGGAAATTCGGCATCGTCGAAGCCGATCACCAGCGGGGTGACCGCGGCTTTCTCCAGCGCCTGCCGCATGACGTCGGAAAACTCGGTATCCACGATGACGACCCTGGATTCGGCATGGTCGAGCTGGAATGCGATTGAGTCCGCATCCAGCCTTGTGTTGATGGAGTGCAGCGCGGCGCCGCCTGCCATCGGGACGCCGTAATGCGCTTCCAGCATCGGTGGCGTGTTGGACAGCATCACGGTCACCGTATCGCCTTTTCCAATGCCGTGACGTGAAAGCGCGGAGGCGAGCTTCCGGCAATTCTTCCAGAATTGCGAATAGCTTATTCGCTGGCTTCCGTGAATGACTGCCGTTCGCTCGGGAAATGTGCGGGCCGCCCGCTCCAGATAGGATATAGGCGTCATCGGGCTATGGTTTGCCTCGCGCCGACCCAGATTGTCGTCATACTTGTTCACTGTTGCGCTCCTCCCAGATTGCAATGAGACTAGACGGCCGCTGTACCCCTCATGATATTTTGTGATGGCGACCGTCGCCCCTCCACCCCCAATCATATGCAACATCTTCGCTTCGGGATGATATCTTCCGCAAGCATGTTACGATTGATTGTTACGTCGATCTTAGTGATCACGCCCGAAGCCTTTTAAATCAAGGTTTTTCGTGAAAGATCGCCAAACGCTTCCGCTGCGGTCAATGCCATTCGAGGCCAGCGTCGAAAGCTCCGGCACGCTTTATTTGGGGGCTTGCGCAGCGCTTCCGCAATCTCGCTCTAAGCGATGTCGATAGGTGCTGGCATTGCAGGCGCGGTCGGTGGCACCGTCCATTGCCGTAGGAGCGCTCCTGAGGCACCCTTGCTTGATCGCTCTCGATCCGTCGATCATCGATCCCTGCCTTCATCCCGATGCGATCGGGATGAAGGCGACGGTGTCGGGTAAGGATAATCAGGCCGCCGCCATTGTCATCTCAGTGCGTGCTGCTGTTGCCGGCGGCCGGGTGGCTGTCGACGATCCAGCGGCGGTGCGGGCCGAGCGCCAGCAGGAGCACTACGGACAGGAAGCAGCAGCCGGCGAGAATATAGAAGCCGATATCGCCATTGCCGGTTGCGGCATCGACATAGGCCTTGATCTGCGGCGAGGCGAAGCTGCCGAGATTGCCGAGCGAGACGATGAAGGCGATGCCGCTTGCGGCACCGACGCCACCGAGATAGCGGGTGGGCAGGCTCCAGAACACCGGCTGCGATGAGGCGAGCCCCGGCACCGCGATGCAGGCGGCGATTACCATGACCCAGGGGTTCATGGTGAGCCCGATCATACCCAGTGCAATGGTCCCGACCGTCAGCATGGCGATGCAGACGATGCGGTGATTGTCGTGCCGGTCGGCATAAACAGTGAAGAAGCGCGTTGCGATCAGGGCGCAGAGCCACGGCAGACCCAGCAGCACGCCGACCCAGGTATTGACGCCGCCGCCCATGGCCTGCGCCAGCCGCGCCGGCAGGTAGAAGGTGATCGGGCCGACGCCCACCTGAATGAAGAGATAGATGCCGATGAAGGTTAGGACCCGCCAATCCCTAAGCACGCTGAAGACGGAATGCTTCACCTCGGAGAGCTTGCCGCGCTCTTCCGATTCGATAACGGTGACGAGCGCCTTTCTTTCCTCTGCGGTCAGCCATTTCGCTTCGCCGGGGCGACTCGTCAGGAAGAACAGCGCCAGGATGCCGACGATCGTGGCCGACAGGCCTTCGACCGCAAACATCCATTGCCAGTTGGTAAGACCCAGCACATCGTGATGGGTGAGAAGCCAGCCGGAAAGGGGCGCGCCGATCACCAGCGCCAGGGGCACGCCGAGATAGAAAAGACCGGTCGCCCGCGCCCGTTGCTTGGCAGGGAACCAGTAGGTCAGATAGAGCAACACGCCCGGATAGAAGCCGGCTTCGCAGACGCCGAGCAGGAAACGGACGATGTAGTAGCTCGTCGCCGTGTGGGCAAAGACCATGCAGGCCGAGACGATACCCCAGGTGATCATGATCCGACTGAGCCAGAGACGGGCGCCGACGCGCTGCATGATCAGGTTGCTCGGTACTTCGAAGGTGGCGTAGCCAAGATAGAGAATACCGGCCCCGAATGCATAGGCCGCATCCGAAAGACCAGTGTCGGCCTGGTAGGCCGTCTTGGCGAAGCCGACATTCGATCGATCGAGAAAATTAAGGATCAGCATCAAGCCCAGGAAGGGCAGAAGACGGATGGTCGCCTTGCGGACGGCGCTCTGCAGCGCCGGATTGTCGTCTGTCATGTCACTCCTCCCGGAACGCGGCGCCTCCTGCCCGAGACCGCTTTCCGTCCTCACACCGGACTTGACAGGTCGGGCACCTCCACATCGGCCCGCCATGGCGGTTTGCCAGTTTGCATATACGCAGACTATATTCATCTGTAAAAAGGTCAATAGGAGTCGTTTCGCGTGATCGAAGCACCGGGGAAAGCCGTGAAACGAGGACGCAGCGCCGTTGCGATGCTCCCAAATCCACCCAATGTTGCTTCTTGAGGGGGTGTGATTGACTGGTTTTGATCGTTCACATAGGGCTTGCGACGAGCGACCCGCATTCGCATGCGGGCAGGGTCAAAGTCCCGGAGCATACCATGCGTCCTGCCGGAATCGAACGCCCGCTGATGAAGGCGACGGTCGGCCGACTAGCCTATCAGCCACCAAAACAGCGTCCCGAATACACAAATGTACAACGCGATGCGGACGAGACCCTCGTTCACGTTGCCTTTTCCAACGATGAATGTGGACCAGTCTTCTTGCATAATTGTCCCGCCTTGCTTGACAACGCTCTAACGAAATTTCTGTCGTGGCGGTCGCGCCTCAGCCGGCGTCTAGTGCGGCGAAATGCGATAAGCGCAACGGCGAGCGCCGTGAAGAATGTGCTCCTCACGTTCTACCGTGCAGCCGTCGCCAAGGACATCGCGAAATACCGCCAGTTCCGATCTGCAGAAGCCCTGGCAGGTCGTTGCGGCCGCGCATATCGGACAGTGGTTCTCAATCAGGAGCCATGCGTCGCCTTCATTCGTCCGACGCCATTCGGCCATATAGCCTTCGGCGGATCGTTGCGCCGCAAGGGCTGCAATACGCGCCTCGAGATCATCGACGCCTTCGAGGACGGCTGCATAGGTGGCCCGCGTCTCGCCTTCTCTTGCGGCAATCAATTGGTCAAGCGCGGCTTCACCGAGCGTGTTGCGAACCGCCTTGATCAGGCTGACGGCAAGCTCTCCATGCGTATCGGGAAAAAATCCGTGCCCGCGCTCCGTCAGCTCCCACTCCTGTTGCGGCCGGCCGACGCCCTTGGCTTGAGAACGAGCCTCGACGAGGCCATCCGCTGCCAGCTTGACAAGCTGCTGGCGCGCATTCTCCCCGGTTGTTCCAAGAGCAGCGCCGAGCGCCGATGAGGTTTGCGAACCGCGCATCTTCAAAAGCGTGAGAATCCGCTCGGATGCGGGCCGCCCCTGGCGCTTCTCCGCTTCCGTGTCAGTCGAGCCAGCGAGGTAATATTCCAAAGCCATGCTTGGTATATAGTCGAGCCTCGAACAGCCATCAATCCCGATGGGCGCCTCTAACTCGACTTTGGATGATGATTCAATTTCACCGCGCACGGATGCCTGACCGGATTGCCTCTCCATCAACTCGATATTCGAGCCTGAGCGATACCATTGTATCCGGAAAAATATAATGCCAGTGGTTGGACCTCTTCCAGGAGAATCCCATAATCAGACTCCACCGCCCGATCCCTGTCGGGAAAATCGCTATTGAACTCGGCAGCATAGTGTTCTCGACGCCCGCCTGAGCTGACCGTGTGGTGACCGATCAGATCGACCGTCAGGTGCATATTCCGGATGTCGTGAACCGCGTCATCATCCTGCAGCACCAGACCCTCAACATCGCCGTCCAGCTCGAAGCGCTCTGCGGCATCGCGGTTCGTTCGGCGAAACTCGGCAGCGGTCAGTGGGAGGAAACCGCTTTCGCGCCGCTGTTCCGGCAAAGGGACAGGAAAGGAAGCTGTCGCGACAGGGGCAGGAGATATTGCGAGACGCCGGATTTGTTTCGATCGACTGATCCGAATAGCCTGCCTATGCATCGAAATGCCCGGTGATGGGATCAAGCCCTGACGATGTGGATCCCGTAACTCCTCACGCTCTCATCTCCCACGATGTCCCTCATATGCAAGGGCACGTCCGATTCCACCGACCAGCGGTCTTTTACAACAAGGTGCTCTGGAAGATGGTCGACGATGCCCGAGATGACCTTTTCGTAGTCTACAATGATCGCTTCGCGACCGATCAGGCGATCGATCAAACTGGCATCGCTCGCCACGTGGCCGTTTTCGCAAAACCAATAGGATATGAGGTCCAGCTCCGAATTCGACGGCAAATCGGGAGGCAGGGTCTGGTTGAGAAAGCTGAAATTGCCGGCGCAACCGGAATCCGTCAGCACCGTTTGCGCGATGTTCAAGTGTAGGGGCGATTGATCGACGAAGGTCAGGTGCAGCCTCGGGTTCGTAGCGAGAAATGCGAACGTCAATCCGAAGACGCCCGAGCCGCAGCCTAGGTCGCGCACGTTTTCGTATTTCACCGGTTCGATATTCGCGGAGAGCAAAGCCAGGCAGCATTTGAGAGCGTTTTTAATTCCATACGCCTTCGTAAAAGTCTCAGCCTGCGTCTCGTGGTCAAATATGAAAATTCTTGCTGCGCTTTCGACCTCTTCTCTGAGCGCCAAAGCCTCCTGATCGGCTTTGAAGATTCCCGACTTTGCCTGTAACGCCGCTGCCAATTCAGCCAGCTCGACCGGAAACGTCCCCTGTTGCATTTTCATCCATCATTTTGGTTAGGCTCACGCCGTCTGGTGAGCAGTGATAATGTCGATATATTGGCCCGCAGGGCGTTTTAGATATGAATTCCATTATGCAGATCGATAAATGAACTTCGCCGGATGTGAACGCATCCATTTCATTCTCATACAACGAGACGAGTGTGTTCTTCAATGTCGAGCAACTCGTCGTCGAGGTGGAGAAGAGAAGAAACATTGCGCGGCTTTTGTCGATGGATGTGCTTGACGGCGAGCGGTCGTCCGACATAACTGGATGCGACGGTTCCCCAAGGAAGACTCTACGGGGATTAATAGGGAACACGGTGAGGGCGACCCAAAGGGGACCTAGACCGTGGCTGCCCCCGCAACTGTAAGCGGATTGCGGTCATCCCGGAGCGACCAGCTTGCTGGTCATCTCCCAGGGTCTTCGGACCATGCCACTGCGCGGAAACGGCGCGGGAAGGCAGATGATTGTCAGACATCCGCGAGCCAGGAGACCTGCCGTCAATCACGATCCAATCAGCCGGGCGGGGATGCCCGGAAAGGGACAGAGAATGATTGACCTGAGCCTTCGATATTACCCGGCACTCTTCGTTCTTGATTGGGATTTCCGCAACCGGCTGCGGTGTGCCTGAGCGCTGTTGCGCTGACGTCACTCAGTTTTTCATCCCTATCGAGATCTTTCATGCGCCATTTTCTGACGACCATTACATTTGCGCTCGGCCTTGCCGGCTTCGCAGCTCCCGGTTTTGCAGCGACCCAGTATCCCCTCACCATCAGCAATTGCGGCCAGCAGGTCACCTTTAAAAAGGCTCCAGCTCGGATCCTGTCCATCGGTCAAGGCATGACCGAGATCCTGCTGTCGCTCGGCCTTGCCGACAAGATCGTCGGAACGGCCGTCTGGGTCGGGCCTGTTCTGCCACAATATGCCGAAGCCAACGGCAAGATCCCGCGTCTTGCCGATAATGACCCGAGTTTCGAAGCGGTTGTCGGCAAGGAACCGGACCTCGTTGCCGCCGAATTCGAATGGCATGTCGGTCCGCAAGGTTCGGTCGGCAAGCGCGAGCAGTTCTCCGGGCTTGGCATCAACACCTACATCGCGCCGACCGACTGCGTTGCCAAGGTCAATGCCGACGGCGGTGACGGCGTGCGCAAGGAACTCTTCACGATGGACCTGATCTATCAGGAGATCGATGAACTCGCGCGGATTTTCGACGTCAAGGATCGCGGCGATGCGCTGATCGCTGACCTCAAGAAGCGTCAGGCGGAAGCAGTGGCTTCAATTGCCGGCGCACAGGCCAAGAACCTGCCGATCGTGTTCTGGTTCTCGAGCAAGGAAGTCAACGGCGATGCCTTCATCGCCGGCAAGAACAGTGCGCCGGCCTATATCCTCAAGACACTCGGCGCCAGGAACGTCGTCACGACGGAGGAGGAATGGCCGCTTGTGGGATGGGAGACGATCGCGCAGGCCAATCCGGCCGTGGTCGTCATCGCGACGATGGATCGCCGACGCTACGCGGCCGACGATCCCAAGGTCAAACTCGATTTCCTCGAGAAGGACCCGGTCACGAGCCAGCTCGATGCGGTCAAGAACAAGCACTTCGTGATGATGGACGCGCAGTCGATGAATCCCACCATCCGGACCATCGACGGCATCGAGACCCTGGCCAAGGGCATCAAGTCCTTCGGCCTGGCGCAATAGATGCGCGGGATCGCAAGACGGCAGAAGCGGTGGGCGCTATTGGCGCTCACCATCGCCGCAATCGTGCTTCTGGCGCTCATGATCAGCCTTGCCGTGTCGATCGGCGAGATTTCCATTCCGCTGGCCACCACAGCCAAGGCCGTTGCCAACCGGCTGCTGGGGACGGATTTCGAGTTGAGCCGGATCCATCAGGGTATCGTCTGGGACTACAGGCTGAGCCGGGCGCTTGTGGCCGCCAGCGCCGGCGCCTCATTGGCGCTGAGCGGCGTGATCCTGCAGGCCATGCTGCGTAATCCGCTCGCCGAACCCTATGTGCTCGGCATTTCAGCAGGCGCCTCGACCGGCGCGGTCTGCGTCATGATCCTCGGTCTCGGCTCGGGAATCCTGGGCCTTTCGGGTGGGGCCTTCCTCGGCGCGATCGCGGCCTTTCTCTTCGTCGGCCTCCTGGCTACGGGCGTCGCCGGCACAAGCGAGCGGATCATCCTGTGCGGCGTCGCCGGCTCGCAGCTCTTCAATGCACTCACCTCCTATATCGTCACCACATCGGCGAATGCCGAGCAGGCGAGGGGTGTCATGTTCTGGCTGCTCGGCTCGTTGAGCGGCGTGCGCTGGCCGGATGTCTATCTTTCGGGGCCGGTTGCCATTGTCGGCTTTGCAATCTGCATGGGACATGTCCGGGTTCTGGACGCCTTCGTCTTTGGCACCGATGCTGCGGCTTCGCTCGGCATTGCGGTGCGGCGCGCGCAGATCGTCCTGCTTGGGACGACGGCGCTCATGACGGCGGCGGTCGTCAGCATCGTCGGCTCGATCGGCTTTGTCGGTCTCGTCATCCCGCATGCGGCCCGTTTTCTGGTCGGCCCCAGTCATGATCGGCTGCTGCCGGCGGCGGCGCTTGCCGGCGCGATCTTCATGGTCGGCGCCGATATCGTCTCGAGGATCATCATACCTCAGCAGATCCTGCCGATCGGCGTGGTCACCGCCTTGTTCGGTGCCCCGGCCTTCGCAATCATTCTCTATCGCGCCCGGAGGACGGCATGAGCATCGCGGTCGACAAGGTAACCTTCGCGGCCGGCAATACGCTGATCGTCAACGGCATCAGCCTGACGGTGGAGAAGGGAAAGGTCCTCGGTCTGCTCGGACCGAACGGTTCCGGGAAGTCCAGCCTCCTGCGGCTGATCTGCCGCTTGAGAAAAGTACGCAGCGGCATCATCCGGCTCGGCGGCAACGATATCGCGGCCATCCCGCGCGGCGATATCGCCCGCCGGATCGCGCTGGTTGAGCAGCAGGCGACGACGGAGACGCAGGTGACCGTGATGGACGTGGTTCGCCTTGGTCGCACGCCGCATCGCGGCCCATTGTCGGCCTGGAGCGCTCGTGACGATGCGGCCGTCCTCGATGCGCTTGGGCGTGTGGGCATGCAGGGCAGGGCGGCGCAGCTCTGGCAGACCTTGTCGGGTGGCGAGCGCCAGCGCGTCCATATCGCCAGAGCCCTCGCGCAGACCCCCAGCGAACTGCTCCTGGACGAGCCGACGAACCATCTCGATATCCAGCATCAGCTTGATATTCTGGGACTGGTCTCGAAGCTCGACGTCACCTGCATCATTGCCCTGCACGATCTCAATCTGGCGGCCATGTTCTGTGACAGCCTAGCCGTGCTGCAGGAGGGCGAGGTGGTTGCGGCCGGAGCTCCCGAAGATGTTCTGACGGAGGAACTGATCGGCCGGGTCTTCGGCGTGCGCGCCCATGTCCAGAAATCTTTGGTCCACGGCCGCTGCAACATTCAATACATGACGGGTTGAATGTATTCGCACAGTCACGATACCGCGTGGTTCCACGCGAATGGAGTTCGGGCCAATGTTCGACTTTCGCAGTGTCGTCTTTGCACGCCGCCCATGTCGTTTTCACCGGCGCCGTGCGCGTGTAGAAGGATGCTGGCTGATGTGCATGGAGCGCATTCCTTGAGCTGCATTTGAACCGACCGTGACGGCTATCTCGAGCATGTCGTGTCGGAATCTCGTTTAGCCAATCGTCTTCAAGACAGACAAGCTATGGAGAACGGCGATGACGATTACTATTACCGCCTTTGAACGGTCGCCCGATCGCGGCAAGGGTCTGGCGCGTGACATGCGCGTTCGCTGGGCGCTCGAAGAAGTCGGTCAGCCTTACGACGTTCGTCTTCTTTCGTTCAAAGCGATGAAGGAACCCACGCATCTCGCGCTTCATCCTTTCGGGCAGATTCCGACCTATGAAGAAGGCGATCTCGTCCTGTTCGAGTCGGGGGCGATCGTGCTCCATATCGCGGAGCACTATCAAGGCCTGCTGCCGGACGATGCCAAGGCCCGGGCGCGCGCCATCACATGGATGTTTGCCGCGCTTACCACGATGGAGCCGCCGATCGTCGATCGCGAAGTCGCCAGGCTCCTGGAGCGTGACGAGACCTGGTACGAGCAGCGCCTGCCCATGGTCGAGGAACGCATCCGCAAGCGGCTGAGCGAACTTTCCGGTCACCTCGGCGATGCCGACTGGCTCGACGGCAAGTTCAGCGCCGGTGACCTTCTGATGGTGTCGGTGCTGCTCAGGTTGAAAAGCTCGGGTCTACTGGACGAATATCGGAACCTCTCCGCCTATGTTGCTCGCGGTGAGGCGCGGCCCGCATACAAGCGTGCTTTCGAGGCTCAGTTGGCGGTTTTTACCGCCGCGTCGACTGGCTGACGAAGCTCAGCTTTCGACCGGGTGTTGCCGTTAGGGGCGCTTGCTGCATAAGACCGGAACAATATAGCGTCCGCCTATGCGCGCGCCCGCGTTGGTGCGGTAAAGGCTGCGATCGTCATCTCGTCATGGCCCGCTTCGCCGAGGAGGCGCTTTGCAAGTTCCGTGGCGGGGCCACTCAGGGCATTGTCGGGCCGGATCAGGTGAAACGAGACGTGGTAGTCTATAGCCCTGTCGGAAACCGGTACCAGCCTGCCGCTTTCAATTGCCGCATCCGATAGCGGCGGTCGTGCCAATGCAACGCCCACGCCCTGAACGCAGGCATCGATGACGAGATTGTAGTCCTCGAACCGCCGGTCCTGTCCGCGCGGCAGGTATTCGACGCCCTCCGGAGCGAGCCAGCGCCGCCAGCCCTCGATGTTCGAATCGTGCAGGATCGGCATGGCGAGCAGCGATTGCGCATCGCGATTCTGCCCAAGCCTTTCCGCCAGCGAAGGCGCCGCGATCGGAAAGGATCTTTCGTGCCAGAGGGGCAGAGCGCGCACACCGGCCCACGGCCCCTTGCCGCAGCGGATGGCGAGATCCGTTCCCTCGCCAAAGTCCGCCAGACGATGTTCAAGGATCAGCTCGAGATGAATGTCGTTGCCTTCGAGCTTCGGCAGGCGGGAGAACAGCCATAGCGACGCGACGGAAGGTGTGAGGGAAAGACGAACCGTCGCCTTGTTGCGCCGGGGAAGCCAGCGCTCGCCGCTGTCGCTGAGAAGGGCAAGGGCCTCCTCAGCGCGGGCAAAGAAGCGCATGCCCTCCGGAGTGAGGCTTACGCCGCGCGGCTGCCGCGCAAAGAGCCGCACACCGAGCCAGCGCTCCAACCGCGATATCTGTCTTGAGACGGCGCCATGGGTGATGCCGCCTTCTTCGGCAGCTGCCGAAAAGGAGCCAAGGCGTGCCGCGCGTGCAAAGGTTTCAAGTGTATCGAGCGGCGGCAGTGCTTGCGAGCTGTGAACCATAAACACAGCTGATCATTGATTGCGGTGCTTTTCAAGCACGTATTGGGGGCCTATTCCACTCCCATGCAAATGGATGGGAGGCGAGCATGAGCATGTTGACGAGCGACGTGGGGGTAAAGGGCAGGTTTGATCTGGTGGCCTTTTCGGCTGTTGTCGTCACGATCATCTTCTGGGCTTCTTCGTTCGTCGTCATCCGCATCTGTCTCGGGCCCCTGACGCCGATAGAACTTGCGACGGCCCGTTATGTGACGGCGGGCGTCATCGCTCTTGGCTATCTGGCATTCAGATGGAGCGTCCCGACAAGAGGGGATCTCCTGCGGATCTCGATTGCCGCAATCCTTTTCATCGCCACCTATGCGGTGCTGCTGAATACAGGCGAACAGACCGTGCCGGCGGGGCCTGCGAGCTTCATCATCAACACCATGCCGGTGTTCACGGCATTGATCGCCATGTTTGCTCTCGGAGAGCGCTTCGGCTTCTGGGGGTGGATCGGCACGGCGGTTTCCTTCGGCGGCGTGGCGTTGATCGCTGCCGGAACGGGCGATGGGTTCAGCTTCGATCCAAACGCCATGCTGATCCTCGGCGCTGCTCTTTGCTCGGCAATCGCCAGCGTCCTGCAAAAGCCCGTTCTCGGGCGGCTGCCGGCATTGACGGTGACTGCCTGGGTGCTGTTCATCGGCTCCATTCCGCTTCTTCCGGCCGTGCCCGCCACCCTCAGAGCCTTGGCCGCCGCGCCGGCAGATGTGAACTGGGGCGTTGCCTATCTCGTGATCTTTCCGACCGCGGTCGGCTACGTTACCTGGGCCATCGCCCTGAAGCGGCTTTCGGCTGCACGGGCATCCAACTTCCTCTACGGGGTACCGCCGACAGCAACGCTTATCGGCTTCCTCTGGCTGGGAGAAACTCCCTCGACAATCGGCGCGATCGGCGGCGCCCTGGCGATCTTTGGGGTCGTCGTCGTCAACATGAGACGGCGGAAGTAGAGAGCGTGGCGTAGATGACAGCCGGCACCATGCTGCATGTTTGCCGTTTTACCGTTGCCGTTTCGGCAATGAAAGAGCCGCAAATCAGCGCTTCTTCAGAACGCCTTTGTTTGTCATAGTTTGGCTCAAGGCGGCCGCAGAGCGCGCCGCGAGGCGAATTTCATGGCTTATGTCATCACCGAACCCTGCATCGATATCAAGGATGGCGACTGCACCGTCGCCTGTCCTGTTGACTGCATCTACGAAGGCGGCCGGATGTTTTATATCCAGCCGCAGGAGTGCATCAATTGCGGGCTCTGTCTTTCCGTCTGTCCCGTCGACGCTATTCTGTGGGATCAGGAAATGCCGGCGGAGCGGCTGCTCCTCCGTGACGTCAACCGTGATTTCTTTGCCGACGAAGTGACCGGCTGGGGTGCCCCCGGCGGCTGGGACAAGAGCCGGACGACCAGCCAGGACCATCCCTTCGTCGCCGCCTATCGCGGACCTTCCGAAAACCGCTTGTGATACCATGTGAGGAGCCTTCTCGTGACGCAGACCCGGATAGCCGGCGTGATTGCCGCCGTGCCAACTCCTTTTGACCATCGCGGCGATATCGATGGCGATGCTTTCATCGAGCATGCTCGCTGGTGCCTGGATAATGGCTGCGATTTTTTGAACGTGCTGGGGACGACCGGGGAGGCCAATTCCCTCTCGGCCTCTCAGCGCAGTGCGCTGATGGCGACCGCGGCCCGTGGGCTGGACGGCGGCAGATTGATGGTCGGCACCGGTACACCGGATCTGGAAACCACGGTCGCGCTGACGAGGCGGGCCTTCGACCTCGGCTTTGCCGCCGCTCTCGTCCTGCCGCCCTATTATTATAAGCCCGTGGACGAGGATGGGCTGTTCGCCTGGTTTGCCGAACTCGTGAGGATGACGGCCGAGACGCCGATCGCGATCTATCTCTATAATTTTCCGCAATTGACCGGCATCGAATTCTCGCCAGCGCTTTCGGCGCGGCTCGCACAGGCCTTTCCGGAGCGGATCAATGGCGCAAAGGACAGCTCCGGCAATCTCGCCTATGCGCGCGAGCTTGCAAGGATCAGCGATTTTGCCGTCTTTCCCAGCAGCGAGGCGGCGCTTGCCGATGCCGATCGCGATGGCTATGCCGGCTGCATCTCGGCGACAGTCAACATCGACCCTCGCTCGTCGCAACGGCTATGGCGTGGTCAGCAGGATGCGTTGCTCTCCGAACGCGTTCGCAATCTGCGGCAAGTCATTGCTTCCCACCCCCTTATTCCCGCCGTCAAATATCTCGTCGGCAAACGCAGCGGAAATGCGATTTGGAACAAGGTGCTTCCGCCGCAATTGCAGATCACCGATAGGGTCAGGCTCGAGAGCCTCGATGCATTGCGGATTGGAGCGTCGGTCGATGCATGAGGCTGCAGTGGAGCAACATCAGGAGACACCAGGCCAGGCCGCGTAATAGGCTTTCGTCGCTTCGGACAAGGCGCGGACGAGGGGGCGTTGCTGCTCGAGCCTAGGCAAATCGGTCTTCGCCTGTGCTTTCAACTCCCGCAGGGCGGCATCGAAATCGACGCCGGTCAATTGCCCGTCGCGCATCACCTCACGTCCCGAAACGATCAGTCCCTTGGCATATGCGGCGCTCATGCGCGTCAGCAGGACTTCCGCCTCGTCGATGTCGTCGAATAGCGCGTCAGCGATCAGGGCCTGATAGTCCACGACGGTAAAGTCATCGGCGTCTTGTGCATTGATGACCTGGGCGCCGGTCCGGATGGCGGCGTCGAATAGCTGTCCTGCCGTCAGCCGGCGGATCAGTCCGCGGCCTCCATGCAGGAGATGGAGCAGCCGCATCTCCCGCCAGAGGTCCTGATCGTCGTCAAACCCGGTGCCGTCGAGGCCGACGGCGAAGGCAGGGCCGCCGGCTTCGGCGATCGCAGCGACCGGCGCCACCCCAGAGCGCAGGCGCAGATTGGCTGTAGGATTGCTGACAAGCTGGACGCCGCGCTCGGCCAACAACGCATATTCGTCGGGGCGCAATTGCACACCATGCGCGACTGCCAAGCGCGGCGACAGGAAGCCGATCCTGTCGAGATAGTTGACCACGCCTTCAGGAAAGCGCCGGTCGAGCCAGATACGTTGGCGCGGACTTTCCAGCAGATGCATGTGGATGCGCCTGTTGTTTACGGCGGACGCCTCCGCAATCGACGCCAGCAGCGCGTTTGAGCACCATTGCGGCCCGATGGGTCCATATTGCACATCGACCAGCGAGCTGGAGTTTGCTGCCGCAACTGCCTCGACCGCTGCAAGTTGCGTGCGGATCGGCGCATAGGCAGGAATGGTCGGCTCCAAGGCCTGCCAATCGCTTGCCGACAGGAAGGATTTGAGCCGTTGCGGCCCTCCGTCATAGGCCCAGGCATCGTGGTCGAGCAGCGGGCAGGACAGCGCAAGCCGAATGCCGATATCGCTGGCGGCGCGTATGACATCCTTTGCCTCGTCGACCAGACGGTCGACATTCAGTGAATTATGGCAATGCATGGTGGCGCCGACGCCGGTTCTGGCGAGCCGGCCGAAGGCGACAAAGGCCTCCAGGTAAGGGTCCGTGCGCGGACGCAGTCTCAGACCCGGTATCCACGCCTCCAAAGCATCGTCGAGGGCGCCGAAATCCAGTGTGCGGATACCGTAGCCGTGATCATGCGCGTTGACCGGCGAGGGCAACACCAGATCGCCGGATCCGACGTTGGCGGATTTCAGCGCCGGCGGTAGCTCCGCCTCGCTCTCGATCCTTCGGGCCGGCGCATGGCCGGGATTGAGCAGCAACCGCACCGATATCACCGCTTTCCTTTATCTTCCGACCACGGCATTGATCTTTTCACCGAATTTCGCCAGCTCCTCGCCCATCGCCTTGGCGACGACCTCGGTCGCGTGGGTGAGCTGGCGCCTGCGCGACACGACGATGCCGACCTCAAGATTGTGCAGTTTCGAGCCGGCGATCGGGATCGCGACGGCCTCTCCCGCCTCCAGCTCGCGCAGGAGGCCGAGCGGCGTAAAGAAGGCGACGCCTTCGCCGGAGAGGATCAGGGGCTTGAGCATCATCTGATTGTTTGTGGCGACCAGCGTGCGGCCGACTCGGTTGAGCGCGCCGAGCTCCACCGCGATCATCGAGCTCATGACTTCGTTGTCGAGCTGCAGCAGCATGTTGAACTGGGCGCATTCCTGCAAGGTCACCGACCTTTGCCGCGCGAGCGGATGGGTTCTGGAAACGATCACCATCAACGGCATGGGCACGCCATGGATGAGCTTCATGTCATGCGGACGGGCGAGATCGAAGGTCACGCCGATATCGACGTCTCCCTCGGCGAGGAAGCGGAAAATATTGTTGTAGTTGTCGGTGCGGATCCGAAAATCCACTGCCGGATGCTTCTTGTGGAAGCTGGACACGAATTCCGGCAGGAACTGAATGGCGAGGCTGTCGAGCGCGGCGATGTGGACGCGGCCGGTGCTTTTGCCGTGGAGATCGCCGAGATTGGATTTCATGATCTCGTATTCATGCAGCGTTTCCTTGGCGTGCCGCAGCACGATTTCTCCTGCCGACGTCAACCGCAAGCCATCGGAGAAGCGCTCGAACAGCGGTGTGCCGAGCTCGTCCTCCAACTTCTTGATCTGGCGGCTGACGGCGGAGGTTGCGACATGCAACTCGTCGGATGCCTTGCGGATCGATCCGGAGCGCGCGACCTCGGCGAAATACTTCAGGATGCTGGCATGCATGAAAAGCCCTCGGCAATCTCGAAGCTATAGCATGCCTACTTGCCGCGCCAAATCGGAGCGCGCTTCTCCTTGAAGGCAGCGACACCCTCCATGGCATCCTCGCTTTTCAGTGCCTTGATCAGGGCCGGCGTTCTCAGGGCCTGGGCTTCCGCCGGGCTCAGATGGGCGGTGCGGTTCACCGTCTGCTTGATGGCGCGCAACGACAGCGGCGCGCAGGCGACGATATCCGAGACCCAGCGATCGACGGCGGCGTCAAGCTCTGCAGCCGGCACGACCTCGTTGACGATGCCGAAGCCCGCCATCTCGTCGGCGCTGAATTGCCGTCCTGTCAGCATGACGGCCATGGCGCGATTGAAGGCGATCTTGCGCTGCAGCAGGATCATGCCGCCATCAAGCGGCATGCGGCCGACGCGCGCCTCAGGCAGGCCGAAGCGGGCGGTTTCCACGGCGACGACGATATCGCAGCCGAGCACCATCTCGAAGCCGCCGCCAAGCGCATAGCCGTTGACGCGGGCAATGACAGGCACGTCGAGTGAGCGGCGAAAAGCGAGGCCACCAAAGCCGTTCTCGCGTCCGACAGCCCAATAGTCGACCCCGGAACTGCCGCTGCCGCCTTTTAGGTCGGCGCCGGCGCAGAAGGCTCTCTCGCCTGCACCGGTCAGGACAACGCAGCTGATATCGTCGCGCCGTTCTATCTCGGACCAGATCGCGTCAAGCTCCGCCTCGGTCTCGGCGTCGACGGCGTTCATCCGGTCCGGCCGGTCGAGCGTCACGCGCGCGACCCGATCCTCGACTGAAAAGGCGACGCTCATGCCGCGTCTCCCTGGAGTTCGGAAAGCGAAGCCAGGATTTCGTCATTGTGCTGGCCAAGTCGCGGTGGCGCGATCCGCACGGTCACCTGCGCTGAAGACATATCGATCGGCGAGCCGATGAGGCGGATCGGACCAGCCGCCGTCTCGCCGGCTTCAAGGATCATCTTGTTGATGACGGTTTGTTCGTCCTTCAGCGCCTCCGGCAGTGAGCGCACCGGCGCGCAAAGGATATCGACACCCTCCAGCCGCTCGATCCAGTGCGCCGTACTGTTTTTGGCGAAATTGTCGCGGAAGATCGCCTGCAATTCCGGCCGCCGCGCCATCTGGGCGTCGAAATCCTTGTAGTGCGGATACTGCGACAGGTCCTCAATTTCGAGCGCCTCGCAGATATCGCGCAGCGGATTTGGCTTGAAGGCCCCGACCATGACGATGGCGCCATCCGTGGTTTCGAAAACGCCGGTCAGCGGGAAGGCGCCCCAGTTCAGGTCCTTCTGCCGCATCAGATGCGTCGTGCCTTCCTGCATCTGCATGGCGATCATGGAATTGTAGAGGCTGACGGCCACCTGCTGGCCTTCGCCTGATTTGTCGCGCTGCAGGAGAGCGAGCAGAATCCCCTGGACGAGATGCATGCCGGCCGAATAGTCGGCGAGCGGCGTCGCGTAGATTGACGTCGGATGGCTGCTGTCGGACTTGCGGCGCATGACGCCGGAGACGGCCTGCGCCAGCACGTCCTGGCCGCCCTTGTGCTGGTAGGGGCCGCTTAAGCCGAAGCCGGTGCCGACGGCATAGATCAGGCGCGGGTTGATCTTTTTCAGGTCTTCGTAGCCGAAGCCCATGCGTTCCATGACGCCAGGGCGGAAATTGTTGACGACGACATCGGCCGTCTCGATCAGCGTCAGCACGGACTTTTGTGCCGCCGGATCTTTCAGGTCCAGCGCCAGGCTCTTCTTGTTACGGTTCAACGAGCAGAAGACGGGATTGTTAAGGCCGTCCGGATCGGAGCCGAGCGACCAGCGGGAGAGATCGCCAATCTTGACCTTCTCGATCTTGATGACCTCGGCACCATAATCCGCCAGGACCTGCGTGCAGGATGGGCCAAGCATCACCTGCGTAAAATCGATCACGCGAATTCCGTCGAGTGGCAAAGTCGTCATTCTGCAGCCTCCAAATATGTCGCGTTCTCCGAGGGAATGTCGCCGGGATCGGCTCCCTGAGCCCGCATCTGCTTCTGTATTGCACTGACATCGGCCTTGCGGACGGTCGTTCCCGCGTTGAGGGCGACTGTTGCCGCGACCCCCGCCGCCTCGCCCATCGCCATGCAGGGCGGGATTTCCCGACTGGCCTTCTGTGCCTGCGGGGTTGCAGAATAATGCCGGCCGGCGACGATCAGCTGATCGATCTCCTTCGGCAACATCGCCCGGTAGGGCGTGTAGTAGTCGCGACCACGGCAGACCGTATCGGCGAAGTGACGGCGCGACATGACGTCGTCCTTGGTAACGACGTAGGCGCCTTCCAGCTGTCGTGTCTGACGCACTCCGGTCTGCGGTGCGAAATCGACGACATAGGCATTCTCGAAGCCCGGCATCTTCTGGCGGGCAAATTCGAGCAGCTTGGCTATGCGCGAGCGGCCTTCGATCTCGGCCTTGGTCAGATCCGCCACTTTCAGGCCGCTCAGTGTCGGCATATGCGGGCAGTTCAGCCAGACGATGCCCGGCAGCGGGGTTTTCAGCCACCAGAAGGACCAGCAGCCGCCGATCAGCCGCTTGGCCTCGTGATCGAGCGCCTTGAAGGCTTCGGGCTCCTCCCGTTCGAAGCGCTCGGCGGCCTCCGTATCGACGCCGCCCCAGCGCGAAACCGTCGTCAGGATGAAATTGGATTCGATATGCGCAGCGCCGGCGCTGGCGGCCACATCCAGATCGCCTGTCGTGTCGATGACGACGTCACCGAGGATGGCCTGCATGCCTTCCTTCGTCTGGCAGATCACGCCCTTGATCGTCCCATCCTCGACGATAGCCGAGGAGAACCAGCTATGGGTTCTAAGCTTGATCTTGGCTTCACCGATCATGTCGTAGGCGGCGCGTTTGAACGCGTCGGGATCGAATGCCGCCGAAAAGCAGATCGGATGCGGCATCGCCTGGGTGTGAAAGTCAAAGAGACCCCAACGCGCCCAGCGCTGCCAGGCCTCCGGCGTCTCCCTGAACTCGATCAGGCGGTCGCGATCGGTCGGCGTGACGCAAAGGCCCCAGACCTTCATCCGCTCGATCATTTCCATGCAGATGCCGCGCACGGTAATCTCAAGCTCGTTGATCATGTCGTCGAGCACCAGCACCATGCCGCCGGCGGCAAGGCCGCCGACATAGGGATAGCGTTCGAGAAGCGTGACGCTTGCGCCGTTCCTCGCGGCTGATACCGCTGCTGCGATGCCGGCCGGGCCGCCGCCGACCACCACCACATCGGAGCGATCGACGACAGAGATATCCCGTGCAGGCTGATGAATAACCTGTGTCATTGGTGTTTCCTTGATGTTGTTCTTGAGCGCTCAGTGCTGGCCGGCCGGTTTCCAGCGGACCATCTTCGCCTCGGCGATCGACACGATGAAAAACAGGATCACGGCGAGCAGGGCGGCAATCACCACCGTTGCGTAGAGAAGCGGCGAGCGGAAATTATAGGTTGCCTCGATGATGAGCGCGCCGAGCCCGAAACTGGACCCGATCCATTCGGCCACGATCGCCCCCATGACGCTGCTGGTCGCCGCGATCTTCAGGGCGGCGAAGAGGAAGGGCAGCGAGCTTGGAAGACGAACCTTCCAGAGGATTTCGGAATTGCTGGCCGAAAGAACCCTCATGAGATCGAGCATTGCGGGGCTCGCCGAGCGAAGACCCTGAACCATGTTGACCAGCGTCGGGAAGAAGCAGATGAGGCCGGCGATGATGATCTTGGGGGCGACGCCGTTGCCGAAGATCAGGACCAGGATCGGCGCGACGGCGATGATCGGGATCGCCTTGATGAAGACCGCAATTGGATAGAAGGCCTTCTCTGCGGTTGCGCTGTGAACGAACCAGATCGCCAGCAGGATCGCAACGAGATTGCCGAAGACGAAACCTAGGACGGCTTCGAGCAGCGTCGGCAAGAGATTGCGTGTCAGTGTCGCGGCATTGTCGCGAAACGCATAGAGGACATCGACCGGCGCTGGCGCCATGAAGGTCGGGATCTTGAAGATCCAGATGACGGCCTGCCACAGCACGATGCAGCCGAGTGCGGCGAGGATCGCCGGCATGTTCGAAGACAGGACGCCGATGGTCGCATCGAGGAGAGCCACCTTGCGCGGCGCCTTGGTGACCCCACGGATTTCGGAGTGCACGGCGTTGCTCATATGCATTCCTCCAGCAGGGCGCGCAGATGGGCTGTTACCCTGATGAAATCCACGGTGTCACGCATGGAAAGCGCACGGGGATAGGGCAGGTCGACCTTCATGAATTCCTTCACCCGGCCGGGATGGGCCTGCAGCATCAGCACATGCTGGCCGAGGAAGGCCGCCTCCGGGATGGAATGGGTCACGAAGATGATAGTGGTTCCCGTTTCCCGCCAGATGCGCAGCAGCTCCTCGTTGAGCTTGTCGCGGGTGATCTCGTCCAATGCGCCGAACGGCTCGTCCATCAGCAGGATGCGCGGCTTTGTCACCAATGCGCGGGCGATCGCCACACGCTGCCGCATGCCGCCCGACAGCTCATGCGGCAGGGCGTTCTCGCGTCCTTTCAGGCCAACCAATGTGAGCAATTCCATCGGATCGGCATAGGAGCTCTTGTCGTGCCTGCCGACTTCGAGCGGCAGGCGGACATTGTCGATGACGCTGCGCCATGGCAGCAGCGTCGCCTCCTGGAATACGAAGGCGAAATCGCGGCCTTCGCGTGCCTGGCGCGGCGGCCGGCCGAACACCGAAACCGAGCCGTTGCTGATGTGAACGAGGTCGGCGATGCAGCGCAGCAGGGTCGACTTGCCGCAGCCCGATGGTCCCAGCATGGTGACGAACGAGCCCTCGGGAATATCGACTGAGACGTTGGACAGGGCGGTGACCTCATTGCCCCTGTCTCCGAAGCGGATGTCGAGATCGCGAACGGAGACCGCAAGCCGTGCGGTTTCGGCACGCGGCATCGGCTCCTTGATGGTGGCGGCACTCATCATCGTATCACCCGATCTGTTTGCGAATGTCGGTCGTCGCATCGAGGATCGCCATCGTGGCAACATCGTCGACGGTCGGAACCGTGCCGGCAAACTGTTTCAGGTCGGCATAGGCCTTGATCTGAGCCGCCCAATTATCCTTGTTCATCGCGCCCCAGCCAGTTTGCTTGGTGCTGTCGCCGAAGGAGAAGTCGATGACCGAATGGACTGCCTCCAGTTCGCTTGCCTTGTCGAGATTGGGATAGGCTTCCACCAGCATGCCGACGGCTTCTTCCGGATGGTCGCGAACATAGCCCCAACCCTTGGCGGCTGCCGTCGTGAAGCGGACCAGCACGTCGGAATGCTTGTCCAGCTGCTCGTCGGTCGTGTAGTAGACGTTGGCGTAGAGCTGTAGGCCGGCATCCCAGAGCATCATGTCGACGCGATCATCTCCCAGCACCTTCAGCGCATTGGTATTCGTCACCCAGCCGGTCACCGCATCGGCCTGGCCGGTGATCAGCTGGTTCATGTCGGAGCCCATGTTGACCATCTTCACCTTGTCCTCCGGAATGCCGTTCTTGGCGAGAAGGGCGCGCAGCAGGATGAAAGCGGTGGGCTGAGTGGCGATCGTCTTGCCGATCATGTCCTTCGGCTCGCGGATCGGCGCCTTTTTCAACGAGAAATAGGTAAAGGGGTGCTTGCGATAACCAGCAAGAAACGCCTTGACCGGCATGCCGGCCGAGCGCGCGAGCATGACAGAGGGGCTCGAAGAAATCTGGCCGATGGTAGATTGTCCAGCGGCCACGCCGGCCACGCCATCGACATTCGGACCGCCGGGCACGATGGTGAGATCGATGCCCTGTTCGGTGAAGAAGCCCTTCTTCTGGGCCGCGACTTCACCGATCAGGCCGTTGGAAGCGAGCCAGCCGAGCTGCATGCGGACCTCGGCGACATCGGCAGCCTTGCCGGCGCGAATACCGATGAAAGTCTGCGTCGCGGCGAGACCCCCGACCAACGCAGCATTGGATAGGAAGCGGCGCCGATTCATCATGAATTGAGACATTCTGATAGTTCCCCTGTTGATCGGGCGATCGGACTTTTCGTCTCGTTATCCACCGATGGAGCGATGATGGGGGAATTCAGCGTTCTAATAAAGAACAATTATGCGGATTATTAATTGCCGAAAAGGCAACGCAAAGGGCAAGCGCGTCAGCCGGCGTTTTACGTGTACGAAGTCGGCAGCATGTCGCCAACGCGCTGCGTCACCACGCGCCGCGCAGGCGGCGAATAGGCCCATAAACCTGGGCGCTCGTCAGGCCGAGCGTTTGAGTTCGTCGGCCTTTGTCTGATCGACGCGGCCGCTATAGGGTAGAATGCGGCGCAGAACTTCCTGGGCGAGAGCCTGAGCATTTTGCCGGGCCTTGTCGAGATTGCTGACGCTTTCCGGGTCGATCGAATAGAGGGTTTGGCCATAGCCGAAGACTTCGCGATAAGCGGCGCGCTCGATGATGGGCGTGGAGAGCACATGGACCCGCCGGCTAGAGAGCAGTTCTTTCACCGACTGTAGTGCACGCGTGGTGACCATCGGATTGACGCGGGTCAGCACGACCGAGTGCGGGATACGAATATCGGCGCGATCTTCCAGATACTGGAGAAGCTCGATGACATTGGTGGCGCCCTCCGCATCCATGGCGGATCCCTGGACGGGGATGAGCACATAGTTCGAATAGCCGAGCGCCTGTGCGAGCAGGGGGCTGCGGGCGCCGGGCAAATCGATGAGAAGGAAATCGACCTCGTCGCGCAGCTTGCGTGCATGCTGGCCGAGATTGGCGGCTGTCACATAGGGAATGACGGATAGCGAGGATGGGGCCCTGTCGCCCATCCGTTCATACCATTTGGAAATCCATAACTGCGGGTCGGCGTCCAGCACAGCCACCGAAAAGCCCATTCTGACGAGCTCGCAGGCGACGATGACGACGGCGGTGGTCTTGCCGGCGCCGCCTTTCGTATTGGCAAAGGTCAGAACGGCCATGGGCACTCCGTGGGGTGATCGGTCGGGCAACGCAATGGGATGGGCGAAGGGCTGTCATGGCTTGTGGAGATGGTTACGCATTTATGGTTAACAAACCATTTTGAATGAGGCTGCAATCCGCCCCGGCAGCGGCTTTGCGCACCGTTACCATCAATGCCGTTTATCGGCAGCCAGGATCTCGCGGGCGATCTGATCGAGCGCCACGGTCCTGTCGACACCACCATGGGCGATCGCTTCCTTGGGCATGCCGAAAACGACGGATGTCTCCTCGTCCTGGGCGACGGTAAAGGCCCCGACCGCGTGCATTTCCTTCATGCCGCGGGCGCCGTCGTCTCCCATGCCGGTCATGATGATGCCCATGGCGTTGGCTGCAGCCGATCGTGCAGCGGAGCGAAAGAGGACGTCGACGGACGGCCGGTGCCGGGAGACGAGCGGACCTTCCTTAATGGAAACGACATAACGAGCGCCCTGCCGTTCCAGCAGCATGTGCTTACCGCCGGGTGCGATCAGAACGTGGCCGCGCAGCACAGGATCGCCGTGTTCGGCTTCCTTGACCTCGACTTCGCAAAGGCTGTTCAGGCGTTTGGCGAAGGCAGCGGTAAATTTCTCCGGCATATGCTGCACGATGACGATGCCGGGCGTGTTGGCCGGGAGTGCCACCAGCAGTTCGCGCAGCGCCTCCGTGCCGCCCGTGGACGCGCCCACGCAGACGATCATTTCCGTGGTCTTGGCCATGGCCCTGCCGCTCGGCGGCGGCAGCACCGCATCGGCTGTCAGCTTGGCAGTCGGTCCGCTTGCGGCAACCAGGCGCCGACGCGTGGTTCCAAGCCGGGCTGCTGCGGCGCCCTTGACGGTTTCCCGGATCATCGCGGCCGTCTCCGCCAGATGATCGGCGGCCGCGATCTTGGGTTTCAGGATGACGTCGACGGCGCCGGCCTCCAGCGCCTGCATCAGGGTTTCCGAACCGGCCTCGGTCAGGGAGGAGCACATGACGACCGGAATGGGGCGCTGCGCCATCAGCTTGCGCAGGAAGGTGATCCCATCCATGCGAGGCATTTCGACATCGAGCGTGATGACATCGGGAATTTCTTCCTGAATCTTCTTCGCGGCCACGAAGGGATCGGCGGCGACCCCCATGATCTCGATGTCCGGATCCGCCGAGAGCACCTGTGTCATCACTTGGCGCACGCTGGCGGAGTCGTCGACAATAAGCACGCGGATCTTTCTGGCCATGTGTCAGACCTTTCTGAAAACCGTGTTGGCGACCTGCTTCACCGGCAGGTTGAGCCCACTGATAGTTTCGGAATGACCGACATAGAGAAAGCCGCCCGGAACCAGCTTGTCGCAAAGCCGGGACAGCACCTTTTCCTGGGTCGGCTTGTCGAAATAGATCAGGACGTTGCGGCAGAAAACGATGTGAACCTTGTCGCCGATATCATAGGCCCGATCCATGAGGTTGAGACGGCCGAAGCCGATTCTTGCGCGTAATGTCGGATGGATGCGCACTTCGCCGCGTTGCGGGTCGCGGGCCTCCATCACATAGCGTTCGCGCCTTTGCGGATCGACCGGATCGACCATCGCGATCGGATAGACGCCCCTGCGGGCCGCCTTGAGGACATCTGTGGAAAGATCGGTGGCGAGAATGCTGTAATCCGGCGCACCGTTGGCTTCGCGATAATCCTCTATCACCATGGCTATGGTGTAGGGCTCGGCTCCGATGGAGCAGGCTGCACTCCAGACGCGCAGCCGGCGGTGGCCGGCTGCCAGAAGCTCAGGCAAGGCGGAGCTTTCCAGATGCTCGAAATGCTTCGGCTCCCGGAAAAAATCGGTCTTGTTGGTCGTGACCGCATCGATGAGGTGTATGGCCTCGCGATCGATGCCGCCGCGCTTGAAGAGGTAGTCGCAATAGTCATCAAGATCGATGATGCCGGTTGCCCTCAACCGGCGCCTCAACCGCCCCTCCAGCATGGTGCGCTTGCCGGGTGGCATCTTGATGCCGCTATAGTCGTAAATGTAGCGGGCAAGCTGGTCGAAGTTCCGCCGGCTTAACCCGTTGTCACCGTAGTCTCTCAGATCCTGGGCTGGCACTTTAACTCTCACTCAAATGGCGGCGGATCCGGCAACGGTCCGACCGGCGTCCGCGCTGACCAGCGAAACCGCGTCGGCCGGCGAAAAGAGTTTCGCCAGGTCGATGATGACAACGAATCCAGTTTCCCGGCGCACGACGCCCGCAATATATTCGGACGGCCAACGCACCCCGATATCGGGGGCGCTTTCGACCGATTGATGTTTGAAGGACGTGACCTCGAAGACCCGGTCGGCAACGAGGCCGAGCGTCAGCGCCTTGTCGGCGATTTTCACATCGATGACGAGGATGCGGGTATGCGGGGTCTTTGTCGTTCTGGACATGCCAAGGCGCAGGCGCAGGTCGATGACCGGTACGCCTTGGCCTCGCACGTCGCGCAGGCCGAGCAGATAGTCCGGCCCATGCGGAATGCGGAAGGCATCCTGATGATCCAGGATCTCTCTGACCACCTCGACGGGAACGGCAAAGCATTCGTCGTCGAGGCCGAAGGTCACATATTGGGCTTCTGAGTCGGGCACAGCCATTTACGCGCTCTCCTTGAATTCGGCATCATCGGCGTCAGGCCCACCCATGGACATGTCGAGGGAGAAGCCCTTGAGGCGGGCCTGCTGCGCGGCGACGCTGTTGTCGGCGCGGGCAGCCGGTGCCCTGGCAATCGGCGCCTTGGCGGCAGGCCTGGTCTTGGCCGGGCTGATCGCCTGATGGACGGGATGGTGTGCGGCCTGGGCCTTGCGTGCATTCGCCTGATCGACCTTGAAGAAGGCGATCGAGGCCT